>JBAUOP010000051.1:0-184256 GCA_049579805.1 Acidobacteriaceae bacterium
TTCTGAAAGGGCACAGCTTCACCGCTTGCGAAAAACGACTCGCGCCGAAAGAGCAGCACGACTTCACGCTTTCCGAAAAACGGCTCGCCCCGAAAGAGCACAGCTTCACCGCTTGCGAAAAATCGACCCGTTTTGAAAGGGCACGGCTTCACGGCTTACGAAAAACGACTCGCTCCGAAAGAGCACAGCTTCACAACTTGCAAAAAGCGACTTGCCCCGAAAGGGCACAGCTTCACAACTCGCAAAAAAGACTCGCCCCGAAAGAGCACTTGCGAAAAATGACTCGCTCTGAAAGGTACAGCTTCACAGTTCGCGAAAAAACCACCGCTTTGAAAGGGCACGGCTTTCAGCCGTGCCGTAACTGGCCCGGAATGAATCCGGCTTGAGCCGCTGAGGGACGGCTTTCACTCTGCTGTGGCCCGTTTCCACAAGCTGTTCGAGTCACGCAGAAAAGTGGCTTGAAAGCCGCCGATCTTGAGTGGCAGCATGAGAACCAGACTAATCCGCCCCCCGCAAGTCCCACCCCCCACGGTGCCTCCCGGCCAGGTTCACCCCACAGCAAGAAGCAAACTCCCCTCATCCCGGATCGTCCATCGAATTGGCTCCCTGCTTCGGCCCCCAGTACTGCACGTAGAACCGATTTGGGACGTCAAGCCCTCCCTGCGGCCTCGTTCTCACGCCCAGCCCCATCAGGTCTGCACGATGGCACGGTGATGGTTTGCCTTCGTCCCAGCAAGCCCGAGCCGATTTCCGCAACGCACCCCCTCCTGCCGTACCCTGATCAGGAGGAACCCCATGTCTGAACAGGAATCCGCCGCTGCGCGCCGTCACGCACCCACAGGCCCCGCATCGCCCCAGCTCCCTGAGCCGAGCCATGCCGAGCGCACCCGCACCCTGGCCTCGCTCGTTTCTATCGGAACGCTCTCGACCCTGTCGCGCCGCCATCCGGGCTTTCCCTTCGGCTCGCTCATGCCCTTTGCCCTCGATCCTGCCGGCCGTCCCATCTTCCTCATCAGCAGTATGGCCATGCACACCCAGAACCTCAGTGCCGATCCGCAATGCAGCCTCTTTGTCGCCCAGCCCACTCCCGACGGCGACCCTCTGGGAGCAGCCCGCGCTACCCTCATCGGCGATGCCCGGCCCGTCCCCGCGGACGATCTCCCCGCAGTGCGTGAAATCTATCAAGCGCATCATCCCAATAGCCGCTACTGGGTCGATTTCCCCGACTTCAGTTTCCACCGCCTGCAGCCTGTCGATCTCTACTACGTCGGCGGATTTGGCGTTATGGGCTGGGTCGACGCCAGTGAGTACGAAGCAGCTTCCCCTGACCCTCTTGCCCCATCCGCGCCCGGCATTCTCGCCCACATGAATGCCGACCATGCCGACTCCATGATTCTGCTGGCGCGCGCCCATGCCGGACTCGAGGCCTCGGAAGCGGCGATGACCTCCATCGACCGCCTCGGCTTCTCGCTGCGCCTGAAGACCGCCGAAGGCATGAAGGGCGCCCGCATCAATTTCCCTTCCGAGGTCCGCACCCCGCAGGAAACACGCAAAGCGCTCGTGGAGATGGTCCGGCGGTGTTCTCCTGGCAAATCCTGACTGCCGTCCCAGCGCACGCTCCTCCCGAACGCCCAAAAGATGCGCCCAGGTGTTGGTACTCGAATGATGCTGCCGCCCGGTCCGGAATTAAATCACGGCTCCCCCGCCGGGAGGATCCGCACCTTCGCCCGAAATATGTGATAGTCGCTGTATCGAATATCGTTCACCATCGACTCGTACGGTCCCCAGGTCAGAAATTTCTCGTCCCAGTCGCGCAGCGTGCTTTCCGAGAGCGACCGCCACAGCGAAACGCTGCGCAGCGGACAAACGTAAGTCTTCCCCCCGATCTCCACCGGCCCGTAGCGCACCACCAGGTTGCCCTCGTCCAGCGGCACTCCTCGCGCCAGATCGGCATCGGCCTCGATCCGCAGGATCGCGCCGCTCGCCGCATCGATGGCAATCTCGCCGTGATACCCGACGTAGCGTTGAAACCCAGTCTGGCCGTCGCCATCCGGCCGGCAGCAGCCCGATACCTGATAGTGCGATGCTGCCAGCGGAATCGCATACCGGAACACTGCCGCCTTCCTCCCCGCTTCCTCGTCCCAGCGGCTCCACATCACTCCGCTCGCCAGCACATCGCGCACCATGTCGAGCACCGGCCCAAACGTCCCGTAGGTGGTCAGCCACGGCCGCATCCCCTCATGCCCCCGGCCGCCGCTCTCCACAATCTCCGCGCCGTGACGGTACACCACCGTCTCCCGCGTCGTCTCCACCACATGCAGCGGACGGTAGTCCACCCGCAGGCTGGCTTCCTTGTACTGCGCGCTTTCCTCGTAGTGCACGGTCGTTCGTCGCGCGAAGAAGTTCGGCAGATTCGGTATCGTGTCCTTCAGATACGTATGCGCTCGCGCCAGAATCGCCCACTGCGCCATCGCATCCGGCGCCAGATCGCCGGGCGCTTTCCCCGCCGGCAGCGGCAGGAACTCTGCCTCGTCCGTCAGCCCCTCCAGCGCGGCCCGTGCTTTCTTCCCGCGAAGCTCCGCCGTCCAGCGCGCCGCCGTCGCATCGCTCGCCCGCTCCGTCAGTCGCAGCTCGCCCAACTCCTCTGCCGCTGCCCCATCCGGCTCGGCTTGCAGCGTCGCCATCAGCACGTCCATCGCCGCCACTGTCACCCGCCGCACCCCCAGCCGCAGTTCATCGGAGTCATACGGCTCGCCGTAGTAGCCCGTCGTCGTCCGCGCGGTCAGCCCCGGCCGGCTCACCTTCACCTGAATCGTGTGGTACTCCTCCTCGTATGCCGCCGGAGCCGGATCGAACGACAGCGCGTAGTACGTTCCCGCCTCCCGCACGCACTGGTTCAGCGCCTCCACCAGATCGAAGCTGCGGTCGATTACCTGCCCGCCGCTCTCCTCCGCCAGCACCTCGCGCGAAAGATACATCGGGTCAGCATGGTCGCGCGTGGTTCCGTGGAGGTACGCCCTATACTGCTGCGAAGGATTCGTCTGGCCCGCCGAAAAGCTGTCGAGCGTCAACCGCGCATCGCGCAACAGGATCGAGAACCAGCAAATGGTGTAGAAGGTGTCCGATTTTGGGCTGGCGCCGGCAGCATAGGCATCGCTACCCATGCCTGCGCCGGGTCCCAGCCACAGCAGCACTTTGCGGCCCGGCACGCGCCGCTCCGCCGTCGCAATCTGCCCCAGCGCCTGGAGTGCCTCCAGCGACGCCGGCAGTTGGATCACCGCGGCACGAGCAAGCGCCTCCGGGAACCCCCGCACCAGGCCCGTTTCGCGATCATGCTCCACATCGTCTGCCAGCTTTTTCCCGTCCCGCGACAGGTCCGCCACCATCCAAAGGCCCGCCGCCGTCAGAGAGAAAACAGTCGTTGGCTGCGCCAGATGACCGCCATTCTCCCGCAGAAAAGCGATCGCCGCCAGCCGCTCTGCCCGCGCCAGCGCATCGGGAATTTGCAGCGTGTCCAGCACCAGAATCACCCGGACCGCATCCTCCCGGCGGGATGCTGCAAACGAGCGAATCGCCTCCGGCCGTCCGTTGTCCAGCACCGTAAAATCTCCGGCGCCCAGTCCCGTCACCGCCCGTCCCGCCGCATCCGTCACCACCACATCCAGGTGCATCAGCCCCTCCGCCGCGTCGTTCGCCCCTGCCGCGGACGGTCCTGTTTCCTCCGGTGTACCGGCCCTCCCTGGGCCCGCCTGCGCCGCCGCCGATGCCGCCGCGATGAGCACCACAGCCAGTGCCCGAGAACTCTGCTCGGTCAGTCGCCGCAATGATGGCATCCCGCTCCCTCGCCCCGACGCTTTAGACTCGATCGCGGCGAGCCGGTGGCTCAATGCGCCGCGCCTGGAGTCTAAAACCGTAGTTCCTCCGGCGGCAAGGTCTCTCGCCGTTGACGGAGCCACTTCTATTTTTTCTTCTTTTCGGGTTTCGGGACGAAGTAGCCGAGGCGTGCCTGGACGTCGACGCCGTCGCGATCGACCTTCACTTTGAGGCGATGGTACTTGCCGTCGGGTTTAATTCCGTTGAGGGGAAGTTCGAGGAGATAGATCGTTTCCGGCCCGGCCGTCAGCCAGCGGAAGCCGGCGGTGAGGTCGTTGCTGTTCTCAAAGAAGCTGCCGCCGGTGCCTGCCGCGAGGGCGCCCATCGCCGTGCCGGCCATCATGAGACTGGTGCGGCGGTAGTTTCCCTGGAGCGCGACGCTGCCGCCGGCCCCGCCGACGGTATTGAAGCTGGGCGCGGAATCGGCAGCCATGGGCGCGTCGGTGTAGACACCCCGCGCATCGAGGGCGCTGATGAGCACGCTGGACTGCGCCGCCAAATCGATAGCCTGGGATTCGTCCAGCAGACCCTCCTGCCCCAGGGGAAGGAAACCGGGCGAGACGAGGAGAAGGATACGCTGGCCGGGAAGTTTGGCCATGCGCTGCACATATTCGCCGATGTTGCGGTAGGTGAGGTGGATTTCCTGCCGGCCCTCCGCCCACACCTGCCGCGCCTTCGCGGAGGCGAGACGCACGGCAACCTCATAGCTGGTGCTCACATCCATGCCCGGATTGCACTGTAGCACCTGGCGAGCAGCATCCTGCAGGGCGCTGTCATCGCTCTTGTCGGCGATGAGGTCGGCCTGGTAGTAGCTGATCTCCGGACAACCCCCTCCGGCGGAGCGAAAAACGGGGTTGGGCTCGATTCTGGCAATGGCGGCCTGCAACTTTGCCGGATCGCGGGTGATGCCACTGTTGAGCGAGCCGGAGAGGGTGACCACCGCAGCCATCGTGGAGCCGGTGAGCATGCCGGGCAGCGCCGCGAGGGCCGCCGCCTTAGCGTGGGCGAGGTCTTCATGATCGAGCCCGAGATCGTCGAACAGGAGCACTATGATGCGGTCGGGCAGACCGGAGACCGCGGGCGCAGGAGCCGCTGGCAAAGAGGGGGTCGGCACGGCCGAGCTGCTGTTTTCCACGGAGCCCCGATGGCGCTCGATGGAGAAGCCGGAAATGGCACGCGGCTTGCCATCGTCGAAGACGGTGAAGTCGGATTCTTTGAGGTCGCCGACGGCGTGCCCCTGCTTGTCGCGGACGACGACCGGGACAAGGACCCGGTTCACGTTCACTTCAACGCTGGGCGCCTGAGCAGGTGGGCTACTCGCGGGTCCCGGGCCGGTCTGAGCGAACGAAGGCGCAGACGCCACAAGGATAAGTCCGCCGAGAACAGAGAGCGCACCCCGCAGGGGAATCGACAGCCGTCCAGCAATCACAGTTCTTCCCGGGGGTGGAATTTGGGACGCCGTGGGCGGCGTACCGCGAAAACCCCGGTTAGGATACGCCGCCGGCCGATCGATTGGCGCGCGGTGGAATGTTCCGCATGAAAACTCGATCGCCTCCGCAAAGTCGGTTTCCCGCACCTCAAACGGCCCGGCAGTTCGGGGCGCATGACCGTGTCCTCTGTGGTGAAGTCTCTCCTCAGCCGTCGAGTTTCCTGGCCACCAGCTCGTTCAGCAGCCCCGGATTCGCCTGCCCCTTCGATGCCTTCATTACCTGCCCGACGAAGAACGCCGCCACCGTCTTCTTGCCCTTCCGGTACTGCTCCACCTGCGCTGGATTGGCGGCGATCACTTCGTCGATCATCGTCTCCAGAACCGACGTGTCCGTAATCTGCTGCGGCTTCTCCCGCTCGTACACCGGCCCAAAGTCCTCGCCCTTCTCGAAGCACAGGTCGAAGAGCTGCTTCAGCTGCTTCGATGAGAGCTTGCCCTCCTCGGCCAGATCCGCCGCCTGCGCCACGCCCTTCATGGTGATCGGCGACTGTTCCAGTTCGAGCCCCGCCGCCTTCAGCCGCATGGTCAGCTCACTCTGCACCAGGTTCGCCACCCGTCGCGGACTCTTCGCCGCCCGCGCCGCCGCCTCAAACTGGTCGGCAAACGCCCGCGTTGCCGTCAGCGTGTGCGCATCCTGCTCTGTGATCCCGTACTCGGCGATCATCCGCCCCCGCCGCGCCTCCGGCAGCTCCGGCATCCGCGCTGCAATCTCCGTCTTCCACGCGTCGGAAACGATCAGCGGCGGCAAATCCGGCTCGGGGAAATACCGGTAGTCATGCGCCTGCTCCTTCGATCGCATCGAGTACGTTCGCCCCTCGTTCGCGTTGTACAGCCGCGTCTCCTGGACCACCCGACCGCCCGACTCGACGATCTCCACCTGCCGCTCGATCTCGTACTCCAGCGCCGCGCGGATGAACCGGAAGCTGTTGACGTTCTTCACTTCGGCCTTCGTCCCGAACTTCTCCGCGCCTCGCAGCCGCACGCTCACGTTGGCATCGCAGCGCAGCGAGCCTTCTTCCATGTTGCCGTCGCTCACGCCTGTGTAAACGATGATCTCCTTCAGGCGCGTCAGGTACTCGTACGCCTCGTCCGGCGTCCGCATGTCCGGCTCGCTCACAATTTCGATCAGCGGCGTGCCGCAGCGGTTCAGATCCACATATGTCCGGCTCGCCGAATCCGCAAACCCGTCGTGCATCGACTTGCCCGCGTCCTCTTCCATATGCAGCCGCGTGATGCCGATCCGTTTCTTCCCGACGCCGCTGGGAATCTCGATCCATCCATGCTCGGCCAGCGGCTTGTCGAACTGGGAGATCTGATAACCCTTCGGCAGGTCGGGATAGAAGTAGTTCTTGCGCGCAAAGACCGACCGCTCCCGCACCTCGCAATGCAGCGCCATCGAGGCCAGCGTGGCGAACTCGACGGCCCGCCGGTTGAGCACCGGCAGCGCGCCTGGCAACCCAAGGCACACGGGGCACACATTCGTATTCGGCGGCGCACCAAACCGGTTTGGGCAGCCGCAGAACGCCTTGGTCTCCGTGAGCAGCTGTACGTGGACCTCAAGCCCGATCACGGCCTCATATTTGGCGAGGATCCCCGGGGAAATACCTGTAGCAGTGGCCATAAGGAAAGTGTAGCAACGGCGGCCGCTCTCTTCAGAGCGCCTGCAGGACGGCATCCGCAATTCGGGCAGCTTCGACAGCGGGCCGGACCTCGTGCACGCGAACCATCGACGCTCCCGCGAGGATGGCCGTCGTGACAGCAGCGAGGGTCGCATTGCCGCGAGCGGCCGGCGGAACGAGAACGGCGAGAGGCGTGGCAATCGCCGCTGGCAGACTTTGCGCGAGGGTGTGCGCCAGAAAAGATTTCCGCGAGACGCCGGCGAGCAGCGGCTGCCCGAGAGCGAGCAGTTCGTGCTGATGGGCGAGAAGAGGGTAGTTGGCGTCGAAGACTTTGCCGAAACCGTAGCCAGGATCGAGCACAATGCGAGCGCGGTCGATGCCGGCTGTCGTCGCCCGGTCAAGCGCGGCCGCGAGCCCCGAGCGGACCAGCGGCAGGACTTCCTGAGGCTCGAGCGGCGGGAGCGTGCGCCAGTCGGAGGGGCGTCCACGCGTGTGCATGAGGATCACGCCGCAGCGAAGCTCGGCGCACGCCCAGGCGAGGGCAGCGTCCCAGAGAAATCCGGAGACGTCATTCACGATTTCAGCGCCGGCGGCGACTGCGGCGCGTGCCGTCTCCGCGTGATAAGTGTCAATCGAGATCACAGTGCCGGGGCGGCGGTGCAGGATCGACTCGATGACAGGCAGGACGCGGCCCTGCTCTTCCTGCAGGGAGACCGGGGTCGCGCCCGGCCGCGTGGATTCGCCGCCGATGTCGAGGAGATCGGCGCCCTCATCGAGGAGCGTGAGGCCGTGCTCGGTAGCCGCGAGGGTGTCACGGTGCGCGCCGGACTCCGAAAACGAGTCGGGTGTGACGTTGAGAATGCCCATGACGAGGGTGCGCGAGCCGAGCGCGATGGAGCGGTTGCGGAGCTGCCAGGAGCAGGCGAGCCGGCGTGTGAAAGTCATGCTGGCAACGATGCTACACTCCAGGAGAATTGCGAATCCCCTGGACAATGGGTGGCATGAAGGTGCGGCGGCAGCACCTGTGCGCTGTGGCAATCGTGTGTTTACTGGCGCTGACAGCGCCGGGCGCAGTTGCGGCGCGACATCATGCACGACGATCGTCGCGGCGAGCGCCGCTGGCAACGGCAGTGCGGGAGATCCTGGCGAATCCGGCAGTGGCGCGGGCGCACTGGGGCATTTCGGTGGTGACGCTCGCGGGCAAGCCGGTGTTTGCGTTGAATGACGCGCAGATGTTCGAGCCGGCCTCGAATGCGAAGCTGTTTACGACGGCGACGCTGCTGGATCTGGTCCCCTCCAACGCCACATGGACAACGACGGCGGTGACCTCGGGGACGCTGGACGCGGCGGGCACGCTCACAGGCGATGTGCGGTTGCTGGGCGCGGGCGATCCGACCCTGTCCGGCCGAAGCTATCCCTATGAGGGAAAGACGGAGCGGCCCAATCCGCCCCTGCAGGCTCTGGAGTCGATGGCGGATCAAATTGTCGCTGCTGGCGTGAAGCGCATCGATGGCGATGTTGTGGGCGACGACCGCTGGTTTGTGTGGGAGCGGTACGGAGGCGACTGGGGCTGGGACGATCTGCTGTGGGACTATGGCGCCCCTGTGTCCGCGCTGACGGTGAATGATAACGTGCAGTTTCTCAACGTGACGCCGGGGGCGACCGGGACCGTCGAGGCGCCGGGCGAGAGCGGAGCAGTCGACGCCGGGAAGTCGTGGGTGGTGGCGTGGAATCCCGATGTGCCGTATTACCGGGTGGAGAACGGGCTCATGCTGGCGGCGCCGGGGACGGCGGCGCATTCGGGCATCGATCGGGCGCCGGGCAGTATGGACATTCGGCTGTTTGGTTCGATCACGCCGAATGGCATGCACGAGGCACTGGCCATTGAGGATCCCGCCGAGTTTGCGGCGGTGGCGCTGCGCCAGATGCTCTTGGCGCGAGGCCTGACCGTGACCGGGACGGCGCGGGCGTGGCATCGGCTTTCTGAGGACACCGAAGACTACAGCGCGGAGGTCGGGCAACCGGTGGTGCTGCGTCCTCTGAACATCGCGACCATTGCGCCGCCGGTAACCGGGCTGCGGGTCCTCGCCACGCATGTGTCACCGACGCTGGCCGAGGACGTGACCGTGACCAATAAGGTCAGCCAGAATCTGCACGCGGAGCTGTATCAGCGGCTGCTTGGGCGTCTGGAGGGAGACGATGGAACCATCGCCCAGGGAGCGCGCGTGGTGCGGCAGTTTCTGATTCAGGCGGGCGTCGATCCGGGAGATTTTCTGTTCTATGACGGATCGGGTTTGTCGCCCAACGATCTGATTACGCCGCGGGCCGCGACGACGTTGCTGGTGTATGCGGCGCGCCAGCCCTGGGGCGAGTTGTATCGGTCGACTCTGCCCGTGGGCGGCGCGGATGGAACGCTGTCGGATCGCTTCCAGCACGCGCTGCGAGGGCGGGTGTTCGCGAAGACTGGCACGCTGGCGGAGGTGAACGCGCTCAGCGGGTATCTGACTGCGCGGAGCGGGAAGACGCTGGTGTTTTCGATCCTGTGCAATGACAGGGACCCGCAGGGCGACGCGGCGCGGGATGCGATGGACGATGTGGTGCGCGCGGTGGCGGAGAGGAACTGACGCGGAGATTAGAGTTGAGAGGGTAGAGTTGAGCAGGATGGCACGAGTGAAAGAGACTGGCATGGTGCGAACTGGATTTGTCACAGTAGCGATTCTGTTTGGCTTTCTGGCCGTGGGGTGCGGGCCGAAGCTGGCGCCGTCGAAGCCGGTGAGTGAACTGACTCCCCAGGAGGCGCGAGGCCGGGCGGCCTATCAGCAGTACTGCGCGAGCTGTCACTATGCGAATCACACGGGCGATCTGCACGGGCCGAGCCTGTTTGGGATGTTTCGCAAAAAGTATCTGCCGAGCGGGGCGCCGGCCAACGACGCGCGCGTCGCCCCCGTGATTCTGCAGGGGCGCAATATGATGCCGGGTTTTGGTAATCAACTGGACGACCAGCAACTCCAGGACCTGCTGGCGTATCTGCACACGCTATGAGCCCTGAGCCCAGGCAGAAGGCGTTGCCGGGAGTCGCAGCGGTGGGACTCTATATGTTCCTGCTCTGCATCCTCGGCGTGCTGGGCGTGACCGAGCACAAGCTGCCGAAGTTTGTTTACCTGTTCTGCATCGCGTTCGCGGTGGCCGGGCAGGGACTGCTGCGGCAGAAGCGCTGGGGCTGGGCGCTGACCCTGGCGACGGTGCTGCTGTCCGGGGTCTACCAGATGTGGCGATTCGTGGAGTTCCATGACCTGCCCTTGCTGGGGATGGCCGCGGTGAACATGGTGCTCTTCCTGTATCTGGTGCGGCCGGAAGTAAGGCTTAGGATGAGATGAAGCAGCAGCGTAGGGCGTACAGCGCTGGAAGCTCCGGGCTACCGGCTTCCCGCTGGCAAGTTGTACCGCACGCCGGTGAGTTTCTCCGACACATTCCACAGGTGAGCGGCGGCGTTCTCATCGTAGGCCTGGGCTTCGGCGCGAACTTCCACTGGATAGCCGCGCATTTCACGAAACCCATCGGGACCGTAGAAGTGGCCGGCCTGCGCATCGGGGGAGGTGGCGGCGTACAGCGTGGGAAGCGCGCCCTGCGCTTCCGACTGCGCGACGAGCGCGATGAAGAGCGGGATGATTTTGGCGAGCAGGCCGCCGCCCTGTCCGGGTCCCGCCTTGAAGAGGTTGGTATTCGAGACACCGGGATGGACGGCGATGCTGCTTGCTGCCGCGTGCGCTCGCTCCAGGCGGCGCTGCAGTTCAAAAGCAAAGAGGAGATTCGCGAGCTTGGTGCGGCGGTAAGCGGGCCACGGTTTATAGCCCTGCTCCCAGTTGAGATTGCTGAAGTCGAGCGTCGCGCCGCGGTGCGCAATCGAACTCACAGTGACGATGCGTGCAGCGGGCGCGGCGAGCAGCGCGGGCAATAGCAGTCCGGTGAGGGCGAAGTGTCCGAAATGGTTGGTGCCGAGCTGCAGTTCGAAGCCATCCGGCGTGACGCGGCGCTCGGGGAGGGCCATGACGCCGGCGTTGTTGATGAGCAGATCGAGCGGACGGCGGGAGGCCAGGAAGTGCTCGGAGGCGGAACGGACCGAGACAAGATCGGCCAGATCGAGATCGGTGATTTCAAGCTCGGCCGCAGGAACGGCGGTCAGGATGCGAGCCCGCGCGGCTTCGGCGTTGGCGCGCTTGCGGCAGGCGAGGATCACCGTAGCGCCGGCGCGGGCGAGCTGGAGCGCGCTGTAGAAGCCGATTCCGCTGTTCGCCCCGGTGATGTACGCCAGCTTACCGCGCTGGGAGGGGATGGAGGCTGCGGTCCAGTGCGGCATCAGACTGTGGTTTCCTGGGCTTCGCCGAGGGTGACGCGGGTGGTCATTTTGCGGCGGCCGCGGTAGAACGTGACGGTGATGGTGTCACCCGGCTGGTGCTCGTCCATGATCTCGGCGAGGTCCTGCGAGTTGGTGATCTGCTGGCCGTCGATGGCGACGATGAGGTCGCCGCCGATCGAAATCGGCTCATTGCCCAGGTAGGCAGTTTGATTGCCGCCACGGAGGCCGGCCCGCGCAGCGGCGCCGCCGGGTACAACGTTTTCGATGAGGACGCCATATTCCGCGGGGAGGCCCATCTGCTGCGCGAGATCAGGCCCGATGGCGAGGGTGCGGATGCCGAGCGAAGGACGGCGGGCATGGCCGTACTTCTGAATGTCGTTGAGGACGGCTTTGGCGGTATCGATGGGGATCGCGAAGCCAATGCCGGCGTTCTGCTCGGCGCCGTTCTGGGCAATCATCGAGTTGATGCCGATCACTTCGCCCTGGGAGTTGAGCAGCGGTCCACCGGAGTTGCCGGGATTGATGGCGGCGTCAGTCTGAATGGCGTTCTCGATGGGTGCGCCCTGGGGACCGCGCACCGAGCGGATGGCGGAGATGATGCCCGCGGTCATGGTGCCGCTCAGGCCGAATGGATTGCCGATCGCGAAGACCTGCTGCCCCACCTGCAGATCGTGCGAGGAAGCGAGCACGGCGGGAGTCAGATTGGGTGCGTTGATCTGGAGCAGAGCGAGGTCGTGGAGGCGATCGCTGCCGATGATCTGCGCGGTGTAGCGGTGCTTGTCGTGGGTCTGGACCTCGACTTTTCGCGCGTTGGCGATGACGTGGTAGTTGGTGAGGATGTGTCCCTGCTTGTCGAGGATGAAGCCGGAGCCCTGGTCTTCCTGAGGCACGAGGCCGTAGAAGAAGTCGAGTGTCAATGTGCCGGCGGTGATATTGACCACCGAGGGGACGACGCGTTTGTAGACGGCGATATTGTTCAGCTCTTCGGGATTAAAGGCGGGAGCGGCCTGGGCTTCCGTGAGCGTGAGCGAAGAGGGCGTCACCTGCCAGAAGGGATTGTGAAAGCTGGACAAGGAGATCAGGTAAGCGAAGGCTCCCACAAAAACGGAGACGAGAAAGATGCGGCGAAAGGTCATAGTTGTATACGTGCGGCTAAGAGACTGCGGCACCCTGCAGGGTTGAGATGAGCCGGCAGGCAGGCGCGCAGGTCCGGTAGGCCAATTTCATTGTAGCCATGCCAGAGTGGCGGGAGTCAGGAGCGGCGGTCCGGGGCGTCGGGTGAGCCGCCGGCTTCGGCTCGCAGGCGAGCGGCAAGTCGATCGACCTGGGCGCGTGTCGCTTCCAGGGAACCTGCGTTGTCGACCACAGCGTCGCAGCGGGGGATCTTGACGGAGTCGGGGAGCTGCGCTGCCAGGCGGGCCCGGGCATCGCGCTCGGCGCAGGCGCGGTCTTCGTGCGAGGCGTCGGCGGGAAGGATGCGGGCGAGAAAGCGCTGGATTTTCAGATCGTCGGGGGCGGTGACGAGGACGACGCGATCGAAGCGGCGTCGCCATCCGGGAACGGTTCCCCAGGCTTCGGCTTCAAAGATGAGGGCAGATTCGACGAAGACAACGGCACTGGGATCGCGGCCGAAAATTTCGGCCATGCGGCGCTCCTGCGCGGCAACCACGGGCGGATGGACGATACGGTTCAGCTCCGGAAGGCGCCCCTGATGGAAGACGAGGTCGGCCAGACGGGAGCGGTCGAGAGAGCCGTCGCCGCGCAGCACTTCGGGACCGAAGTGCTCGACGATCGCACGGAAGACTGACTGGCCGGGCTCCATGAACTCGCGGGCGATGGCGTCCGCTTCGAGGACGGGAAAACCGTCTTCGCGCAGAAAGGCGGCGACGGTGGACTTTCCACTGCCGAGGCCGCCGGTGAGTCCGACACGCACCATAGTTCTCCGAGGAGAGCACGAGTGAACAGGAAGCGCGAACGTTCCGATGTGATTGTAGGCGAGTGAGGAGAAAAAACTAGTGCGGGTGAAACATGGGATGGATGAAAGCCCAGGCAATGCCGGAAGCGATGAGCATGGCGACAAGGATGATGAAGAGCATCAGACCCCAGGAGGGTCCGGCAGAGGTTGCCTTGTCGTCGTGATTTTGTTGGGATGAAGCCACTCTCTAGTGTACGAGCCGATGCCCCGGTGGGCACAATTGGGATCTGCCTCGGAAGAAAATACCAGGCACAGCGGGTAAATGCGACAGCAACACTAATGCCAAAGAGCCGTGTCTAACGGAGCAGGGTTGAGCGTGGGACACAGCGGCGAAACGGCGGGCGATGCGCCCGGAACGATTTCGAAGGCGGAGAGACGCAATGGCGAGCGAGGTCAAAATCGAGAAGTTTGCCACTAACGAACTGGCGGGGCTTCGGACGGAGCTGTTGCAGTCGGGCGTCGATTCATGGCAGGCCGCCGAGCTGGTGACGGCCTTCCTGTCGGGCCGCGGTTATGGAGCCGATCCGGCGACCGTCCGCGAGGCCGTGCTGCGCCTGGAAGGGAATGCGTGCTCCCTGGAGCGCATGCAGCAGGAGCTGGAGCGCGTGGCCTACGTGATGTGAATGTTCATTGAACAAACGATTTACTTGCGGGTATCCGCACACTAAAGTTTTCCCGTTTACGCACAAATTCTGCATCTTCCGCCCGCGCTTGTGCGTCAATAGCAGTGGGAGTTTGTCTCTTGCCTTGCGGGGGAGTTCTTTCCTGTAGGCAGGCTTGGGTCGTTCTCGTCTGTTTCCAGTGGCTGTTCACGCCGCAAGGGGGCGATCCGTGAGGCGGAACCTCGTCGTATTCCGCCGGCGCGACCGCGCTGCATGGTTTCGCAGCAACGCACTCCGGAAATGCCCGGTGCCCTGACCGCCGAGAACCTCGGCGTGGGCGTCCATGTGTGTCCAGGCTGCACTGCGTTGCCGCTGGCGCGGGTACACGCAGAGGGTTTCTGCAAAGGAGTGCTTCATATGCGTTTGTCTTCATGGAAATACTGGAGTCTGGGTCTGGCCATGGTTTCGCTGGTGGGCCTGGGGAGTGCGGGCGCGCAGTCGCTGGCCGGCGTGACAACGAAGCTGGATCGCACGCTGGAGTCGAAGAGCGCCTCGGTCGGTGAGCCGGTCACCGCGCGGCTTACGGGATCGGTCAAAGCAGATGGACTGAATTTGCCGAAGGGCACTGAACTGGTGGGCAAGGTGGCCGAAGTCAAAGCGGCGCAGAACGGAACCCCGGCCAGCGTGAGCCTGGTCTTCACGACGGCGAAGCTGAAGAACGGTAAGGAAGTCCCGGTGAAAGCGACGGTGATTGCCGCGTATCCTGAGTCGTCCGCGGGCGGCCTCGAGGGTTCGGGCGAGACGATAAGCGCCGCGCCGCAGCAGGTCCCATCGGACGGCGTCTACGATCAGGAGCCAGGCAGTTTGTCGCATGTGGGGATGAAAAGCGCGGTGAAGAACAGTGACTCAGTCACCTTTAGCAGCAGCGATAACTTCAAGTTGCCCGCTGGCACGTTCCTGCAGTTGGGCGTGGGCGCGGCCGGCAGCAGCGCGAGCGGGGCGGCCGCGGCGGAGTAAGTCGAGCCGGGTTCGTCTGTCGTTTCCCTCCAGGGCCGCCGCAAGGCGGCCCTTCCTGTCTGCGTCCTGTTTGGGACGCCGTCCATCGGAAGGTTGTCTCGAATTTGTAGCAGTTGCGGAAATATTAGAGGCCTCGCACCCGATGGGCCTCGGGCGAACGATCTTTTCGCGCGCCGGGGCCGAATTTGAGTATCGATTTGGACCGACTATGCGTCGAATTATATAGAGAGCAGTTTTCCGCGGAGCGGGACAATTGCCAAACCTGGATTGCGAGCCGGCAAAACAAAAAAATGGACAGCCTGGCTTTCCGACGCAATTCTCCAGGCGGAGATTGAAGATCCGCCAGTCACGCGCACAGATAACAGGGGGCCGGCTGGGTTGCAGATGGATCCGCGGATGCAGCTGTGCGCGCACGTAATTTTCCGTAAAGGAGTTTGGATATGCGAATGGCAATGTCTTTGAGAAATCTTTCCCTGGGCGTGGCGACAGCGTCGTTTCTGCTGGCGGGATCAGCGATGGCGCAGACGTCTCAGCCCATGCAGTCGACCCATGGGTCCTCTGCACAGCTACAGCAATGGCAGATGAAAGGGGTGAATGCCCGCCTGGATCACACACTGGACGCTCAGTCGGCGCACCGGGGGGAAGCTGTTAGCGCCAGGCTGGACAGAAGCCTTCAACTGGCGAATGGCACCAACATACCCGGCGGGACCCAGATATGGGGGAAAGTCGAAAAGGTACAGGCTTCGCAAAACGGAGGACCGTCGAGTGTGACCCTGCGCTTCACCAAAGCGGAGGTGAACAACAGGGCGGTGCCGGTGAAGGTAACCGTGATCGGTGCCTATCCGACCAGTGCTCGCAGCAGCTATATGTCCATGGGCGATACATTGCCGCCGCCCCCGCAGCACATCAATTCTAAGGACAAATACATGCAGGAGCCCGGGATGCTAAAGCACGTCGAGATGAAGAGTGCGGTGCAGGGGCACAACTCGGCGACGTTCATCGACCAGAATGGCAACCTGAAGCTGAGCCGGGGAACGTATCTGCAACTGGCGATCGCGGCACGAAATAACCCCAGCCAGCAGCGGAGTGGGCTGTAAGCGAACGTTCGAGGAGAGAAGAAAAGGCCGCCGCCTGTGGGCGGCCTTTGCTGTCTGCGCGCGACTCAGGGTCAGACCTGCATGACCTCGACTTCTTTCTTTTTGGCCATCTCTTCCATTTTCTTGATTTCTTCGTCGGTGAGCTTCTGAATCTCCTCGAGGGAGCGCTTCTCTTCGTCCTCGGAGATTTTCTTGTCTTTGACAGCCTTTTTGATGATCTCGTTGCCGTCACGGCGGATATTGCGGACGGCGGTACGGTGGTCCTCAAGGACGCGGTGGAGGTGTTTGACCACCTCGCGGCGTCGATCCTCGGTCATGGGGGGCACGGGCACGCGAATCGTCTTGCCGTCGTTGTTGGGGTTGAAGCCGAGATCGGAGGTACGGAGAGCTTTTTCGATTTCGACGATGATGCCCGCGTCCCAGGGCTGGATAACGATCAGGTTGGGGTCGGGAGTGGTGAGCTGCCCTACCTGGTTCAGCGGCGTCGGCGTGCCGTAATAGTCGACCTTGACCTGATCGAGCATGTGGATGGACGCGCGGCCGGTGCGCACGGACCCGAGGTTCGTCTGGAAATCGCCAACCGCCTTGTCCATGCGGGAGCGTAGCTGCGCGTAATCGGACTTGAGGGCGGGAATGCCCGCCATGAATGCACCTGCCATAAGATCAGTCCCTTCAGGAAACGAGCTCAAAACAGGTATTGTACGCGGAACGGCGGCCAGTCTACATGAGGATGCCAACGCCGGCGGATGGCGACGAAGCAGGAGAATGTTGGGCGTTACGGACGGCGGCCGGAGCGCCGGCGGTCTCCGGACCCGCAGAAATCGCTACAACGCACGTTGCAAAACGCGATAAGCTGGTTGCCCATGGATCGCAGACTCCGTCCCATTCTCACCTATGTATGTCTGGTGGCGCTGCTCAGCGCCATTCCCTACACGGTCATCGTTCGCTCCCATCATCTCGGCGTGGGAGGCGGGCTGATGACGGGCGTCCTGATGTGGATGCCGGCCACCGCCGCGCTGCTCAGCTGCCTCTGGCTGAAGATCGACGTGGCTACTTTGGGCTGGAGCTGGCGACCGACGCGCTACGAGGTGCTGGCGTACGTTCTGCCCATCCTCTACGCGGTCCCGGTCTATCTCGCGTGCTGGATCTTCGTGCCGCACTCGCTGGGATACCGCGCATTTGCGGCCTCCGCGGCGCATGCCTGGGAGATGCCCGGATCGCCGAACGGCGCTGCCGCGATCGCCCTCGCCGTCTTCGCCACGATCGGCATGGTGCGCAGCCTCTCCTCCGCGCTGGGAGAGGAGATCGGGTGGCGCGGCTTTCTGCTGCCGCGTCTCACCAGCCGTTTCGGCTTCACCGGGGGCTGCTTCATCAGCGGCTGCATCTGGGCGGTGTGGCATTACCCCGCGCTCCTGCTGGCGGACTACAACTCGGGAACCCCCAAGCCCTACGCGCTGGCCTGCTTTACCGCCATGGTGATCGCGATGGCGTTCGTGATGGGGTGGATCCGCCTCCGCTCCGGCAGCCTCTGGCCCTGCGCCATGCTCCATGCCAGCCACAATCTGTTTGTGCAGGCCATCTTCGATCGCATGACGTTGCCGCAGTCGCGCGCCCTTTACGTAACCACGGAATTCGGCTTCGGGCTGGCGATCACCATAGCCATCACCGCCGTCTTTCTCACCCTGCGCCATCCGGTGCGGGCGCAGGAGCTGCAGCAGCCGGTTGCAGCCACGGCCTGAACGGTGTCAGGCGTACTCACCTTTGTCGCTCACACCAGCGGCAGCCGCTGCGCTGCTGCATCCTCGGCCCGGGCCTGGCTTTGCTCGTGGGCGTGGTAACTGGAACGGACCAGCGGTCCGGATTCGACGTGGCGGAAACCCATCCGCAGGGCTTCGCGCTTCATGAAAGCGAACTCGTCGGGAGTGTAGTAGCGGGCAATGGGGAGATGGTCTTTTGATGGGCGCAGGTACTGGCCGATGGTCAGGACGTCCACGCCGGCCGAGGCCAGATCGCGATACACAGCCAGCAACTCGTCCATCTCCTCGCCCAGGCCCACCATGATGCCGGATTTTGTCACCGTCGCCGGCTCAATTTCTTTTGCGAACTCGAGCAGGCGCAGGGTGCGCTCGTAGCGGGCGCCGGAGCGGACCGCGCGGTAGAGGCGCGGAACCGATTCGGTGTTGTGGTTGAGGATTTCCGGGCGAGCCTCGACCACGAGGCGAATGGCCTCCTCATTGCCCTGAAAGTCGGGGATAAGGACTTCCACCTGGCAGCCGGGCGCCTGGCGCCGGATCTCCTCGATGACCATGACGAAGGCGCGGGCGCCGCCGAGGATATCGTCGTCGCGATTGACGCTGGTGATGACGGCGAACCTGAGCCCCAGGGCAGCGACGGCTTCGGCCACCCGGCGCGGCTCGTCGAAATCGATCGGCTCGGGGCGGCCTTTCGGCACAGCGCAGAAGCCGCAGCGGCGCGTGCACAGGTTGCCCAGCATCATGAAGGTGGCAGTGCGGTGGTGCCAGCACTCGCCGATGTTGGGGCATTGCGCCGATTCGCACACGGTGTGCAGGTTCAGCGAGCGCGCCAGCTTTTTCAGGTCGTGGTAATTCTCGCCCATGGGCGCGCGCGCGCGCAGCCACTCCGGTTTGGGAAGCGGGTGACGCGGCGCGAGGTCGATCTGGATCAGATCGGGAGTGACAAGATCAGGCGAGGCAGCCATTCACTTCTATTTTATCGAAGGCCGGATGCCGCGGCTCCGTTGCGCCCCAGCGGAGATCCCCGTTCAGCGGAGGCGCAGCCGGTTCATGCGCTCTTTCTGCATCGCGGACTCCGTCCAGATCACTTTGGGCCTGCTCGGGTCGATGGTTTTGACAGCGGTCAGCCACCAGGACTCGACGAAGCCGAGGAGGAAAAGAAGAGCGGTCTGCACCAGCCGCAGGCCGGAGGGATACGGGTGTCCAAGGTGGTTGAATCCCACAGGCTGGGTGAGCCACATGGGCAGGGAAGCGGCGGCGAGCATTCCCAGAACGAAGATGATGATGAGTACTGTGAGAAACAGCGCGTGGCCGAGGAAGATCTCGGTAATCGGTTTGGAGGTTTCGCCGGAGATGAGCCTGATGCCGCGCTTACGGAACGCGTTGCCGAAGACGGCGACGGTGTAGCTGGCGGCGGCGGCCCATTCGAGAGCGAAGCCGGAGTCGCGGAGCGCCGTGTAGGCGCCGACGAAGGCCAGAAATGCCAGGAGTGCGACGGTTTTTCGCTGCAGGTATCCCATTTTCGAGACAAGCCTTGAACCCTGCGATCAGGAACAATCGGCAACCAAGGCGCAGTTTAGCCTCATGCTTTCCGACGCGGAATGACCTGAAGTGTGTAAGCGTGCAGGCTAATCCGGGTGAACCGGCGGGGAAATCCAGGTACTGTGGTGATCGCGCGACCCTGTCGTGGCAATATAGAGGCCCGAGCCGATGATCAGCACCGCCCCCGCGACGGTGAGCAGCGTCGGCGTCTGGCGCCACACCAGCCAGGCCATCAGCGCCCCCGTGACGAGTTGCGTGTAGTGGATCTGGGATACATTCGCCGCCTCCGTGTTCTTGAGCGCGACGAAAAAGCACAGACTGCCCGTCGCGCAGAGAACGCCGACGGCTATGAGCAGCGCGCCGATGCGGACCGTGATCGGCGTCGTGTGCGGAAGCATGAGCCCAAAGCCGGCCATCAGCGAGAAGCCCACCACGGTCATCACCGCTCCGGAGAAGAGGGTGAGGCTTTCGGGATTCTCGGTCTGCGTGAGGACCCGCGACCAGACCATGTTGACCGAAAAGCAGGCCACGCAGACGAAACAGGCTGTGTAGCCGATCCAGTCGGCCTCGCGAGAGCCGCTCCACGGATGCACCGCGATCACCACCCCCGCAAAGCCGGTGAGGATGGCGAGGGCTTTGTGCCAGGCAAGGCGCTCGCGCAGAAAAATCGATGAGAGCAGGGAGACCGTGATGGGCGCGAGAAAGATGAGGATGTAGAAGAGCGTCAGCGTGAGATGGCGCAGAGCGACGATCACGCAGATGTTGTTGCCGAGATCCAGACCGGAGCGCAGTAGCTGCGGGCGCAGCCGATGCGGGCGCAGCGCCGCAAGGTCGTGCCGCCACCATCCCCGGGCCACCAGGAAGATGACCATAAACAGGCCGAGGAAGGCGAGGACTTCATACCAGGGCAGTCCCGTCTGGCCGACGAGTTTGATGCTGGTGTCGGTCAGGACCCACAGCGTGAATCCGGCGAAGGCAAACGCCATGGCATGGAGATGAGAGAGTCGGTCGGGCATCGCTCCCTCCGTTGTATAACGGCTGGGTGCGGAAGATTGTATTGCTGACCGTGGCCGGCCTGGCGAGTGTGTTCTGTTCGTGGTGGGGCCTGTTCGCATGGATGTGGGGCGGCGCGAGCCACTCCCACTCGATCCTGCTGATCCTGACCTGCCTGTGTCCGGCGCTCAGCCTGGTCGTCTTCCTGCTTTATTTCTTCCTGCCGCGCCTGAGCCTGGTTGCTGCTTGGTCCCTGCTCAGCGGCACCTACATCTCGTCGTTCCTGAGCATCCTGGAGTCGTGCGTGCATGGAGGCTGCACGACCACGAATCCCTTCAGCCTCGCCTGGGGAACCCTGATTGGCATGCCGACCCTCTGGCTCCTGCTCGCAGCGGCGATCAGCCTCTTGCTGGATTTCACTGCGGTGCCGCCGCCCAAAATCTCCTGACGCAGACCCCAACGGCCGATCAGCCCTTCGGCAAATAACGCCGCCCCACAATCTCATACTTCCCCGACAGCACCCGCGCAACCGCCTCCGCATACGCGATGTGCTCCTGCTCCAGAACCCGCTCCGCCAGCGTGTGCGCGTCGTCGCTCGGCAGCACCGGCACCGAGCGCTGCAGGATGATGGCGCCGTGGTCGAGCTGTTCATCGACAAAGTGCACCGTGCACCCCGTCACCTGCACGCCGTATTCAAACGCCTGCTGCTGCGCGTCGAGCCCCGGAAATGCCGGCAGCAGCGAGGGGTGAATGTTGAGGATGCGCCCCGTGAAAGCCTGCACAAAGCCCGGCGAGAGCAGCCGCATGTAGCCGGCCAGGCAGACAAGATCCACCTTGTGCTCACGCAGACAGGCGACGATCTCCTGGTCGTGCTCGGCGCGCTTGCGGCCATTGGATTCGATCGCAACCGCGGTCAGGCCCCGCTGACGGGCGGCGGCCAGCCCTGGCGCGTCGGCGAGGTTCGAGATCGCCACGCCAATCCGCGCGTCCGGAATTTTTCCGGCATCGACCGCGTCGGCGATGGCGAGGAAGTTCGAACCGCGTCCGGAGAGGAGAATCCCAAGGTTGTGCATCAGACGTACAGGACTTTGCGATCGCCTTTGATGATGCGGCCGATCACGTACGATTTTTCGCCGGCGCGATCGAGCATCGACTTGCAGCGCTTGAAGCGCTCGGCCGGAATCACCGCGATCAGCCCGATCCCCATATTGAACGTCCGCAGCATCTCGTCCTGCTCCACGTTGCCCAGCTGTTGCAGGTGCTCGAAGATGGGCAGGACCGGCCAGCTGTGCAGTTCCACCTGCGCCGAGACCGTCTTGGACAGGATGCGCGGCAGATTCTCGGTGATGCCGCCGCCGGTGATGTGCGCCAGGCCCACGGCGTAGTCGCTGGCGGTGAGCTTCTTGATCAGTCCCAGATAGCTGCGGTGGGTTTTCATCAGCGCTGCGCCGGCTTTTTCCTTCAGCTCATTCACATACTGCTCGGGCTTGTACTTCGCGACCTCAAAGAACAGCTTGCGGGCCAGCGAGTAGCCGTTGGTGTGCAGTCCCGTCGACGGAAAGCCGAGCAGCACGTCGCCAGGATGGATTTTCGCGCCGGTGATCAGCTTCGCGCGCTCCACCACTCCGACGATAAAGCCGGCCAGGTCGTATTCGCCATCGGCATAGAACCCCGGCATCTGCGCCGTCTCGCCCCCGATCAGCGCGCACCCGTTGGCGCGGCACGCGTCGGACAAACCGGAGACCACCTTCTCCGTGGTTTCGCTGTCGATACGGCCGGTGGCCAGGTAGTCGAGGAAGAAGAGCGGTGTCGCGCCCTGCACGGCGATGTCGTTGACGCAGTGGTTCACCAGATCGGCCCCGACCGTGTGGTGGACTCCGAGCTGGAAGGCGACTTTGAGCTTGGTCCCGACCCCGTCCGCCGAGGAGACCAGGATGGGTTCCTCATACTTGCCGTCGAGTTTGAAAAGCCCACCGAAACTGCCGATTTCCCCCAGCACGTTACGGGTGAAGGTACGCTGCGCCAGGTACTTGATGCGCTGCTTGGCGCGATCGCCCGCCGACAGGTCGACGCCGGCATCGGCGTAGGTGACCGAGGGCGCGGGTTTGCGCGCTGGGGTGGGGTTGGCGTCAGAAACGGGCATGGCCGAGCAGACTTTCGTGAGAAGACAGTGTACGCGGGTTGGCTGTGGGACAACCAGCGTTCCGCATCCAGCGTTCAGCGTTCAGGAAACTGCCCATCCCCCGCTCAGGAACACGACAGGAGGATGGGCATGGACCTGCCGGCGGATCAGGCCGCGGCCTGGCTCAGGGCGGTCTTCGCCTGGGCAACCAGCGCGGAAAATCCAGCGGCGTCGTTCACGGCCAGATCGGCCAGCATCTTGCGGTCCAGTTCGATGCCGGCTGCCTTCAGGCCGTGCATGAGTTGTGAGTACGAGATGCTGTTGATCTTCGCGGCGGCGTTGATGCGCACGATCCAAATGGAGCGGTACTGGCGCTTCTTCTGCTTGCGGCCGCTGTAGGCGAACTTCAGGCCGCGCTCCACGGCTTCCTGAGCTGCCTGGTAAAGCTTGGATTTGGTGAGGAAGTAGCCGCTGGCCCTTTTCAGGATTTTCTTGCGGCGGTCGCTGCGTTTAGTCCCACGTTTTACGCGAGGCATGGTCTTCTCTCCTTATGGGTTACCGGTGTAGCGGCTGGAGGCGGGAGAGCCTCTTCACGCGCTCTGCAATCCTGATCCACTCCTCGCCGGTACAGTCGAAACCGCTCCGGCCGAGGGGAGTCTCCCACCCGGGAGACCCGGAAAGATCAGGCGTAAGGAATCATGCGGGCCACCTTCGCGTGGTCGGCGTCCGAAACCAGCACGCTGTGAGCCAGCTTGCGCTTGGTTTTGGTCTCCTTCGACGTCAGAATGTGCCGCATTTTTGACTGGCCGCGCTTGAATTTGCCCGTGCCGGTCTTTTTGAAGCGCTTCGCAGCGCCCCGATGCGTCTTGAGTTTAGGCATGGTTTCCTGCTTACGAAATGCGTAGAGACAACAGAAACCAGTGTATCGAAAAGGGCCGGGGCGGTAAAGGCGAACCCGGGAGATTGGTATGTCGCTGTCCTCCGCCTGGAAAGGTCATTCTCTTCGAACAGCGCAACATTCCGGGTTCCCCATCCTTGGCTCCTCGCGCTGTTCGAGGAGCCAGGGTGCGAAGCCCCAAATCTCGACAAGCCGCTTCGTAACAGGGCACGGCTTCACAGCTTGCGGAACAACGACTCGCTTTGAAAGGGCACGGCTTCACAGCTTGCGGAAGAACTCGATGACCGAACGGTTTTGTATCAGGGCACGACCTTGGTCGTGCCGCAAACAGCCCAAAATCCAATAGCCTTTAGCCCCTGCGCGAAGCGGTCCCGCGCCAGCGGGACAACGGAGAAAGCCACGGGCTTTAGCCCGTGGAACGAAACCCGCAAAGCAGGCCCGGGCTTCAGCCCCGGAGCCTCTTTACCAGCGTGCAAATGATCCATCCGACCATCTCCCATGGAGTACGATTTTGCCTGAGAGCCCTCCATGGACACCCAATCCCTCATCGCCCAAGCCCTCGACAGCTTCCGCATCGAAATCCCCTCGTGGGGATTCGCCAACACCGGCACCCGCTTCGGCAAATTCCTCCAGCCCGAAGCCGCCACCAGCCTCGAAGAGAAATTCGCCGACGCCGCCGAGGTGCACAGCCTCACCGGCTCCTGCCCGACGCTCGCGCTCCATGTCGAGTGGGACCTCCCCAACGGTCGCAGCGACGTTCCCCTCATCCAGGCACTGGAGCGCCAGTACGGCGTCCGCGCCGGCTCCATCAATCCCAATCTCTTCGAGCGCCAGGAATACGAGTTCGGCTCCATCTGCAATCCCGACGCCGCCGTGCGGCGCATGGCGCTCGATCATCTGCTGGAGAGCGTGGCCCTGGCGAAGGAACTGCGTTCGCCGGACGTCTCTATTTGGCTGGCCGACGGATCGAATTACCCCGGCACGCAGAGCATCCGGCGCCGCATCGGCTGGATGGAAGAGGCCCTCGCCGCAACGCACTCCGCCCTCGCCCCCGACCAGCGCCTGCTCATCGAATACAAACCCTTTGAGCCCGCCTTCTACCACACCGATATCGCCGACTGGGGCATGGCCCTGCTGCTGGCCCGCCACGCCGGTCCCCAGGCTGTCGTCCTGGTGGATACCGGCCATCACTATCAAGCGCAGAACATCGAGCAGATCGTGGTTTGGCTGCTGCGCGAAGGCATCCTCGGCGGCTTCCATTTCAACGACCGCCGCTATGCCGACGACGACCTCACCCTCGGCTCCATCGACCCCTACCAGGTGTTTCGGATCTTTCACGAGATCCTGTCCTTTGAAGCGGCCTCGGCGGTTCAGGGGCGCGAAGCGCGGTCCGGCTGCGGCGCCCAGCCGCCGGCGTACATGATCGATCAGAGCCACAACCTCAAAGGCAAGCTCGAAGCCATGGTGCAGACCGTCTGCGCCGCCCAGGAAATCTACGCCCGCGCGGCCCTGGTCGATCGCGGCGAGTTGGCGGAGTTGCAGGATGCCTGCCGCCTCGTCGAAGCCGAAGAGTGCCTCCGCCAGGCTTTCTGGACGGATGTCCGCCCCGCCGTCCGCGCCTGGCGCAAAGGCCACGGTCTCCCCGAAGATCCGCTCACCGCTCTGCGCGACAGCGGCTACGTCGAGCGGATCCGCGCGGAGCGCGGAGCGCGCAACGCGAAAGCTGTCTCCAGCTACGCATAAGGGATTTCCCTGAGCCGTGTCTCGTCGCGACGATTCGCGGTACTTCCGTACCGTCCACCTCGCTGTTTTCCCTTGATCTCGGTCTCCGCCTCCGCCACACTCAAGACGAGGGAAAGCTCTGTCCGCCATCGCGTACAGAGCTTTTGCTTTTCGGCTCCCTCAGCGTCCGGCCCAGGCCGGCTCCGTCGTCGCTCTTTGAGATTCCTGGCTGCCTTCGAAACAACCCATCAGCGCCAGCGGTCCGTGGGCGTCATGGTTTGGGCTAAGTGCTTTTGCTTGTATCACATGCGCTTGATGGCTTCTGCTAGTGCTCTGTTTTGAAACACTTACGCGCATACCGTTTTGCAAACACTTTGTTTTGACATACATGCGCATTTGGCGAGATTTTTTTCATGCTGTGTGAACGAGACCCGATCACTCCGTCGGAATATCCAGCCCAATCGACTGCATCAGCTTCAGCGCATTGCTGGTCTGTACAATTCCCGGCTTCAGGCGGTAGTCGAAATGCAGTTTCCCATCCTCCATGCTGTCTTCGAAGTGGGTGTTGGCGGCTGCTCCAGGCAGCGCCTCGGGAATCGCCGTAAGCGCCAGATCGTGCGTCGTGACCAGACCGATCCCGCCCCGCCGGACCAGCGCCGTGACCACGTGCCGGGTTCCTTCGAGCCGATCGTGGGAATTAGTCCCGGAGAGTAGCTCGTCCAGCAGGAACAGCAGCGGCGTGGGCCCATCGGCAAGATCGGAGAGAAGCTTGAGCCGCTGGATTTCCGCATAAAAGCGCGAAACCCCACCTTGCAGCGAGTCGAGAACGCAAATGGACGCGCCGACGGCCAGCGGCGAAAGCCGCAGCGACGCAGCACAAACCGGCGCGCCAGCCTGAGCGAGAACCGCGTTGAGTCCAATGGCCCGCAGAAAAGTGCTCTTGCCGGCCATGTTCGGCCCGCTCACGATCAGCAGCTGCGGAGCGCGGCCGGCACAGCCCAGCGCGAGGTCGTTGCCCACGGCCTTTGCAGCAGGCAGCAGCGGATGAGCGAGGTCCCGGGCTTCAAAGCAGGGACTGTCGGTCGAAAACGTCGGAAACGGATCGGCGGGATGCTCGTAAGCGTATCCCGCCAGCGACGAAAGCGCTTCGAAAGTGCCGACGGCCTCGAGCCATCCGCGAATCGCCGGCCCGAAACGGCGCTGCCACCGTTCGGCGCCGAGCGTGAACTGCGCGTTGTAAAAGGCAAGTCCCAACAAAATGCGGACGAACAGATTGTGGCGCCCTTCCAGCCATTCCGCGATGCGCTCGAGACGGCTGACCGCGACCGAGGCGGGGATATTGTGCGTGTCCAGAGAGGCGCGCAGATCGCGGAGGAGCGGCGCCTCACACGATTCGCGTTCGATTACCGTGAGTACTTCAACGAGCAGCTGGAGGTCCTCGGCAGCATGCTCAATGGCGGTGGCAGCCGCGTCCACGCGGGGCTTGAGTACACGGCTGACCCCGTAGTTCACGACCGAGAGGCTGAGGAAGCTCCACCAAAGTGGGCCGGAGATCGAGATGTCGTAGCCGCGTGTGAGCATGTCGATTGAGTGGAAGAGCCAGGCGGCGAAGATGACGATCCAGGCGAGCCCAAGGATGCCGAGAATCCATGGCAGCCACCGAGAGCGGAAGGTCGGTGTGGTTTCGCCCCACGCGGCGAGCGCGTCAGGATGAACGCCGAGCCGCACCGTTTCTCCGGCGGCGAACAGCTGTTCACGAAGAAGGAGCCGAGGTCGGAGGTCGGCGACGGCCCCCTGTCGGGCGAGAACGGTTTCCGGCGAAGCGGCGTTCAGGAGCCAGTCGGCGAGCGTGGCTTCCCCGGCACGGGTGCGCGCGGTGCACAGCAGCTCGAAGAGCCCGCCGGCGCCGAAAACGTCGAGGTCACGAGCGTAGGGGTGTTCCGGGCGAAGGAATCGGTCGCCGCTCTCGCCGCTGCCGGCCCAGTGGTCGTCAAGGCGGGCAAGTCCGCGGGCATAGAAGTCCGCGACGCGTTGGCGTCTCTGCAGGCGGCGCAGCACACGTTCGTGAACCACAAGCAGAACCACGAAAATCGCAATGGGAATCAGCAACAGCATCCAATGGGATCGCACTGCGAGGATGAAAACGGCGAGAGCGATGCCCAGGAGAAAATCAGCCACCTTCGCCGAGCCGAGCACGATGTGGCGGCGCTGCTCGCGGCTCAGGCGGCGGTGATTCTCAGCGAGACAGCGGCGATAGACCGTGGCTGGCGATTCGGAGGAATTCGGTTCAGGGCCGGGATCGGGGTTCGCGGGCATCGATTCCATGATCGCGCCTTTAGCACTTTGCCGGGACAGACGCCATTTCCGCCAGGATGGCCTGGGTGGCGGCAACGGGATCGGGAGCCTGCGTGATGGGACGTCCGATGACGAGAGAGCTGGCTCCGGCGGCGAGCGCGGCAGCGGGCGTCGCGACGCGCTTCTGGTCGCCGACGGCAACGCCAGAGGGACGGATGCCGGGGATGACGAGCATCGCTTTGGGATAAAGGCCGCGGAGAACCGCGACTTCTTCGGCGGACGCCACCAGGCCGCTGATGCCGCATTCAGCGGCGAGAGCCCCCAGGCGTTGGACCTGATCGGCGGGAGAAGCAGCGATGCCGATGGCGGCGAGCTGGGCCGGGTCCATCGAGGTGAGAACCGTGACGGCGAGGAGTTGCGGCGGGTTCGGCAGCGGAGCGGCGGCATCCGCGGCTGCGCGAAGCATGGCGGGCCCTCCGGCGGCGTGGAGCGTGAGGAGTTCGGCGCCGCTGGCGGCGGCGGAGCGAACCGCGGCCGCCACGGTGTTGGGGATGTCGTGCAGCTTGAGATCGAGAAAAACGGAGAAACCGCGGCGGCGCAGCTCGCGCACGAGGCCCGGGCCTTCGGCGCAATAGAGTTCGAGCCCGACCTTGAACCAGCGGACGTGTCCATGGAGCCGGTCGGCGAGCGCGAGGGCGGGCTCGGCCGAGGGAAAGTCAAGAGCGACGATCAGGCGGGAATCCATTGAGAACAGGGTATAGGGAACAGGGATTAGGGAATAGGGAGCTGGCAGCCCGTAGTGGCGGCTGGCGCTTGCGGGATGCACCTTCCGCGAGCTACCGCTGCCAGCTATGGCTATGGGCTCGTCGGTTGACAAGAAGCGATGTATAGGGGCAACATATGTTGCGATGACATATATGGAGCAGTCAGGGTTCGACCGGGAAATGAAGAAGGGCAGCGCGGAGCTGCTGATCCTGTCGCTGGTCGAGCATCGGCCGCGGCACGGGTATGAGATCGGGCGGCTCATCGAAGAGCGGTCCGACGGCGCACTGACCTTTCATATCGCTTCCTTCTATCCGCTGCTGTACCGGCTGGAGAAACGCGGACTTCTCGAAGGCAAGTGGGTCGAGAAAGCCGGCCAGCGTCGTCGCCGCTACTACAAGCTGACCGCGGATGGGAGAAAAGCGCTCCAGACCCAGCGGAATTCATGGGCGGCGTTCGTGGAGGCCATCCGTCGCATCACGGGAGCGGAGCATGCCTGAGGGAGCAGCCCCCGACTGGAAGAGCATTCTCCGCGAGGAACTGGCGGCGCTGCGTCTCGAACCAGGGCGTGAAGAAGCCGTGGCCGAGGAACTGGCTCAGGATGCGAGCGAGCGCTACGACGATCTGCTGGCTCGTGGCGTTCCTCGGGAAGAAGCCGAGCGCCGGGTTCGGGAAGAGTTGAGCGGCGATCGCCTGCGCCCGGAATTACGGCAGGTGTTTCGTCCAGACGCTTCGCAACCTGCCTCGGGTGAAACGGAGCAGAGGGCCTGGTGGCCTGGTTGGGGACGGGATCTGCGGATGGCGGTGCGCGTGCTGCGCCTGAATCCGCTGTTCGCGACGGTCGCGGTCGTCTCACTGGCGCTGGGGATCGGTGCCAACACGGCGATCTTTCAGTTGATCGACGCGGTTGTATTGCGGACGCTGCCCGTGCCCAACCCGCAGCTGCTGGCCAATGTGGACTTGGTCCACAGAGGCCGGGTGGGCAGTACCGTCGGGCTACAACAGGAATTGTCCTTTGCGATGTGGCAGAAGCTGCGGCAGAAGCAGCAGGCATTTTCGGATGTGGCGGCGTGGAGTACCGAAACATTCCAACTGGGCGAGGCCTCCGAGGCGCGCCCGGCGAACGGGATGTGGGTGAGCGGCGATTTCTTCAACGTGCTGGGGATGAATCCGGTACTCGGGCGGCTGATCGGTCCAGGTGACAATCAGACCGGGTGCGGTGCGCAGGCGGCGGTGCTGAGCTATGGCTTCTGGCAGCGGAACTTCGGTGGGCGCGCAGCCGCTTTGGGACAAAAGATCGCGCTGGACCGGCAACTGTTCACGATTGTCGGTGTGACCCCGGCGAGCTTCACGGGGCTGGAAGTGGGGCGCAGCTTTGACGTGGCGATACCGCTGTGCGCGGAGCCAGTCGTGCATCCGGATACCCCGTGGACGCGGCAACCGACAACCTGGTGGCTGGATGCTCTGGGGCGGCTGGAGCCGGGCAGCACGCTGACGCACGCAACGGCGAACCTGGAGGCGATTTCCCCGGGGATCTTTGCGGCCACGCTGCCATCGAATTACGACGCCATCGAGCGCCGGGATTATCTGCGGTTCACCTTGCGGGCATTGCCCGCGGGTACCGGCGTTTCGGATCTGCGCCAGGAGTATCAGCAGCCGCTGTGGATGCTGCTGGGGATTTCCGGGCTGGTGCTGCTGATTGCCTGCGCGAACCTGGCGAATCTGATGCTGGCGCGAGCTGGAGCACGGCAGCGGGAGATGGCCGTGCGGCTGAGCCTGGGAGCATCGCACGCGCGCCTGGTGCGTCAGGTACTGGTGGAAAGCCTCCTGCTGGCATTTCTCGGGGCGGCGGCCGGTGCGGCGCTGGCGCAGGGGCTCAGCCGGGGGCTCATTGCCGGCATCGGCACGGCCAGCGATCCCGTTTTCCTGTCGCTCGCGATGGACTGGCGCGTACTGGGCTTTACCGCGGCGGTAGCGGTGGGGACGTGTCTCTTCTTTGGCGTGGCGCCGGCGCTGCGGGCGGCGGGCGCCGATCCGGGCATGGCGCTGCGGAGTGGTGGACGCAGTATGACCGCGGGACGAGAGCGGTTTCTGCTGCGGCGTGGGCTGATCGTCACCCAGGTGGCCCTGTCTCTGCTGCTGGTCACCACGGCGCTTCTGTTTGTCGAGACCTTTCGGAACCTGGTCCGCGTGAATCCGGGCTTCGATCCGCGGCAGGTCACGGTGGCAGATTTTGACTTCTCGGCAATGCATCTGCCAATGGACCGGCAGAGAGACTTCCGCCGGAACCTGCTCGAGCAAACGCGTGCGACGCCGGGCGTGGTGGACGCCGCAGAAGCCGCGGTCGCCCCCTTGAGCGGCGGCGGCTGGGACGAATTCATCGATGTCCCGGACAACAGCGTCCAGCGCATGCTGACGAACTTCGACCCGGTGAGCGCCGGCTACTTCCCCATCCTGCGCATTCCCCTCATCGCCGGTCGCACCTTTGCCGACAGCGATACGCCGCAGTCACCGCCGGTCGCGATTGTCAATGAAACTTTTGCGAAGAAGTTTCTCGGCCACGGCGATCCAGTGGGCAAGGCATTTGGCATCCGCCAGGACGGCGGCGCTCCCGACAAAATTTACCGCGTAATCGGTCTGGTGCACGACACGAAATATTATGACCTCCGCGAGACGATGACTCCCATCGTTTACAGCGATGCGGATCAGCAGCCGCGCTGGGATTGGGATTGCACGTTGTTGGTCCGCTCCAATGTGCCCCTCGCCACACTCGCCCACTCCCTCAACCGCACCGCCACCGCCATCAATCCCGCCATCGTTACCTCCACCAGGGGCATGTGGCCCTCGATCCTCGAGAGCCTCGGACGGGAACGGCTGATGGCCACCCTGTCCGGCTTCTACGGAGCGCTGGCGGCGGTGCTGGCCATGGTAGGACTCTACGGAATCCTGTCCTGGATGGTAGTGCGGCGGCGGAGCGAGATCGGGGTGCGGATGGCCCTGGGCGCCACACGGCGCGGAATCGTGGCGCTGATGCTGCGCGAGGCTCTCGCTTTGCTGGCGGTAGGCCTGGCGGCGGGCACGGTGCTGGTGCTGGTCGCCGGTCGCGCCGTCGCCGCAATGCTCTATGGACTGAAAGCAACGAATATCGAGGCCCTGCTGATGGCGATGACGGGCATGGCGGTCATTACGCTGCTGGCCAGCTGGCTGCCGGCGGAGCGAGCCGCGACCGTGGATCCCATGGAGACGCTCCGCGAAGAGTAGAGCCCCGGGCCGCGCGAAAAAGATTACTGCGGGCACCGCACGGAGGTTGCGTCTTCGCGTAATGACACTTTCGCTCGATTGACTATTCTGCTACCCCACGGGAATGCTGAAGCAGAGCCATTTCGCCCGGAGTACGGTCCCGAAGGGCGAAGATTCCGTGACAGAGGGCTGGGCCCTGGAAGTCGGGGTGGACGTGTGTTCCCGGGCCAGCTTTGAAACGTGAACGCGCAGGGATGCTGCTGAGGAGAGCGCGGCAGCAAGGGCAGAATCCGCGGAGGCAAGGCAGGCAGGAATCCACCTGCCGGGCGATTGAACGAAACGCGCGGAATGCCGAAGAAACGAAGAAGGGAACCTTGCTGTGAGTGCTGCCAAAACCGCCATTGAATCGAGACTGGATACGATTCGATCGGTCAATTACTTTTCTCCGGAACCCTCGACGCCGGCGAGCGCGGCCGGAATCAGCGAAAGCGGGGCCATTTTTTCGCCACTGGAGCAGGAGCTGCCGCAAGGACCTGAAGAGGCGGTGAGCGAGAGCGACGGTCTCCTTTACGGACCGGAGTATCGACCGCGATCGACAGCGGAGCTGGGTATCCGGCGGGCCGTGGTCAACGAACTGGCCCTCAAAACGTTGTACGTCTGCGGCGCGCTCCCCACGCGGGAACTGGCCCGCCGCCTGCATGTAAGCCAGCCGGTGGCCGACGAGCTGGTGCACTGGATGCGCACCGAGCAGCTCTGCCAGGTCACGGGCATGGTGGGCAACGTGCCGACCATCGCCCTTACGGCTCAGGCGCGCACACGCGCCCTGGAGTTGCTGTCGCAGTGCCAGTACACCGGCGCGGTGCCGGTTTCGCTGGCCAGCTACGTGGCGCAGGTCCGGAAGCAGAGCGTGCGCAAGGTGGTGGTGCGGAAGGCCGATGTCGAGCGGGCCTTCGACGATATGGTGATCGACGCAAAGATTCTGGGACAGATTGGCACGGCGCTCAACTCGGGCTCAACGATCTTCGTGCATGGGCCGGCGGGGGTGGGCAAGACGGCGATCGCCGAAACCATGTCGCGGGTTCTGGCCGAAGACGATGTCTGGGTGCCCCATGCGATCGAAGTGGACGGGCAGATCATCGTCCTCTATGACCCCATCATTCATAAGGAAGTCGAGGGCCCGGGGCTGGACGCCTGTGATGCGCGCTGGGTGCGGTGCCGGAGGCCGTCGGTCCTGGTGGGCGGCGAGCTGACCATCGACATGCTCGACCTTCAGTTCAATGCCAACTCGAAATATTACAGCGGCCCGGTGCAGATGAAGGCCAACAACGGCGTTCTGATCGTGGACGACTTCGGCCGGCAGCGGGTCAGGCCCGAGGATTTGCTGAACCGCTGGGTGGTGCCGCTCGACCGCGGGATCGACTTCCTGACCCTGGTGGGCGGGCGGAAGATCGAAGTGCCGTTCGAGATGCTGGTCGTCTTCGCCACCAACATGGAGCCGTCGGACCTGGTGGATGCGGCGTTCCTGCGCCGGATGCAGACCAAAATCCGGGTCGAAGCGGCGACGGAGGATCAGTTCTACTTGATCTTTCGGCGGGTGGCTCACGCGCGGGGGCTGCGGGCAGACGAAGCTGTGGTCCGCGAGCTGGCCAGGGCGATTCGGAGCATCGGCCAGGAACTGCGGGGCTGCCAACCGCGGGACCTGGTGAACCAGGTCTGCTGGGCAGCCCGCTATGAAGATCGGCCGCCCGTCCTCGATCGGACGTCCCTGGGCCGAGCGGTTGAGGCCTATTTCCTTGTAGAGAAGCCGCCTGCCGCCGAGGGAAAGGACTCTTAGCAGGGCTCGGGATCCGGCGCCCCAACGCATTCGCTCGCCATACACGTGCCTGCCCTGGCCAGAACTTCGCCCCATCCGCCGGTTGCGTGGGCCTGCCGAGGAACAGCAGACGTCGGTTCAGCTCAACCAAGACAGGTATTGCAGACAAAAGACTTAAACGTATTTAGCGCGCCGGAGGCAGGTCCGCAGGCGACTGCAACTCCGCCACCTGGGCGCTCGGTCCGATCAGTTCAACCTTCACCGGCGCCAGGCCACGCTCGCTGAATCCCAGCGCCTGCGCGGCGGCATAAGAAAGGTCGATGATGCGGTTTTCCGGGACCGGGCCGCGATCATTGACGGTGACAACCACCGAGCGATGATTGCGGAGGTTCGTGACCCGCAGGACGGAGCCCAGGGGCAACGTCCGGTGGGCGCAGGTCAGCGCGTTCTCGTTGTAAGGAACGCCGCTCGCCGTCGTTTTGCCCTGGAAAAACTTACCATACCAGGACGCGATGCCAAACTCATACCAGTGATGATGGCGGACCATGACCTCCGGGGTCGTTACATGGTCGGCGGGCGAAGCCGCCTGGGCGCCGGCGACACCTGCAAGAATGGCCAGAACCGCGCCGGCAAAAGTGAGCCATCGGCGAGGACGTTTCGCGTTATCGATTTGTTGGATAGCGTGCATGATCCTCCTCCTGAAATTCTAAAAATCTATTCGCCGTAAGTCAAACAAGCAAAACAATTTATTTCAATTTAAGGATTGCAGAACCCAGCCGTTTGTGCTACTCCGGAATGCACAATCGGGTTCGCAAAAAAATAAACAGTCTCCACTCCGGTGCCTGAACGGTGGCCCGCGCCCGGAGAGAAGACCTAATAGTGCGATGGCAGAATAAGGGCAGTGCGCTGCCTGGAACTGAGGCGAAAATGACTGTCCTCCAGAAGTCTCATGATGTCAAGCAGTTAGCGCGAGAGCCATTAGCGCTGACGATAGCCGGCCTGGACCCAACTGGTGGGGCCGGGGCCACCCGGGATCTGCAAGTGATGGCGGTACATGGAGTTTTTGGGGTAACTGCACTAACGGCGCTAACCGTCCAGTCAACCCAGGGGGTCAAAAGGGTCGATCCAGTCAATCCGGGGCTTTTGCGGGACACCCTGAAGTGCCTGGGGGATGCCTTTGGGGTTTCTCTCTCCGGGATCGCGGGGGTGAAGATCGGCATGCTGGGGACGGCGTCGGCGGTCGGCGTGGTGGCGGACTGGCTCCGAGAGTCGGGAGTTCCCCGGGAGCGGGTGGTGCTGGATCCGGTGATTCGGTCGAGTTCCGGGGCGGAGCTGCTCGAGGCAGGCGGAATCCGGCGGCTGGTTGACGAGCTGCTTCCCCTGGTCGGCTGGGTGACGCCGAACGTGGACGAGGCAGGCGCGCTTTTGGGGGAAGCGGCTCCGGGGCGAGAGGCTGTGCCCACGGTGGCAGCCAGGATTCAGGCCCTGGAGCCGGGCCTGAACGTGGTCGTCACCGGAGGCCATCTCGATCCTCCCGAAGACTTTCTGCGTACTTCGGCGGGGAAGGAGCGATGGTTCCCAGGCCAGCGGGTCGAGCCACAAGGGCGGCATAGCAGCCATGGGACGGGCTGCGCCTTTTCAACGGCGCTGCTCTGCCGGCTCCTCCGGGGCGACGCTCCGGCAGAGGCGGTCGCGGGGGCGAAAGCGTTTGTAGTGCATCAGTTGCAAGCGGATTAGAGGTTCAGATGAACCCCGGGACGCAAGCGAGGCCCGAGCTCGCAGAACCGCTCGACCCTGGCTAGATCGTCGTCCAGTCCAGAATCACCTTGCCGCACTCGCCGCCAATCATCGCCTGAAAGCCCTTCTCGTAGTCCTTGTAGCCGAAGCGGTGGGTGATGACCGGGGAAATGTCGACCCCGGAAGTGATCAGGACCGACATCTTGTACCAGGTTTCGTACATTTCGCGGCCGTAGATGCCGCGGACGGTCAGCATATTGAAAATGATCTTCCGCCAGTCGGTCTCCATGGATTTTGCCGGCAGGCCGAGGACGGCGATGCGCCCGCCATGCGCCATGTTGTCGATCATCTCGGTGAAGCCGGGATGGCTGCCGGACATCTCGAGGCCGACGTCGAAACCCTCCTGCATGCCAAGGTGCTTCTGGACGCGGGCGACCGGGGTCTGACGCGGATCGACGGCGATGGTCGCGCCCATCTTGCGGGCCAGATCGAGCCGGAAGGGGTTCAGGTCCGTGACGGCGACGTAGCGGGCACCCGCGTGGCGGACGATGGGGATGGCCATGAGGCCGATCGGTCCTGCGCCGGCGATGAGGACATCTTCCCCGAGGACTGGGAAGGCCAGGGCGGTGTGCACCGCGTTGCCGAACGGGTCGAAGATGGCGGCGATCTCTTCAGGCACTCCGGTGTGGTGGCGCCAGATGTTGGTCATGGGCAGCGCGATGAATTCCGCGAATGCGCCCGGGCGGTTCACGCCGACACCGGAGGTGTGGGCACACAGATGGCGACGGCCGGCAAGGCAATTCCGGCAGCGCCCGCAGGTGACGTGGCCTTCGCCGGAGACCAGGTCGCCGACGCGGAAGTCGGAGACATTCGACCCGACCGCTGCGATTTCGCCGACAAACTCATGGCCGATGACCATGGGCACGGGAATGGTCTGCTGGGCCCACTCGTCCCACTGATAAATATGGACGTCGGTGCCGCAGATGCCGGTGCGGCGGACGCGGATGAGAACGTCGTTGATGCCGTATTCAGGTTCGGGAACATCCTGAAGCCAGAGGCCGCGTTCGGCGTGGGCCTTGACGAGTGCGCGCATGAGTCTCCTTCCAGCAAGACGCCTTTATGAGAGTACGGCATTCGCGCGCGTCGACAAGATGCCATTTTTGCAGGCAACCGGTTACGGGAGGTGGGCAAGCTTGCCGGGGATGCGGGGTCAGGGCGTTGCGGCAGGAATCCGCTCGACCGTGACTACTCCTTCTGGCAGTCCGGAGTAGGCTCGAGCGCTGCTCCATGCCCATTCCTCGGGAGTGGAGGCGAGCCCGGCCTTCACCGGTTCCTTGTGCATGGAGGCCAGGGTGGCCGCAGCGGCATCCACTCCAACGATGTGCGTGTCCGAGGAGCGGTTTTCCCAGACTTGCTCGTCGGACCGGGCAGAGCTGTTATATCGGCGGCGGTAGCGAGCCTGCAGCATTTCGACGGCATTGGCAGCCGTATCGATCTCGGGCTCGCGCATGAGCAGCCGGAAATGGTCGGGCATGACCACATAGCCGGCGATGGCGAAGCGAAATTTGACGCGCAGCTCTTCCATGAGGCGCATGAAAACGTCGCGATGCTTCTCTTCCCCGAACTTGGGCTGGTGGAGGTAGCAGGTGCAGGCGATGAGATGGAGGTGGCCTTTGCCGTAGACGGCCTCGCGGAGTTTAGGCATGCGTTCCAGTGTAGGGGGTTGCGCTATTCGCAGCTAAGGATGCGGCAGCGGTTCGGGGATGGCTTCGCCATCCTTGCGGGGATCGGAGGCGCCGAAGTTGACGCCGGTGGCGAAGTTGCGCTCAGTGGCCTGGCCGCCGCCCATCACCGAGGAGTAGTTGCCGCGCAGCACGATCTGGTGACCGCGGGCGGTGAGCGCTGCGCGCACGTCCGCTGGGATGCGGTCTTCCATATTCACATCGCAGCCGGCGAAGGTCATCTTGGTGAAGCGGGCGGCTTCGAGAGCCGCCTGGATGTTCATGCCAAAGTCCACGACGTTGGAGACGAACTGAGCGTGGGCCTGGGCCTGGTTGTATCCGCCCATGATGCCGAAGGCGATGCGCGTGTCGCCATGAGTCATGAAGGCGGGAATGATGGTGTGGAGCGGGCGCTTGTGGCCGGCGAGGACGTCGGGGGCGCGGGCCTCGAGGTTGAAGAGTGCGCCGCGATCCTGCAGAGCGAAGCCAGTGCCGGGGGCGACGAGGCGCGAGCCAAACTCCTGGTAGTTGCTCTGGATGAGCGAGACCATGTTGCCCTGCGCGTCCACAACGGTCAGGTAGGTGGTGTCGCCAGCGGGCGGCAGGCCGGGGCCGATATCGCATTTGGCATGTTGCATGTCAATGAGCTTCGCGCGCTCGCGGGCGTAGTCGGGTGAGAGCAGGCCGGCGACCGGAATTTTGCTGAATTTCGGATCGCCCACGTAGCGGCGGAGGTCGGCGTAGGCCAGCTTCTTGGCTTCGATCATGACCTGTAGCGCGTCAGCGGAGTTGTGGCCCATCTGCGCGAGCGGGAACTGGCTCATCAGGTTGAGCATTTCGAGCGCGGCGATGCCCTGGCCGTTCGGCGGCAGCTCGTAGACGGTCCAGCCGTGGTATTCGGTCGAGAGCGGCTCAACCCACTCGCTGGAGAAGTCCGCCAGATCTTCGGCGGTCATCGTGCCGCCTTCCTTCCGGGAGAAGCTGACGATCTTCTCGGCGATGGGTCCTTTGTAGTACGCGTCGCGGCCGCCGTTGGCGATCAGGGTCAGCGAATGAGCCAGTTCGGGATTGCGGAAGACTTCGCCGAGCGCTGGCGCGTGGCCGTCGATCAGATACAGCTTTGCGGTCTCGGGATTCTTCGCGAGGAATCCGGCGGCTTCCTCCCAGTAGGCGGCGTCCCATTCGGGAACGGGAAAGCCTTCGTCGGCGTAGCGGATGGCGGACTGCAGGTCGTCGCGCAGGCCGAGTTTGCCGAAGCGGCTGAGAAGCTTCGACCAGCCGTCGACCGCGCCTGGGACGGTGACCGAGTCGATGCCGAACTGCGGCATCTTCGCGATGCCTTTCGATTGCAGGAACTCGGGCGTGAGTCCCTGCGGCGACCAGCCGCTGGCGTTGAGTCCGTAGAGCTTGCCGGATTTCGCGTCGTAGACGATGGCGAAGAGGTCACCGCCGATGCCGTTCATCATGGGCTCAACGACGCCCATCACGGCATTGGTCGCGACGGCTGCGTCGATGGCATTGCCGCCCCGGGCGAGGATTTGCGCGCCGGCCTGGGCAGCGAGAGGGCTCTCCGCGGCGACGATGCCATAGCGGGTGGTGACCATGGAACGTCCCTGGCTGCGGCCCTGGGCGGGATTGAGAATCTGAGCTTGCATGAGCGGCAAGGCGAGAACCAGCAGAAGGATAGCGGAGAACGTTCGGCGCATCGAGGGGTCTCCTGAAAGTCGTGGTTACGAGAGTACGGTATTGGGGGCGCGCAGCCCAAAGCTCAGTTGCCCTTACACCTGGCGACGATCAGCGTGATGTCGTCCGCCTGCTCGCCGACGGAGTGTTTGAGGACTTCGTCGAGAACCGCGCGGATCGTCGCCTGGGCGCCGCGGTCGGCGTGCCTCTGGAGGGCGGCGATCAGGCGGTCGTGGCCGAATTCCTCGCCGTCGGCATTGCAGGCTTCGGTCACTCCATCGGTGTAGAGCGCGAGCAGGTCGCCGGGCGCCATTTCGCAGTCGCCAGTGTGGCCGGTCCATTCGCGGAAGAGGCCGAGAACGGTTCCGGTGGGAGCCAGTTCTTCGACCTCTCCGCTGGTCCGCAGCAGCAAACCCGGCAGGTGGCCGCAATTGGCGTAGCGCAGGCGCCGCTCGTCATCGTAGTATTCGGCAAAGAACATCGTGGAGTAGGCGCTGTCGACGGTGTTGTCGTAGAACGTCCCGTTCACGCTGCGCAGAAAGAGCTCCGGCTGCTCGCGCGCCATAGCCAACTGGCTTCGCAGGTTGGCCTGGAGGTTGGCCATGAGCAGAGCGGCGGCGATGCCCTTGCCGGAGATGTCGCCGATGAGCAGGCCGAAGCGGTTAGGACCGAAGGAGAGGAAATCGTAGTAATCGCCGCCGACGTGGCGGGCCTGCACGCAGACGCCGGCGTAGTCGAGTGTTTGGAGCGGCGGAGTGGTTTGAGGAAAGAGCCTTGCCTGGACTTCACGGGCGATTTGCAGCTCCTGTTCCAGGCGCCGCTCGGACTCGATGCGCTCGCTGGCAGCGCGCCGCTGCGCCTCGATCAGGCGGCTCATTTCGTCGGAGCCGAGCAGCTCGAAGGAATTGCCGTCCACGTCGACAAATCGCGCAAAGACTCCGCCCCACAACTGAGGCTGGGGCGGCTGCTCGAAACGCACGCCGCGGCTGGTCCACAAATCGTAAGTGGCGTTGACGTCTTCGGCGATGAAGGCAATCTGCGTCGGCTTGCCGATGAGGCGGTAGTTTTCCGAGCCGCGGGGCGGAGCGATCAGGGCCAGAATGGCGCTTCCATCGGGCGGAGCGATGGCCACCCAGCGGCCGAATTCGAAGCGACGATCGGCGACCACGCAGCAGCCCAGCCCGTTCACATAGAAGTCGATGCTGCGGTCGTGGTCGCGGACGAAGACGTTGCTCTTGAAAATCCGGAGATAGGGATTCTGGCCGGCGCAGTCGGACCGCGAAGGCTGTGCCGCGTCGGCGGGCGCCCCGCGGTCGATCGGGTTACTGGCCATGGCATCTCCCTTACTTCCGGGCATTGGGGTCGGCCTGCCCGCCGCGGCTGACAGCCTGGGCAGCAGGGGATTTCACCACTATTGCATGGAGGGGGCGGCTTGCCTACTCGGGGAAGCGAGGGTGGCCCGTTTAAGCCTGTGTTTGGCTTGTGTGGGGTTTCACCGGGTCAGTTGGCCCAGTAGCTGCGGTCCAGCGTCCTGTACTGAATTGCCTCCGCAATGTGGGGGACGGCGAGGTGTTCGGCGCCTTCCAGGTCGGCAATGGTTCGGGCGACTTTGAGGATGCGGTCGTGGGCGCGAGCGGTGAGTCCCTGCTGGAGCATGGCGCGTTCGAGGAGCTTTTCGGCCTCGGGGGAAAGTTCGCAGTGGGCGCGGATCTGCCGGGTACCCATCTGCGCGTTAGAGAAGATCTTCTCCTTTGCCGCGACGAAGCGCGCGCGCTGGCGGTCGCGGGCGGCGAGCACGCGAGCACGAATAAGCGCGGAGGATTCGGCAGCAGCTCCGCCCCGGAGTTCCTTGTACTGCACCGCCGGCACTTCGATGTGGATATCGATGCGGTCGAGGAGGGGTCCGCTGATTTTCGCGACGTAGCGCTGGATGATCGGCGGGGTGCAGTGGCACTCCCGGCTGCGGTCGTTGAAATAACCACAAGGACAGGGATTCATCGCCGCTGCCAGCATGAAAGCGGCGGGGAACGTGAGCGACATCGCCGCGCGCGAGATGGTCACGGTGCGATCTTCGAGGGGCTGGCGCATCACTTCGAGGACGTTGCGGGGAAATTCTGGCAGCTCGTCGAGAAACAGGACGCCATTGTGGGCGAGCGAGACCTCGCCGGGGCGGGGAATCGCGCCGCCGCCGATCAGGCCCGCGTCGGAGATGGTGTGGTGCGGGGCTCGAAAAGGCCGCTGCGTCACCAAACCGGCTTCCGCGTCCAGAACGCCGGCGACGGAGTGGATTTTGGTGGTTTCGAGGGCCTCCTCGAAGCTGAGAGGCGGAAGGATGGAGGGGAAGCGGCGGGCGAGCATGGTCTTGCCCGAGCCGGGCGGGCCAATCATCAATATGTTGTGGCCGCCGGCTGCGGCGATTTCGAGCGCGCGCTTGGCGGTCTGCTGCCCGCGGACGTCGGCGAAGTCGAGGGCGAAGTGCTGCAGCTCGCCGAGGACCTCGGTGACTTCGACCCTGAAAGGCTCGGTCTGAATGCCGCCGGTGCCGGCCTGGTTGAGGAGGTCGCGGACCTGAAGGAGCGAGTCGGTCGGGTAGACGTTGACTCCGTCCACGACAGCAGCTTCGCGAGCGTTGGCTTTGGGGATGATGAGGTGCTTGATGCCCTGGGCGCGAGCGGCCACGGCAACCGGGAGCATGCCGGGGACGGGACGCAGCGTGCCGTCGAGGCCGAGCTCGCCGATCAGAAGAAAGTCATTCAACTCTTTCAGGTGCAGCGCGCCATAGGCGCCGAGAATGCCGACGGCCATGGGCAGATCGAACCCGGAGCCTTCCTTCTTCATATCGGCCGGAGCGAGATTGATGGTGATGTGGGTGGGCGGCAGATCGAATCCCGAGTTGCGGATGGCGGCACGCACGCGGTCACGCGATTCGCGGACGGCGGCGTCGGGGAGGCCGACGGTGTTGAAGGTCTCGTGCTCGGCCTTGAAGGGGGAAAAGTCGACTTCAACATCGATGAGGTGCGCGTCGATGCCGTAGACGGCGGCGCTGCGGGCGGTATAGAGCATGGGCCTGCGGGGTGGGACGGATTCTGCGGGGAGTGTAGCAGCGGGAGTGGGGGGATGGCGGTGATGCCATCGGGGAATCCGGACGGAGACGAAACCGTGGTAATGGCAACTCAACGCCCGAATCCATTCAGAGGTGTGACGGTAGCGGAGGCATCCAACAGGGGAGTACAAAGGATCGATTGCGGAGAAGGCGAATGCATCGAGGGAAAGCGGTTTTGTTGGGTGGCGCGGCGGTGGCTGCCGGGAGCGTGGTATGCGCGGGAACCGCGGCAGCCATGCTGGTGCGGCGGCGGTTCCGGCCGCGTAGCCTGCGCGGGCAGGTGGTTCTGGTCACCGGCGCCTCGCGCGGGTTGGGGCTGGCCCTGGCCGAAGCTTTTGGACGGCGCGGAGCGAAGCTGGCCATCGTGGCGCGCGATCCCTGGGAACTGGATCGGGCTCGGGCGATTCTGGCCCAGCGCGGCGCCGCCGGCGAGGCGGAAGTCCTGGTCATCCCCGCCGATCTCCGCAAGCGGGAAGAAGCGGAACAGGCCGTGACCCGAGCGACTGAACACTTTGGCCGCATCGACGTGCTGGTGAATAACGCCGGGATGATGACCGTGGGACCGGTGGAGAACCAGACCGCGCAGGATTTCCACGACGTCATGGATTCGAACTTCTTTACCGGCGTGCACTGTGCTCTGGCTGTGGCGCCGCAAATGCTGGCGCGGCGCAGCGGGACGATCGTGAACATCGCCTCGATCGGCGGCAAGGTGGCGGTGCCGCATCTGCTGCCGTATTCAGCGAGCAAGTTTGCGGTGGTGGGCTTTTCCGAAGGCCTGCACGCGGAGCTGCGGGCCAAGGGTGTGCACGTGCTGACCGTCTGTCCGGGGCTGATGCGAACTGGTTCGCATCTCAGCGCGCATTTCTCCGGCGACCCGGAGCGCGAGTACCGCTGGTTCAGCCTGGCGGCGAGTCTGCCCGGGGTTTCCACCAGCGCGGCATGCGCGGCGCGCCGCATCGTGCGCGCGGTCCAGTGCCGGGAGACGGAGATTGCCATCACTCCACAGGCGATCGTCGCCTCGCGCTTGGCGCAACTCGCGCCGGAAGTGGTGCTGCGGGCCATGAGCGTGGTGAATCGGGTGCTGCCGGGTGCGGCACCGGTCAGGGAGGGCGGCCGGCAGCGCGGAGCCGAAGTACGCGGGCGCGAGGGCCTGGCGGCGCGCACCATCGGGGAAGCGGCCGCCCGCCGCTACAACCAGACGTCGTGAGCGACCTATCTCAGCCCTGCGCGCCGATGTGACCGAGGAGCTGCCGCCGAATCTGCTCGAAACCCGCGTTCCCGCGAAGAGACGCGAAGTCCGGATCCGAGATCGAGCCGAAGACGATGTAGTCGCGGGCCTGAATCGTGGCTTTCAGATAGCGGACCGCGTCGTCCTGGCGGCCCAGGAGGGCGCAGGTGCGGGCCAGTTCGTAGCCTGAGGTTCGGCCTGTCTGAAAATAATGCTCCTGAACCGGGCGCATGGCTTCCAGCATGCCGCGAGTGCCGCCCCGGGAGAGGCCTCGCTCAGCCGCAGCGGCGAGGTCGGTGTATTGCGGATCGTGCGTGATGGTGCCGATCCTGCGGGTCTGGTCGATAAAGGTGCGGTAGTCCCTTTGTGTAAAAGCCAGTCCGGCCAGATACCGCGGCGCGGAGAGAAAATCGGGCTCCGCGCGCTCAATTTCGCGGAGCCGGGCGATTGCCCCGGCGTGGTCTCCACTCCAGTAACGGATGAGCGCCTGGTCGCTGAGGATCGAGCGCGATGTTGGCTCCAGCTTCCGCGCCTGATTGATTTCCGCCAGTGCTTCCGGGTAGCGATGGAGGGTCATCAGAGAAGTCGCGTACCAGTGGTGCGCCTCCTCATCGCGGGGATCGATCGCGATGGCGCGGCGATATTCGGCAAGAGCACGGGGGAAATTCCACTCCCAGTAGAACAGCGCGAAGGCCAGGGCGCGGTGCGCTTCGCTCAGTGAGTCGTCGAGGGCCAGGGCTTTGCTGGCGGCGGCAATAGCGCGGGGGAATGCCTCCGAACGCGGCATTGAGGTGAATTCCGGCATGATGTCGTAGCATTCGGCCAGCCCGGCATAGGCCTGGGCATAACCGGGATCGTGCACGACGGCCTGGGTGAAGGCGTCCACCGCCAGGTTCAGGCTGCCCTCCGTGCGGCGATCCCAGTCGTAGCGGCCTTTCAGGTAAAACTCCTCGGCTTCCGGATCGGGGATGTGGGCCGACGCCGAGGCAGCCGGAACTGCGGGCCGCGGCCTGTGGGCGTTCGCATGGCGGCGATATCCGGCATAGGTCAACAGGACGAGGGCGGCGACCGATAACGCGAGCGGCACAGGCCAGAAGCGGCCGGCACGCGGCCGGCTCAGAGACGGCGGCGCTTCCGCTGCAGACGCCGTCGGGGCATGTTCCGTCGGGGCTGGTTGCGGCGCGGCTGCCCCGGCTGGGATGCCCTGTTCGCCGGCTTCGGAGGTCGAGTTCAGCCAGCGTGTGAGCTCGCCGGTGTAGGCGAAGACCCCCCCGCGTTCGCCGGGGATGCGGTGAACCGGCAGCGAGCGCTCCTTCTCCCAGCGGCGAACCGTTCGTTCATCGCGCCCGAAAAACGCCGCAATTTCCTTCCATGAATCGATGCGCCGTCCAGGCGCTGTGGCTGACATGACCAGGCCTCGACCCAACGGTTACCCACAGCCGGGAGAGCGATTAAGGAACTTCAGTATAGCGGGGTGGCCTGGTTACGGGAATGCAGAAGCGGACGCGGCCGAATCGGGGGCGATGTCCGGAGTTGACCGCTGCCGCCCTGGCATGCCCCTTTTACGCCCAGGAAGGCGCATGCGATGGTACGAAGGCTCGAACCGGGCAGGGAGGCGGACGGCGTCCGAGGCGTCCTGCTTTTCTGCCGGTCCTCACGACAGGAAAAGGGGGCTCGGCAGGTAAGGGTCCCTGTTCCTGGCAGAAGGAGCGCTCCTGATGCCGGTGTTGCCCCGTAGCCCGGGATCCCTTTCGCCGCTGGTCCGGTCGCGCCGAAGACCGGAAAGGCCGCCTGTCGCTGTGAAAAACTCGGCCGCCAGGAACAATCAGCCCCAAAACAACAGATTGCACAGGAGACGTCCCCAGATGTCGATCGAATTATCCGAAGAGCTTTTGCAAATCGCGGAACAGGTCTGCCGCGTTGCCCGCGAGCAGGGGAAGACCCCCTTCACCGTCTATCATGGAGGAAGCGACCTCCGTGCGGCGAAAGAGCCGGGAGGGACGGCGAAGGAGAAACAGATTTGGCAGACCTGATGAGGACCTCGAATCCCACCTTGAACGACAAGGTGTTTCGAGGACTACCCGGGGCCCTGGGCGAGACCATGACCCTGGAAGGAACGGTCAACAAGACCGCAATCCTGCTGTTGTGCGCGGTGGCGACCGCGGCCTGGACCTGGCACGAGGCGATGAGCCCGGAGACCTCCGGCGTGGTGCCGGGGCTGCTCATGATCGGCCTGATCGGCGGCCTGATCTTCGCCCTGGTCACGATGTTTAAGAAGACGTGGGCGCCGGTGACGGCTCCCCTCTATGCGCTGCTGGAAGGCCTGGTGCTGGGCGGCATTTCTGCGGTTTTGAACGCACGGTATCCGGGCATTGCCTTTGAGGCGGTTTGCCTGACCTTCGGCACGATGTTCGTGCTGTTGCTGGCCTACCGCGCCCACATCATCCGCGTGACGCAGAAGTTTCGCCTGGGCGTGATGGCGGCTACCGGCGCGATCTTCCTCTTCTACATGGTGGAGATGGTGCTGGGCTTCTTCCACGTCGGGCTGGGGGCTTTTAGCGCCATCAACGGGTCGGGGCCCATTGGGATCGGTATCAGCCTGGTGATTGTGGGCGTGGCGGCGCTCAATCTGGTCCTGGACTTCGACTTCATCGAGAGCGGCGTGGCCGCCGGCGCTCCCAAATATATGGAGTGGTACGGCGCCTTCGGGCTGATGGTCACGCTGGTGTGGCTCTACCTGGAAATGCTGCGGCTGCTGACGAAGCTGAACAGCCGGGACTGAAAAGCAGGGTACAGGGTGCAGGTTACAGGGGGTGCGGGCTCGAGCCTGCACCCTTTGCTGTTGATCGGTGCTTTCAGCTCTAGCGGCGTTTTTCGAAGGGCTGGCGGTGGACGATGCCCGAGCCCTCCCGGACGGTGATTGTCTCCCCGGCGTCAACGTTGGTCATACGATCGACGGCGCCGCTGGGCCAGTGGACCTCCACCACGTCCGCTTTCGGCGATTCCCCCAGTCCGAAGGTGAGGACCAGTTCGCTGGCAGACATATAGCTGGATCCGCTGCGGAGCATCTGCTTCTGGCCGGTGGTTGCCGACTTGACCCAGACCACAGAGCCAATACCGTCCCGGTTGGATTTCGTCCCGATCAGCTTCACCCGCAGTGAGTGATTCGTCGCGCCTTCGTTGAGGAACAGAGCGGCAGGGCCGCCGTTGGTGGTGATGATGATGTCCGGCGCGCCGTCGTTGTTCACATCGCCATAGGCGGCGCCACGGGCGACCCGGGGGGCGTCAAAGGACTTGCCCATGAGAGCGGCGACATCGTCAAACCCGTGTCCGCCGAGATTGTGGTAAAGGTGCGGCGGCTCCGCATAGTGGACCCGCTGCTGAATCTTCTCAATGTCAGGGTCCAGGTGGCCGTCGACGACGTACAGGTCGGGCCAGCCGTCGAGGTCGTAATCGAAAAAGAAGCAGCCGAAACCGAGCGTGAGCAGGCTGGTGCGGCCGATTTCGGAGGTGGGCGCCTCGTCGACAAAAAGCCCGTTCCGCTCGTTGTGGTAGAGACCGATCATCTGGTTGGAGAAGTTGGTGATCACCAGGCTGGGATAGCCGGAGTGGTCGAAGTCGCCGGCAGCGATGCCCATTCCCGCGCGGGCGACCCCATCCTCGCTGTAGGCGATGCCCTCGGGGATACCCTGCTCGGTGAAGGTGCCGTTGCGATTGTTGATGTAGAGCTTATTCGGCTGGGTGTCGTTGCTGATGGCAATGTCGGGCCAGCCGTCCTGGTTGGCGTCGAAAATCGCGATGCCGAGACTTTTCGAGGTTGGATCGTAGAGGCCGGACTTCTTCGTCACGTCGGTAAAAGTGCCGTTGCCGTTGTTGTGCCACAGCCGCACGGAAGTGCCTTTATAGGATTCCGGCGTGCAGTAGGACTTGTCGGTGCCGTCCATCGTGCAGTACAGATCCGTGGCGGGCGACCACTGGACGTAGTTGGCGACCAGCAGGTCGAGGCGGCCGTCCTTTGTGGTGTCAAGCCAGGCGGCGCTGGTGCTCAGTTCGTTCGGACCCCAGAGGCCGGCCTTCTTCGTCACATCGGTAAAAGTGCCGTTGCCGTTGTTATGGAAGAGGTGGTTTTGCCCGTAGGCGGTGACGAACAGATCGTCATAGCCGTCGTTATCGTAGTCGCCGACGGCGACTCCCATGCCGTACATGGGGATGTCGAGGCCGGCCTTCTTCGTTACGTCGGTGAAGGTGCCGTCATGATTGTTATGGTAGAGAACCGGCGTCGAAACGTGTCCGGGATGACCCGGCCACTTGGTGCCGTTGACGATAAAGATGTCGGGCCAGCCGTCGTTGTCGTAGTCGATGAAGGCGACGCCGGGCCCCATGGTTTCCGGCAACCACTTCTTGCCGAAGGCGCCGTTATTGTGCACGAAGTGAATCCCGGCCGCGCGAGTGATGTCTTCAAAATGAATGTGGCTGGCGTTGCCGGCAGGAGCGGCCGCGGCAGGCGCGGCCAGCAGGCGAGGCACCAGACGCGGGGCGAGCGCACAAACGGCGGCCAGCGTCGCCACGCCAACGGCGAGAGCGGCGCGCTTCAATTGCCACCCCGGTGCCGAGCATAGGACGCGGGGGCGAGGGAGGCGACCGTGCTCTTCACTGGCGTGTTATTGGCGTTGGCGACATCGAGGGGCACGGAAACGTGCTCGTGGATCGGCTGCCGCTCGTTGTTATCGTCGGGATGCTTCTCGCGATAAGGACCGGTGAGGGTCTGCGACGCCTCGTCGGCTTTGAAGCGCAGGTAGCGCTCCTCATAGGCCGCCGATTCTTTGTGGTTGCCAAGTCCGGTATAGCAAAGCATCAGGTTGTAGTTGGCCTCGAGATCTTCGGGGTCGATGGTCATCGTCTTGAGAAAGGCATCCCGCGCCTGGGCGTACTTGTGCTGGAGAAACAGCACACGCCCCAGATCGTCGTTAACGACGCGATCTTCAGGATACTGCGCCAGCACCAGGCGCAGGCGAGCGATGGCGTCGTTGTAGTCGCCGTCCTGGCGCAGCACACGGGCATAGAAATAGTTGGCGCGGGCCAGCCTCGGGGCCAGCGCCAGCGCCTTGTCCAGCACCTGGCGGGCGCCGGCCATGTTGCCTTCCTGCACGCGGACGCGGCCGATGTTCACCCAGCCATCGGGATTCTTCGGATCGATTTCCGTCACGCGCGTGAAGGCAGCTTCCGCGGCCTTCAGATCCCCCTGCAGCAGAAACCCAATGCCGTAGTCGTTCCAGCGCTGCCAGTCGGCCTTTTCCAGATCGACGCGGGCCTTCGGCACCGGCGAGCCCGCCGGCAGCACGGCCAGATCGACGTTGGACGTGGCCATCACCACGATGGGAAGGTTCGGAATGGCTTTGATGTTCCCCGCCACCTCGCTGGTATCGCCGGTGAACGTCATCGTGCGATCGTCGTAGTCCTTCGTCATCTGGTTGGGCCCGGTGGCGTGGAAAACGCCGGCAAAGGCGAACTGCGTGTTGAGCCAGGTAAATTTCCGGTAGTTGACTTTCGCCGTCAGGTGGATGTGCCCGCGCGCGTCTTTCGGAATGTGCAGGCGGAAGTGCACCGTGTCCGCGGCTCCCGGCGGGATCAAATGGGCATAGACGGTGGCGCGCGCCGCCCATGCGTTGCGCTTGAGAATCGGATTGCCATGCTCGTCGATGGAAAGTGAGCGGTACATATGCGCGCCCGGCTCCACAGGCCCGCGCCCGTGGTCTTCCACCATGCCGCTCCAGAAGATTACCCGGCCGTCGTCGTCGGTCGCCTTCAACTCCACCCAGCAGTCGAAGGCATCGACGGTGCCGCCAGGGAAGAAGTGACCGACGCCCAGCGTGCGAACCACCACATCGACGCGCGCGGTCTCACCGGGAATCACCTGCCCTTCCACGCGCTCCAAAGGAGCCGTGACGGGGGCAAGGCTGGTTTCTCCGGTCGCCACCGTCGGAATCTGGTTTTCCGACTCCTCGCCCACCGCGAACGTGGTCTCCAGCTGCGGCCCCGCATAGGCCATGGACGCGGCCGTCTTCGTGGTTAGCGGCTGAGTCTCCGGCGACAGAGCGAAGATGTCAACGCGAACCTTATTGGCCTTCAGGAACTGCTCCGTGGCGTCCAGCTGTGTCTTGTCGCCGTTGACGAAGGGGAGGGCTGTATTAGCGGCGATAAACCGATGGGAGTGGATGAAGCCATCCACGTTTCCGGCGTCGTTGGAACGCACGTCGGGCATATGGCAGTCGACGCAGTTCTCCGGCTTCGGCGGGTAATAGAAGGAGCGCGCGCCCAGGCCGGAGACGCCGCTGGCCTGCCAGTTGTCATAGTCATCGAAGCCGCGCACCCAGCGATAGTGATTCACCGGGTAGTCCAGGTGAACCTTGTGACACACCGAGCAATACTCCGCCACCTGCGAATCCTGCATGAAGGGCCGCAGGAAAGTGCGGCGGTGCGGTTCCGGATTCTCTTCGATCAGGAAGTCGATCATTTTGCGCATGTATGGATTTTTGCTGGCGACCAGCTTCTGCAGAGCCGGGTATTCGAGGATGAAGTCCCCGTTGCCCATCGTGCTCCTGACCTTGCGGATGGAATGGCAGACAACGCAGCTGATCCCCACATTCGCCTGCGGCGTATGCACGCGCGGCGCAATCAGCGTGTTGAAGTTCCCCGGGAAGAACAGCGCCGCATCGTGGCAGCCGGCGCACCATTTCGAAGACTGCACCCCGGCAACAGACTGCATATAGACCACAGCCTGCCGGTACCACTGATTGTTGAACGACGAGTAGTGGTGGGCGGAGCTGTCCCATTCCTTATAAATATCGGCGTGGCACTGCTTGCAGGTGGCCGAATCCATGAAGTAGTCCTCGGGGACCACTTTGCCGGTGTTGGTCTCCGCGGAGTTGGGGAAGAAAGGACTTTTTGGCCCGCCGCCTTCATCGTCCATAGACGCCGGGGCGATGGAGGGGTTGCGAATCACGTAAGCCCGCTGCCAGGGCACGGTGCGCACCCACCAGGCGCCGTAGCCGACACCGGCCACCAGGGCCAGACACGCCGCCACGCGGATTGTGCTTCGGAGGGCGCTGCCGCTCAGCCAGCCGCGGTGCGCGATCCATACCGAGAGCAGGACGGCGCAGGCCAGAGCCGAGAGAATCTCATGGGTGTAGAGAATCGGCCACTCATTGCGGCGAGCGCCGGTGAAAATGATGACCCCGCCGACCAGTCCGCCGGCCAGGAAGACGAGCCAGCCGATCTTCTCCACGGCACCGCGCCCGCGCAGGAGCTTCGCCGCCCACGGAATGCCGAGCACCACGAAAGCCGCGCCGCCGAAGATGTGGAACACCACGATAGCTTCGTAGTACAGAGTGGCGGTGGGGAAGGCGAGCAGGTAGACGGCACTGGCAGCCATGGCAATGGCCGCAGAAATCAGCAATCTTCTCATGGAGATGCTTCCGCTCCGGACCAGCTTGTGGATGTGTCACCCGGGCGCCTCTTTAGAACCCGAGCGGCAGAAGCATCCTAGCCGTCGGACGAGACCCCTCGCATCCACCTTTGGGTGGATATTGGGACTGGCCGTCCAGGCACACGGGCCTTGCGGCCCTGAAGATCCGTGCACCCTACAGGCGCTTGCGGCCCTCAGGGACTCCGAGGCCGTCAGGCGTTCATTCCTTCATCTCCGGCGCGAACAGGGCGAAGATCGCGCCCTGTGGATCGGCGAGCACGGAGAAATGCAGTTGGTCTTCCACGACCATGGGCGGCACCTTCATGGCGGCGCCAAGGGCGATGGCTCGAGTCGTTTGGGCCTGGCAACTCTCGCACTGGAAATAACCAAGCCAGTGGGGCGGGACGTTCCGCGGCAGACTGCGCTCGCTCGGCATGCCGCCGATATACTGATCGCGGTTTTTGATGTGCAGATACCCGCTGGGATCCTTATCCTTGCCCAGGACGAATTCCCAGCCAAAAAGATCACCATAGAATTTCGCGGCAAGCTGGCGGTCGGGAGTCTGCAAATCCGCCCAGCAGAAGGCGCCATTCTCGGCGACGATACCCATGCCTCGGTGGCCGCCGGGTTGAAAAATGGCAAAGATGGCACCCACAGGATCGCGGATGGTGGCCATGCGTCCGACACCGGGGACATCCACGGCCGGCGAGAGCGGCTGACCGCCGAGTTGCAGGGCGCGGCTCACCGCTTCATCGGCATTGGCCACGGCAACGTACAGGAGCCAGTGGGCCGGCATGCCGAGGACCTGGTCTTCGGGCTTCATCGTGTAGGCGCCGCAAACGTCACGATCCCCTTGCAGGAACATGGTGTAAACGAAATCCCTGCCCATCGGGACGTCGCAGGGTCGCCACCCGAACAGCGCACCATAGAACTGCTTCGCAGCGGACGGGTCCGTGGTCGCGAGCTCCATCCAGACAAAGTTGCCGGCAGGATGATGGTCGATGTTCGGCATGGCCAGGATTGTAGGATGGCCTGGGCTCGACAGGGAATGAATATTTACCGGGGCAGGATTACTCTGAGGGCAACCATGACCAGAGCCGGGACTAAGGGAGTGCGGCTGACGGAGCGGCAGTTGGGCCTGATCGCGCGGGCGCTGGCCGATCCCCGCCGGTACGCGATCCTCGGGCAGATCGGGAAATCCCGCGGCTCCATCCCCTGCTCCGAGCTGCGAGCCTGCCAGCCGGTGACGGCGGCGACCCTTTCGCACCACATGAAGGAGCTGGAAACCGCTGGCCTCATCCGAATTACCCGCGAAGGCAGGTTCGCCCACCTGGAACTGGACCGGGAGGTCTGGCAGGCCTATCTCGATCGCCTGAGCAGAATTTAACGTCTCCGGCTGAACCCTTTCTCCGCGCCGCCTCATCCATTCGATACTTCGATAAATGTCGAAGTGATGTTCAGGCGAAGGAGAGAGCGGATGAGCAGGCTGAAGAATAAGGTGGCCGTGGTGACGGGAGCTTCGAAGGGCATTGGCGCGGCGATTGCCAGGAATCTGGCGGCAGAGGGAGCCGCAGTGGTGGTGAATTATGCGACCAGCCGCGAGGGCGCGGATCGGGTGGTGAAAGACATTACCGCCCGGGGCGGCAAGGCTGTCGCCGTGCAGGGCGATGTGGCGAAGGCGGCCGACGTGGAGCGTCTGTTCGCCGAGGCGCAAAAGGCCTTTGGGCGGCTGGATGTTCTGGTGAACAACGCCGGGGTGTACGCCTTTTCGCCGCTGAACGAAGTGAAGGAAGCAGAGTTTCACCGTATCTTCGATACGAACGTGCTGGGAACGATTTTGGCCACGCGGGAAGCGGCGAAATATCTCGGCGAGGGGGGCACGGTCATCAACATCGGCTCCGTCGTTAGCCGGCTGACGCCTCCGGGAAGCGTGGTTTACACGGCGACCAAAGGTGCGGTGGACGCGGTGACCCACGTGCTCGCCCGGGAACTGGGGCCGAAGAAAATCCGTGTCAATTCGATCAATCCGGGCGGCGTGGAGACCGAAGGCTTCCACACGGCAGGCTTCGCGGGGGGCGATTTTGAGAAGGCCATGGTCGCGCAGACGCCGCTGGGCCGGCTGGGGCAGCCGCAGGATATTGCCCCCATCGCCGTCTTTCTCGCCTCCGAAGAATCGGGATGGCTGACCGGCGAGACGCTGCTGGCCTCCGGTGGCATGCGGTAATCGGGCAATTTCCCGCTCAGGTCGAAAGAACTGAGCGGGGCGCTTCTTTGCCGTGCTTGCGCAGTACAACCCGGCAGTCCGTCCGCCAGCGTTCATCCACACCAAGGAACTGCCAGGGAATCGCCGCCGACAGATGGCGGAGGATCGTTTCGTTCGCTGGATGCATGTGCAGCGCCGGCGCGACCAGAAACAGCAGCGGATCTTCAGGAGCGAGCTCCATGCCGGGGAAGTAGCCGCGGCGGCCGATCTCGCCCGCGCGGTGCAGAGCGCGCACGCGAGCCCAGTAGTCGAGAGCCTGCAGTGGCAGATGCAGATCGTCGTCGGCCTTCAGTTCGAGCACAGCGAGGCGCCCCTGCCGGGTGACGGTGAGCAGATCGAGCAGAGTGCGGCTGGCCGAGGCAAACGCCGGAACCTGCGAGTAGATCGGAGCGCTGGCCGCGAACTCCGAGCCCAGCAGTGACAAATCGCGGCGCAGCACCGACTCCAGCCAGCGCTCGGGCTGAAGACGATGCAGCGGATCGCGCGCCAGTCCTTCGGGCGAGCGGCTGCGGAAGAGTCGGTCGATGAGGTCAAGAAACAGATCCTCTGTGGTTTCGTCGAGCAGCGTCTCGCTGGGACCTGCGCCGAAATAGAGGTCGTCGTGACGCGCGAAGGACCCAGACGCCAGGCCATGCCGGACGCGCGCGTATTCGAGCCCGTGGAGCGAGAAGCCGACCTCCGTGGCGCTGTGCGGGCGCATCTCCGTAACCGCCAGAAGATCCGGAGGCACCAGCGACCGGAGATGATCGACGCCGAGACGGCAGCGGTCGAGCGCAGCCTGCGGATCGAAGGCGTGCGGAAACCGAATGTCGAGGTTGCCGTCATGTGCGATGGAGCAGGGGGTCAGTTCACCGGTGGAAGGATGCAGCTCCCACAATTCCCACTGCGCGAGGCTGGGATCCAGCCAGGCCATACGGCTCCGGGCCACCGCGGCGGCGCCAGCCGGCACCACGAGCTTGAGTCCGTGCACCACGCGTCGGCCGTTCCCGTGTTCGCGGCAATACGCGAGCCACAGAATGCCGAGGGTTAGCGCGCCCTCGATGACCGATGGCGGTTCGTCAGGACCGACCCCGGTGACCGCCCACGCGGATTGCCCCCTGACCAGCAGGCCGCGCGCATACGCGGGGCCAAAGCTGTGCTCCAGATCCATCGCGGAGCGGAACGATTCGGGCTTCCATTCAGGAAATTGCGTAGCCAGCGCCTGTTCCAGTGCCCGTTGATAGCGCCGGCGGGCGGTGTCCCTTGCCGTCGGCGTGCGGAAATCCGGATCGGGGACGAGGGTGAGGATTTGCGGCCGGCTCTGTCCGAAGCGGCGCGTCTCCAGGCGCAGCGTCTCCCGTCGCGGCTGCAGCGCGCATACCGTGCGCACCAGATTGCGCTCCGCGGACCAGAGATGCAGCAGGCAGCGTCCACGGTCGGCGGTAATGGAGCAATGGTCGAGGCGCAGATCGAACAGCAGCCGGCCGTCTTCCAACACCACCGCGCGCGGATAATCGGCGAGGAAGGCCTCGATCGAACGCGCCAGATCGGCGGCGGGGATTGATGCGTGCGTGGAGGGAGCAGCGGGGACGGGCATCTGTTTCGATGCTCCGCGCCCGCCCCACGCAGAGCAAGCGAAACCTTACCAGTTCCTGCTCTTTCGTAATTCCTGAATATGTGCCACGTGATGGCGCGAGTGCCAGTCGTACAGGGCCACGGCCTCGCCGACGGCTTGGCGGCCGTTCACCGGATGGTTGTAGCCGCGCTGCCACTGCTCGTCCGTCAGGGAGCGCAGCAACGTCGTCCAGCGATTGTGCAGGCCCTCGATCAGATCGAGCGAAACCTGTACTGGAGCGGTGCGCGCATCCGCCAACTCGGCCCAGGCCTTTTCGTCATACGGTTTGATCGTCGGCCAGTCTTCGGTGAGCGCCAGGCGAATACGGATATACGCATTCATGTGGCTGTCGGTCACATGATGCACAAGCTGGCGGACAGTCCAGCCGCCGTCGCGGTACGGCGTATCAAGCTGCGCGTCGCTTAAACCCTGAACGGCAGAGCGCAGCTTCTCCGGCAAAGCGGCCAGGACGGCGATGGAGCTGCGGTGGTCGGTGAGATTGGCGGCGGCTCGGTTGTACTTACCGATCGGATAGCGAGGGTCTTTTTCCGTGGCGGGCAACGTGCTCATACACCGGAAGGTACAACGATTCGAAGGGAGCGACAAGCTGCCCCGGTTCGGGATTATCAGCTCGCGGGACTGGCCGGAAGCGTACGGGACACGCCTCAGCCGACGACGGCCAGGCGTTAGCTATGTGGGTGATTCGGCGTGCCGTTGTGCGTCTTGTGATGGTGGTGATGCTTGGTGTGATGATTCGTGGCCGCGAACGCCGATGTGGAGAACGCGAGCAGCAGGCACAGGAGAACGAGCTTCTTCATGGGTATGAGCATGGCACGGACAGGGGTCGACGGCACAGTGAAATCTAATTAAGAATCAAAGAAGCAACGGCTCGGGAGGTTACTGCGGGAACCGCCTGCAAGAGGGCGGCCTTCGGAGAGGATGCGGCGTGGATCACAAGCGTTTCTTTTTTGAGAAGTTTGGCATCACAGAACGGCTCCTGGAGCGATGCCTCGGCGAGGCCCTTTCGGCTGGCGGCGATTACGCGGACCTGTACTTCGAATCCGTGGCTGCCACCTCGCTCGGCCTGGATGAGCAGATCGTCAAGTCGGCCAGCCAGGGCGTCAGCGCCGGCTGCGGCGTCCGCGTCGTGAGCGGCGAGCGCACCGGCTATGCCTACACCGACGATCTCTCGGCGGATCGCCTGCTGCGCGCCGCGCGAACGGCAGCCCTGATCGCCAGCGGCCCCTCGAAGCGGCTGGTGCAGGGTTTTACAGAAACCGACGCCCCCAGCCTCTATCCCGCGCCGGCGGCCGAGCTGGATACCGACCTCGCACTCAAGCTCGACCTGGTGCAGCGGGCGGACCGGGCGGCGCGCCGATACGATTCCCGCATCACGCAGGTGCGCGCCGGCTATGCTGACGAAGTACGGCGCATTCTGATTGCCGCCTCCGACGGAACCTTTGCCAGCGACACCCAGCCGCTGGCGCGGATGAGCGTCTTCGTCATCGCCAAAGACGCCGAGCGCACAGCGAAAGGCAGTTCCGGCGGCGGCGGCCGCGTCGAGATCGGCTACTTCGCCGGCACCAAAGGCCCCGAGCATTTCGCTGAAGAGGCAGCGCGCACCGCCATCCTGCAACTCGGCGCGGTGGCCGCCCCGGCCGGCGAGATGGAAGTGGTGCTCGGTCCAGGATGGCCGGGCGTTCTGCTGCACGAGGCCGTAGGCCATGGCCTCGAAGCCGACTTCAACCGCAAGAAGACTTCCGCCTTCGCCGGCCTGGTCGGCCAGCCCGTCGCCAGCTCGAAAGTGACCGTGGTGGACAACGGCCGCATGCCCTCGCGCCGTGGCTCGCTCAACGTGGACGACGAAGGCTCGCCCACCCAGGAGACGGTGCTCATCGAAGGCGGCATTCTGAAGGGCTATCTGAGCGATAAGCTCAGCGCGCGCCTGATGGGCATCGCCGGCACCGGCAACGGCCGCCGCGAAAGCTACCAGCAAATTCCCATGCCGCGCATGACCAACACCTACATGCTTGCCGGTGAGGACGATCCCGCCGACATCCTGCGCAGCGTCAAGCGCGGCCTCTATGCCGTCAACTTCGGCGGCGGCCAGGTGGACATCACCAGCGGCAAGTTCGTCTTCTCGGCCTCGGAGGCGTACCTGATCGAAGATGGCAAAATCACTGCCCCCGTGCGCGACGCCACGCTGATCGGCAACGGCCCCGAAGCGCTGAAGCACGTCTCGATGGTGGGCAACGATCTCGCCCTCGACGAAGGCATCGGAACCTGCGGCAAAGACGGCCAAAGCGTCCCAGTCGGCGTCGGCATGCCCACGGTCAAGCTCGACCGCATGACCGTGGGGGGCACAGGGCGATGATCGCCACCACCCAGTCCGGAACCGATCTCCAGCAACTCGCCGCCGACATCGTCGCCCGCGCCGTCCGCGCCGGCGCCTCCGACGCCGAGGTCACGATCCGCGACGGCGATGAGTTCTCGACCACCGTCCGCCTGGGCGAAGTGGAAACGCTGAAGGAGTCCGGCTCCCGCGGCGTCGGCCTGCGCGTGCTCGTGGCCGCTGACAACGGCTGTCGCATGGCCAGCACGTCATCCAGCGACTTCACCGAAGACGGTATCGATCACCTGGTGCGCGGCGCGGTAGCTCTGGCCGCGGTCACCAGTGTTGATCCCTTCGCCGGCCTGGCCGATCCCAACGAATTCGGCCAGCTCAGCGGTGACCTGCAGCTGTTTCATGACGACGTTTATTCGCTGCCCACCGAGGAGCGCATCGCCTGGGCGCGGCGCGCGGAGGCAGCGGCGATGGCCGTCGATACTCGTCTGGTGAACAGCGACGGCGGCAGCTTTGACGCGGCTACCGGCCGACGCATCTTCGCCAACTCGCGCGGATTCCTGGGCGAATACCAGTCTTCGTACTGTTCTGTCTCCGCCAGCCCCATCGCTCAAAGCGCCAACGGCGAAATGCAGCGCGATTTCTGGTGGTCGCAGGCGCGCGCCTTGCGGGATCTCGATCCTCCGGAAGAAGTCGGGCGCGAAGCGGCGCGCCGCACCCTGCGCATGCTCGATGCGCGCCGTGTTCCCACCCAGCAGGCTCCGGTGGTGTTTGCGCCGGAGGTGGCGCGCGGTCTGGTCGGCGCAGTATTCGACGCCGCGGCGGGCGACGCGATCTATCGCCAGGCGTCCATCTTTGCGGGCCAGCTGCACGAAGAAGTGGCCGCGCCCTCGGTGACGATTATCGATGACGGCACCCTCCCCGGCGGCTTTGGCACCTCGCCCTTCGACGCCGAAGGGCTGCCCAGCCGGCGCACGGTGATCGTCGATAAAGGTACGCTGAACAGTTACATATTGAACACATACGCCGGCCGCAAGCTGGGCATGAAGAGCACCGGCAACGCAGGCCGCGGCCTCGCGGGCAATCCGTACCTCGACGCCGGCAACCTGTACATGGAGGCGGGTACCCGGACGCCTGAGGCGATTCTCCGTGGCGTCGAGCGCGGCCTCTATGTCACGCGCCTGCTCGGCCAGGGCGTCAACCTGGTCACGGGCGATTATTCCCGCGGCGCCGCTGGCTTGTGGATCGAAAACGGCGAGCTGGCGTACGCCGTGCATGAGATCACGATTGCCGGCAACCTGAAGGACATGCTGCGCAACATCACCGCTATCGGCAGCGACCTGCACTTCCGCGGCGCGACGGCCGCGCCCACCCTGCGCGTTGACGGCATGACCATCGCAGGAGCGTGATGTTTCCCAACCAGCTGGCCTTCGACGCGGCGCATCCCGCCTGGGAAGCGATTCCCGCCGACCCCGGCGTCTTCGCGCTCTTCGGTGACGACCCGCAGGCCGAGCCATACATCAGCCGAACGCCGAATTTGCGCCAACGCATGCGCCGGCTCCTCGATGCCCGGCCGGATCAGTCAAAGCGGTTGCAGCTGGCCGGACGCGTAGCCCGCATCGAATACGCGCTCACCGGCTCCGATTTCGAGGCGCTGCTGCGACTCTATGCCGCCACCTGGGCCGCTTTCGGAGAGCGCGCCCGCAAGCGCCTGCATCTCCGCCCGCCCGCGCTACTGCGGATGACCGTCGAGAACGCGTACCCGCGCGTTTATGTCACCAACAAAGTGACAAAATCCGCGATGGACGAGCTCTATGGGCCGTTCCCCTCGCGAGCCGCGGCGGAGAGCTTTCTCGAAGACATGCTGGACCTGTTCAAGCTGCGCCGCTGCTATGAGGCCCTGGCGCCGGACCCCTCCTTTCCGGGGTGCGTCTACTCCGAGATGAAGAAATGCCTCGCGCCCTGCTTTCAGGGATGCACCAACGAGCGCTACGCCGAAGAAGCCGCTGCCGTGCGGGCGTTTCTGCGCACGCGCGGCGCCAGCCTGGTGGACGCCCTGCGCAAAGAGCGCGATGCCGCCTCGGAACTGATGGAGTTCGAGAAGGCGGCGGAACTTCACACCCGCCTGGCCAGGGCCGAGCAGGTGGCAGCCGAAGCACCGGACGCACTCCGTCCGCTGGCCCGCCTGGAGGGCGTCATTGTGCAGCCGGCGGCCGAAGCAGAGCATGTGGCGCTCTTTCGGCTGGCCCAGGGCGTGCTGCGCGGACCGGCTCTCTATTCCGTCGCGGGCATGCGCCATCCAAACGAGGCGGCTGGCTCCACCTCGCTCTATGCGCAGCCGGTTGGTCCCATGGAAGCCGTTCCGCTGGATGCTTCGGTCGTGACGGTGGCCACGCGTGACGAGCTGGAACAGCGGCTGGAGTGCGCGCTCGCCGAACCGGCTCCACAAGCAGACGCGCGGCGCAGTCGAGCCTCCAAAAGCCCAGGCGACGTCGCCGATCACCTCTGCCTCTTCAGCCGCTGGTACTATCGCCCCCAGGCGAAGCGGGTGGGCGAAGTGGTATTCGCGGGCGATGACGGAAGCATTCCCCCGAAAGCACTGTTGCGGGCGATCTCCAGGGTCTGCCGGCACGGGCCGTCGGAGAAGACGCCGTAAGGCCGCTGGGCTACGAGCCCAAAACGCGCAGCAGGAGCCCGCTGCCACTGCGGATGTTCAGCTTGCCGGCGGGCGCGGCAATCCGGATGGTCCCCACCGGAGCCGTTCGTCCGGCGTGCTGCAGGTCGACACCGGAATAGCCGTACAGGCCGCACGCATCCGTCGAGAATAGCCACAGCGCCTGCCGCTGGTCATTGCCATCCACACTCGCGCGACAAGGCGGATTGGCGGAGAGGCGGCCGAGAGCGCCATAGGGCGTCGGCTCGCCCACCACATCCATCCCGCGTGCCAGGGGTCCGCCGCCACGATAGACCATATCCCCGCCGATCTGGCGGGTGTTCCAGTCCTCAGGGGTCATCCCTCGTGCCGGGGCGCTTTCAGGAATCTGCGCCTCCTCCACTTCCAGCATGGAGCCCAGAGCGCGCAGGCTGGCGGTGATGGGAATCCGCTGGCCATGCGCAGAAACCGCGTCGAAGTGAATCTCAATCTGTTCTGGGGTTGCGCTCACCACGTGACCCACTACGTGCGCGCCCCGCCGGATGCGGGTTCCCGGAACGTCCTGCATGATCCGCGCACGCACCATCTCATCGGCGTGCAGCTTGCGGGCGTTGAGTCCGGTGTCGAATTGCACGGGCAAAACCGTGCCGGCAGGAACGGCATCTTGCGCGAGTAAAGGGAACGGGAAAAGGCAAAGCAAGACCAGCAATGCGTGTTTCATACGCCAACCTCTCACAGTTGAGAGACGCGGGGATTTTCCAGAAGATGCCCTGCGGCGTGAAACGACAGCCAGATCGCCTGCGCAAGCCAAAAAGATCCGGGGATCAGACCGACCCCCGGGTTTTGGGAGGACAACAAACCTATTCCGGCCACGATAGCACGAGCGCGAGAAAAAACGATTATTTTCGCGCTTCCAACCCATAATGACTTCAAAACCGGACCCGGCGGCCACCCGCCAAGCTACGCGGTTTCAGAGCGATAGCACGCCAGCGGCCGGATAAACATTTCCGGCCACCTCCGTCTCGATCACGGGCAGGTCCGGCGTAGCGGTCAGGATCTCGATGGAGCCGGCGTGGAGCAGCGCCGTGTCTTCAGCTTTTGCGCCGTGCAGGCTCGGGTTCCAGGCAAGCCCCTGCGTGGATCCGAGCGTCTGCGTACCGCCCGGGGTTGCCACCCAGTCGCGCTCCAGATACCCGCACGGGCCCCCCTGATGGTGCAAAGTGATCCCGTCCGGGAACCCGACCGCGGCATACCCCTTTGCAGCCACCGCATAGAGCGCGGCGGAAGTAGCTCCGCCTCGGCTGGCATGGAGCAGTTCGGCGTTGATCTGCGCAGCCCTTTCGAAATTCGCCGCCAGTTCGTCCGGCACGGCGCCGAAATGCACGAATCGCGTAATCGAAGCCACCATGCCGTCGCGTCGTGCACACAGGTTCAGCATGCCGTATTTCCGCAGAACGCCCTTGCGCGGCACCGCGTGCTTATAGCGAAAGATGCGCTCGTCGGCCGCCATCAGCACCACGCTCGGCGTAATGTGCTGCGCCAGCAGATCGGCGGCCACACGCGCGGCCATCTCGTCCTCCGTTACTCCCGGAGTAAGCCCCTTCAGCACAAGCGTCGTCGACTCCGCCACCGCCCTGCCCAGCGCGCGGAAGCGCTCCACTTCCCCCGGCAGCAGCGGTGCGCGCAGGCTGGTGAAGTTCCAGGGATAAAACCCAGGCTGCGCCGTGTCGGCTCCGATCTCCGGCCCTCCATGTTTGTGCGCCAGATCGGCTGCCCCGTCTTCGGTCCAGGGATAGATCGCAGGCTCAAAACCCAGCCCGGCAAACTCCTCATCGCCCAGCCGCGGGGCCTCATTGTTGGGAGCGATATAGAAGCAGCGCCCTTCCCGCGTCAGCAGCAGCGAGCAGACGGCCGTCTCCACCCCGAGCGCCACCCGGGCTTCCACGCGCCCGGCGGTTGCCCAGGCAAGGTTCTCGTGGCGGCTCAGCAGCACTGCCGTCCAGTCGTTCTCGTCCATCAGGGCGGTGAGCCGGGACTGCTTCTCCTCGATTTCGTGCTGAACAGCTTCAGAGGTGGCGGGCGTTGCGACGGCAGAGGTCACGGTAAAAGTCCTGTCTGTGCAGTGAATCGCTTTATTCCGGCACTTACGCGCCAACCCAGCAATCTACGCGCCGGATAGCGGCGAGGCAAGCGGTTTATCCGGGGACCGGGGACGCAACGGGTTTCGCGGGTACAGCCGCCGGCATCAGACAGAGCCGGGCGGACAGCACGACCAGAGAAATCCAGAGCAGGTCGGCGCCCAGAAGATGCGTCATCTGCAGCCACGTCGGCGCCAGCAGAGTGATATCCGCCACGCCCAACAGGTATTGCAGACCCAGCAGGCCGAGAACCAGAAACGCCAGGCCGCGGTTCTCCACGCGACGCAACCCGCGCGCGACGATCCACACGATGAAGATGCCGGCCACCAGACTGAACGCCGGATGCAGCCAGCGGATCCGCAGCAGCCAGTTACTGCCCGGGGAGAAATCCTGCGCAATCGCCCGCAGCAGATCGTGCGCCGGATACAGCGTGTCGCCCAGAGCCGCCAGCGATCCCGTGACCCCGACGAAGAGCACGGCAATCAGGCCCGTCAGCGCCAAACCGGGAGCGCGCCAGTGCACCAGGCCCCGCATGTTGCCCGTCCGCCGCGACAGAAAATGCGCCGTCAAAGCCAGGGCCGCCAGCAGCAGCAGCGTGTTCGTCAGGTGCAGGCCCAGATACAGCGCCCGCGCCGGCGATGCGTTGTGGGCCACCAGCCCCAGTTCCACCAGGAGCGCGCCAAGAAGCGCCTCATTGAACGTCAGGATCAGCACCGCGACCGCAGCGGCGCGCGCCAGGTGACGTTTCGGCGCAGCGGCAAACGTCCAGAAAAAGAGTCCCAGCACGCACAGCGTATCAATACCGCTCGTGATCCGATGCGATAGCTCGATCAGCGTGGCAACCGCTGGGTGATGCACGATGAGAATGCCGTCGCACAGCGGCCAGTGCTCTCCACAGCCGCCGCCGGAGCCGGTGGCCCGCACCGCCGCGCCCCACACGATCACGGCCACGTTGTAGCCGAGAACGAGCCACGCGAAACGGCGCAGCGCCGGAGGAGCGGCCGGAGCAAGAGCGGGTTGCCTGGGAATCGCAGCTGAAGTGGTCACGCAAATATCCGAAGCTCAATTTTAGCCGCCGAATCCGTTGCCGGCGCAACTCCTGCGCCTTCCCGCAACATCCTCCTTAGCATGACAAGGAATCGACAGTGGTTGACAGCTTTTCTCGCGGGCGCGCTCATGGTGACGCCCGCGTTTGGGCTTCCGCGCGCCCAGAGCAATCAGGGCACGACGGCGAAGCAGGACATGAAACAGGCCGGGCGCGACACAAAGAACGGAGCGAAAGACGCAGCCCGCGGCACGAAGAAGGGCACCAAAAAAGCCTGGCACAGCACGAAAAAGGGCACGAAGAAGGCTTATCGCAAGACGAAAAACACTACCAAAGGCGCAGTCAACGGTGCGAAGCAGGGAGCGAAGAAGCCGCAGTAAAGCAGCTCGGAGCCTGGAGCCTGGAGCGAGAGCCAAGCCCCCTGCAGCTCTCTGTGTCGGAAGCTACCGGCTACCGGCTGCCCTCTGTGTTCTCTGTGCCCTCTGTGGTGGAAGCTCCCGGCCCCTCCCAGCTCCTGACTCCCAGCTCCCGGCTGAAGCAGCCCCTTCACACAAACCGCACGTAAAAATACGGCCCCAGGCCAATCGTAAACAGCAGGCAGCCGTAGAGCGCGTGTTCGAACCAGGAGACGCACAGCGACCGCGTATCCAGATACCGGCGCGCGAAGAGAATACCGCCTGGGAAAGTCAGCGCGATGGCCACCCAGTTGCGAAAGACCAGGTGCATCAGCGCAAAGGTCGCCGCGCTCACCACGATCAGCACCCAGGCCTCGGTGCGCGGCGCGACCGACAGCAGCGGCCGATACCGATGGAAGAGGAACGCCCGGTAGACCAGCGCCTGCGGGTACACCGACAGCATCGGATACAGCACCAGCACCAGCGCCCAGAACCCCGGATGCGTCCGCGGCAACGCCAGAAACAGCTGCGGCGCGTAAACGCGGACCAGCACCGTGAGCACCACCGCTCCCGCGCAGAACAGCCCAAGGATCGGGAGCAGCTGCCGCCGCAGCGGCGCGGCGTTCCAGAGTTGGCGCCGGTCGAAGGTCGGGTCGCGCAGCAGCGCGACCAGACAATACGAGGCTACCGCCCACAAAATTGGCATAGGCGGAACGTGGTTGATGAGCCGCAGGCCAAAAACCAGGGGCAGCGCCACAAAGAGCAGCAGGAACTCCGAAGCCAGGAAGACCCGCGAGCTGCGCAGCGGCGGCACCACCGGCACAGCCGAACGCGGCGGCAGCAGATGAATGACCGTGATTTCGCCGGGCGCCGCTTCGGGCGGCTCGGGCTGAAGGGCGCGTTGGATGGCCGGTTGGGGCGTCATCGCGGGCTCATGGTCTAGCCGGAGGCAAGTTCTTTGGCGCGCTGGCTGGCGCGCATAACTGCTTTGATGAGCGTCACGCGCAGTCCGCCTTCTTCCAGTTCGAGGATTCCGTCGATGGTGCAGCCCGCCGGGGTTGTCACAGCATCCTTCAGCAGCGCCGGGTGGTAGCCGGTTTCGAGCACCATCTTCGCGGCGCCGTAAGTGGTCTGCGCGGCCAGCAGCGTGGCGATGTCGCGGGGCAGCCCAACCTTCACCCCGGCTTCGGCCAGCGACTCCAGGATGATGTAGATAAACGCGGGGCCGCTCGCGGAAAGCCCGGTCACCGCGTCCATGTGCTTCTCGTCCACCACCACCGTCCGCCCCACGGCGGAGAAGAGGCTTTCCGCCAGCGCCATGTGCTGCGGCTGGACGAACCGTCCCCGGCACAGCGCGGAGATGCCGGCGCCCAGCATGGAAGGCGTGTTGGGCATGGCCCGAATCACCGGGACCTCCTCGACGGCGGCCTTCTCAATCGCTTCCGTCCGCACCGACGCGGCAAAAGAGATCAGCAGCTTGTCCGAAGTCAGCGCTGGGCGAATCTCCTCGACCAGCCCCGGAACCTGGAACGGCTTCACGCCCAGCAGGATCACGTCGGCCTTGCCGGCAATGTCCACGTTGTGGGTCGAGACCTCAATGCCCCACTGCGCGGCGAGCACCTGGGCGCGGTCGGCGTGAGCCACGGTGGCAAAGAGGCGCTCGGGCGCGAGAATCTGCTGCTTAAGAAAAGCCTGGAGCAGAATGCCGCCCATTTTGCCGGCTCCCAGGACGGCGACGCGGAGGTTGGAGAGGTCGTTGTTCGACATAGGTTACAGGTTACAGGTGACAGGTCACGGCGCACAGGGTGCAGGAATATCCCATCTCCCCTCTTCGGAGCGCGATGTTTGATTCTGCTGGGGTTGCGAGACCTCGGTTTAGGGTATGTGGCATTTGTATGATTCCAGAGTAGTTAGGCATAGGATCGGATGCAGCCCTGGCGGCCCGAGTGCTGCACTCGGGTCGGGAAAGTCTGGATGTTTGATTCCGAAGCACTTCGTTCGGGGCGCGAATGCTGTATTCGAGCCGGGAGGTGGGAGCTGGGAGCCGGGAGATTTGCGGTTCTGCACTCGATCGCTCCAAAGCAAAAAGCCCGCGCGCGGCGGGCTTATTTCGTTTTTCCATCCTAAGTTCAGAATACCAGATCCGGCCCGATTTACTGCCAGTTTTGCGCCGGTATTTTGGCGGGGAAGTGCTTTTGTATCAAGGATTGTTACTTTCGTCAGGGGGCGAGGGGGCTTGACAGGATTTCCACAAAGCCCTGGAGAAGTGTCTAAACGGCTGGGAGTCGCCAGGCTGTATCGACATATAGGGCCGGCCGGCGTTGGGAGCGAAAAGACGGCAGAGGGAATCGCCAACGAAGTTACCTCTTCGCGGATTTTCGCTCCCAACCCTGCGGGACGGGGGCCTTTTTGCTCATTTCTTTGTCGCTCGTCGCTAAGATATGCCCGATATCTGCCACTCCTCGCTCCGTGAACTGAACAAAAATGTCCTCCGTCGCCAACCACCCCTATATGTCGATACAGCCCAGGTCAATCATGGGCGAGTCGCTGCGGCGTTCCGCCTGGGCGACGGCCTGCGGCAGCCAGGAGGGCGCTTCGCGCCACTTTTTTCCGGCACGACTGAAACAGCTTGCGGAAAAAGGCAACAGCAGAACGAAACCCGTCCCTCAGCGGCTAAAGCCGGATTCATTCTGCAGCCTTTACGGCACAGCTGAAGCTGTGCCCTTTCAAAGCGGCGGAGTTTTTCCGCAAGCTGTGAAAGCCGTGCCCCGAAACAAAACCGGCTGGGTGGATTTGAGGCCTCGTACCCTGTCGCCTCCCGGTCGACTCGGCCGCTTGCGCGCCTTTCGCTCAGGGCTACGGCGCGCGGCGACCGGGTGGGCAACCGGCGTCAATGCGGAGATGCTGAACGCTTGCGCCTCGCCTGGGGCGGGGCGTGAGAATGTCTTCATCGGGTCATGGCGTAGTGGACGGTCTTCTCGATGGCGGAGATGTGGACGGGCTCGCGGTGACCGGCCGTCAGCCTGTTGTTGAGCTGGTTGAGATCCGTTGATTTGAAGTTTTGCCAGGCCGCGATGTTGGTCTGCGCGGCCTCGTCCATTTGATGGAAGATTTCGAGGGCTTGTGAGGGCGCCTGGCGGTCGCCGCTTTCGACGATGCCGAGCGCGGTGTTGAGTCCCGATGCGGCGGCGGCGAGGCCGGGGTGGGTTTCGTCCTCGGGATGCTCTCCGTTGCGGATCTTCGTGAGGCTGGTCTGGGCGGCGTGGACGGCATCGCGAACCGAAGCGGGCTGGTCAGGGGTGTCGAGCTTTTTAAGCTGGCTGGCGACGCTGTCGATCTCGGCCATGGCGCTTCGGGCGGCAAGGAGCTGCGCGTAGATGGACTGGCTGGTCTTGTACTGCTCGTCGAGGACGGCGGTGGTGCAGGCGCAGCGGGGATCCATGGTGACGTGGAGCGGCTGGTCCATCTGGACGGAATTCTCCGGCATCGATGCAGCGATGATCAGACGCACGGTGTAAGTGCCGGGCGGGACTTTGGGTCCCGAGGAAAAGCCGAAGGCGGCCAGGATGTCGTCATTGCCTGAGCCGGGGCCGGAGCTGCCAAGGGCGAGATCCCAGACGAAGCGGTGTTCGCCGGGGGTGGTGTCGAGGGTTTGCGGTTTGGGGAACCAGCGCTCGGCGATGGGCAGGAGCGGAAGGTGCATCGGATGCTCTTCGGCGCTGGAGAAATGGCGGAGGACGTGTGGCGAAACACCGGGACCCGGGCTGTCGAGGAATTCGAGGGTGACTTTCGATGCGCTCTGGCCGAGGTAGTAGTCGATGATGGCGCCGTTGGGCGGATTTTTGGCCTGGGGCTCTTCGGGCGGGAGCGGCGTGCCGAGGAAGCCGTCATTATCGACGCGGATGGCGGTGGGTGGCGCGTAGAGGTATGCGGGGGCGCTGTGTTCGGCGGCGGCCGCAGCCTGGCGGAGGGGCGCGATGTCGTCAAGGATCCAGAACGAGCGGCCGTGGGTGGCGACGATTAAGTCACTGCCATGGATATCCATATCGCGGATGGAGGTGACGGGCAGATTGAGCTGGAGCGGCTGCCAGTGGGCGCCGTCGTCAAAGGAGACGTAGATGCCGAACTCGGTGCCGGCGTAGAGGAGGTTGCGCTGCTCGGGATCCTGACGGACGGCGCGGAGGAAGTGATCGGGGGCGATGCCGTCGACGGAGAGCGTCCACGACTGGCCGTAATCGTGGGTGATGTAGAGGTACGGCTTGCGGTCGCCGAGGCGGTGGCGATCGACGGCGGCGTAGGCGGTGGCGGGGTCGAAGTGGTCGGCTTCAATGAGGGAGATTTTGGACCAGGGAGTGAGGGCGGGCGGCGTGACGTCGGTCCAGTGCTGGCCGCCGTCGCGGGTGACGTGGATGCGGCCGGTATCGCTGCCGGCCCAGATGAGATTGGCGTCGAGGGGTGAAGGCGCGATGGTGAAGACGACGCCGTAGCCGCGCTGCATGGCGTTCTCGGGGGTGACCGGGCCTTCAGTTGAAGCGTGAGGATCGGCGCCGGTGAGGTCGGGGCTGATCGTCTGCCAGTGGAGGCCGCCGTCGGAGGTCTTCATAACGTACTGGGTGCCGAGGTAGAGCGACGTCTTGTCGGCGGGCGAGAAGACGAGGACGGGCGTCCAGGTATCGCGATAGCGGCGGTGGTTGATGGCGGTGGAGAAGTCGCCGAGTGGCCAGGGGGCGATGTTCTGGCTGAACGAGGTGCGGAGGTCGTGGCGGTCAACGGTTCCGTAGGTGCCGGAGATGTAGAGGATGTTCTCGTCTTTGGGATCGATGGCAATGTAGCCGCTCTCGCTGCCGCCGGGGAGGAACCAGTCGCGGGCATCGAGGTGGCCGTGGTCGGAGCGGCTGTAGACGGCGATGGCGCCGGAATCCTGCTGGGCGCCGTAGATGGCGTAGGGGAAGCGGTGGTCGGTGGTGACGTGGTAGAGCTGCGCGGTGGGCTGGTTATACCAGGTGGTCCAGGTCTTGCCGCGGTCAAGAGAGACGCTGGCGCCCTGATCGACGCCGAGAACGAGGTGGTTGGAGTCTTTGGGATCGACCCAGATCTGGTGGTAGTCGTCGCCGCCGGGCGCGCCGCGCACGATCTCAATGGTTTTGCCGCCGTCGTTGGTGCGGTAGAGGGCGACGTTGGGGATGTAGAGGACGTCGGGATTCTCGGGATCGATGGCGATGGAGCTGAAGTACCAGGCGCGGCTGATGAGGCGGGAATCGGTATTGATGAGGGTCCAGGAATCGCCACCGTCGTCGGAGCGGTAGAGGCCGGCCTTGCAGGCGGCGTTGTCGGGTGCGGGACTGGATTCGTCATCGCGGCCACAGTTGATGGTGAGGTAGACGCGGCGGCCGTCGGCGGAGACGGCGATGCCGGTGCGGGTCCAGCCGCCGGTGGGCAGGCCGTGGCCGGAGATCTCAGACCAGGTAGCGCCGGCGTCGGTGGAGCGATAGAGGGCGTTGTCGGGGCCTTCGAGCGGGGCGTAGGTGGACCACGGCGGACGGTGCGCGTCCCAGGTGGTGGCGAAGAGAATGTTGGGCGCGGCAGTGGCCATGGCGAGATCGGCGATGCCGATGTCCGGACCTTTGTCGAGGACACGCTGCCAGTGGTCACCGCCGTCGGTGGACTTGTAGACGCCGCGTTCGGGATTGGGGCCGTAAGCGTGGCCGAGGACGCCAACGTAGACGGTGTGCGAGTCAGTGGGGGAGACGAGAATGCGGGAGATCTGGAGGGAGTTGTCGAGGCCGATGTGCTGCCAGGTGGCGCCGGCGTCGTCGCTTCGATAGAGGCCGTCGCCGGAGGCGAGATCGGAGCGGATGTCGGATTCACCGGTGCCGGCGTAGATCACGTTGGGATCGGAGGGGGCGACAGCGATCGCGCCGATGGAGGCGACGGGCTCGTGGTCGAAGACCGGTTGCCAAACGGTGCCGGCGTCGGTGGTCTTCCAGACGCCGCCATCGACGCCGCCGAAGTAGTAGGTGCGGTCGCTGCCGGGGACGCCGGCGACGGCGACGACACGTCCGGCGCGGAAGGGACCGACGAGCCGCCAGTGGAGTCCGTTGAAGAGCTGCGGTGAAACGGACTGGGCGGGAACGGCAGCGGCGGTGAAGAGGAACAAGCAGAGAGGAAAAAGGAACAGAGAGCGCAGATGTGTGGCTTTCATGGGGTGACCACGATTGTGCGGGGAGAGCGGGGAAAAGTGCAAGCCGGGGGCGAAAGGCAGGGAACAGGCAACAGGCAATAGGCAATAGGGAACAGGGAATAGGGAACAGGGAACAGGGAATTCTTCGCTGCGCTCAGAACTTGCTGAGGTGGAGGAGGGATTCGGAGAGTGGATAGATCCAGGGCGAGGCGGCGATGGCGGCCATGGCCGCGAGGAGGAGCACGGCGGTGATCCCGGGGAGGATTGAAGAGCGTGTCGCATCAGACGCAGGGCGGGGGTGCAGGAGGCGGTCAATGCGGGTGGCAAGGCCGACATCGGCGGAGGTGAGAGCAGAGTGAATCAAAGGGGCGACAGGGTGTGCGACGGCGCGGGTGGTGCGGGCGGATTGGACGATGGCTTCGGCAAGGAGAAGGGAGCGATTCGAGTCGCCACGCACGGCATCGTCGTCGGCGGCCCAGTCGGCCGCGGTTCGCCAGGGCTGCGTCCAGGGATCGCCGAAGAGGAGATTGAGGCGCGGGAGAAAACAGAGAGAGAGAAGCTTCCAGTTATCGCGGTGGAGGGCATGGGAGCGCTCGTGGTCGAGGGCGACGGCGAGAGCGTCGGGATGGACGCGGCCTTCGGCGAGCAGGGCGGCGGAAACAACGATGAGGGGCCTGCGAAAGCCGAGCAGGGCGACGGGATAGTCGGTTCGCGCGAGGGCGAGGACGGGCGTGGCACCGCAGTCGTGCAGGAGTTGACCGGAGCGGCGGCAGGCGCGGGTGAATCGAAGGGTGCGGAGGACGATGTGGGATCCGCGGAGCAGGGAGAAGCCAATCCAGAAACCGATGGCCGCGGCGAGGAGGAGGCACAGTCCGCTGACGCTTTCGGCTGCGCGAGTGGGTTCGAAGCGGAGGTAGGCCGGGATGCAGACTGCCGCGGCCATGAAGAGCGCGGCGAGCGAAGGAGCAAGCTGGATGTGGTAGAGAATGCGTTCGCGGCGGCGTGCGGACGATGAGTCGAGGCGGCGAAGAACGAACGGTGCGCAGCGAGCGAGCACCAGCTGCAGAGTGGCATCAAGGAGACCGAAGACGATGAGCAACAGGCAGAGGAGCCGCAGGGAATAAGAAAGGATCATGGATGGTCCTCCTTCTTCTGAGGCGGAGCGGTCTGGGCGCGCGCGGAGCGGATGCTGGATTCGAGCTGGTCGAGCAGGGCGGTGTCGTAATCGTGGACGGCATCGACGAGGCAGGAGACGAGGATGTCGGGCCGGGCGTCGGATTCAGAAAAGAAGCGGCGGATGAGGTGGGCGGCGCGCTGCTCTTCGAGATCGCGAGCGGAGAGGCTGGGCGAATAGAGGAAGGCGCGGTTAAGCTTTTCGCGATCGAGGAGGCCTTTGCGGAAGAGGCGATCGAGGGTGGTCATCACAGTGGTGTAGGCCAGGCTGGCGTCGAGGTGTTCGGCCACCTGCAGCACAGTGGCGCTGCCGAGTTCGCGGAGAACGGCCAGCACTTCGCGTTCGCGGCGGCCGAGAAGGGTGCCGGGCGGTGTAGGCGCGGCTCCGTTCCGGGTTGCGGCGGGGCGCGAATGCGGGCCGGCAGATGTTTTGGGTTCCGTCATGCGGGGACGTACCGAAGTGCCTTCGATCATAGACCGAAATTGTGCGCGGCTGCGACAGGAGTGGGGGCGAATTCCGGGAAGAATGCGCGGTTCCATCTACTACCTCTGGTAGTAGCGGAGAGAATTGCGTACTCCTAATCGTGAAGGCCGTTCCCAAAATCTGCACCCACTCAGGATTTCCAGGAAAAAATGTCGAAAATTGGCGGATTTCTGCTGGTTCTTTGTTTCTCTGCTTCCGTCGCTGCACAAACTCCGGACACTGCGGCGCTGCGGGGCCGTGTGACGGATCCCAGCGGAGCGGCGGTTCCGGGGGTTGCGATCACGGTGGAGGATGCTCAGCAGCAGACGATCCGAAGCGTAAAGACCGGGGCGCAGGGGAACTTTTCGGCGGAGGGACTGCCTGCCGGGGAAGAGCTGCGGGTGCTGGCCCGGGCACCGGGATTTGCGGAGGCAAACTCCCGGCCGATGACGCTGCAACCCGGGACAACGGCGACGGTTCAGTTGCAGTTGCAGGTTGCGAACGCGCGGGCCCAGGTGGTGGTGACGGGAGCCGTGGGCGAGGTGCGGACCGATGAGCCGCAGCTGGGAGTGGAGCTGAGCCGTTCGCAGGCGCAGAGCCTGCCGCTGCTGAATCGCCGGATTACGTATCTGCCGCTGGTGAACGCGGCGAATCGGCCGGCGATCAACCAGGGCGACGTGTTCATGAATCAGGACATGTTCACGGCGAATGGAACGGGACGGCGGCAGACGTGGTTCGAAGTGGATGGGGCGAACGGCAACGACATGTGGGGGCGGCAGACGATCTTTACCAACGTGCCGCTGGATGCGGTGCGCGAGATGACGGTCCTGGACAATGCTTTTGCTGCGGATTACGGCTTTGGCGAAGGCGCGGTGGGGAACGTGCTGACGCGCACCGGGACACGGGATTTTCACGGCGATGTATTGGGGATGTGGCGGCCGTCAGGACCGGAGGCGGAGCTGTCGGGATTTTCTCCAACGACGGCGACCAGCGGCAACGACATTACGAACGACACGCTGGACCAGGGGGCGGCGGCGCTTTCGGGACCGCTTTCGGGGTCGGGACAGACAGTGTTTTTGGTGTCAGGGGAATACAGCTATCAGGACCGGGCGTCACCGGTGATTTCGCCGCTGGCACCGGGGAACTTTATTGGCCATTATCGCGACTGGCTGGGGCTGCTGCGCCTGGATCATCGATTCAGCGAGGGGCAGCGGGTGTTTTTGCATCTGGGAGCGGACAGCTTTTTCGATACGAATCCCAACGGGACAGTGGGCGGCAATACGTTGCCTACAGTGGATCGTGTGTTCCGGCGGCGGACGTACACGGTGGAGGCGGGCGATACGGCGGTGCTGAGCCCTTCCATGGAGAACGAGGCGCGCGTGCAGTTCCAGCTGGCGTCGCCGATCACGCAGTTTTCGCCGGTGGTGGACAGCACGCAATACGTTGTGCCGATTTCGTCGGGGGGAACGTTCACGACGGGAACGTCGCAGTCGGCGCTGCTGCTGAATCACCAGTACGAGGCGACCGACACGCTGGCGTGGACGCGGGGAAAGAGCGAGCTGCGGGTCGGGTTCGACGTGATCCACGCGCACAACGGGGGAAACAGCAAGGAGTTTGGCGGGCCGATCTATCTGGGGGAACTGAAGTACAACGCATGCACGGGAACGACGGCGTATTGCGAGAGTCAGGCGTATCTGGGTGACATCAGCAACGTGCAGAGCTATACGCAGAGCTACGGCAACGCCAACTACACGGTGGGCGACACGCTGGCGGCGGGGTTCGCGCAGTGGGATGTGCGTCCGGAGAACGATCTGACACTGAATCTGGGGCTGCGGTACGAGGTGCAGACCTTCACGGATGCGCGAGAAGACTGGGCGCCGCGGGTGGGATTTGCGTACAACGTGGCGGGGCGGGGAAAGACGACGATCCGGGGCGGGTTTGGGATTTATGACTCGCAGGTGGTGGACAACGAAGAGGCCGATTATGCGCTGACGGGGCCGACGGGGGTGTTCAACTACACGGCCGCACCAGGACAGCCGGGCTTTCCGACGAGCGTGAGCGGAGTGCCGCTGCCGGCATTTCCGGCGGGAGCGGTGGCGCCGCTGCGGAGCCTGTATCTGCGGCCAGGACGGGCAGCATACTACAACCAGTTCTTTCCGACGAGCACGCTGCCGGGGTATCCGGATGCGCTGCTGAATCCCTACAACGAGCAGTGGACGGTGGGCGTGGAGCAGCAGGTGGCGGCGGGCTGGGTGCTGGGCACGGATTATGTGGGCTCGCACACGCTGCGGATCGTGCGGCCGCTGGATGTGGATGCGCCGACGAGCTTTGTGCGGACGCAGCCGGGGCAGGTGCGTTCGGCGCAGGCGGCGAACTGCACGCGCCCCTACTGGGTGGCGTGGTACGCGCAGCAGGGAGTGACGTGCGATCCGGTGAAGAATGCCGGGCCGACGCCGCCGTATGCGGTGATTCAGAGCGACGTGAACGACGGAGTGGCGTATTACGACGCGCTGGACGCAAACCTGAGCCATCGCTCGGCGCGAGGGTCGTGGCTGCTGGCGAGCTATACGTGGTCGCACGCGATCGATACGGTCGATCCGGACGTGCCGAGTCAGAATCCGAACGATGCGCGGAACCCGGTGGCGGCGGAGCGGGGGAATGCGATTTTCGATCAAAGGAACCGTTTCGTGCTGAGCGGCGCCTATGCAGCGCCGTGGGGCATCAGGGTGGGTGGGATTGCCACCCTGGCGAGCGGACTACCGTATAACGTGGTGACAGGAGTGACGAACAGCGGCGATACGGGAGCGACGACGGACCGGCCGGTGGTGAACGGAGCGGTGATTGGGCGGAATACGGGACGGGGCACGCCAATCTATACCGTAGATCCATTTGTCGGGAAGACGATTGCGCTGACGGAACGGGTGCATGCGAATCTGCGGGCCGAGGCGTTTAACGCGCTGAACCACCGCAATGTGGTGGGGTTCAGCGGGACGTGGGGCAACGGCATGACGCCGGGGCCGGGGTTTGGCGCGCCTCTGGCGGGCGTAACAAATCAACTGCCGGCGCGGGAGATGCAGTTCTCTGCGCAGATCGAGTTCTAAAAAGCAGCCGGGAGCCGGGAGCCGGGAGCCGGGAGCCAGTGGCCGGTCGCGAAGAACGGTCGGGTGCGAAGCGGCCAGCCTCTCGGCGCTGCTCGAATTCCGGATATTCACAGTTACAATGGCCGCTGTGCGCCGGTGCCCCTTGCGCCGGCCTGAAAGGAAACGTGCGTCCATGAACAGACGATCTGCGCTGGGAGTTCTTTTTGCCGTTGCCGCGAGTGTGGCGACGATGCTGCCTGCGGTAATAGTGGCTGCGCAGGAGACGCAGCCGATGCCGGATCTCCACTGGCGGATGATCGGGCCGTTCCGCGGAGGACGAACGCGCGCGGCGGCGGGCGTGCCGGATCAGCCGAACGTGTTCTACATCGGGCAGGTGGACGGCGGGGTGTGGAAGTCCACGGATTACGGACGGACGTGGCATCCGATTTTCGACCACGAAGACACACAGTCGATTGGTGCGATTGCGGTCGCGCCGTCGAACGACAACATTGTCTACGTGGCGAGCGGCGAGGGGCTGCACCGGCCGGACTTGTCGGTGGGCGACGGGATCTATCGGTCGGAGGACGCTGGGAAGAGCTGGACGCATTTGGGATTGCGGGAGGGTGAGCAGATTCCGGCGATTGCCGTGGATCCGACCAACGCCAATATTGTTTTTGCGGCGGTGCTGGGGCATCCGTATGGGCCGAACGAGGAGCGGGGGATCTTCCGGACGGACGACGGCGGCAAGACGTGGAAGAAGGTGCTCTATAAGGATCAGTGGACGGGCGGATCGGATGTTGTGATCGATCCGAAGAATCCGCAGGTGGTGTACGCGTCACTGTGGGAAGACACGCTGGGACCGTGGGAGGACGGGAATCAGTATTCGGGGACGCAGGGCGGGCTGTTTAAGTCGACGGATGGCGGGAACACCTGGAAGCAGCTGACGAAGGGATTGCCGGACAACCTGGAGCAGATCAATGTGGCGGTGGCGCCGAGCGATCCACAGCGGCTCTACGCGACCATGCAGACGAAGGGCGCCAGTGGCTACGCGACGCCGCACGGACTGTATGTGTATCGCTCGGATGACGGGGGCGAGAGCTGGGCGAAGATCACCGACGATCCACGGCCGGAGATGAAGATTGGGGGCGGGGACCTGTCGGTGCCGGTGGTGGATCCGAAGGACGAAGACACGGTTTATGTCACCAGCATTGTTACGGTTCGCTCGACGGACGGTGGGAAGACGTGGATCAGCCTGCGGGGCGCGCCGGGCGGCGACGATTACCAGAACCTCTGGATCAATCCGCTGAACCCGGACATTCTGTTGCTGGTGAGCGATCAGGGAGCGGTGATCAGCGTCAACAAAGGCAAGACGTGGGGCTCCTGGTACAACCAGCCGACGGCGCAGCTTTACCACGTGGCGGCGACCAGCGATTTTCCGTATGCGGTATGCGCCGGGCAGCAGGAGAGCGGCTCGGTGTGCATCCGGACGCGAGGGAACGACGGGGAGATCACGTTCCGCGACTGGCATCCGGTGGGGATTATCGAATACGGCTACGCAGCGCCGGATCCGCTGCATCCGGAGATTGTGTACGGAGCGGGTCGCACAGAGGTGTCGCGCTACAACATGGTGACGGGCGAGAGGCAGGACGTGTCGCCGCTGCCGATGCGGAAGAAGGGCTTCCGCGGGGACCGGACAGAGCCGATTCTGTTTTCGCCGGTCGATCCGCACACGATGTATTACGCGGCAAATCATCTTTTCATGACGACGGACTACGGACACACGTGGCAGATGATCAGCCCGGATCTGAGCCGGGAGAAGACAGGCCAGCCGGCTTCGCTGCAGCCGCTGACGCAGCAACAGCAGGACGAGCGGCGGGGAGTGATCTACGCGGTCGCGGCGTCGTATAAGACAACGCAGACGATCTGGGCGGGAACCGACGATGGGCTGGTATGGATCACGCGCGACGGCGGGAAGAACTGGAGCAACATTACGCCGCCGGAGGTGACGGCCTGGAGCAAGATTGCGCAGATCGACGCGTCGCGGTTCAACGATGACACGGCGTATGTGGCGGTGAACCGGGAGCGGATCGACGATATGAAGCCGTACGCGTTCCGGACGCACGATGGGGGGAAGAGCTGGCAGTCGATCAGCGACGGGCTGGATGCGCCGGTGAATGCGATCCGGGCGGATCCGGTACAGCCGGGGCTGCTGTATGCGGCGACGGAGACCGGAGTGTGGGTGTCGTTCGATGACGGAGGGAACTGGAAGCCGCTGGAGTACAACCTGCCGCACACGTCGATGCGCGATTTGTTGGTGAAGGACGACGATCTGGTGGTGGCAACGCACGGTCGGTCATTCTGGGTGCTGGACGATGTGGAGCCGCTGCGGGAGCTGGCGGCGCAGAGTGGGGGACCACTGCCGCAGTTGTTCAAGCCTGCGGATGCGTGGCGGGTACGGCGCAGCGAATATACGGATACACCGATGCCGCCGGATGAGCCGATGGGGAAGAATCCGCCGGACGGCGCGCTGATCGACTACGATTTGCCGGCGGCGGCGCAGGACGTGATGCTGCAGATTCTCGACAGCGATGGGAAGGTGCTGCGGACGTATACGAGCCATGATCCCGTGACGCCGACGCCCGAGGAGCTGAAGACGGAGCTGATTCCGCCCTACTGGCCGCTGCGGCACGGGCCGATGCCGGTGAACGCCGGGATGCACCGGTGGGTGTGGGATCTGCGGTCGACGACGCCGACCTCGACGCGGTACGGCTATCCGATTTCGGCGGTACCGTACCGGACGCCGCTGGCGCCGCAGGGTCCGCTGGTGGCGCCGGGAACGTACACGGTGAAGCTGACGGTGGACGGTAAGAGCGAGACGGCGCCGGTGACGGTGAAGATGGATCCGCGGATGCACATGACGCAGGACGAGCTGGTGGGGCTGCATTCGCAGCAGATGGCGATGGCGGAAGCGCTGAGCGCGGTGGCGCAGGCGGATCTGGATGCGCATGCGGTGAGCGAACAGCTGAACGCGCCGGGGAATGCGGACATCGCTTCGCAGGTGGCGCAGTACAAGGACGCGCTGGACAAGGTGCTGAAGGGCGATCCGTCGCAGCACAGGCCGGGCATTGACGAAGTCAACGGCGAGGCAGGGCAGTTGTACGCAGAGCTGGAGGGAGCGGATGCGGTTCCGACCGAGGCTCTGCGCGAGGCCGCCACGCAGGCCGAAACCGATGAGCAGCAAGTGGTGCCGGCGTGGGAAAGCTTCCGCACGCAGCAGTTGCCGGAGTTAAACGACGTGTTGCGGAAGGCGGGGCGTCCGGAGATCGATCTCCGCAAAGCGCCGGAGAATATGCCGGGCGAGGGAGACGAGGACTGAGGGGCAGGGAACGGGCAACAGGCAACAGGGAATAGGGAATAGCGGACAGCGGATAGCGGACAGGCGACCCCGGTGTGATCTACTGGGGTGCCTGGCGGGTGCGGCTGGGCGCTGTTGCCGATGACTTCGACTCCTGATTCCGATCTGCGCAAGCGGTGGACGCGGGTTCTGCCGGCGGTCTTCATTACGTACAGCCTGGCGTATCTGGATCGCGCGAACTACGGTTTTGGCGCGGCGGCGGGGCTGGCGAAGACGCTGCACATCAGCGGCTACCAGTCGAATCTGCTGGGGGCGCTGTTTTTCCTGGGATATTGTCTGCCACAGGTTCCGGGCGTAATCCTGGTGCAGCGGTACAGTGCGCGGCTGCTGATCTTTTTGGCGGTGATGGCGTGGGGTGCGTTTGCGGCGCTGACCGGGGTGATTCGCAGCTTTTGGCTGCTGGCGGCGGATCGCATGCTGCTGGGCGTGGCGGAGAGCTTCGTGTTTCCGGCGCTGCTGATCGTGCTGACGCGGTGGTTTACGCGGACGGAGCGGTCGCAGGCGAATTCGCTGATGATCCTTGCGAATCCGATGACGGTGCTGTGGATGTCGGCGGTGACGGGTTTTCTGATCCACGCGTGGGGCTGGCAGCAGGCGTTCATTCTGGAAGGGGCGGTCGCAGTGGTGTGGGGCGTATTTTGGGTGGCCCTGATGCGCGATCATCCGTCGGATGTGCGGTGGCTCAGCGCGGAAGCGCGAAAGGAACTGGAGACCGCGCTGGAGGGAGAGCAGCGGCAGCTGCCGCAGTTTGAGAATTTCTGGCTGGCGTTTCGCGAGCGCAACGTGGTGCGGCTGTGCGCGAACTATTTCTTCTGGAGTCTGGGAATCTACGGATTCGTGCTGTGGCTGCCGGTGGTGATTCGGAACGCGACGAAGGCGGGGATGGGGACGACCGGTCTGGTGGCCGCAGTGCCCTATCTGGTGTCGGTAGTGGTGATGATGGTGGTGTCGCATTTCTCGGACCGGCAGGGACAGCGGCGGAAATATGTATGGCCGCTGCTGATGCTGGGCGGGGTGGCGCTGGCGGGGTCGTTCTTCGCGGTGGATCGGTCGTTTGTGGTGGCGTACGCGTGCCTGGTGGTTGCGGCGACGTGCATGTATGCGCCGTACGGGCCGTTCTGGGCGATGGTGCCGGAGTTGCTGCCGCGCAATGTGGCCGGGGAGACGATGGCGCTGATCAATTGCGTGGGCGCGCTGGGCGGGTTTTTCGGTGTATTGCTGGTGGGCATGCTGCAGACCTGGACGGGCGGACCGGGAGCGGGATTTCTGCTGATGTCCGGGTCGCTTATTCTGGCAGGAGCGGCACTGATGAGAATGCAGCCGGGAGCTGGGAGCCGGGTGCCAGGAGCCAGCAGCCGGTAGCCGGGAGCGACATCGTGAGCGAGTCCATGAAGGGAATTTCTGCAGGTGAGGTTCTGGAGTCGCCCGGATTGGATTTGTCCGCGGTGGCGACACATGCGCGCGGGCCTTCGGGATCGCTGTTGCTGAGCGAGGAGATGCTGCTGACGCAGCCCTCGGGGAATCTTTTTGGGCTGACGCAGAACGCGGGGATGGGCTGGGATCCGGCGCGGATGGGTGGACCGGAGGTGCTGATTCTGAGCACGCACGGCGGGCTGCGCGGCGAAGATGGGACGCCGATCGCGCTGGGATTGCACACCGGTCACTGGGAAGTGGGCTTGCTGGTGGCGGAGGCGGCACGCACTCTGACGGCTCTGGACGCGGTGCCGTTTGCAGGGGCGGTCACCGATCCGTGCGACGGGCGGACGCAGGGCACGGCGGGGATGCTGGATTCGCTGCCCTACAGAAACGATGCGGCGATGGTGCTGCGGCGGCTGATGCGGTCGCTGCCGACGCGCGCCGGTGTGATGGGCGTGGCGACGTGCGACAAAGGGCTGCCGGCGATGATGATGGCGCTGGCCTCGTCGGGCGCGCTGCCGTCGGTGCTGGTGCCAGGCGGCGTGACGCTGCTGCCGGAGAGCGGCGAGGACGCGGGGAAGATCCAGACAATTGGGGCGCGGTTTGCGCAGGGGCAGATTACGCGGGAGTACGCGGAGGAAATGGGCTGCCGCGCGTGCGCCACGCCGGGCGGAGGCTGCCAGTTTCTGGGGACGGCGGCGACCAGCCAGGTAATCGCGGAGGCTTTGGGACTGGCGCTGCCACATACGGCGCTGGCTCCTTCAGGCCAGCCGGTGTGGCTGGATGCGGCCAAACGGTCGGCGGCGGCACTGCTGCGGCTGCGGGCGCTGGGAATCGGGACGCGGGAGATCCTGACCGACGCGGCGTTTGAAAACGCGATGGTGGTGCACGCGGCGTTTGGCGGATCGACGAATCTGCTGCTGCATCTGCCGGCGATTGCGCATGCGGCGGGACGGAAACGGCCAGGCGTGGCGGACTGGATGCGGGTGAATCGCGAGGTGCCGCGGCTGGTGGATGCGCTGCCCAACGGGCCGCGGAATTTTGCGACGGTGCAGGTTTTCCTTGCGGGTGGCGTGCCGGAAGTGCTGCTGCATTTGCGGGCGGCGGGGCTGCTGCAGACGCAGGCGATGACGGCGGCGGGTGCGACGCTGGGCGAGTGTCTTGACTGGTGGGAGCAGAGCGAGCGGCGGCGGGAGTTGAAGAAAAATTTGAAGGAGCGGGACGGGATCGATGCGGACGCGGTGATTTTTTCGCCGGAGCGGGCGCGGGCGGCGGGGCTGACCTCGACGGTGTGCTTTCCGGTAGGGAATCTGGCGCCGGAGGGGTCGGTGGTGAAGAGCACGGCGATCGATCCGGCGCTGATGGGTGAGGATGGAGTGTTCTTCCATCGGGGCCCGGCGCGGGTGTTCACGCTGGAGAGCGATGCCATCGATGCGATCAAACGAGGCGAGATTCGCGCGGGCGAGGTGATGGTGCTGGTGTGCTGCGGGCCGCAGGGCGCGGGGATGCAGGAGATTTATCAGATTACGGCGGCGCTGAAGGCCCTGCCGCATTGCCGGCACGTGGCGCTGATCACCGACGGGCGGTTCAGCGGCGTGTCGACAGGGCCGTGCATCGGGCATATTTCGCCGGAGGCGCTCGCCGGGGGTCCGGTGGGAAAGCTGCGCGATGGCGACGTGGTGGCGATGCGGATCGATCGCGGGACGTTGAGCGCGGGCGTTGACCTGGTGGGCGAGAACGACGAGGAGTTCAGCGCGGAAGAAGGCGCGCGGCGGCTGGCGGCGCGGAAACCAAACGAAGAATTGCGGCCGCATCCGGAGCTGCCGGACGACACGCGGCTGTGGGCAGCACTGGTGGAAGCGAGCGGCGGCATCTGGGGTGGATGTGTGTACGACGTGGACGCGATAACAACCAAACTCAAGGGAGATGGCGCGTGATTCTGTATCGGACGGCTGATGGATGGATCGTGGAAGAGGACGGACGGTTCAATCCTCTGGAAGAGAAGTCGCTGGACGAGTTGCTGGCGCGCGAGGATCTGGAGGCGTACTTGGCGTCGCGGCTGAAGGCCGGCGCAAGCGAAGGCGCGGTGGATGAGAAGAAGCTGCTGGCGCCGGTGGGGACGCAGGAGGTATGGGCTGCGGGCGTGACGTATCTGCGGAGCCGCGCGGCGCGGATGGCGGAGTCGCAGGATGCGGGCGGCGGCGATTTCTACGATCGCGTGTATTCGGCGGAGCGGCCGGAGCTGTTCTTTAAGGCGCTGGCGCACAAGGTCGTCGGGCCGGGCGCGGCGGTGGGACTCCGCAGCGACGCGACGTGGAACGTGCCGGAGCCGGAGCTGGCGCTGGTGATCAATCCGGCGGGAAAGATTGTGGGCGCTACGATCGGGAACGACATGAGCTCGCGGGATATCGAGGGGCAGAACCCGCTGTATCTGCCGCAGGCCAAGGTCTACAACCGGAGCTGCGCACTGGGGCCGGGGATCCTGATGACGAGTGAGGCGCTGCCGGCGGAAACGCGGATTCGGCTGACGATCGCGCGCGGCTCTGAGACGGCTTTCGCGGGAGAGACGAGTCTGGCGCAGATGAAGCGCAAGCCGCAGGAACTCGTGGAGTATTTGTACCGGGACCAGACGTTTTCAACGGGGGCGTTCCTGCTGACGGGGACAGGCGTAGTGCCGCCGGATTCCTTTACGCTGAAGAGAGGCGATGTGGTGCGGATTGCGATTGACGGCATCGGCGAGCTCGTGAATCCGGTGGAGTGAAGGAATGCTCTAAATTGCGAGGAGAAGAACAAATGCAGACGGCAGTGGCAACGGCGAAGGTTTGGATTGGTGGAGAGTGGCGGGAGTCGGACGCTGAAGGCGTGTTCGAGCCGGAGAATCCGGCGACCGGCGAGAAACTGGGACGTGAGTTTCCAGTGAGTAGCTGGAGCGACTGCGATCGCGCGTTGACCGCGGCAGTGGAGGCGGCGCACGCATTGGAGCAAGTCGCAGCGGAGAAGATCGCGACGTTTCTGGAGTTGTACGCCCGGGAGCTGGAGGCGAACGCGGAGGCGATCGCGCAGGCTGCGCAAGGGGAGACCGCGCTGCCCGTCTCGCCACGGTTGAAGGACGTGGAACTGCCGCGGACGACCGACCAACTGCGCCAGGCCGCGGCAGCGGCGCGGGACGGAGCGTGGCGGAGGGTGACCATCGATCGGGCTCGAAACATCCGCTCCTGCTACGCGCCGATCGGACCGGTGGTGGTTTTCGGACCCAACAATTTTCCCTTCGCGTTTAACGGAGTGAGCGGCGGCGATTTTGCGGCGGCCATCGCGGCGGGCAATCCTGTAATCGCCAAGGCCCACCCGCTGCACGCGTACACGTCGCAGCTGATGGCGGAGGCTGCCGCAAAGGCGCTGAAGGGATCGGGATTGCCGGCGGCGACGGTGCAGATGATCTACAAGGTAACCCACGCAAACGGCGAACGCCTGGTGAGCGATCCGCGCATCGGCGCAGTGGGATTCACGGGCAGTAAAGGCGCGGGGGTGAAGCTGAAACGCGCGGCCGATACGGCGGGAAAGCCGATCTATCTGGAGATGTCGAGCCTGAATCCGGTGATCTTTTTGCCGGAAGGCCTGAAGGAGAACGCGCAGAAATGGGCGCGGGAGCTGGCGGACAGTTGCACGGTGGGATCGGGGCAATTCTGCACGCGGCCGAATCTGACGTTGCTGATTGCGGGCGAAACTGCGGAAGCATTTTTGCGGGAACTGGCGACGGCCTTGAACAGCCGCGAGCCGCACGCGCTGCTGTCGTCGAGCACGCGGGAGCAGTTGCATGAGTCCATTGAAGCGCTGCGGGGCGCGGGCGCAACGCTGGTGACGGGCGGCAGGAAGCTGCCGGGCGACGGATACCGCTATGCCAGTACCTTGCTGCGGGTTTCAGGCAAGGCGTTTCTGGCGGAGCCGGAGGAACTGCAGCGGGAAGCCTTCGGCAACGAGGTGATGGCCATTGTGGCTGCCGACGAGGCCGAACTGGTCCAAATCCTGGAACATCTTGAAGGCAACCTGACGGGGTGCGTGTATTCCGCCGCATCGGGCGCGGACGATGCGCTCTACACACGGCTGTCGCCGGTGCTGCGGCGGAGAGTAGGGCGCCTGTTGAATGACAAGATGCCGACCGGCGTGGCGGTGAGCCCGGCGATGAATCACGGTGGGCCGTATCCTTCGACGGGGCATCCGGGCTTCACGGCAGTGGGGATTCCGGCGTCGATCACGCGGTTTACGGCGCTGCAGTGCTATGACAACGTGCGTAAAGAGCGGCTGCCTGCGTTGCTTCAGGGCGAGTAATTCCTGCTATGGGGCCTGCTGCGGGGCCACTTGTAACAGCCTCCTGCGAAATCTGCGTCGGGCGCGGTTGAATAAGGTATAGTGTTTCAAATTCAGTACCCGCACTGTTCCCTCATTTCAATTTCACCAGCCACCGAGAGGTTCGACTCGTATGCGGTTGCCGATCGCAGCTATCTGTCTGTTTGCCGTTACCACCTACGCCGCGGACATGGGACACAGTCTGCGCGGCTACACACCGCAGGATTCCGCTACTGAGATCAGCTGGGAGCAGAAGTTCCGGGCGATTCCGGAGCCCGACCGCATTAAAGAGAATATGCGCCGGCTGAGCGCGCGGCCGCACCACGTGGGGTCGCCGTATGACAAGAACAACGCGGAATGGCTGCTGGCGCAGCTGAAGTCGTACGGGCTGGACGCGCAGATCGAGGAATTTACCGCGCTGTTTCCCACGCCGAAGTCGCGGCTGCTGGAGCTGGAAGGCCCGACGCCGTTCAAGGCAACGCTGCAGGAGCCGGCGGTGAGCGTGGATCCGACGTCGGATCAGCAGAGCGAACAGTTGCCGACCTACAACGCCTATTCGCGGGATGGCGACGTGACGGCGCCGCTGGTGTATGTGAACTACGGCCGGCCGGAAGACTACGACGTGCTCGAGCGGATGGGCATCTCGGTGAAGGGCGCGATTGTGATTGCGCGGTACGGGATGAGCTGGCGCGGCATTAAGCCGAAGGTGGCGGCGGAGCACGGCGCGGTGGGCTGCATCATTTATTCCGACCCGCGGGACGACGGGTATTTCCAGGGCGACACTTATCCGGAAGGCCCGATGCGTTCGCCGGAGGGCGTGCAGCGCGGCAGCGTGATGGATATGCCTGTTTATCCCGGAGATCCGCAGACGCCGGGTGTGGGAGCCAAGCCGGGCGTGAAGCTGATTCCGCTGGATCAGGTGCAGACCATCACGAAGATTCCGGTGCTGCCCATTTCGTATGCCGATGCGACGCCGTTCCTGAAGGCGCTGGGCGGAGAGACGGTGCCGGAAGCGTGGCGCGGCGCCCTGCCGCTGACGTACCACGTGGGCCCGAGCGCGGCGAAGGCGCATCTGGCGGTCGCCTTTAACTGGAATCGCGACACGCTGTACGACGTGGTGGCGCGCATTCCGGGCGCGAAGTATCCGGACCAGTGGGTGATTCGCGGGAACCATCACGATGCGTGGGTGAACGGCGCGGAGGATCCGCTTTCGGGAACGAGCGCGGAGTTGGAAGAGGCGCGGTCGTATGGCGAACTGCTGAAGCAGGGATGGAAGCCGGACCGGACGATTATTTACTGCTTCTGGGACGGCGAGGAGCCGGGGTTGCTGGGATCGACGGAGTGGGCTGAGTATCACGCGGACGAGCTGAAGCAGCACGCAGTCGCGTACTTCAATTCCGATACGAACGATCGCGGGTACTTCTTTGCGGAAGGATCCCACTCGCTGGAGAACTTCGTGAACGATGTGACGAAGGACATCCAGGACCCGGAGACGGGCATGTCGGTGTGGAAGCGGGTGCGGCTGGCGGACATCGCCCGCGCGACGCCGGAGAGGCGCGCGGAGATTCGCTCACGGGCCGATCTGCGGATTCCGGCACTGGGCTCGGGCAGCGACTACACCGTATTCATCGACCACCTGGGCGTCGCAAGCCTGGACATGGGTTATGCCGGCGAAGCGGACGGCGGCGAGTATCACTCGATCTACGACGATTTCTACTGGTACACGCACTTCGACGACACCACCTTCGACTACGAGCGCGCGCTGGCGCAGACGGCGGGCACGATGGTGATGCGCATGGCCGATGCGGATATGCTGCCCTTCCAGTTCTCCGATCTGGCCGACACTGTCCACATGTATGTGGGCCAGCTGAAGAAGCTGGACGATCAGGAACGCGCCGAGGCGATGGAGCGCGACCGGGAAATCAAGGAAGGCGTATACAAGGCGCTCTACGACCCGAAGAAGCCGATGGTGCCGCCGGCGGCGGAGGCGATTCCGCCGTATCTGAATTTCGCGCCGCTGGATCAGGCATCGGACGATCTGACCGATGCGGCGAAGGCCTTCGACCAGGCGTTTGCGGCGGCGGATGGTGTGGCGCCGGAGGGTTTGAATCCGGATCTGATTCGCAGCGAGCGCTTGCTGACGGATCCGCGCGGATTGCCGAATCGGCCATGGTTCCAGCATCTGCTCTATGCGCCGGGATTCTATACGGGCTATGGGGTGAAGACGATTCCTGGGGTGCGGGAAGCGATCGAGCAGAAAGAGTGGAAGGAAGCCGATGTGCAGATCGGGCGCGTCTCGGATGCGCTGGAGCACGAGGCCGAGCTGCTGCGGCAGGCGACGAAACTGTTCCCGGCGGGCGGCGCTGGGGAAGAGCGATCGGGACAGTAGCGGCAGGGAAATTCCGAAGGAGTTAGCCGTCCGGATGCGTCAGCGCAGCGTCACGCTCACGGCCGAACCCTTGTAGTTCACTTCGCGGCCGCCAGAGGGTTCGTCCATGCCTGTACCGCTTGCCGGACCGACGAGGACGACGCGGAATTTTCTCTCGGTCGCCATGCCGGGATACATCCCCTGCCGCGCACCGATGGTCAGGATTGAAGCCGCGTCATCCCAGTGCAGCGGGATGGTGGCGTGCTCGCCCTTTTCGTAGTCGTAGGTGTCGCCCTCGTCGGCGTAGAGAGTAAAATCCGCGTCGGCGCCACGATAGATGCGCAGTTCCAACGGAGCATTCGGTGCTTCGGTCGCATACTCGACAGCGGGTCCGAGGGGGAGAATCGAGCCAGCCTTCACATACAGGGGCATGCGATCGAGGGGAGCGGGCGCGAGCAGGGTCTGATCGCCTTTGAGCCGCTCGCCGGTCCAGAAGTCGTACCATCCGGGAGCGGGCGGGAGATAGACAGAACGGCTGGTGGCGCCTTCCTGCGTAACGGGGTTCACGAGGATGGAGGGCCCGAAGAGATACTGATCGCCGATTTCGCGGACTTTTTCATTGGTGCGCCAGTCCATCACGAGGGGGCGCATCAGAGTGTAATCCTGGCTGGTGACGCGCCAGGCGAGCGAATAGATGTAGGGCAGAAGGCGATAGCGGAACTTATCCCATGAAATCAGAGTGGGCACCTGCGGGCCATAGGAGAAGATCTCGTTAGTATCGTTGGCGCGATGACCATGGGTGCGGAAAATGGGACAGAAAACCCCAAATTCAAACCATCGTGTATAGAGTTCCTGGTAGGAGGGATCGCGTGTGTCACGCTCCCAGGGCCAGCCATAGCCGGCAATGTCCGTGGTCCAGTAAGGAACGCCGGATAACTCAAAGTTCAGACCGGCCGCGATTTGTTTTCTGAAAGTAGGGAAGGTGCCCAGCACGTCGCCGGACCAGACGGTGGTGGCATAGCGCTGCTGCCCGAGGAAGGCGGAGCGAGTAAGAATGAAGACGCGTTTGCGATCGGTGGTGGAGCGCCAATGGTCATACACGCCGCCGGTGTGCATGAGCGGGAAGATATTCGTGTAGCGCGCGCCGTTGCCAATGGAGAGACGATAGCCGTCGAGAGTGGCGTCGCTGTAGCCGCCGCAGCATTCGGGCTCGGAGCTGTCGAGCCAGAAACCATCCCATCCCTGGGCAAAGATCTTGCTGACCAGGAGACTCCAGTACAGGTTGCGCGCGGCGGGATTCGTCGCGTCGTAGTCGTCGGTTCCGGGGATGAGCAGGTTGTGGGCCTTCATCTCCGCATAGGTATTGGATTTCGGATCGAGGACGGCCCAGACGGAGATGATGGCATGTACATGCTCCTGATGGAGTTGCTGCAGTGCGGCCGGAACATTGGGGTAAGGCTGGAGATACGAGTCGGCAAACTGAGGATCGCCCTGATGTTTCCACCAGAACCAGTCCTGAACGATCAGGTCGAGAGGCACATGCTGGGAGCGATACTCGGCGGCGACATCGAGCAGCTGTTTTGCTGACTTATAGCGATCTTTCGACTGCACGAAGCCGTAGGCCCATTCGCCAAAGAGCGGGGCATGGCCGGTTAGGTTACGGTATTGGTGGATGATCTGGTCGAACTCGGGTCCGTAGATGAAGTAGTAGTCGATAGCATCGGCCGCTTCTGCCTGGAGCTTCAGTTCCGTCGGGAAGCGGTTATCGAACCAGGAGTGGGAAGCCGTGTTCCAGAGGATGCCGTAGCCGTTGGTTGAGAGGAGCAGGGGTACGGCGACATCGGTGTTGGCCTGGGCTAGCTCGACAACGCTACCACGGTAATTGAAGACGCCGCTCTGGTGCTGACCCAGGCCATAAAAGCCTTCGGTGGGCGCCGGCTGGAAGCGCTCGCTGACGTGGTAGACCTTTTCGCCGTTGATGGTGTCGGGAATGTACTCACGCGGGCGGCGCGTGGAATCGAAGAGAAGGACATTCCCAGCGCTGTCGCGAAAGAACAACTGGTCGGTGTCCCGGCGGATATTCAGCTGGAGCTGAGAGGTGCGGAGGGTCGCCTCCTTGTCATTCTGCGAGAAGTCGAAGGGCGAGGCCGTGCAGGAGCGAATAATCCAGGGCGTGGCGGGAGAAGCCGAGCGCGGATCGCCGGGGCCGGCGACGATGTGGAGCACGTCCGGGCCACAGACGCTGACATGGAGGGTTTCGGCGCCGTTGTGCATGACGAACCCCGCAGCGGTTTTTTCGAAGCTGATGGCGGACTGCGGGAATGCGGCGGTGACGGGGACCAGCGCCAGCGTTATCGATGCCAGCACACGGAAAATCCTGGGTATCATTTCGAGCCCTCCCTGATGTTGAACCGGCCTGTTTCGAAGGAGATTACTGCACAAGGATCTCGGCTGCCCTGCCAGCGCTGACGCGAATCGTGGTCACGGGTCCGAAGCGATCGTTGCCCGCGGTCCAGTCGCCGTTCTGTGCTTGCGGCAGCGCCTTGCCGTCGACGAGCACCGAACGCGCAACCCGCCCATGGACGCGCAGCACCAGGGTGCGGAGAGCCGGATGAAAGGAACCTGAAGGCTCGGCCAGGTCGATGCGAATCGACTGCGATTGCTCGGAAGCGCGAATCTGCTGGCGATAATACGCGTCGCGCTCATACGCATAGGTGTTGCCGTCGTCATCGTAGTAAGTGAACAGGCATGGTGACGGGCCGGGGAAGATATCGAAAGTTACTTCTGCGATCGGTTTCTGATCGACATAATCCTGGACCGGCTGCGTCGCCAGGATGGATCCGCTGCGGATGAACAACGGGATATCTGTCCAGGTGGTCGTATCGACGGGAACGGAAATTGTGCGGTCGCCGGCGATGCGCGTTCCGCGGAAATAGTCGTACCAGACGCCGGGGGGCAGATGAACGGAATGCTGGGTTTCTCCTGCGGTCACGATGGGAGAGACGAGGAGCGCGTCGCCGAACATCCACGCGGAGGCGTCGTTGGCTACGGCGGGATCGTCGGGGAACATCCAGAAAAGCGGGCGCACGATGCCGATGCCGGTTTCGAGGGCGGTGCGTTCCGATGAGTAGATATAGGGCAGCAGTTCGTAGCGAAGGCGAATGGCTTTGGTGGCCGCGGCTTCAGCCACGGGACCGTACAACCAGGGCTGGCGGTGCTGATGCAGAGCCCCGTGGACGCGGTCGATGGGGACAAAGGCGGCGAACTCGATCCAGCGCGCATAGTTCTCGTCGGTGGGGCGCCCAAAAAAGCCGCCGGTATCCATACTCCAGTGGGGTTCGCCAAGATCGAGAGTGGCCAGCATGCGGGATTCCTGGTGCTGCATACTTTGAAAGCCGGTTTGTATATCGCCAGACCATTCGGCATAGCCATAGCGGTCGGCGCCCAGATAGTAGTTGCGATTGATCGACCAGACGCGCAGGTGGGAGTCGGCGCGCTGGCCATCCCAGAGCATCCGACCCATATTCAGAAACTGAAAGTCATCGAAGTAAAAATCCCGGCCATTGACGCTGGTCACATCGGCTTCGTCGTTCCACCAGGCGTGCATACCCGCGTCGAATGCCGGCTTCAGATGCTTCCAGTACCAGGCGCGGGTTTCCGGATTGGAGAAATCGAGATCGCGCGCGGGGCGGTGGGTGAAGTAGTCGATGGTCGACGGCTCTCCGGGATACCAGAGATGATGCTGATTGGCGTAGGCGGCGGCCTCGTGAAACCTGGTTGTGCTGCCGACCTTATAGAGGAGGATGCGGGGTTTGAGAATGCCGGCGAGTTTGACGCCCTGCGACAGCAATTCCTTCGCGAACAGGCCGCTGGCGCCGTCGGGAAACTTATCCGGCTCGAAATTGCCAGGGCCGGAGGTGCTGTTCCAGCGCCACTCGCCGTAGTTATCCTCGCCCCAGGCTTTCCAGTCGAAGTCGAGGATAAAAGCATCGAAGGGAATATGTTTCGCGCGGTAGGTGGACGCGACCTGCTTCAACTCGCCTTCGTTGGAGCCCCACTGGCTGTTGAGAAAGCCCAGAGTCCACTTCGGCGGCAGCGGCGGGCGGCCGGTGAGCTCCGCGAGGCCGGCCATCGATTCCATGGGAGGACCGGCGACGACGAAGTATTCCAGGTCTTTCCGTGAACCGCCGCTGAACTCAATCCAGCCGTCGCGGGTGTCGAAGACGCCGTTCTCCGAGTCAATGAGCACGCCGTAACGGGGCGTGAAGAACCAGGGAGCGCCCCCATCGCCTTGCGCGCCCGCAGCCACGGTGGCGCCGTTATTGCGCAGCAGGCTTTCACTGTTGTCGCGGAGGGCGAGGCCGCGCATGCCATAAAGATTCTCCGCGGAGTCATGCAGGAAAGTGACACTCTGGCCGGCGGCCTGCTCGAGGGCATCCTGCTGGGAGACGAGGCGCTGGCCGGAGGCGTCGTTCACGGTGATAGACAGCGTCGGGACGCAGGTGACTTTGGCGTCGATTTCGGCTGCGCTGATCTCGGCAGAGTGTCCGTCGGAGGCGATCGTGACCTGGCCCTGAGTTGCGGGGCGGAGACTCGGGTCGAGGACCACCGTGCGCGGGCTGGATTCGCCATGCGGCAGAAGGTCGACGCGCACAATATTGCGATCCATGATTTGCACGTCGGCCGTGCCGGAAGCGCCGGTGATGTGCGCGCCGTCCGCGGCCTGAGTAATTGTGCAGGGGGCGGCGGGCGATGCCTGACAGAAGCTGGATACGCTGAAGAGCATCACTGGGGCCAGCGTGAGAGAGGGAAAGAGCGAACGCCAGCCGTGGCGCAGGGGAGCAGCGAACCAACGTACGTTACGTTTCACGAGTCCTCATCCTGAAGCTCAACAGATTACCACTGCGGTTCGGAGGGGCGGCGGCTCTGGCAGTCGATTGCGCGGTTTGCCAGTCGCTGTCGTGTAAACGCCCGCGGGGAATGCCTGCGCCAAATTACGCAAAAGCCGCCACGCGGCCGGTTTGCAGCAGACATTTTGCATCGAAAAGAGAGTCATGTTCTCAAATTTGCCAGTCTCCCTTTCTGCCTGTGCCAGCCTCCGGCGTGCCAACCGGGCGGTCTGCCACCTTTACGATCTGGTACTCGCGCCTATCGGTCTGAAATCCACACAGTTCATCATCCTGCAGGCGATCGCGGATGCGGGCGAAATTGCGCATTGCGATCTGGCGCGCACGTTCGCGGCTTCCGAGGAGACGTTTTCGCGCCGGCTCGCGTCAGCGCGCGAATCCGGATGGGTGCGGATGAAGCTGGGAGAACGATCGCGGCGTCTCTATTGCCTGACCGAGCGCGGACAGGCAACTCTGGAGGCTGCGCAGCCCTATTGGGAGCGAGCGGAAGACCGCATGAAGAGGGAACTCGGCGAGTCCGACTGGCTCGAACTGAGCGCCATCGCCGAGCGGACTACACGGGCCGCCATCCGGGCGGAACATGCGCCCACCAGGAATGTACGCCCCCATCCGTTCGCGGGAAAACAAGCGGAACGCGGCGCAGCCCATGCGCCAAATCGCGCCATTGCGAGACGGGTCGCCCCCGACCTGAACGCATCGCCGGCCGACTGCAGCAACTGAAGACCCGAGGGAACCCGCGTCTCAGGGCAGAGGATCGGTGAAGTCCTTTGGAGGCGTCAGGGAAGCCCCCGGGATGACGACAGGCGTCACGCCGGTTTCGCTGCAGGTCATCCGCGGCGGAAAGTGGTTGACGATGGCATCCGGAATCTCCGCCGCACTGGCCGGGATGGGCGGTCTCCGGCCCTCCAGCCGCGCGGGATCGAATCCACCGAGCAGATCGGTGAGCCGGGCATTCGTATCGCGCGGGCCTTCGGGCAGATACGGCTTTTCGTCCGGCAGAGACGCGAGCGGCGGGAGGTTGTAAAGGACGTCGAGGAACTTCGCAAAGGAGGCGTGGTCGCCGGGATCGGAGACGATGCCGCCGGACCTTGCCCAGGGGGAAATGAGGATCAGCGGGACGCGAGGGCCGTCACCACAGGGATGCCGATCCGGGCAGGGTTCAAACTGGGGTGGCGGCACATGATCGTAAAACCCCTCGGAGTCGTCCCAGATCACGATGATGGCTGAATCCTGCCAGTAAGGGCTGCGAGCCACGGCGTTGACAACCTTTGCCACCAGCGATTCCGAGAGCTGCGAGTCCGAGTAGCCGGGGTGGTCGTCGTCGCCAAGGATGGTCCGCGCCTGCGGATTCGCAGGCTTCCACCCGAAGGGGTTGGCGAGCCCGCCCTTGATGAAGACGACGCTCCGCGGTGGCAACTGGCGCCTCTCCATCACAGAGAAAAATTCCAGCAGGTCGTGCACCCCGTTCCACATGGAAGGATTCTGCCGGATGTATCCGAAGTACTGCGGCGAGTTGTGATGGGGAATGTATGCGGGATGATGGTTGCCCTGCCCGTTGCCAAAGCCTTCCTGGTACCAGGCCCAGGGAATCGCCTGTTGATTGAGCCGTCTCAGTTCCCCGATGTCGTCCTTCACATCGTCGGTATCGACCTTCGCTTCCGGCGCTTTGCGCCCGCTGAGGGAGAGCATCAGCGTCGCATAGGTCTGATCCAACTGATGGGGTGCATTGGCCTGCTTCGTGAAAGCGTAGGGGCCAAAGTCCGGTTCGTAGTCATTGACCACCGGCTCGCCGGGCGTGGCCAGGGATTTAAATTTTTCATTTGGGTGCCGGGCCGCCTGGGTTTGGCCGGTTTGTCCGGCGATCAGATCGATGTTGCCCGGCGTGGAGGGCCCGTACATCGCCTGGAAGATATGGTCGTACAGAGTGAAACGGTGGGCGTAGCGCCAGAGAAAGGGAACGGTATGGCAGTCTTCATGCGCCATGGTGAGCATGCCCAGCTGGCGCGCGTATTGTGGGCTGGTGTCGGATGTGAGGACCAGATTCTTCTCCTCATAGCCGACAAAGTCATCCATGCGGCCGCCGTCGGTCTTGGCAATCAGCGCCTCGCGCGAGTGGTCGGCGTCCAGGGTGTCGGCGGACTTCAGCAGAAAGGGCGTAATCCATGTATGGCCGATCGAGTCCCACTGGCGGAACCCGTGCTGTCGCGCCTCGGCCGTGGCCAGATTGTCGGCGCCGGGAAAGGATCCGAAATAGGAGTCGAAGGACCGATTCTCCTGGTAAACGACGAAGACATGATGCACATGCGTTCGCAGGCTGGCGATCAGCTGGTTCCTGGAATCCGGGGAGGTGTGCTTTGGCGTCGCGGCCTGTGCTGCCAGAGGGATCAGAATGCAGGCAGACAGGAGAGACAGCGACCTCCTGGACATGCGAGAAGTCCGTGCTGTTCGAAGAGAGATTTGCGCCACGCGCTCCTCCCGGTGTTCAGGAATGGGGAGCGACCTTTGCTCCCTGTCCTTTGTACTGCCAGGGGAGCGGTTCGGTGTTAATTTTCTGTGATCTGCGGTTGAGCCGGTTCGCCTGCGGGTCTGCGCGCACCTGGCCGGCGCGGGTGGATACAATCGAGGGCTGATTCAGGAATCGCGGCGCGACGTCAGCCGCGATCGGGTGGTGAGGAGCGAACGATGACAGAGGATCGAGGATTCTCACGCCGGGGGTTCCTGCGGACCGCTTCTCTGACGGCAGCGGCGATGGCCAGTCGTGAACTGCTGCGTGACGCCGCCTTGGGGGCGGAGTTGCACAACGCTGGGCCTCTGGCGGAATTCGGCTATGGCGATGTGCTGATGAGCAGCGAGGCCCACGAAAATCAATTGCGGGAGACGCAGGCGGTGCTGATGTCGCTGAGCGATGACAGCCTGCTGAAGCCGTTCCGGCAGATGTCGGGCATGCCGGCGCCCGGCGAGGACCTGGGCGGCTGGTATCACTACGATCCGGATTACGACTATCGGAAGGACATCGATGGCTTCGCTCCTGGTTGCACCTTCGGGCAGTGGGTGTCGGCGCTGGCCCGCGCGTACGCGATCACCGGGGACGAAGCGACGCGGCAGAAGGTGCTGCGGCTGAATCGGCTCTACGCGCAGACGATCTCCGCGGATTTCTACGTTCGGAATCGATTTCCGGCTTATACGTACGACAAGCTGGTGCTCGGGCTGCTCGATTCGCACACCTGGGTGAAGGATCCGCAGGCGCTGGCGATTCTGGAGCAGACGACGAACACCGCGCTGCCCCACCTTCCCGGTCATGCCGTGGACCATGATGTTCGCTGGCGCATGGATAAGCCCGCCAGCGACATATCGTGGAACTGGGACGAATCGTATACGTTGCCGGAAAACCTGTTTCTCGCGTATCGGCGCGGAGCCGGACGACGCTACTACGATCTGGCACTGCAGTATCTCGATGACAAAACGTGGTTCGATCCGCTTTCCAGAAATGAAAACGTACTGCACGGTCATCATGCTTACAGTTATGTCAATTCGCTGAGCTCGGCCATGATGGCGTGGATGGTGGCCGGGAGCGAAAAGCATCTGCGGGCGGCGCAAAACGGCTTTGCGATGCTGCAGCAACAGAGTTATGCCACGGGCGGCTGGGGGCCGGACGAGCAGTTGCGCGCACCCCAGAGCGACGACCTCAACGCCAGCCTCACCAACACGCACCATAGCTTTGAAACCCCCTGCGGTTCGTATGCGCACTTCAAAATCACTCGCTATCTGCTGCGCGTAACGCGCGATTCCCGCTATGGCGACAGCATGGAGCGCACGATGATTAACACGGTGCTCGGGGCCAAGCCGCTGCAGGACGATGGCCACGCATTTTATTACTCGGACTATAACTACAACGCGGACCGGTTCTATCATGCGGCGCGCTGGCCCTGCTGTTCGGGAACGCTGCCGCAGGTGGCCGCCGATTACCGCATTAACACCTATTTCCGGGGTCCTGGGGCCATCTATGTGAACCTCTTTGTCTCTTCAACCCTGCGCTGGGTTGAAAACGGCGTCGCCTTTTCGCTGACACAGGAGGGGCAGTATCCGTTCGAAAACTCTGTAGCGTTTACGGTCACTGCCTCGCGACCTGCCGAACAAACTTTGCATTTCCGCATTCCGGAGTGGGCAGAGGGAGCTTCGATTTTTTTGAACGGAGCGAGACAGAAGGAAGCGGCGGCGCCGGGCCGTTTTGCCGCGATTCGGCGCGAGTGGAAGACCGGCGATCGAGTGGAACTGGACCTGCCGCTGCGGATGCGGCTGCAGCCGCTTGATGATCGGCATCCCGGCACGGTGGCTCTGCTGCGCGGGCCGGTGGTGCTGATGGCGGTCAAGCGCGAGCAGGGCGATCCGCTGCCCCGGGTGACGCGCGAACAGCTCCTCTCCGCCCAACGCCTGAGCGAACGCCAGTGGCAGGTGCAGGCGGCCAGCGGTGTAGTGACCCTGCTGCCCTTTACTTCGGTCGGGGATCTGCCCTACACGACTTATCTGCGATTGGGCTGAACCGAGCGATCGACCCGGGGCGCGGTCGCCGTCGCAGCCGAGCCGTGGCGTTGAATTTCCACAGCCCCCGCGCCCCAGGCGAAGGCACCGATCCGGGCTGTTACGGGAGTCGCGGTTACGGCCATGGCGTGGAGCATGACTCCGGACCTCAGGGCAGCGTCATTGTCGGTGGCGCCGCGGCTCCATAGAAGGCATTGGCTCCCGCACGCAGGTCGCGTCCATAGCTGAGAACCACGCTGGTGTGCAGGATCGTGAGCCGCACCTCCGCGCCCGCGTCGAAGAGCCATTGCTGCGCGGACAGGCCGCTGGTCGGCGCCGTCATCCGTCCGATATCGAGCAGCGGGCCTGCATGAATCGTGAGCAGCCCGTTGGTGTAGAGGCGCCGGTAAAAGTCGGTATTGCTCAGAAGATAGCCGTTGCCGATGGGAGCGCTTCCCTTGCGGCCGTCGCGTGTGGCGATGTGCGCGCGCAGGTACAGGTTCGTGTCGTCGCGATCCATACCGAAGAGGAAGAGGTCGTCGAAAGGAACGGTGCCGAAGATTCGTCCGCCGCGTAACTGCTGCCGGAGTTCATACCGGTCGCCGTCCATCTGCGGCAACCAGTCCGCGAGCGCTGAGCCCTGTAATGTCTCCGAGGCGTACGACGGGCTGGAGAAGGTGCGCGCAAAGCCGGAGCTGGCAGACCCGTCGAGCGTGAAGCGGTGTTCCGGCAGACGCAGCAGCGGCGCCCGAACGGATGCGAGTTGTCTGAGTTCGAAGCCAGATGTCAGCAAAGGCGCGGTGAGAGCGGTCCCCGGCACGACGCTCCGAAAATTGCGGTGCGCCAGCTCGCCTCCTGCCGACCACTGCAGCCGAGCCGTCGACAGCGAAGTGAGTGTCGCGTCGAACGACTCACGCTCGAGATTCAGCGCGGCGAGCAACGGCGCCGGCCCGGTAAAGGATCGGCGAATCGCCCAGTTCTCGTTGCGAAGATCAGCGCTCATCTGCCACCGCCACCAGGGCAGATGGTTGAGCGGCGCTGAGAGAGCGATCCAGGCGCGGCGTTTCTGCGCGTCCCATCTGAGCAGCGACTCCACGTTCATCGCCGAGTGATGAATGTTGGCGTAGCTGGGATAGATCGTCTCATAAGGCAGGCCGCCGAGGGTGGAAACCGCCGCTTCCAGCGGACTCGCGCCCAAACCGTTCTGCTCCTGCGCCCGGAAGATTGCATTGAACTGGCCGTTGGGCAGCGCGTTCAGGTGAAGACTCCACGCCGGGAAGATCCCAAGGCCGTCGAGCCGCAGCGCCGTGGTCGCGAATTGCGGCGCTTCGAGGACTTCATGGGGAGAGAAGGTAAAAGCGCGCTCCAGCAGCAGGTGGTTGACGCGGAGATGGGGGTCGAGATCCAGATTGTCGATCATCGGCTTGTGAATGCGGTTCCAGGCTGGCAAAGCCGCGTCCAGATTTCCCGAGAGAAAATACACCGTGCCGAGAAAATTGCTCACGTAGGCGTCGGCGGGATCAAGATGCTGTGCCCGGCGCAGCCAATGGGCCGCGGCCGCGTACCGCTTTTGCTCGAAGGCGACGCCGGCCAGTTCGGTCGGGAAGCGCTTATCTTGGGGGCACTGCCGTTCGCCGGCACGCAAGGCCCGTTCCGCATCCGCCAGTCGTCCTAAATGCGCCTGGGCCATGCCGAGCGCGAACCGGTCGTCGGGAGTGAGTGCAGGAAGTTTCTCGGCCAGACGAATGACAGCCTGCCAGTTCTGCTGCTGGAAGTTTTCCTGGATGGCGCGGTTCGCCGCACGATGCACAGCGCATGGATCGGCCATCGCGCTGCACGCAGAGGCCAGCACGGCCAGGCCGAGAATCAGTGTGCGGATGGCGCGGGCACCGCGAGCAGCATCCAGTCGCCGGTGGCGCTCCAGTCTTTCTCGAATGCTGCACGCTCCTCGGAGAGCAGTTTGCGATCGGCAGGGTCGTTCATCATCACCACGCCGCGCGTCGGATCGATGCCGTCGATTACAACGTAATGCAAAGCGCGCTCGCCCTGCGGTCGCAGTGCGACAATCAGCGGGCGGCCTTTGCGAAGCTGCTGTTCGAGATCGTTCCAGTGGCCGTTCAGCGCAAAGACGAGGAATCCGTGCTGACGCAGATAGTTCTGCATGGAGGATGCGGGAATGCCGTGTTCCGCCGCGACGTAAAGTGTCTGCTGGATTCTGCTCACCGCGCTGTCCGCTGACGGCGGCTGCCCTTGTTGGTGAGCCCAGTACCGCATCACCATCGAAAGAGATGCCGCGCCGCATCCATCGTGCGGCTGGCGCACAAACGGTACGTCGATCCAGACAGCGCCACTGGTTTGTGCAAAGGCAGCGGCCGGAGCCGCTGCCATGATGCACGCAAGAACAAACCGCAACACAGAATTAATGGTAAGCCGCCAGCAGGATGATGAGGACTACAGCGATGATGATCAGCGCGAGAGCCAGAGTGCTGAGGCTTCCGGCGGCGAACTGGCTTTGCGCATGAGCGGCGCGCGCAGAGAGGTTGGCCAGTTCTGCATTGGACAGAGTCGGGACGGCGTTCTTCACCTGAACGGGATCGATCTTCGCGTCCTTCATCGCCTTTTGCGCCGTCGGCGTGGTGAGGAACTGGTTGAGCGTTTCGATATTCTGCTGCCGCGCCGCGGTCGCCGTCTGCACCTGCTGCTGCAGTTGCGAAGGAGAAACGAGGTGCGTGCTCTGTGCGCGCACAGCGGGCGAGCAGGCAAGAAGCAGGGGCAGCGCAGCGGCAGCCAGACTGCGGGTTACGAGGCGAAAAATCCGGGGAAATTGCATTGGCGTCTCCAAAGGGGAATATCGTGCTGTCCCTGGCGATGGGATGCCCGGCCCGTCTTGCAGAGTTGTCATGTTGGGCGAATGCGGTGTCATGCGTGCTACGACGTGCCCTGCGTTGCATCATCAACCCGGCTCAGGGCAACGCAAACGCGATATACATACCGCCCACAGGAGATTTAGGATCGCGCCCTCCGCTGGCCGCGATCACCACGTATTGCTTTCCGTCGATGGAGTAGGTGGCGGGCGTCGCGATGCCGGCGTACGGTAAGTCCGTTTGCCAAAGTAACTGGCCCGTGTGGCTGTCAAAGGCACGGAATTTGCGGTCGTACACTGTGGCTCCGATGAAGATCAGACCGCCCGCTGTGACAATTGGCCCGCCATAGTTTTCTGAGCCGGTATCGCTCATCCCATGCGCGGCCAGCGCGGGATAGTCGCCGAGCGGAATCTGCCACAGGAATTTGCCCGTGTTCAGGTCGATGGCGCTTAGCGTTCCCCATGGCGGAGCAATCGCGGGATAGCCATCCGGATCGAGAAATTTGCGATAACCCGTAAAGGCATACTGCACGCCGGGTCCGCCCGGCATCGTGGTAGCGGCATCGTGTGCGGCCGCCCCGGAGCCGGTTCTCAGAAAATGTAACAGCGCGGTAGTTTGTGCGCTGCTCAGGTTAGGGAAGGCCGGCATGCGTCCGCGTCCGTGCGCGAGAATGGCGGCGATCTGTGAATCGGTGAGTCGCCGGGTGATGCCGACCAGCGAGGGAAATGCCGGCGGGGCACCGGCCCGGTTGGCTCCGTGACAAATCGCGCATTGCGCCTGGTAGACCGCGGCGCCGGGGGACGCGGCCGGGTTCTCGCGCACCAGGCCGCCCGTCCACGCCATATCATTCGCATTCACGTAGAGCACGCCGGTGGAAGGATCGACAGCCGGGCCGCCCCATTCCGCGCCACCGTCGAATCCCGGGAAGACCACCGTCTGGCGATTGAGGCTCAGCGGAACAAACTGGCCATCGCTGCGGAAGGTTCGAAACATCTGGAGCGCCCAGGCGTGCGCTTCCGGCGTGCGCGTCGTCAGCATGTCTGCAGTCAGCCGCTGGGGGGCGAACGGCGCAGGAGCGGTGGGCATCGGCTGGGTGGGCGAGGTTTTCTCACCGGGCACATTGCTGGGCGGATACGGCTTCTCCTCGATGGGGAAGAGCGGCGCACCGGTGACGCGATTGAAGAGATAGACGACGCCCTGTTTGGTGGTCTGCGCGACCGCGTCGATGCGGTGCCCGTTGCGCGTCACCGTGACCAGCGCCGGCGGAGCCGGAAGGTCACGATCCCACACGTCGTGGTGAACCTCCTGAAAGTGCCATAACCGGCGGCCGGTCGCGGCGTCCAGCGCCAGCAACGTATCGGCAAACAGGTCGTTGCCGATGCGGTCGCCGCCGTAAAAGTCGAATACCGCGGAGCCGGTCGGCACGTAGACGATGCCGCGTGCCGCGTCCAGTGTCATGCCGGCCCAATTGTTGGCAGCGCCGGCGGTCTTCCATGCGCCAGGCGGCCAGGTGCTGTAACCGACCTCGCCTGGATGCGGAATGGTGTGGAAGGTCCAGCGCAGCGCGCCGGTGCGCACGTCGAACGCGCGGATATCGCCGGGCGGCGCGGGGTGCGTTTCCGGATTGCGGCCCCCCACGATGATCAGGTCTCGATAGATCAGCCCTGGTGACGTGACCGCGATGGACTGGCGCTTGAAATCCTCGCCGGGGCGAAGGCCCTTGCGCAGATCGATGCGGCCCTGCTCGCCAAATGACGCGATGGGATGACCATTGGCCGGATCCAGCGCGTAGAGAAAATTCAGAATGCCTGCGAAGAGACGCGCGTTCTTTCCATCGGTCCAGTAAGCGAACCCACGGGACGGTTGCGTGGAGTTGAAACCGGGGTCGAACGTCCACAGCAAATGCCCGGTGGCGGCATCGAGTGCGATGACTTTGCCCGTCGGTGTGGTTGCAAAGAGCGTGCGGCCAACGATGAGGGGGTTCGTCTCCAGATCGCCCTTTTCGCCGGTGTCGTATTGCCACGCTACTCGGAGCTGCGCCACGTTGGAGCGGTTGATCTGTGCCAGGGGCGAGTCATGGTCGCCGTTGAGATTGCCGTTGTAGGCCGGCCAGTCAACGTCGTGAACCGCAGCGGCAGCGCTGCCCGGTACTGCGCGATGTGTGCCCGCAACAGCGACGAAAACCCCGGTGACGGAGCCCAGCAAAAGAACGGCGAAAGCGGCGAACAGGCGAGAGAGCAAACGGGAGAGCAGGCGAGAGCCGGAAAGCAAGAGCGGAAACCCCATCGCGCCGCGGCGGCGCAGCTTATTGGATCGAGGCCACAGTGTACAGCGAAACCCTGGCCGGCCGCGTTTTCGACGATGGCCCGGAAGCATCGCCGCGAAAAAGTCGCGGTCGGAAAGTCTCACTTTTGTGGGAGTGTTCCCGAGGTAACGCCGATGCTATGATTTCCGGCAAATGATGCGGAAACCCCGGCTTTGGATGATGATGCTCCTGGCAGCGGCCTTTCTGGCAGCGGCGCCGGCGCCGGCGTACGCCGATGCCGGCATTCCCATGCTGCCGATAGCGTATCCCAGCGTCCTCTGGTTTCTGCTGCCGATCATCGTAATTGAGGCCGCCTATCTGCAGGCGGCGCTGCAAACGCGCTGGCTGCGCACCTTTGCAGCCGTGACCTCGGTGAACCTGGGCACAACAGGGTTGGGCTATCCGCTGGCCTGGCTGCTGTACGCGGCCCTGAACGAGTATGCCGGTTTTCCGGGCGGCCGCTCCGGCGCACTGACGGAATGGCGCATGGTACCCATGTGGGTTGGCATGAAGTTTTTTCCGGACTGGTCCGGCATGCAGCACCAGCTGTTGGCCATCCTGGCCATATTTCTTACGCTCATGGTGCCGTCGTACCTGGTTTCGCGCTATCTCAAAACCTGGGTCATCGATTGGTACGATCTGCTGCGCAGTACCGGCGATACTCGTTCCGCCGTGATGATGGCGAATCGCTTCTCGTATCTCATCCTTGCCATCACCGGATGCGGGCTGCTCTACCAGATCTATCGCTGAGCGAACGGCTGGCAGGGCTTCGTTCCGCTTCAAAATGTCGCAAAGGTCGTTACGGATCGCTTCTGCGGCTGGCCGGAGTGAGCCTGCGCAGAAGGAATTCCTGCGCAACGGCATTGGCCATGCGCCCTCCGGTGACAATGGCGGCGTTTTCGAAGACGAGATCGGCGCCCCGGTTGCTCGCAGGCTCATAGGCATTGGAGATCGCTCCTGCCGCCAGGTCGCCGCCAATACTGGAGTAGTTGGGCTGCCGGTGGCCGTTGTCGCCCCGGGCGATAAACGGCGCGGCAAGCGCGTGCATCAGCCGCGAGCGCGTGGAGCCGGTGCCCTGGTAAAAGTAGCGGGGATCCTGATGCAGGAGCGAGGGAAGAAGCGCGCCGCCGATCATGATGTCTGTGAAACCTGTGGTGTAGTTGGCGCCGAGGCGCTGACCGTAGCCCGCCATGCCCTGCTGGAAGTCCGGTGTGTTGCCGGCCTGCTGGAGTCCTGCCACCAACGCCGCACCAGCGAACGTCATGGGGTCGGTTTCCGCGCGCAGAGCCAGGGAAAATTTCAGTTTCGTGGTGAGCGGCGCCGGATTCGGATCGTAAACCACGTAAAAGTTGGGCACAACGCCGAGGACGCGCTGCTGCTCGGCGACGTGCACCTGTTCCGTGGCCAGCTGCGCCGAGTTGGCGATCACCATCACCGAGGTGACGCCGCCCGAGAGCATCAGATGCACGGCGGGGAGAAAGATGAACTGACCGGCCCGGAGTTCGAGATCGGCGGAGGTCCAGCCGCCGAAACCTTGCGCGCTTACGGTAATGCGATATGGACCCCCGGGTGGGACCTGGTCAAAACTGAAGCTGCCGCTCTCGCCGGCGGTTGCGGTGCGGGACGATGCGGAACCGGGCGCGAGGAGTGTCACGGTTGCGCCGGGGATGACATCGCCGGCGTTATCGCTGACGGTGCCGCTGAGATTGGCGCCGGGAAGCGGGGCTGTGCCTGCATCCTCTGTCGGAGCGGGGGCGGTGGGCAAGAGCGCCGCGGATTGCGCCCAGGCAGAACCGGCGAGGGCCAAAGAAATTATGATGGCGACAAGAATCTGTAACTGTTTCATACGGCCTTCCAGTGAGTAGCCAGCCCGGCCTTCTTCTGCGCGGTCGGCGGCGCTTCGCACGTCTGTATCGATGGCGCGACGCTGCGGATCGATTCAACTTCAGGCGCCATGGCGGTTAAACGCACGTGCAATTTTCCGCAAAAGTTTGTGCGACCTTTTTGCGCGTAGAGAATCCGGGGCAAGTACGGATTCGACAGCGCCAGGACCGCGCGCTCCGGCTGCGCTGTGTCGCTTTCCCGAGCCGATGCTGCGCGCGCCCGGCAGAGACGATTCGGCAGGAGGCGCGGCGGCCGCGTAGGATGACAATGATTTCTGCGGAGAGCGGGCGGTGCGTATTTCGAGACGGTTGGTGTTCCGGCTGGCGCTGGTGGTGGTGGCGGCCGTGATCGTATGGGCGCGGCTGATGCCGCATGGGCGGTTGCGTTCGGCCCACACACCCGCAGCGACGGATCTTTCGCAGTCACGCCCGCACAACCAGCCGAGCGGTGGTCCCGCGCCGGAAGAAGCCTATGCGGTGTACTCCGCTCTGTACGCACTCGGGGCCGATGAGCCGCTCGCCTTCGCGGCCGCATCGCAGGCCGACATTCCGCAGGTGGGCGGCAGTTGCCTGAAACCGAAATCGCCCGAGGAGCAGGCCATGACGGACGCCTATGCGGCGGCGAATCGGGAGAGCCACACCTGGCAGACGCACTTCACCATTCCTCAGGGCTACCGCATGCTGGCGCCCGGCGAAGTGGCGCAGGTGCGAAGCTGCCTGGCAACCGGCGGACATGACGCGGCCGCGTGCGATCGCTACAAGGGCATCCGGCACGTGCGCTTCCTCGGCGTGCCGGGATTCGACGCGAGCCACACACATGCTCTGGTCTCCGTGATCAAAATCTGCGGAGGCTTCTGCGGCAGCGGCGGCATCTTCGAGGTCGAGAAAACCGGCGAAATGTGGAAGCGCGTCCCCGCCACCGACTTCACCCGGGACTGCAACTGGATGTACTGAGCCGCGCGCTCGCAGCGAGAACAGCCACCCTCCCGTCCTGTGCGGAGATCACGGCCTTCTCTGATATAAGGGTGCGTTCGCATGGAGGCGGCCAAATGCGCAGACTGAATTGTTGGGGAATCGTATTGATTGGGGCTCTCAGCGTGACATGGTGCGCCGGGGCGCAGCAAACGGCGGAAAGCGCAGCACCGGATTCCGGGAAGCTGTCCACGCACTGGGAAGAGCTGACGGGTCCGGACTTCGTCAAGGCGATCCATAAAGCGCAGGGGGTCTGCCTTCTCCCGTTCGGGATTATGGAGAAGCACGGGCCGCACATGCCCATCGGGACGGACCTGATCAATGCCCGCTGGGTGGCTCTGCACAGTGCCGCGGAGGAATACGCCGTGGTGTTCCCGCCGTACTACTTCGGCCAGATCGACGAGGCGCGGCACCAGCCCGGAACCGTAGCCTACAGCCGGCACATCCAGCTGGACCTGCTGCAGGAGACCACCGACGAGATGGGCCGGAACGGCTGTCAGAAGATTCTGATCGTGAATGGACACGGCGGCAACCTGTCACTGCTGCCTTATTTCGCGCAAACCGAGCTGCAGCAGCCCCACAACTATGTCGTGTACGTCTACTGGTGGGACAAACGCAACGGCCCGGGGCGCCCGAAGCAGCAAACAACCACGGACATGCACGCGGGTGAGTCGGAGACTTCGCATACGCTGGTCACGCGGCCGGACCTGGTGCACATGGATCGGGCCAACGAGGAATCGGGAGCGGACCTGCATCGTCTGCATTTACCCGAAGACGTGTACACAGGCATCTGGTGGTACGCGCGCTTTCCCAACCACTACTCCGGCGACGGCTCGAAGGCGACCCTGGCGCTCGGCGAGTACGACATGAAAGCCTGGGTCGCGGATCTGGTGTCTGCTATCCGCGCGGTCAAGGCGGACGACGAGAGCCTGAAACTGCAGAACGAGTTTTATCAGGAGGCGGAGCATCCGCTGGACACGAAGCAGTGAAGAGTGATGCCGAAGCACGCTCCGGCATCGACAATCGTCACAGAAATAGTTACTAATACGCGGGGCAGTGGCCGGGGGATGCAGGACTGCCCCGGGGCTGATGCGATCCGCCATTTGTGCCGGCGATTTGCACAGAAAACCCCGGATTTGCACAGAAATAAAGGACTTGCGCCGAGGCAAAGCTGTGGCATCATTCTTTGTAACGGAGGAGCAATCTTCCACGAGAAGAGAGCCGAACGGCAGCCGTCAGGGGAATCGGCAACGAAACCCAGGAGCCTCGGGAGACCGGGGTCTCAGGAAGCGAAGGGCAACCGGAGCTTCCGGATGGATCGCGAGCAGGCTCGTACAGCGCGTTTGACAGAAACGGGCGGGAGTTGAGGGCGCAAGCTCACAAGACCTGCATACGTCTGACAAAGGAGGCTGGACTCAGGTAGCCGGATCCAGATCTTCGCAGATTTCGGATAGAAGGGGGCGAGATCCCGCAAGGGAACTTGCCCCCTTCGCTTTTGCCTGTGCGGTCCCTCCTGCGGTCCAGGGACCAGGCCGGTTCTGCGGAGCCACGGCCCTCGCCGCTTGCAAGCAGGTCTGGTGGGGGAGGGCCGTAAACGGATGTCGCCGCGGCAGTGCTTACTTGCGTCCCAGGACCTTGCCGGTGGTGGCATCCACCAGAGCCGAATATCCGGCGGATTTGGTGCCCCACTGCGTATACCAGACCGGTCCGGAGAACTTAAACGTCTGGCCCAGCTCGAGCGCGGTCAGTTCCTTGCCCGGATTCTTCTTCAGCCAATCGGCGGCAAAGGCGGAGGCCGCCTGGTAAGCCGCGTCCGAGTCCACGTTAAAGACCGAGGTGTCGATCGGCATGGCGTCGCGTGTCTCTCCGCCCCAGTCCATGGGCATTCCGGCAGTGACGCCCTTGAAGACGTTGGGCGGAGCGTCGGCGATGGCATAGGTGTAGAGCCGATACTGCCGGAGGCTGGGCGAGGCGAACGCGGCTTCCCACAAGCCCGCCTTGCCGTCTTCGTTCTTGTAGCCCGGCAGGTCCTCCTGGGTCAGGCGGATGGCCTCGACGTCCGGCGCCCAGTCATGAGCGGATTTGTACATCACCCAGAAGGGGTTTTTGGCGGCGACAACCGTCGGCGCCGCTGCTGCGGTCGCGGCCGGGGTCGCTGCGGCACCAGCGGCTGGCGGCGCCGACCGGTTGCAGCCGAGAGAAACAAGGACAGCCAGGGTGAGGGCGGAAACAGCGGTTCGGTGAGTGGCGCGCAACAACATGGACATAGCAAAAGCCTCCATTGATCCGCCCTTGTCCCTGAATTCGGGGCCTGGCAGACGGATCCGTTCCAATTGTCACCAGTAACACACGGAACTGCCGCCTTCAGTGACATGCGTCACCCCGGACCGGAGAAACGCAACTGGGTGCGGGCAAGCAGGTATGTTGCTGACGCCGGCAATGATAAGCGCGTCATTACCCTTCCTGCCGGAAAATTTCGAAAAGCCGCGGGACAGGGCCCTTCCTCAGTACTCCGCCAGCTCTTTGATCGTCCGGAAGATGGTCTCCGGCTGGGGCAGGATGGCGTCCTCCAGCTGCGGTTGGTAGGCGACGAAGGTGTCCATGGCGCCGATGCGGCGCACCGGGGCGTCGAGAGAGTCGAAGAGCTGTTCGCCGATGCGGGCGGCGATTTCCGCGCCGTAGCCCCAGCTGAGCGTGTCCTCGTGGGCGACGATCACCTTGCTGGTCTTCTGCACGGAGGCTGCGATCGCGTCCCAGTCGAAGGGATTGAGTGTGCGCAGGTCGAGGACCTCGGTTTCGACGCCCAGCTCTCGGGCGGCACGCTGTGCGGCCTGGAGCGCGCGGGGCACAATGGCTCCATAGGTGACGATGGTCAGGTGATTCCCCTCGCGGACGACCTTCGCCTTCCCGAAGGGGATCATGTAGTCGGGGCCGGGATACGGCGCGCGGCCGTAGGTTTCGCGGTAAAGGCGCTTGTGCTCGAAGAAGAGCACGGGGTCGTCACAGCGGAGCGCGGTGCGCAGCAGGCCGTTGGCGTCGAGCGCATTCGACGGGAAGACCACGCGCAGGCCGGGCGTGTGGGTGAAGAGGCTTTCGCCGCTCTGTGAGTGATAAATCGCGCCGCCGGTCAGGTATCCGCCGATGGGCACGCGGATGACGGCGGGCGCGGCGTATCCGCCATTGGAGCGCCAGCGGATGAGGGGCAGCTCATTGCGGAGCTGGTGCATGGCCGGCCAGATGTAGTCGAAGAACTGGATTTCCGCAACCGGCTTGAGGCCGCGCTCGGCCATGCCCACGGCGCGGCCGACAATGGCGGCTTCGGCTAGCGCCGAGTTGTAGACGCGCGCCGAGCCGTAGTCGCACTGCAGACCGGCGGTGAGCTTGAAAACGCCACCCTTGCCTTTGACCTGCTTCTCCTTCAGATACTCCTCGCGGGAGCAGTCGGCCACGTCTTCGCCGAAGACGACGATGCGAGCGTCGCGAGCCATTTCGTCGTGGAGGCAGGCGTTGATGAGCTCGGCCATGGTTTTCGGCTCGGCTCGGCCGGGGGCCGGTGGCGCTGGGTCGGTGGCCAGGTCGGCGCGGGTGGGATCGAACTCCTCTGAATATTGATGGCGCAGGATCGCAGCGGGCTCGGTGGAGGGCAGCGGGGCAGCCAGGGCGCTTTCGGCGGCCTCGCGGACTTCTTCGTCCAGCTGCTTTTCAAGGCGCTCCAGCGACTCGGAATTCAGAATGCCCTCGCGGAGCAGGAACATCTGAAAGTTCTGGATGGGGTCGCGCAGGGCTTCCGCCTCGCGCTCGGCAGCGGGGCGGTAGAGTTTGTCGTTGTCGGAGTGCGAGTGCGAGTAGGGGCGCGTGACGTGACCGTGGACCAGCGCCGGCCCTTTGCGCGCCCGGCAATGGGCGACGGCTTCTTCCATGGCGTGCAGACTGGCGATTGGGTCGGTGCCGTCGATCTCCGCTATGTGGAAATCAGGGAACTGAGTCAGGAGGCGCGAGATACTGCCGCCGGGCGTGTTGACCTCGACCGGGACAGAGATGGCATAGCCATTGTCCTCGATAACGAACAGCAAGGGCAGCTTCAGGTTGGAGGCGATGCTGATGGATTCCCAAAACTCGCCCTGGCTGGTGGCGCCGTCGCCGATGGAGATATAGACGACCTCGTCGCCGTGGAAGGTGAGAGGATGCGCGCGGCGGTAGTCGAGGCGCGGACCCTCGGAGGCAGGCGGTGGCTGGGCGGCTTCCGGGTGCTGGCTGAGGTAGACAGCGGCCTCGGCGCAGCCCACGGCCTGCAGGCACTGGGTGGCCGTCGAGGAGGACTGGGTGACAATGTTGAGCCTGGGAGCGCTCCAGTGCGAGGGCATCTGCCGTCCGCCGCTGGCGGGGTCGGTGGCTGCGCCCACGGAGGCGAGGAGCTGTTCTTCAACGGTCATGCCGAGCGCGAGGCAGAGGGCGCGGTCGCGATAGTAGGGGTAAAACCAGTCGTAACCGGGGCGAAGCGAGAGGCCGGCGGCGACGAGGAGGGCTTCATGGCCTGCGCCGGAGATCTGGAAGAACGTTTTTTGCTGGTTCTTGAGAATGATTTCGCGGTCATCGATGCGGCGCGAAAGAAGCATGAGCCGGTAGATCTCGATGAGCTGGTCGGCGGAAATGCCGGTACCGCGGCCGTTGCGCGAGACATCGGGCCGGGCGAGGGAATCCTCCTGCTGCTGTTGCGTGGATTCGGCGCCGGAAACTGCCGTACGGGCCATGTACACCCCTTACCCATTAGATGATCGTCCTTTCAGCCTGGAGCGCGCGGAGAAGAAAACGGATCGTCCGGGGAAGCGCTCGCTGCCGGGTGGACCGACGATTGTATCGCGAGACGACGGACTTTGGGGAGGGTGGCGGGTGGTCGTTTTGGGGGAGGCGGAGGACGAGGTTGCAGGTTACAGGTTGCAGGTTGCAGAGAAAGAGGGGTCGCGGTTGGCCAGGAGGGCTGATCATCTGAAGGCGCGACGCCTCTTGTCATCGGCGGAAAGGCGCACCGGCATCGTGTACTCTGGTTTTCCATGCGTGAACGAAAGCTCACTCCCCATGCGCAGCAGCGCCTTAAACGGGTGCGCTCCGTCCCGTGGAGCCGGCTGGCCCTGCTGATCACGGCGGCGATGCTGCTGTTTGCGATCTGGGGGTTCTATTACGACCTGATGGCGATGGGAACCAAGCCCTACGCTGCTACTCTGATGATCGCGTTGCTGAGCGGTCTCGATGCGGCCGCATGGATTATCGTGATCTACCGGATGGGCCGGGTGGCGCTCGGCATTATGATCGTGCTGCAGTTTTTCATAGGGACGATCGGCGGGATCGTCGAAAGCTGGATGATCCACGCCTTCAACCTGCAGCCGGTGCCCCAGGCGCAGGGCGTGCATTTTGCCGCGACGGGCATCGGCATTGCGACCATCGCGTCGTACGTCTTTTTCGTAAGATTTATCCGGGCGCAGGGAAACGAGCACATCCGCGTACAGAACGAGCTGGATCTGGCGCACGGAATTCAGAAGACGCTGGTGCCGCCGGTCCTGCTCTCGACCGCCAGGTTTGAGCTGTACGGGATCTCCCAGCCGAGCGAAAAAGTCGGCGGCGATCTGGTGGACGCGGTGCTGTTGTCCAACGGCGACATCATCGCCTACGTCGCGGACATCGCGGGGCACGGGCTCTCGGCTGGCATCCTGATGGGTATGCTGAAGACCGCGGCGCGGACGGCGCTGCTGGATGCGGAGCAGGGGCCTGCCAGCGCGAGCCTGCCGGCGCTTCTCGAGAAGCTGAATCAGGTCCTGCCCCAGGTGAAGGAGCCGCAGATGTACGCCACGCTCACAGCCTTTCGCCTGAATGCCGATGGCCGCGCCTGGTATGCGATGGCCGCCAGCCCGCCGGTTCTGCACTGGGGCGCGCAGCGGCAGGATCCGCGGCTGATGCAGGAGAACCAGTATCCGGTGGGGCTGCTTCCGGTGAGCGGCTTTACCGGAGAGGCGATGGAACTGGCTGCCGGCGATCTGGTGGTGGTGGCCACCGATGGGGTCCTCGAGGTCTGCAATCGCCAGGAAGAGGAATTCGGGATCGAGCGGGTGCAGAGAGCGATTGAGGCAGAGGCGCAGGCGCCACTGGCGCATGTGGCGGATCGCATTCTGCGCGACGCGCGCGGCTTTGGGCCGCAGGTGGACGACCAGACGCTGCTGGTGATCCGGCGGGTGGGGTAGCGGGCCAGGCCGTAAATAGAGTCCGGCTCAGAGGTCGTTGCGGAAGCGGTGAATCTTGCGACGGTCGCGCTTCGACGGCCGCCCGGCGGGAGCAGGCGTGAAGTGCAGCCCTGCTTTGCGCTCCTCGGCATAGCGCTGGCGGGCTTCGCGGCTGGTTTCTGTTTCCTTGTAGAGCGTCTGTGCGACAGCGGCGGGCCCACGCATCTCGCTCAGAGCCAGCACGTCCACTTCGAAGCGTCCGCCCTCGTTCTGGATGATGAGGCGATCGCTCACGCGGACTTCGCGCGAAGAGCGCGCCGTCTGCCCCTGCGCTTCCACGCGTCCCAGTTCGCAGGCTTTTGCGGCGAGCGTGCGCGTCTTGAAAAAGCGCGCCGCCCACAGCCATTTATCGAGACGCACGCCGTTCATGGATTGATCTTAACGAGCGCTGTTGGAGCATGGGTGCGGCACGTTTCGTTTTTTATTCGCCAAAAGTGCTAGCGCGAACCTTGAAGCCTGACAAGAGCACGACGCACGAATCCGCGGGGGAGGAATCTCTCTGAATAACCCCAATATCTTGTGGTGAAGTCGCGGTCAACGCCCAAGGCGTGAGCTTTTGCGGAAATCCGTCGGGGAGCCCTCCTGACCGTCCGCGAATCTTTTTTGGAATCACAGATTTTCCACTTTGCAGGGAGAACCTGCTCGGTTACGATCAAGTGGTCCAAAGTGGTCAAGAGTGGATGATCTCAGTCGATTTCGACCGGTCCAGCAGCCAGGATAGCACGGAAAATCTCGCTGGCTCCTGTTCCGATCTCGGACGTTCCTCCCTCGATACCAGGCAAAAACGATGTTTCGCGGAAACCATCCAGCTCGGGTTGATGAAAAGGGGCGCCTCAAGCTCCCGGCGGAGTTCAAGCGCCAGATCGACGAGCAGTACGGCACGCAGTTCTACATCACCAGCAAGAACGGCAAGGTCGCGGAGATTTACCCCCTGCAGGAGTGGGAAAAGTTTGAGCAGAAGGTGGCGGCGATCCCCAGTTTCAATCCCGCCAGGAAGAAGCTGCTGGACCGGCTGAACTACTACGGCCAGATGGCGGAGATCGATGCTCAGGGCCGGGTGCTGCTCCCGCAGATTCTGCGCGAGTCGGCCAAAGTCACCGGCGATGTGGTTGTGTTCGGGATGCAGACGTATCTGGAGGTCGCGAACCATGAGGCCTTCAAACAGAACATGGAGCAGAACCCGCTCACCGCGGAAGACGAGCAGGCGCTGGCTGGGTTTGGTTTGTAAGCGATGAAGACCCCTCAGGGGGAGCACAGGTCGGAGCGGCAATCCGGACGACATGTGCCAGTTCTTTCTGAAGTAGCGATCCGAATGCTGAATGTGCGCAGCGGCGGTGTTTATGTCGACGCGACGCTGGGGTATGCAGGGCACGCGAGTGAAATTGCTCGCCACTTGGGAGCCGAGGGCAGGTTGATCGGCTTCGACCGCGATCCGGAGGCCATGGCCCTGGCGCGGGAAAGGCTCGACGCTCTCCGCGAGGAGCTGGGCGCGGCGATGCCGCAGGTGGAACTCCACGATGTGGAGTTCTCGCAGATGGTCGAAGTGCTGGCCGGGCGGAAAGTCGATGGGCTGCTGGCGGATTTTGGAGTCAGCTCGCTGCAACTGGACGAGGCGCACCGAGGTTTTAGTTTTCAGGCGGACGGGCCCCTGGATATGCGGATGAATCCGCGCCAGGGAGTGTCTGCCGAACAAGTGGTAAATCAGGCCGGGGAAAAAGAACTCGCCGATCTGATTTACGAATTCGGAGAGGAAAGGAGGTCGCGGAGAATCGCCAGAGCCATTGTCCGGGCGCGGCCGGTAACGACGACGGGGCAGTTAGCCCGGATCGTTGCGGCTGCGCTCGGGGCAATGAAAGGCGAGCGAATTCATCCGGCGACCCGGACCTTTCAGGCTCTTCGAATTCATGTGAACGCCGAGCTGGGCGAGATTGAAGCGCTGCTGGCGGCGGCTCCTGAGGTAGTGAAGCCCGGAGGCCGTCTGGTGACCATCAGCTTCCACTCGCTGGAAGACCGGCGCGTGAAAGATGCGCTACGCGAAGGAGCGCGGCAGGGAGTTTGGGAAGTGCTGACGCGGAAGCCGATGACGGCCGAAGCGGAGGAAACGGATCGCAACCCGCGGGCGCGCAGCGCGAAGCTGCGGGCAGCGGAGAGAAGGGCAGCCAGCCACTAGCTGTTAGCCATTAGCTCTTAGCCTGGGTCCGAGCGCCGGGATCAGTAACGCAGAGCTAAAAGCTAAGGGCTAAGAGCTAAGGGCTGCACTACAAAAATCGGGCCTGGGGCCGTCCCACCGTACCAAAGGCGAAAGTAACTCGGACGACCACCGCGCAACACCCTCCTTCCTGTAAGCAGCGGCCCTGGCCCGGTCGTTGGAAGGAAAAGGCGGAAAAAAACCAGGAAGAACCGGAAAAACGCGGCAAAACCCGAAAAAGGGAAGTACATTGGAATGATCGGGCGCTGAGGGAGACGGACGATGGCGACACAGGCAATGGCGGCACCGATGCTGGCGGGCGGCAACAGCCGCGACACGGAGTGGATCGCAGTGCACAACGCGCGGCTGCTCGCAGCGCAGCGTGGCGGGCGGCGCGGCCCAACTCCGGAAGCGCTGTTCACAAAGCGCATCGACAACTCGCGCCTGGTGAAGGCGAACGATCCGGCGCGCGAGCACGAGATGCGGACCTTTGCCATCGCCATGGTCTTCCTGCTGTCGCTGATCCTGATGTACGGATGGCAGCATTTCAGCGCCATCGAGTGCGGGTATAACCTGCAGTCGGAAAAACAGCAGATGCAGACGCTGGAAGAGCAGAACCGCGACCTGCGGCTGACGGCCGCGCAGCTGGCCGATCCTTCGCGCATCGACACGCTGGCGCGCAATCTGGGATTGACGGCGCCGCATCCGGGGCAGGTGGTGCATCCGAATGCGACCCTTACGATGGAGAACAATGGCGCGGTGATGGCGAAAGTGACGCCGGCCGTGCCCGCAATGCACTGAGCCCTCCGGGGAGGAGAACATTCCCGCTGTGAATCGTCCTGCCTTCTCCTCCGATTTCGATGCGGAGCCCACGCCACCGCGGCGAGTCGGGCCGCCCTCCCCCCCTTCCTCTTCCCGCAAAAAACCGTTCCTCGTCACGCCCATGCGCCGCATGCGCATTCTGGGCTTGCTGGCCATCTTTCTCTTCTGGGGAACGCTCATCGTCGGCCGTCTCGTCTGGCTGCAGGTCATCCAGCATTCTGAGTGGGCGGAGCGGGCCGCGCGCCAGCAGGAGCGGACCTTCACCGTCGCGCCACGCCGCGGCATTCTCTACGATCGCGACCTGCATCCGCTGGCGATGACCATCATCGCGGATTCCATCTATGCGGTACCGTCGGAGATCGGCGAAGCAAACAAGGCCGCCTATGCGGCGACGCTGGCGAAGGTCGTACACACCGATCCTGAGGATCGCTTTACCACCGACAAACAGATCCTGCGGCGCCTGATCGACTCGCGCAACTTCGCCTGGGTGGCGCGCAAGCAGACGCCGGCGATCATCGCGCGGGTGAAAGCGCTCAAGTTGAAAGGTATTTACTTCCAGAAGGAGTTCAAGCGCTTCTATCCCGACCAGCAGCTCGCCGCTCAGGTGCTGGGCTACGTGGGCATGGACGACGACGGACTGGCGGGCGTGGAAGAGGACTTCGAGAAAGAGCTGCATGGCACGCCCGGCCACATGCTCACCGCCGTGGATGCGCGGCATCACGCGCTCGACAGCCAGGAGCGCGATCCGCAGCCGGGGCAGAACCTGGTGCTCTCCATCGACGCCAACATCCAGTTCATGGCCGAGCAGGCACTGGAGAAGAACATGGAGCGGACCGGCGCGGCGAACGGCACCGTGGTCGTGCAGGATCCGCACACCGGGCAGATTCTGGCGCTGGCCATCCGGCCTACCTTCAACCCGAACGATTTCCGCCATACCGATCGCTCCCTGCTGACGGATCGTGCGGTGAGCGACGTCTACGAGCCGGGTTCGACCTTCAAGCTCGTCGCTTATTCGGCTGCACTCAACGAGAAGATCATTACGCCGGACTCGATGATTCCTACGCTCGGGGGCGTGATCAACGTGGCTGGCCGTCTCGTCCACGATGACCGTGATGCCATCATTTACGAGAGTCACCATGGGAATGTGCTGAGCGCAAAGGAAGCGCTATGGGAGTCAAGCGACGTCGCAGCTATAGAACTCGCCCAGCGCATGGGCCCCGACCTCTTCTATCAATACATTCGCAGTTACGGATTCGGCCAGAAGTCCGGGATTGAGCTGCCCGGCGAGACGCGCGGCCTGGTGAAACCGCCCAGCCGCTGGCAGCCGACTACGATCGGCTCCATCCCCATGGGCCAGGAGATCGCGGTCACGCCCATCCAGCTCATCACCATGGCTTCGACGATCGCCAACGGGGGAGTCTATCTGCCGCCGCACATTGTGCTCGAAAGCACGGCGGACTCGAAAACCAACGGCACGCTGAAGCCGGTGGCGTTCCGGATGGGGGAGGAGATGCCGGACCCTCTGCCGCCCGGCGCGCATCGCGTCATCTCCGAACTGACCTCGGCGGAGATGCGGCGGGTGATGGAAGGCGTGGTGCTCTACGGCACCGGCCGGCCCGCGCAGCTCGACGGCTACAGCGCCGCGGGCAAGACCGGCACCGCGCAGAAGATCGACCCCCTGACGCACACCTATTCGAGGACGAAATACGTTGCTTCGTTTGTCGGGTTCGCGCCGGTCAGCGACCCTGCCATAACCATTGCCGTTGTGATGGACTCGCCGACGAAGGGCTCGTATTTTGGCACGGCGGTGAGCGCGCCCGTATTTCACGATCTGGCGCAGCAGATCCTCGAGTACCTGGGCGTACCGCACGATCAGGAACTGCAGCCGGTGAAGGAGATCGCGAAGAGCATCAAGCCGGAGCCCGACGACGACCTGCAGCAGAGCGCCGAGGAGCTGCAGTCGCTGTTTGCGGAGGTGAACCATCTGCCCGCCGACGATCCGCTGCGCGATCCGGCCAACCAGGGGCCTGCGCCGGAGACCGCCGAAGTGAGTGCGGATGCAAGTCAGCCGCCGCTGCTGGGGCCCTCCGTGCCACCGAGCGCTGGTACGAGCACTGGAACGGGGCCGGTGATGCAAGCAAACCCAGAGACGAAACCGCAGGGCGCGCTCGCGCAGGCAAAGCCGGCGACCGTGCATCCTGCTCCACCGCGCCAGAATCGCCAGACCGTTGCCATCCCCAACCAGCGTGTGGCCGTGCCGTCGTTTGCGGGCAAGTCGCTGCGTGAGGTGGTGATCCAGGCCAGCAACGCGGGTCTGGGCGTGCAGATTGTCGGATCCGGCCTGGCGCGCGACCAGGTCCCCTCTGCGGGGACTCTGGTGCCTGCGGGAACCGATATCGTGGTGCGCTTCGGGCCGCAATAAGTCCCTCCCGGGTGCGCGAATCCTGCGCTTACAATCACCTTGTGATCCGCTTCGACCAGGTTGTGCAGGGCGCGGAAATCGTGCGCCGCACGGGTCCCAACCCGGAGATCGCCGGCGTGGAGTACGACTCGCGGCGCGTCGGCCGGGAAGCGCTTTTCCTCGCCATGCAGGGTGGCACGACGGATGGCAATCGCTATATCTCGCGGGCGACACAGCAGGGAGCGGCCGCGGTCGTGACGGACTCGGCCGCGGCGTTTGCGGATACCGCCCGGCAGCATCCTGAGATTGCCATTGCCGAAGTGCCCGCGGGCGCGGGACGGCGTGCCATGGCGGCAGTGGCGGCGAATTTCTTCGGACATCCGGAAAAGCAACTTGCCTTCAGCGGCGTGACCGGCACCAACGGCAAAACCACGACGGCCTTCCTGCTGGAGGCGATGCTGAACTCCATCGGCCGCAAGACTGTCCTGATCGGCACCATCGAGAACCATGTCGCCGGAGTGGTCCGTCCAGCGCCGCACACCACGCCCGAGTCGCGCGATTTGCTGGCGCTCTTCCGCGAAGGCGCCGACGCCGGAGCGACCGAGGCGGTGATGGAGGTCTCCTCGCACGCGCTGGCGCAGGGTCGCGTTTGTGGGCTGCCCTATGACGTCGCGCTCTTCACCAACCTCACGCAGGATCATCTCGACTTCCACGGCACCATGGAGAACTACTTCGCTGCCAAACGCGCGCTCTTCGACGGGTCGTTGGGATTGCCGCCGCGGGTTGCGGTACTGAATATGGATGACGTGCACGGGCGGGAATTGGCGGGGGTGGCAAGAACCGCCGGATCCGAGGTCTTCACCTACGGGCTCAAGGCCGGCGACTTCCGCGCCGAAGCGGCGGAGATGGCCGCATCGGGCATGCGCTTTCGCATGGTCACGCCGCAGGGCGCCGCCGAAGTGCGGACACGCCTGACCGGCCGCGTGAACCTCTACAACCTGCTGGCCGCAGCCGGCGCGGCCATGGCGCGCGGACTCAGCCTGGACCAGATCGCCGCCGGTGCGGCCGCTCTCGACCACGTGCCGGGACGCTTCCAGACCGTCGATGCCGGCCAGCCCTTCACCGTGGTCGTCGATTACGCCCACACCGACGATGCGCTGCGCAACCTGATCGCCCTGGCGCGGGAGTTTGTCGGCGCTGAGCATCGGGTGATCACGCTGTTCGGCTGCGGCGGCGACCGCGATCGCGCCAAGCGTCCGAAGATGGGCCGCGCTGCCGGTGAGGGCAGTAATCTCGTGGTGCTGACGTCGGACAATCCTCGCAGCGAGGATCCGGAGGCGATTATCGCGGATGCGCTGCCGGGCCTGATCGCCACCGGCACTGACTATATTGTGGAAAAGGATCGCGCCCGGGCCATCCATTGCGTGCTGGAATCCGCCCGCCCCGGTGACATCGTTCTCCTCGCCGGCAAAGGGCACGAGAAGGAGCAGGTGCTCCGCGACCGGACGATCCCGTTTGACGACGCGGCCGTCGCGGCTCAGGCGCTGCGCGAACTGCAGGGGGTTCGTGCATGAAGCTCGCGCTCGCGCAGATCGCCCGCTGGTGCGCCGCCGATTTATATCCGGCCTCCGCCGAGGCCGCCGCCACCGGCTACTCCATCGATTCGCGTTCGCTGCAGAGGGGCGATCTTTTCGTTGCCATTTGCGGGGCGCGCCTGGATGGACATGCTTTCGTTCCCATGGCCTTCGAGCGTGGCGCCTGCGCTGCGATGGTGGCGCGTGGATGGATTGACGCGCAGCCGGAAGCGGCGAAACAGCATCCGCTACTGGTCGTCGAGGACCCTCTTGCCGCGCTGCAGCGCCTGGCCGCCGCCGTGCGCCGCCACTGGGGCTGGCGGGTCATCGGCATCACCGGATCGGCGGGCAAGACCACGACCAAGGAAGCGATAGCCGCGGTTCTCGCCACGCGCTTCTCCGTCCTCAAGTCGCAGGGGAACCTGAACAACCACTACGGACTGCCGCTGCAGTTGCTGCGTCTGGAGCCGCAGCACGAGATTGCCGTGATCGAGATGGGCATGTCGGCGGCGGGCGAAATCACCGCTTTGTGCCGCATCGCCGCGCCGGACTGGGGCGTGGTGACCAACGTCGGCCATGCGCACGCCGAGTTCTTTCCCGACGGCGTGGCCGGCATCGCGCGCGCCAAATATGAGCTGGTCGCGGCGCTTCCGCGCAATGGCATCGCCTTCCTCAACTGCGACGACGCGTACGTCTCCCAGTTCGGGCGCGACTTTCAGGGCAAGGTGATCTACTACGGCCACGGCGCCTGCAGCGATCCGCGCGCGGAGAGCGTGGAGGTGCTGGGCGCCGAAGGGCTGCGGATCCGGGTTCGCGCCGGCGATGAGCATGCAGCGCTGCACCTGCATCTGCCCGGTGCGCACAACGCGGCGAATGCAATGGCCGCCCTGGCCGTCGGCCTCGAGGCGGGCATCCCGCTGGCCGACACCTGTGCCGCGCTCGAACGTCTGCGCCCCGAAGACAAGCGCGGCCAGCTGATGGAGTGGCACGGCGCGACCCTCCTGAACGATGCCTACAACTCCAACCCCGAGGCGCTGAAATCGATGATCGCCACCCTGGCGGGCATGCCCGCGCAGCGGCGCATCCTCGTCGCCGGAGAAATGCTGGAGCTGGGCAGGGAAGCCGAGGCGCTGCACGTCGCGTGTGGCACATCCGCCGCCCAGGCCGGCATCGATATCGTGCTCGGCGTCCGCGGTCTGGCGCGGGCCATCGTTGAAGCCGCACAAAAAGCCGGAGCCGAAGCCGTCTTCCTCGACTCGGCGGAAGCAGCCGGCGCCTGGCTCCGCGAGAATCTGCACCCCGGCGATGCCGTTCTGCTGAAAGCCTCGCGCGGTGTGCGTCTGGAGAAAGCGTTGGAAGCTCTGCGCGACCCCGAAGAATGACGCTCGACACGAACCTGCAAAGTGACTCCCGGCATGGCTCAAAAAGAGCGGTTCCGCACCTTCCGGCGCGTTAAGATAGCCCCAACCACCCGCGCGGAGGACGTTTGCTCTACTGGCTCCTGTATCAGAAGCTTTTCCCGTACTTCAGACCCTTCCGCATCTTCCGGTATCTGACGTTCCGCACCGCCTTTGCCTCGCTCACGGCGCTGCTCATCACACTAATCATCGGGCCCTGGGTCATCGAACGGCTGCGCGAGTTCCAGATCGGCCAGTACATCCGCGAAGAAGGCCCGAAGGCGCACCAGAAGAAGGCCGGCACGCCCACCATGGGCGGCGTGCTGATCTGCATTGCCATTCTGTTGCCTACGTTTCTGTGGGCCGACCTGTCGAACCCCTTCGTGTGGCTGGCCATGTTTGCCACCGTGGCCTTCGGCGCCATCGGATTTGCCGACGACTATATCAAGGTCGTTCATCGCCGCAATCTGGGCCTCACCGCGCGCGCCAAGCTGCTCTACCAGTTCCTCGCCGCCGGCGCCATCGCCGTCGTTTTGGTGCTCATGGAGCTGCGCGGCAGCTACTCCACGCGGCTCATGGTGCCCTTCATCAAATACATCCGGCCGCGCCTGTCGATTCCGGCGCTGCTGCACATTCCGCACCTGGGCGTACTGGCCTTCCTGCCCTTCATCGGCTTTGTGATGCTGCTGTTGGTGGGTACCAGCAACGCCGTGAACCTGACCGACGGCCTCGACGGTCTGGCCATCGGCTGCACCATCATCGCCGCCGGCGCCCTCACCGTCCTCACCTACGTGAGCGGGCACGTCATCTTTGCCGATTATCTGGAGCTGCAGCGCATGCCTCTGGTCAGCGAGGTGACCGTCTTTTGCGGGGCCATGACCGGCGCCAGTATCGGCTTCCTCTGGTACAACGCCCATCCGGCGGAGATCTTCATGGGGGACGTGGGCTCACTGGCCCTCGGCGGCGCCATCGCCACGGTCGCCGTCATCATTAAGCAGGAGCTGCTGCTGCCCTTCATTGGCGGCATCTTTGTCCTCGAGGCGCTGTCGGTAATCCTGCAGGTGGGCAGCTACAAGCTGCGCGGCGGCAAGCGCATCTTTAAGATGGCGCCGCTGCACCATCACTTCGAGCTGATGGGCTGGTCGGAGTCCAAAGTGATCGCCCGCTTCTGGATCGGCGCGCTGGTGTTTGCACTCTTTGCACTCACAACCCTGAAGCTGCGATAAAGAGGAGAGCCGGCGTGGGAGAATAAACCAGCCCGGCGCGCGAGTTTCCATGGACATTAAAGGGAAAAAGGTTCTGGTCGTTGGTCTGGGCAAGTCCGGACTCGCAGCGGCCCTGTTTCTGCGGCGTCAGGGCGCGCATGTGACCGTCTCCGACGTGCGCAGCGCCGAGGCGCTGGCGAAGGAGATCCCCGCGCTCATTGACGAAGGCATCGCTGTCGAAGCCGGCGGCCACGGCCTGCTCACCTTCCGGCGCCAGGACCTGATTGTCGTCAGCCCGGGCGTTCCCGTGGATACTCCCGAGCTGCTCCAGGTGCGCAAGTTCGGTCTGCCCATCATTGGCGAGCTGGAACTGGCCGCGCACTATCTCCGTGGCAAGGTCCTGGCCATCACCGGCTCCAACGGCAAGACCACCACCACCAGCCTCTGCGGCGAGATTCTCGAAGCCGGCAAGCTCCCTACCCAGGTGGGCGGCAACATCGGCGTGCCGGTCATCGCTCTGGTCGATCAGTCTCGCGACGATGGCTGGTCGGTGCTGGAAGTCTCCAGCTTTCAGCTCGAGACAACGGACATTTTTCATCCGCAGATTGCGGTCATCCTGAACATCACGCCCGACCACCTCGACCGCCATGGCAGCTTCGAGAACTATGTTGCTGCCAAGGAGCGCATCTTCGCCCGGCAAACCGCTGACGACGCTCTGGTGCTCAATTCCGATGACGAAGTGGCCTCCCGCGCGGCGGCCCGCGCTCCATCGCGCGTCTTCTGGTTCAGCCGCAAGCGCATCGTGCGCCAGGGAGCCTTTGTGCACGAGGGCGTTATCACCTTCCGCGCCTCGGAACAGGCGCCGCCGCAGCCGATTCTGAAGGTCGAGGAGATTCCTCTCAAGGGCGCGCACAACGTCGAGAACGTGCTGGCCGCGGTTTGCGCCGCGAGCCTGGCCGGCGTCGATGCCGCGACGATCCGCGCCGCCGTCATGGCCTTTAAGGCCGTCGAGCATCGTCTGGAATTCGTCGCCACCATCAACGCCGTCGATTACTACAACGACTCCAAGGCCACCAACGTAGATGCGACGATGAAGGCGATCGCCGCTTTTCCGGGCGGCATTCACCTCATCCTCGGCGGCAAGGACAAGAACTCCGACTACCGCCAGATGCGCTCGCTGCTGCAGGAGCGGGTGAAGGTCGTGTACACCATCGGCGCGGCGGCGGAGAAGATTCACACGCATATCGAGGGCGCTGTGCCCATCGTGAGCGCGGGCACGCTGGAAGAAGCCGTCAAGCGCGCAGGGAACGCAGCGCAGCCCGGCGAGATGGTTCTGTTGGCGCCGGCCTGCTCCAGCTTCGATCAGTTCGAGAACTACGAGCAACGGGGGCGCGTGTTTAAGGAAGCGGTCCTGGCGCGGCGCGGTCTGGCCGCTCTGAGCCACTCCTGAGCTAGCGAGGTCTATGGCGAAACGCGTCGGTGTCGATAAAGGTCTGTACTGCGCCACGCTTTTTTTGGTGGTCATCGGACTGGCGATGGTCTTCAGCGCCTCGGCGGTCATGGCCAGGGAGCGCTACGGCTCGCCATACACCTTTCTTATCCGCCAGGCGCTCTTTGCGGCCTTCGGTCTGGCCACCATGACGCTGCTGATGCGCGTGGATTACCGCAAATACAACCGGCCCAGCGTCGTCTTTCCCTTCGTCGGTGTGACGGTCATCCTGCTGCTGGGTGCGTTCCTCATGCGCGACTCGCACAACACCCATCGCTGGATTCGCCTCGGCATGCTCTCCTTCCAGCCCTCGGAGATCGCCAAGCCCGCCATGGTCCTCTTCCTCGCGTGGTTCCTGCAAAACCGCATGCACGCGATGGACGACGTGCGCAACACCATCGTCCCCGCCGCCCTGCCCAGCCTGATCTTTATCGCGCTCATCCTCAAAGAGCCCGACCTCGGGACGGCGCTCGTCTGCGCCGGCGTCACCGCGCTGATGCTCTGGCTCGCCGGGATGAATCTCAAATACCTCGGCTATGCCGCGCTGGCTTCCACGCCGGTTCTTTACTTCATGCTCTTTCGCGTCGCGTGGCGGCGGGATCGTCTGCTGGCGTTTCTCAATCCGGAATCCGATCCGCTGGGCAAGGGCTATCACATCCTGCAGTCGCTCATCGCCGTGGGTTCGGGCGGCTTCCGCGGTGTCGGTTACATGGATGGCACCGCGAAGCTCTTCTACCTGCCCGAGCCGCACACCGACTACATCTTTGCCAACATCGCGCAGGAGCTGGGCCTGCTCGGCTCGCTGGTCGTCGTGGGGCTGTTCGTCTTCATTGGTTATCGCGGCATGCGCGCGGCGATTCTCTCGCGCGATCCCTTCGCGCGCTTTCTGGCTTTTGGGATTACGGCAACCATCCTCATCCAGGCATTCTTCAATATCAGCGTGGTGCTGGCCCTGGTGCCCACCAAGGGGATCACGCTCCCGTTCGTCTCCTACGGCGGAACCTCGCTGTTCATCATGCTGGTGCTGGTGGGCGTGCTGCTGAACATCACCCGCGAAGTGGACTGACGCCCCGATAATCCAGCATTCTGAACACGACTATGGAACACAGCGATGAGGTCGTCGATCAGTTCACGCGCCAGGCGGCGCAGTTTGCCCACTCGCCGGCTGCCCGCAACGAGGAAATCGTCGAGCGCATTCTGCGGCTTGCCCAGCTCAGCCCGGCCGACACCGCTCTCGACGTCGCCAGCGGCCCCGGGGTTCTGGCCTGCGCGCTGGCCCGGCACGTCCGCCGCTCAACTGGCATCGACCTCACGCCCGCCATGCTCGACCAGGCGCGCCGCACCCAGACCGATGCCGGGCTCACCAACCTCCAGTGGGACCTTGGCGACGTGACCGCGATGCCCTATGCGGCCGAGTCCTTCACCGTCGTCACCTGCCGCTTCGCTTTCCACCATTTTCCCGAGCCGCTGCGTGTCCTGCGCGAGATGCGCCGCGTCGCCCGCCCGGGCGCGCGCATTGTCGTCGCCGACAGCGCGCCCGCCGCTGTCAGAGCCGACGCCTTCAACGCCATGGAGAAGCTCCGCGATCCGTCGCACACCCGCGCTCTGCCTGTCGAAGAGCTGCGCGCTCTCTTCACCTCCGTCGGCCTGCCCGAGCCGCGAGTGGAGCAGACTCGCCTCGCCCTCGATCTCGATTCGTTCCTCGCCCGCTCTTATCCACCAGGCGGCGACCACGACAAAGACCGCTTGCGCGCGATGTTCGAAAGCGCACTGGCCGACGATGTCCTCGACGTCCAGCCCCGCCGCGAAGGCGCCACGATCCACTTCTCGATTCCCGTCGCGATCCTGGCTGCGCAGGTGCCCCATGCCGGCTAACGCGCGCATCCTCATCGCTGGCGGCGGCACGGGCGGCCACATCATCCCCGCCCTCGCCATTGCCGACGACCTCAACAGCCGCTACGGTGCGGAGCTCCTCTTCGTCGGCACAGCGCGCGGCCTCGAATCGCGACTCGTCCCCCAGGCCGGTTATCCGCTGGAGCTGATCCGCGTCGGCCAGCTCAATCGTGTCTCGCTCGGCACCCGCCTCCGCACCCTCATCGACCTGCCCCTCGGCTTCTGGCAGTGCCTGCGCCTACTCCGCCAGTTCCGCCCCGCCGTGGTCATCGGCGTCGGCGGCTATGCGTCCGGCCCCGTCATGGGAGCGGCCATTCTCCTGCGCATCCCCACGCTCGCTTTTGAGCCCAATGCCGTGCCCGGCCTGGCGAACCGCCTGGTCGGCGCCTGGGTCCGCGCCGCCGCCGTCAATTTTGAGCCTGCCGCTCGCTACTTCCACAGAGCCCGCCTCACCGGTATCCCCGTCCGCGCCGACTTCTTCCACCTCGCCCCGCGTCTCCCAGGATCTCCGCCGCATATGCTGGTCTTTGGCGGCAGCCAGGGTGCGCGCGTGCTGAACAACCTGATGCCGAAGATCGCCGTCTCGCTCCTCGAACAGGTTCCCGGGCTCACCATCCTCCACCAGGCCGGCGCCCGCCACGCCGACGCGACCCTGGCCGCCTACCAGGGCAGCGGAGCCCCCTCGGATCGGTGGGACGTAAGGCCCTTTCTCGATGACATGCCCCGCCGTTTTGCCGCCGCCGACCTGGTTCTGGCGCGCAGTGGAGCCTCGACCGTTGCGGAACTCGCGGCCGCCGCCAAGCCCGCCGTTCTCGTCCCGTTCCCTCAGGCCGCCGACGATCACCAGCGCCGCAATGCCGAAGTCATGGTCCAGGCCGGAGCCGCCCGCGTCCTCCTCGAGCCCGACCTTACGCCCGAGCAGTTGCAGGGCACCCTGGTCGATCTGTTCGGCGATCCGGAGCGCCTCCGCGCCATGGCCGAAAACGCCCGTTCCCTCGCCCACCCCGACGCCGCCCAGACGATTGCCACCATGGCGATGGCCCTGGCCCGCGGCGACTTCCGCGCCGACCCACGATAAGAACCGTCATCCCGGCCGGAGCGGAGGGACTCCCCAGGAAACAGGAAAGCCCGCTCCGAAGAGCGTCGGCGCAAGCCGGGCTTTGTTCTTGGCGACGGTGCATCACGAGCGCAGGCGAGGCAAAATCATTTCGCTGCGCCTCTTAAATAAGCCCTATGAACTTGTATACCGTGCGGTTAAAATCGCAGCGATACCAGTCTGAGATCGAGGACCCGAGGCCCGACACATAACTTGCCCGCTTCTTCCGTCCGGGACACCATAACCAACGCATGCGAGAGGAGATTAGCGCCGCAATGCGGAATCTTACGCTTCTCAGTTTCGATATCGATAACTTTCGAAGCATCCATAACCTTCACCTTGAAGGTCTGGCCGGATATAACGTGTTCGTCGGTCGAAACAACGTTGGCAAGTCAAATATCCTGCATAGCATCAATCATTTTTTGAATGTTCTTCGAGGAGGAAAGCTTGGCTACCGGATGGATAAAGCCGCCGCCACAGAACTCTTCTATCAGAACACGACTGACGGCCTCCTTTTGGAGGGCGAACTAGAGCTCATCTCCGGGGGCTTCCCAAAACGTTGCCTTGCCAAAGTCGGCGCCTCCCAGACCCAAGCCGGCACATACACCTATGTCTCTGAGCTTATCCTGACGAGAAAACCTGAGGAGCAATCAGAATCCGCCGTCGAGTTCAGCTTTAGCGTGCCTCAATCGGATTTGGATGAGTACATTCGAGCACTTCAACAAGTGGATCAGAGACGCTCTGAGCAGACAACCGCCGAAGCCATGGCCGATTCAATTAGCCAGTCGGCCAATGATGCCAATAAAATGCTGGCAGGAATCCGCGCACATCTTGCTAAGCACCCGTCCTGGTCGGAGGAAAGCCAATCTGTTGTAAGGGAATTCGTTGCAAAACCCCAGCTTACGGTCCAGGAGATGCGTGACTTCCAAGCTAAATTGCTGGCATCGTCGAAAAAGGGTCCAGCGCTTGCTCGCGAGCAAGCCAAGAAGTGGGTCACGTCCGAATCAGCCCTGACCTTTGAGGGCGCCTTCTCCGACCTCACCAGGCTCACCCGCTACCATAGCGGTGAAAGTCGCGAACAATTCTCCTCTGCTGATCGACAGCGCCTTTTCGACCTGTTCACGAACCGCTCTTCGCGGTACGAGAGTCGACGTTTCGCACAACTAGTCAAGGATCTGCTTGACGTTGATATAGAAATCTTTAGGGAGGGAGATGCCCCAGTCGTGCAGCTCAGTGAATTCCTTGATGCCGGCAACGGCTCTGGAATTCGGGGATGTCTCAGGTTAGTCTTCGATCTGACTGAACAAAAACCCCAAATAGCCCTGATTGAAGAACCGGAGCTACATCTTCATCCGACGCTGGCCCGCGTGGTCGCGGGATTCCTGATCGATCGCTCCGAGGGAGCTCAGAATTTCCTGACCTCGCATAGCGCAGAATTCATTGATGCAGGGGCCGCAGACAGCACGCTCTTCCTAGTCGAGCGCGCTGACGGACACACCGTCGCTAAGCGCACTTCACTTCCGGAAGGCACCGAAAGCATCGTAACTTCTCTAGGTCTGAGGCCAAGCAGCGTCCTTATGTACGACCGACTCATGCTGGTCGAGGGACCGAGCGACGAGGAAGTTCTGCGACACCTCGCCAAAACACTGGGCCTGGACTTGGGCGGGCATGGCGTCGGATTCATTCACTTGAGAGGAGGAAAGAATTTTCATTTCGTTTCGCAAGATGTGCTGGGTTATCTCGAACGGAGCCATGCCCACACTTGGTGTGTGGTCGATAGCGACGAAATGTCAAGACAGGAGATCGACAAATGCTACGCCAAATTCGAAGGACTCGCCCACGCGAACCTGTCGATCCTTCGGAAGCGGGAGATAGAAAACTACCTGCTCCAGGACCGGGCAATATTAGCTACGATTAACGAGAAGCGAGCTGTCGCAGGGCTCAAGCCGACAGTGTCGATCGAGGATGTTCGAGCGGCCTTGACAGAACTGAACAGCGACTTTCGACAGGAACTGATTCGGCTTCGCGCGAGGACGGAAATACTGCCCAGAATTCAATTTGGTCACGGCATTGGGATCGAAGACATTGCAGGCCAACTTAGCGAGATACAGACCGAAGTTGCTTCTCGCGTCCAAGGTCTGCCTTTATCATTGGCGAACATTACGAAGGACGTGAATGCTTTACCCGAGCCAAACCTGTTGGAGAGAGTTCCGGGAAGCTACGTGTTGACGCAAGTATGCAGAGCGTTCGAAGTCGGGTTCAGCAAGGCCGATTCTGGAGCGCTCGCCACACACCTTCGCTCCGCCGAGATAGACGAAGAGCTGAAGAAGATTCTCAAGGATGTGGCGGGCGATTAATGTAGCCCTCAAAAAAGGAAAGCCCGCTCCCAAGAGCGGGCTTTCCTGTTCAGAATCTCGGTTTACCGGTGTCCACCACCGTGACCGCCGCCACCGCCGTGTCCGCCACCACCGCCGTGGAATCCACCACCGCCACCGCCATGGAAGCCGCCACCGCCAAAGCTGCGTGCCCCGCCTCCGAAGCTCCGTGCGCCCCCTGCGTAACCCCGGGCTCCGCCTGCATAGCCGCGCGCCCCGCCCGCATAGCCTCGAGCGCCACCGGCGTAGCCGCGGTACGCACCCACTCCACCGCGATAGCCCCCGGCATAGCCGCCCCGGAATCCCGCATACCCGCGATTCCCATAGCCGCCGCGGTACCCGTAGCCGCCCCGGCCGTAGCCGTAGCCCCCGCGGCCGTAGCCACCCCGGCCGTATCCATAGCCCCGACCCCAGCCGCCGTAGCCGTAACCGATGCGGCCATAGCCCCAACCCCACGGGCGTCCGTACCAGCCGCTATACCAGGGCCCGGCACCGATGAAGAGGCCGTCGTCGAACCAGTCCGGTCCCCAATAGCCATAAGGGGCGCAGTCGTAGGGGTAGTAGGAATAGTAGCCATACTCGCAGGCCGGCGGCCCACCCATCGCATAGCCCGGATACCCGACCGCCGGGCCGATCCCGATGCCAACCGCCACCTGAGCCTGAGCCGGCCGGGCCAGCACCAGGGGCGCCGCCAGCAAAGCCACGAACAAAACTGAGCGCAGACCGCGCATGATCGAACCTCCCCGTCAGACCCTTGCTGTTATTCTCTCGCTTTTCGGTCTGACTGCGGCTTCCCTTTGTCCGGAACGCCGCGCTGCCTCTATAAACATTAGACGCCGCAAAATGTTGCGGCGATTTCAGTTTGGCGAAACCGGTCAAAAGGGAAGACTTTCCGCGCATCGGCCAGGACAGGTATTCCCGCTCTGGCGCCGCTCACCACTACCGCGGCGGCGGATAGTACCAGTGCGGAGGATAAGGATACCAGGGCGTCGAAAAGACGGCCATCAGGAAGGCGATAATCCACCCGATCCCCGTCCACCCCAGGAATAAATTGAGCATAAAGATGCCCGTAGCGTTATGCGTGCGGCGCGCCACCGCGATGAGGGCAGGCAGGAAGTAGATCCCGACACCGATGAGCCCGGCCATAGAAGCCTCCGGAGAGTTCCCGCTAGTGCAGTACGCAGGCGGCAGGGAACGGGTTCCCTACAGAATACCTCCGGAATCGGCGGGAGGGTTCGGTTTTTGCGGCTGGAAACAGCAACGCACCCGGAAGCGGGGAGCTTCAACGGGTGCGCATAGGCCGGTTTTTGGGGACGCGGCCTTCATCTTTTGTCTTCTTACCTGCGGTGGAACTCGGAGCGCGGCGCCGCGCGATACCCCTCGTGGTGATCGAAGCCCCGCCAGGCCGATACCACCACCGGCCGATCATAGCCGCGATAGATCCAGCTTCCGGGGACCCACACTGCGCCGGCGTAGTAGCCCGGCGTCCAGATGTAGCCAACACCCGGACAGGGTGGAACCGCCGCGATCACTACCGCGGCCCGTCCAGGAACCCGCGCGTGGAAACCCACCTGAGCCTGTGCAGCCACGGCGCCCAATGCCAGGATGCCGGTCAATGCCGCTGCGCGAAGAATGTTTTTCATTGCGAAACCTCCCTGGGTTCTTCTTCGAACTGCTCTCGATTTGGATCCTCTACAACTCGTCGTTCTGCACCTCTCGAACGCGTCCTCGCGCGAATTGTTGCGGTGAATTCGGCGCCCCCAGGCAGGCCAGGCGGCACAAATAAATTGAATCTGGCGGCGTGAATCGTTGAGGCGGCCTGCACAGCCTGACCGCTGTGTCAAGAGGGAAGACGGGCTGCTGAAACGATTTAGGTAGACAGCGGTGGGACAATAGGGATGTATGGAAATGCTTGGGCTCTACCTTGCCGTTCCGTTCTGCCGATCCAAATGCACCTACTGTAATTTCGCTTCCGGCGTTTTTCCCGCCGCGCATCACGAGCGCTACGTCGCTCGCCTTGAAGAAGACCTGCAGCACATGCGCGCGCGCGCCCACCAATGGGGCGCGGTTCTGCCTCAGGCCGCCAACTCCATTTACTTCGGCGGAGGCACTCCCTCGCTCCTCGCTCCCGCTCTGTTCCGCCGCCTCTTTACCAGCCTGCGCCGCGAATTCGCCGTGCTGCCCACTGCGGAAATCACCGTGGAGTGCGCGCCCGGCCAGCTCGATCCCGCCGTGCTGGACATGCTTCTCGAGTGCGGCGTCAACCGCATCAGCTTCGGCGTGCAGTCGTTTATCGATGCCGAAGCCAAAGCCATCGGCCGCCTGCACTCCCGCGCCACCGCTCTTGAGGACATCCGCCGCGTACGCGACGCCGGCATCTCCGACATCAGCGTGGACCTCATCGCCGGTCTGCCCGGCCAGACCATGCACTCCTGGTTCGAATCGCTCGGCGTGCTGGCCGACTCCGGCGTCGACCACGCCAGCCTCTACATGCTTGAGGTCGATGACGACTCGCGCCTGGGTCGCGAGTTGCTCTCGCACGGCGGCCGCTATCGCGCGCAGGAAGTCCCGCACGACGACCTCATCGTCGACATGTACACCGAGGCCATCGCTTTCCTCGCCGGTTATGGCCTGGCGCAGTACGAGATTTCGAATTTCGCGCGCACCGGGTGGGAGTCGCGCCACAACATCAAATACTGGCGCCGCCAGCCCTACCTCGGCTTCGGCCTCGATGCCCACTCGATGCTGCGCACCCGCGCCGGCGCTGGTTTGCGCTTCGCGGAAACGGACGACCTCGACGGATACCTCGCCCATCCCGCAGCTTCCGCGCCCAGCGTCCTCACGCGCGACGAGGAGATGGAAGAAGCCTGGTTCCTCGGCCTGCGCATGAACGAAGGCGTCAGCCTCGCCGATCTCCGCCGCGACTTCGCCGCCGCCGCCGTGCGCGAATGCCTCAGCACCATCGCCGATCTGGAGAGCGAGAACCTGGTCACCTTCTCCGGCGGCGATCGCGTAGCTCTCACCCCGCGCGGACGCCTGCTCTCCAACGAAGTCTTCGAGCGCTTCCTGGAGGAGCCAGCCGTCGCCTGAGACATTTGCTCCCAGCTCCCAGCTGCGTCTCCGTGCTCTCTGTGTCCTCTGTGGTGAAAGGTTTGCTCTCGGCTCCCAGCACCGAGCTCCGCTCTCCCTCTACAATGAGGGAGACGCCCATGGCTACTGAAACCGCTGTTCCTGCCGAAGCCTCCGTCCGCACCCCCACTGCCCTCATCGATGTCCGCAGCGACACCGTCACCAAGCCCACGCCCGCGATGCGCGCCGCCATGTCTGCGGCTGAAGTCGGCGATGACGTCTACGGCGAAGATCCCACCGTCAATCGCCTCGAAGCGCGCGCCGCGGAGATCTTTGGCCGCGAGGCCGCGCTCTACCTCCCCAGCGGCACCATGGGCAACCAGACCGCGATCCGCCTGCTCACCCAGCACGGCCAGGAAGCGATCGTCGAAGGCCACGCGCACATTGTCGAGTGGGAGATGGCCATGGCTTCAGCCTTCTCCGGCGTGCAGCTTCGCACCGTCGATGCGCCGCGCGGCATCCTCACCTGGAACGCCATCGAGCCGCACATCACCGGCAAGCACTACCACCGCGCTTCCACCGGTCTCATCGCGCTCGAAAACACGCACAACATGGCCGGCGGCACCGTGACGCCGCTCGAAGTGATGGAAGAAATCTGGGCCGGTGCGGCGGAGCGCAAACTCCCCGTCCACCTTGACGGCGCCCGCATCTTCAACGCGGCTGCTGCTCTCGGCAAGGATGTTCGCAGCCTCACTCGCGGCTTCGCCACCGTGATGTTCTGCCTGTCGAAAGGCCTCGGCGCGCCGGTCGGCTCCATGCTCGTGGGCACGTATGACCAGATGGATCGCGCCCGCAATATCCGCAAAGCCCTTGGCGGAGGCATGCGTCAGGCGGGCATTCTCGCCGCCGCCGGCCTGATCGCGCTCGAAGAAGGCCCGCAGCGCCTCCATGAAGATCACGCCAACGCCCGCAGGATCGCCGAGGCCATCGCCGCAACCGGGCTTGTGGAGATCGATCTCGACGCGGTCCGCACCAACATCGTCATCTTCACCCTGCCCAACCAGGGCGATGCCGCGGCCATGGTCGCGAAGCTGAAGACTCGCGGCGTTCTGGCCGGAACCATGGGCCGCCACGCCATTCGCTTCGTCACCCATCGCGATGTGGATCGCGCTGCCTGCGAAGAAGTCGCCCGCGTCGCCGTCGAAGTGCTTGCCCCATAGCGTGCCGCAGCGGGGAAGCCGATCCTCAGCTCCACCACAAGCTCCCAGCTCCCGGCTACCGGCTGCCCTACTGCACCCTGTAAGTCACGCTCGCCTCATGCACGATCTGCGACTGATCGTCCAGATCCAGCACCGTCACCCTGTGCAGTCCGGGTTCCAGGGCGAAGAACTGATTCACTGTCGACCCGGCAAACCACCCCAGCTTCACGCCGTTGTCCCACACCTGCATCTGGCTGATCGGCACCGATTCGTTCGCCTCAGCCACAACGTGCACGGTCGAATCGACGATTGTCTCGTTCGCTGCGGGGGCAGCGATCTGCACCCCGTCCTTCAGTGCCTGCACCGTGTAACTGACCGAATTCCCATGCAGGACCTGGTACGACGAATTCTCATCCAGCACCGTCGTCGTGTGCTTGCCTGGCGCCAGATTGTAAACCTGGTTCACCGCGGTGCTCGGATACCAGCCCAGCTTCGTCCCGTTATCCCACACCTGCACCTGGTTCACGGTCTGGCTTTCCGAAGCCGTCGCCATCAGATGCACCGCGCCCGCAATCGTCGCTCCGTTACCCGGCGTGGTAATCACCACGCTGTTCGTCGGGTTCCCGGACGCCGCGTCAGTCGTAAAGAAGTCCGCCATCGGCGCAGCCGTTTCCGCGGCCCCGGGACAAGGCGCCAATCCCATCGTCGCGCACACCGTCGCCAGCACGTTTTCGCCGTGATAGGTGATCGTCGACTGATACCCCTTCTTCACCTGCGGCCCGATCACCAGCGTCGCCGTGCGCCCGCCGCATCCCTCGCTCACCGTCGCCGAACAGCGGTTGTCGCCGTCCGTCACATCGGATTCGTCCCACACGATAAACAGAATGCCGTCTCCCCCCGGGCTGAACTCCGGCCGCGCCAGAATCGCCGGAACGTTGGCCTGCAGCCACTCGTCCGCCTCCTGCAGGGTGCCGTTGTGCGCGTCGTCATTCAGATCCGGCGTAATCCAGGTATAGTTCGGTATCTTCCCGTCGGAGAAGTCCGTCGCCATCTGCGGAAAGGGCACGCTGTTCGTGTCCTGCCCCGTCCCTGGACACACATCCGTAAAATCGACCAGCGGATTATGCCGGCGGACATACAGATCGTCCGGGCCTCCATCCAGTCCCTGGAATCCTGCTGAGGGCATATCGACCTGATACGACTTCCACGTGTATCCACGCTTCAGCAGTTCGCGCACGACATTGTCTTCGCTGTGCTCGCACGACACCGTATCGTTATTCGTTTCCACCGCCGCGCCGGCCACAAACCACATCAGCGCCGGGAGCGAGCTGTGTTGATCGGAATAAAACTGTGTCGCCAGCCCATATTCCTGCGCGAGCTGGTTGTAGTAAGGCATCTGCGGATTGCCAATCACTTCCTCGAAGCTGTGGTTCTCCTCGTTAATCACCCACACGTGCGATGATTTCGGAACATTCTGGGCTGAGGCGATCCCGGTGATCGACAGAACAGCGAAAAGACGCACAAAGGTCCTGAGAGGCATGAGAGGCCCATTCCTTGAGGTGTTTGGATTTAGACGAGAGTTATTAGCCGTATATATACAGGCAGGCTCTTCGATCCAGGATGAACTCCCGGTGAATTACAGTCCCATGATCGTTATGTGAATGCGCGATGCGGCGAGGATTCAGCGCGTCGATCCCGGCCCTGCCCGCTCCGGGTCGAGCTCCCGCTCCCGGCTCCTGCCTCCCGGCTCCTACCTATTTCTGAAATAGCTATATTCCTGCTACACTCATTTCCCATGGACCGCAAACCCGCCCCGCGCGACCTCTTTCCCGGGGCCCTGGAGATGATGATCCTCCAGTCGCTCCGCCTCAAACCCATGCACGGCTACGCGCTGGTGAAGCACATCCAGCAGGCCTCCGACGATCTGCTCCGCATCGAAGAAGGCTCGCTCTATCCCGCCCTGCAGCGCATGCTCCGCGAGGGCTGGCTCTCCTCCGAAGAGGGCATCTCTGCCAAGGGTCGCCCCACCCGCATCTACCGCCTCACCAAAGCCGGCCTCCGCCGCCTCGAGCAGGAGCGGTCCAGCTTCGAACAAATGACCGCCGGCATCACCCGCGTGCTCGCGGTGGCCCGCAGCTGAGGAGGCGACCATGCCCCGATCCCTCACCGGTTTTCTCTCGTCGCTCTTCGCGCGCCGCCGCCGCTACGACGATCTCGACGTCTCCATCGAGGAGCATATCGCCGAAAAAGCGGAAGAATTGATGCAGGAAGGCATGCCCCGCGCCCAGGCCGAACAGGCCGCCCGCCGCGCCTTCGGCAACGTCACTCTCCTCGAGGAACGCAGCCGCGAAGTCTGGCAGTGGCAATGGGTGGAGTCGCTGCTTGCCGATCTGAGGCTGGTTTTCCGCCGCCTCAGCAAAGCTCCCGGCTTCGCGACCACCATTCTCCTTACGCTGGCCATCGGCATCGGCGCCAACACCGTCGTCTTCAGCGTCATTAACCGCGTCCTGCTCCGCCCACTCCCCTATCCCGATTCCAGTCGCCTCGTCGCCCTCTGGCTCAATGCGCCTGGCGCCGGCGGCCTCGCCAACTTCTCCAGCGGCCTGCAGCTTTCGCCGTCGATGTATTTCACCTTCCTGCGCCATAACCAGACCCTTCAGTCGCTCGGCATCTGGACGAACGGAGCCTCAAACATCACCGGTGTCGCCCACCCCGAGGAAGTCCAGACCGTTCTCGTCAGTGACGGCGTTCTCGAATCCCTCGAAGTCCCAGCCGTCGCCGGCCGCTGGTTCTCCCTCGCCGATCAGGATCCCCGCGGCGCAAAAACCGTCATGCTCAGCTACGGCTACTGGGAGCGCCGCTTCGGCGGCGACCCCGCCGTCATCGGCCGTGTTCTCGAGGTGGACTCCGAGCCCCGCACCATCATCGGCGTCATGCCCCGCAACTTCCGCATCGCCGATCAGCCCTTCCAACTCCTCCTGCCTCTGGCTCTCGATCCGGTCAACGAAAAACTCGCCGGGTTCGGCTACAGCGGAATCGCCCGCCTCAGACCCGGCGTCTCCCTCGCCCAGGCGGACGCCGACATTGCCCGCCTCATCCCCGTCTGGATGGATTCCTGGACCAACGGTCCCGGCACCAACCCGCACTACTACACGGTCTGGCGCATCGCCCCCCGTTTTCGTTCACTCAAGCAGCAGGTCATCGGTAATGTCGGCAGCGTCCTCTGGATCGTGCTGGCCACCGTCGGCCTCGTCATGCTCATCGCCTGCGCCAATATCGCCAACCTCCTCCTCGTCCGCGCGGATTCCCGACAGCAGGAGCTCTCCATCCGCGCCGCACTCGGAGCCGGCCGCGCCCGCATTGCCCGCGAGCTCCTCCTCGAAAGCGTCACCCTCGGCCTCCTCGGTGGCCTGCTCTCCCTGGCCGTTGCCTGGGGCGGCCTCCGCCTCCTCGTCGCCCTCGGCCCCGCCAGCCTGCCGCGCCTTTCGGAAATCTCCCTTGACGCCCGCTCCCTGGCCTTCACCTTCCTGCTCGCCGCCGTCTCGGGACTCCTCTTCGGAGCTCTCCCCGCCTGGCGTTACGCTCGCGCCCGCGTCTCTTTGTCCGTGAGCTCGTCCGCCCGCACGGCCAGTGCCAGCCGCGCCCATCATCGTTCCCGCAACATCCTGGTCATCGCGCAAACCGCCATGGCGCTGGTGCTTCTCATCAGCGCCCTGCTCATGATCCGCACCTTCGCCGCGCTGCGCACTGTCGATCCCGGCTTCTCCAATCCGGCACACATCCAGACCCTCGGCATCTGGATCCCCGATCAGCTCATCACGGACCCGCTCCTCGTCGCCCGCACCCAAAGCAGCATCGCCGACCGCTTCGCCGCCATCCCCGGCGTCAGGGCCGTTGGCTTCGCCGCCGCCGTTCCCATGGACAACGACGATCCCAACTGGGACGAGATCGAGGTCGAGGGCAAAGTTTATCCCGCCAACGAGCCCCCGCTCCGCCTCTACAACTATGTCTCTCCCGGTTTCTTCCACGCCATGGGCACCCGCTTCGTGGCGGGACGCGACTTCACCTGGAGCGACCTCTATGGCCTCCACCCGTACGTCATCGTTTCCGAAGGCTTCGCCCGCGATAACTGGGGCTCCGCCGCAGCCGCCATCGGCAAGCGCATCCGCAAGTATTCCGACTCTCCCTGGCAGCAGGTCATCGGCGTTGTCGAGGACGTCCACGTGCACGGCGTCGATGAGGTCACCCCTCCCATCGTCTACTGGCCCGCTATGTACTATGACCGGTTCGCGACCCCGCCCGTCCTTGACGGCCTCCGCGCCGTCACCTACGCCATCCGCAGCTCCCAGGCCGGCACCGCTGCCTTCATCGGCCAGCTGCAAAAGGCCGTCGGGTCCGTCAACGGTAACCTGCCTCTCGACCAGGTGCGCACCATGCAGGACCTCTACGACCAGTCCATGGGCCGCACCTCGTTCACGCTGGTCATGCTCGCCATTGCCGGATTCATGGCCCTAGCTCTGAGCGTCATCGGCATCTACGGCGTCATGGCTTACTCGGTCTCTCAGCGCACCCGCGAAATCGGCATCCGCCTCGCCCTTGGCTCGCCGCGCGGCGCCCTGCGCTGGATCTTCGTTCGCTCCGCCCTCATCCTCACGGGCATCGGCGGCCTTATCGGACTCGCCTCCGCCGCCTTCCTCACCGAAGCGATGAGCACGCTGCTCTTCGGCATTAGTCCCCTCGATCCCGTCACCTGGGTCACGGTCCCGCTCATTCTCGTGGCCGCCGCCGTCATCGCCAGCTATCTGCCCGCGCGGCGCGCCGCGGCTGTCGACCCGGCGAAGGTCCTGCGAGCCGAGTGACGATCTCCGGAGCCACAGGGCATCCTCTCCGGCTTTCGTATCAGGGCGCGACCTCACAATTTGCGGGGAAACGACATGCTTTGCAAGGGCACGGCTTCCGCCGTGCCGTAACTGGCCCAGAATGAACGCGGAGAGGCGGTTTTTCGCTCTGCATGCCCTTTTTCTGCAAACCCTTCAGTCGTGCCGAAAAGGACCCCAAAAGGACCGGGCTTTAGCCCCTGGGCACCACCTGTCCGAAACGAATGGTATGGTCCGTCGCCTCACGCGGAATGCGGGTTATAAGGCCAGAACGACGGCCTCCACCGATCGCACTTGTTCCTCCCACTTGAATGGGATTGCATGTGTCGATCGGGGCACCCTACGATGGGCGATGAGTCGCCAGGATCTTTCAATACATGGAACGAAATCGGATCCTATTGACCCTTCGCGGTCGGCCGATTCAGGGTGTAGGGCCGCCAGGGGAGGGCCGCTATGCAGTTAGGGTCCGAATCAGGGAACACTATACAGGCAATACCGCTCCCCGTCCCGGGCGCAGCCTACCGAAACGATCTGACCCGGATCACCCACGAAATGATCTGGTCGGTCGATCTCAATTACCGGCTGGTCACGTTCAACGATGCCGTCTCCGCGGCCCTGCTGGAGATGTATGCGGTTCCGTGCCGAGCGGGCATGCGCATCGACGACCTGCTGCCGCCGGAGCTGGCCGGCCGTATGGTCTCGTTGTACGATCGCGCCCTGACCGAAGGGCGATTCGAAGTCGCGCAATCGATGCCGGATGGGCGGTGTTTGCAGCTCCACTTCTACCCGATTGTCGAAGACGGCCTGAAGACGGGCGTCTGGGCTTTTTGCAGGGACATTTCCGCCCAAAGGAACGCCGAGGATGCGCTGCGCCAGAGCGAGGAGCGCTATCGCGCTACCTTTGAGCAGGCGCCGGTCGGCATCGTCCACACTTCTTTGGACGGCGCGATTCTGCGTTGCAATCCACGTTTTGCCGAGATTATCGGCTACCCGCTGGCGGAGATCCCCGGCATGACGGTTTGGCAGATCACGCTTCCCGAAGACGTGGACGAGAGCCGGCGGATGCTGGGGCATATCGCGATCTCCGCAGAGTCTGCCTCCTTCGAGAAGCGCTGCCTGCGCAAAGACGGGAGCATCCTCTGGTGCAGACTGACTTCGTCGCTGCACCGCGATGCGAGCGGCGCGCCAGCTTACTCCATGGCGATTGTCGAAGACATCGGCGCACTGAAGACGGCGCAGGAGGAGCTGCAAAAAGCCGAAGAGAAGTACCGGGACATCTTCGAGGACGCTCCGGAGGGTATCTTCCAGACCACCAAAGAGGGGAAGGCCCTTGTCCTGAGCCCGGCGGGAGCCAGGATGCTGGGGTTCGCATCTCCCCAGGAGGCGGTGGACGGCACCCGTACCGCGGGGGAAGCGTGGATGCACCCGGAGGACCGCGCTGCCTATGTCGCGCTGGTGGAGGAACGAGGCGAGGTTCGCGACCATCCGTGTCTGTTTAGGCGCAAGGACGGGACGCCGATCTGGATCTCTCTGACAGCCCGCAAGGTGGTCGCAGCGGACGGGCAGACTTACCACCAGGGGTTCATGGCGGACATCACGCTGCGCAGGCAGCTGACGGATGCCCTGAACGTCAAAGTCCGGGAGCTGCAACTGCTGAGCGAAATGAATGCCGCGCTGGTGAGTGCAGAGACTGAAGAAGGATTACTGACGAGGTACTGCCAGATCATTGTGGAGACGGGCGGGTACAGGATGGCGTGGGTTGGATTCGGGGAGAACAGTCCCGACAAACGCATTGTCCCGGCGGCTCACTATGGTTATGAAGCCGGTTATCTGGAGACAGTGAACCTGGCGTGGAGCGAAACGGAGCGGGGAAAAACGCCGGCGGGGCGCGCGATCCGAACGGGCGAGGTCCAGGTCGCCGAAGATATTCTGGCCGACGCGGACATGGCGTTCTGCCATGTCGAGGCCTCGAAGCGAGGATATCGGTCAACGATCGCGCTCCCCTTTCATCACTCGGATGGAAACGTCGCCTGCCTGATCGGCTATGGGGAGGCACCGCGGTCGTGGCCCGAGTCGGAGCGGGCACTCCTCGAGGAAATCGCGACCGATCTTGGCTTCGGCATCACGACCCTGCGAACCAGGATTGCCAATCGCCGATTCCAGGAGGATCTGCGCGCCAGCCTGGAGCAGACGATTCAGGTGATTGCCGAGACGGTGGACCAGCGGGATCCCTATACCGCGGGGCATGAGCGGAGAGTGGCAGATTTATGCACACGGATTGCGGGAAAGCTGGGCCTCGATGAGGAGCGGACCCATGGCCTGAATCTCGCCGCCCATATTCACGACCTGGGCAAGATCGGTATCCCGGCGGAATTGCTCTCCAAGCCCGGCAGGCTGACCCCGATTCAGTTCACGCTGATCCAGGAACATGCGCAACTCGGCTACGAGATTGTGAAGAATGTATCCTTCCCGTGGCCGATTGCGCAGATGATCCTGCAGCATCACGAGCGGCTGGATGGATCGGGCTATCCGCAGGGGCTGAAGGGGGACGCCATCCTGACTGAATCGAAGATTCTCGCGGTGGCGGATGTGGTGGAGGCGATGAGCTCGCACCGCCCTTACCGGGCAGCGCGGGGAGCGGAGGCAGCTCTGGAGGAGATCCTCGCCGGGAGCGGCACCTTGTACGACGCCGAGGCCGTGGATGCCTGCGTGCGTGTCTTCCGCGAAGATGGATACGAATTCCCCGGATAGGAAAGGACGTCGGGGCGAGGACACGGGATTGTGCGGCTCTCGCGCTGGCAGGTATCTGTGGAGTTGGCATTACGGCAGTCACCCCCGCCGCATCTGCCGATTACGGCAAACACGTTACTTACGCGAAAAGTTACCCCCCCGGGGGGGTGGCCTATGCAAGCCCGATGTTGGCTTGCGTGGGGAGCATGCGCGGATTCCCTGAACCGTTTCGACAGGAACCGAAGTCTATAATCAGAGAGTTATGCCGAAGTATTCCATCGTCGTCCCCTTTCATAACGAAGAAGAGAACGTCACCACCCTCTATGACCGCCTGAAAGAGGTCATGGAGCACGTCGGCGAGTCGTTCGAGCTGGTCTTCGTGGACGACGGCTCCAACGACCGCACCTGCCGTCTGCTGGAAGAGATTGCCGCAGTGGACAGCCGGGTTCTGGTCGTCAAACTGCGCCGGAACTTCGGCCAGACATCGGCGCTGGCTGCCGGTTTCGATCACGCCGAAGGCGATTTCATCCTCGCCATGGACGGCGACCTGCAGCACGATCCCAACGAGATTCCTGGCTTCCTCGAAAAGCTGGAAGAGGGCTACGACGTGGTCAGCGGCTGGCGCAGGGACCGCATCGACAACTTCGTCATGCGCCGCATCCCGTCGCGCTGCGCCAACTGGCTCATGGCGAAGCTCTCCGGCGTCGACATTCATGACTTTGGCACCACTTTCAAGGCCTACCGTCGCGAGGTGATCCACAACATCCCGCTCTACGGCGAGATGCACCGTTTCATCCCCGCCCTGGCCTCCTGGTACGGCGCCAGCATCTGCGAGATTCCCATCACCAATGCGAATCGTGAGCGCGGTCAGTCGCACTACGGCATCGGACGGACCTTCCGGGTCTTCTTCGACCTGATGACCATCCGATTCCTGCTGAAATACATGACGCGGCCGCTGCACTTCTTCGGCCTCTTCGGCGCGCTCGGCATTTTTGGCGGCAGCGCAATCTCTGCCTTCCTCCTGGGTCTCAAGATCTTCACCCACCAGCATGTGATGGATCAGCATGGGCCGCTGTTCGTGATCGCGGCCGTCATGATCCTGGCCGGAACGCAGATGCTGGCTCTCGGGCTCCTCGGCGAGCTGCAGGTGCGCCACTATCACACGGCCGCGCAGCGCGCGCCCTACACCGTCGACCGGCTGGTGCGGCTGCGGGCTTCGGAAGAGTCCAGCATGTTGCCGGACAATTAAATTCGCATTCCTGCGCGATCTGCGCTCGCCGCGGCAACCAATTCTTTCCGCTTTTCCGTCACACAAGCGGAAATTCCGATTTGTAGTTCGTATAATCCGAGAGAACCAGCAGGCGAACGCGCTCGCCTGCTGCGACCGGAACCACCCACATCCGGTCGGCCGCATTACCGATCGGACTCATGCAGAAACCTGCGGATGGACGGAAACGCGTCGTGGTCGAGAGCGTCGATCCCGAGATCGACGCGGGCCGCTTTGCCATCAAGCGCATCGTCGGCGACAACGTGCGCGTGCAAGCCGATGTCTTCGCCGATGGTCACGACCACGTTGCAGTGCGTCTCCTCTTCCGTTACCACGAGCTGCATGACTGGACCGCTGTTCCCATGCAGCCGCTCGGCAACGATCGCTGGCGCGGTGAGTTTCCCGTCAGCCGCATCGGCGAGTATCTCTACACCGTCGCTGGATGGATCGACCACTTCGACACCTGGCGCAGCGACCTGGAGAAGAAGATCGCCGCCGGTCAGGACATCCGCGTCGATCTGCTGAACGGAGCGCAGCTGGTGGAACGGGCCGCAGTCCGCGCCGGACGCGACGACGCCGACGCGCTGCGCCGCTGGGCTTCTCACCTGCGCAGCAGCGAGGATCTGAAGGGTGCGCAAACGACGGCGCTCGACCCCACGCTGGCCGCGATGATGGGCCAGTATCTGGATCCGGCGATGGAAAGCCGCTACGAGCGTGAGCTGCGTGTGACCGTGGACCGCGAGCGGGCGCGCTATTCGGCCTGGTACGAGATGTTCCCACGCTCGACCTCGTCCGAGCCGGGCAAGCACGGGACCTTCCGCGATGTGGAGAAGCGGCTGGACTATGTCGCCGGTCTCGGCTTCGACGTGCTGTACCTGCCGCCGATTCACCCGATCGGCGACAGCTTCCGCAAAGGGAAGAACAACTCAGTGAAGGCCGAGGATGGCGATGCGGGCAGTCCGTGGGCGATCGGCTCGAAAGAAGGCGGACACACGGCGATCCACGCGCAGCTGGGCACGCTGGAGGATTTCCGCCATCTGCTGCGCGCTGCCGCCGACAAAGGAATGGAACTGGCGATGGACATCGCCTTCCAGTGCTCGCCGGATCATCCCTGGGTTCGCGAGCATCCGGAGTGGTTCAAAAAGCGGGCGGACGGAACGATACAGTATGCGGAGAATCCGCCGAAGAAGTACCAGGACATTTATCCGCTGGATTTCGAGAGCAGCGACTGGCAGGGCTTGTGGAACGGTTTGCGCGACGTCTTCGTCTATTGGCTGGAGCAGGGCGTGCGCATCTTCCGCGTCGACAATCCTCACACCAAGGCCTTTCCCTTCTGGGAATGGGTAATGAGCGAGCTGAAGCGCGACTACCCCGACGCGATCTTTCTGGCGGAGGCATTCACCCGGCCGCGGGTGATGCAGCGGCTGGCCAAGGTGGGCTTCTCGCAGTCGTACACGTACTTCTCGTGGCGGAACACGAAGCAGGAGGTTACGGAATATTTGACCGAGCTGACGACAGGGCGGGTCTGCGAATTCATGCGGCCCAATTTGTGGCCGAACACGCCGGACATTCTGCCGGAAGCGCTGCAGGTGGGCGGACGGCCCGCCTTCCTGTGCCGGTTTGTGCTGGCGGCAACGCTGGGACCGAACTACGGCATCTACGGGCCGGCCTTTGAGCTGGGGGAGAATCAGCCGATCCGGCCGGGCAGCGAGGAGTATCTGAACTCTGAAAAATATGAGATTCGGGACTGGAATCTGGACGCGCCGCACAGCATCGCCAGCGTGATGGCGGCGGTGAATCGCGCGCGCCGGGAGAATCCGGCCCTGCACGCGAATCACGATCTGTTCTTCCATCCGACCGACAATCCGTATCTGATCGCCTACAGCAAGACGAGCCGGGAAGGAAACAATGCGATCCTGACGGTGGTGAATCTCGATTACTTCCACCGGCAGTCAGGATGGGTGACGCTGGATCTGGAGCGGCTGCATCTGCGTCCGGATGAGAGCTTCCAGGTGCTGGACGCGCTGACCGGGGCTCGCTACCTGTGGCAGGGATCGCGCAATTACGTTGAGTTATCGCCCGACCGGATGCCGGCGCACATTTTCCGTGTGCTCCGGAAAGTGCGGTCCGAAAAGGACTTTGACTACTACCAGTGAGGGCTCCTGACCCGATGCCGGACACCCAGATCATTGTTCGCAAGCCGGGCAGTGCGGCCGATCCGCATTGGTACAAGGACGCGATCATCTACGAAGTGCCCGTCAAGGCCTTTTACGACAGCAACAACGATGGTCTGGGCGACTTCCATGGGCTGATGGAGAAGCTGGATTATCTGCAGGACCTGGGCGTGACCTGCCTGTGGCTGCTGCCGTTCTTCCCCTCGCCGCTGCGCGACGACGGCTATGACATCGCGGATTACATGAGCGTTCACCCCAGCTATGGAACCCTCGAGGACTTCCAGCGCTTTCTGGACGCCGCGCACGACCGCGGGCTGCAGGTGATGATCGAGCTGGTCATCAACCATACGTCGGACCAGCATCCGTGGTTCCAGCGCGCGCGCCACGCGCCGCCGGGTTCCTCCGAGCGGAATTTTTACGTCTGGAGCGATACGGACCAGAAATATAAGGATGCCCGCATCATCTTCACCGATACGGAGAAGTCGAACTGGACCTGGGATCCCGTGGCGCAGGCGTACTACTGGCATCGCTTCTTTTCCCACCAGCCGGATCTGAACTACGACCATCCCACGGTCCTGGAAGAAGTGCTGAAGGTGATGCGCTACTGGCTGGATATGGGCGCGGACGGGCTGCGCATCGACGCGATTCCCTACCTGGTGGAACGCGACGGCACCAACTGCGAGAACCTGCCCGAGACCCACGCGGTGATTAAGGCGATGCGGGCGGCCATTGACGAAGGCTTCGAAAGCCGCTTGATTCTGGCCGAGGCCAACCAGTGGCCCACGGATGTGCGGCCCTACTTCGCCGACGGCGACGAGTGCCACATGGCTTTCCATTTCCCTCTGATGCCTCGCATCTACATGGCACTGCGCCAGGAAGACCGGCTGCCGATCACGGACATCATGGCCCAGACGCCGGCGATTCCGGACAACTGCCAGTGGGGGCTCTTCCTGCGCAACCACGACGAGCTGACGCTGGAGATGGTGAGCGACGACGAGCGCGACTACATGTATCTGGCGTACAGCGCCGATCCACGGATGCGGATCAATATCGGCATTCGCCGCAGGCTGGCGCCGCTGGTGGATAACAATCGCCGGCGTATTGAGCTGCTGAACAGCATTCTGTTTTCGTTCCCCGGGACGCCCATCCTTTATTACGGCGATGAAATTGGAATGGGCGACAACATCTATCTGGGCGACCGCAATGGGGTGCGCACGCCGATGCAGTGGACGGCGGACCGCAATGCGGGCTTCTCGCGGGCCAATCCGGCGAAGCTCTACAGCCCGGTGATCATGGATCCGGTGTGGGGCTATGAGGCGATCAACGTCGAGGCACAGCAGAACGATCCGTCGTCGCTGCTGAACTGGATGCGCAACATGATCGCGCTGCGCAAGCTGTTCCAGGTGTTCGGGCGGGGTTCGCTGCGGTTCCTGGACCCTGCGAACCGCAAGATTCTGGCGTATATCCGGCAGAGTCCGGAGGCGACGGTGCTGTGCGTGGCGAACCTTTCCCGGTTCGCGCAGCCGGTGCAGCTCGACTTGTCGGATATGGAAGGGATGACACCGGTGGAGATGCTGGGCTATGTCGAGTTCCCGCCGATCACGAAGGCGCCCTACTCTCTTTCGCTGGGACCGTATGGATTCCTGTGGCTGGAACTGCAGCCATCGCTGACGGCTGCTGCGGCGCTTTCCTCCGACGGCGATCAGGCGTTCTATGTGGAGAGCGAACGCGACTGGCAGAGCATTCTCTCCGGAGACGGCGTGCGCCGTCTGGAGGAAATGCTGCGCGGCTACGTTCAGCGGCAACGCTGGTTCGGCGGCAAATCACGGAGCATGGCACGCACGCAGATCACCGACTCGGTACTCTTTGACGAGGACCATGCCGCGCTGCTGTGGGTGAAGATCGACTACGTCGAAGGGGAGCCGGACAGCTGGCTGCTGTGCCTGGCGATGAGTTTTGGGGAGGCGGCAGCGGCGTTGCGGGAGTCGGCGCCGCAGCAGATGGTGGCGACGGCAGGATCTGCCACGCTGGCCGGCGTTCTGCACGAAGGCATGCTGCGCAGCACGGTTCCCACGGCACTGCTGGAGATGATTGCGGGTGGGAAAGAACTGCGGACGCGCAACGGCGTGATGGTGGGCATGGCCAGTTCGGTGCTGCCTGCTCTGCGCGGAAAGCGGCCGCTGCCCTCGCGCCTGAGCAGCGCCGAACAGAGCAACACTTCGGCGATTTTCGGCGACCGGCTCATCATGAAGCTGTTCCGGCGGCAGCAGCCTGGGGCGAATCCGGATGTGGAGATCGGGCGGTTTCTCACCGAGAAGGCGCGCTTTCCGAACATTGCTCCCTATGGCGGCTGCATCGAGGTGCGATATGGAGACCAGGAACCGGCGACCCTGGCGCTGCTGCAGGGGCTGGTTCCGAACGAGGGCGATGGCTGGCAGTGGACGCTGGAGGAACTCGATCGCTATTACGAGAACACGGCTTCGGCTCGGTCCCGGGCAGCGACGGGAGCGCATGGGCTCGGCGAGGAAGGCGCGGCAGCGGCACGGGAGCACGCCGGTATCTACCTGGATGCTGCGGCGACGCTGGGGCGGCGCACCGCCGAGATGCACCTGGCCCTGGCGTCCGGTAAGGACCCGGCGTTTGCGCCAGTCCAGCCGAGCGCTGACGATCTGGAGGCGGTCCGCGATCGCCTGGCGGGTCACGCCGCGCACGCCTTCGATCTGCTGAAGACGAATCTCTCGCGGCTGCCCGACGATGTGGTGGAAGCGGCCGGACTGGTTTTGAGCCGGCGCGGGTCTCTGCTGGCCAAGTTCCGGGCGCCGGCGACGCTGCGTCATCCCGGGTGCTGGATTCGTATTCACGGCGACTATCATCTGGGCCAGGTGCTGCGATCGCGCGGTGACTTTGTCATTCTGGATTTCGAAGGCGAGCCGGCGCGGCCGCTGGCGGAGCGACGGGCTAAATATTCGCCGCTGAAGGACGGGGCCGGGATGCTGCGCTCGTTCAGCTATGCGGCGTTTGTCGCGCTGACGAAGTACACGACCCGCCGTCCGGAGGACTATGTACAGCTCGAATCCTGGGCGCGACTGTGGGAGTCATCGGTATCGAGCGAGTTTCTGCGGACCTACCGGGAGACCCTGCTGGGCGCGCCGATCGTTCCGGAGTCGCCCGAGGATTTCCAGGCTCTGCTGGAAATCTATATGCTCGACAAGGCACTGTATGAGCTGGTGTACGAGCTGAACAATCGTCCGGCGTGGATTCGGATTCCGCTGCATGGCATCCTGTCGCTGCCCCTGTGAGAAGAGAAATGTCGATGGCGGCCATCGAATTTACAGAAGAGACAAAGCGGCAGGTGGAGAAGATCGGCTCCGCCGATCTGGTGGTGGGGATCGCCGGAAGCGTGGCGCCCGAGGAACTGCGGGCTCGCGCGGAACAGATCGTCACGGAAATGGGATCCGGTCTGCCGCTGCGCATCGTGTTTGCGTGGGCCGGGCCGCACGTTGCTCCAGCCCCAGGTCCGGAAGAAGAGGAAACCGCGGGGAAGGCGCGCCTGGCTCTGCTGCCCTATACGTCGCTGGCTCCGGCGAACGGGGAGTTCTGGTCCGTGGTATCGGCCCATCAGCGAGCCGTGCTGGCTTTGGCGGCTTCTCTCAACGCGCGGGCTTGTATTGTGCTGGGAGCAGATCTCGCGGCGCTGCAGACGCACGTGCTGCAGCTCTTCGCGTATGCGGTTCTCGACCGTCAGTGCGTCCTGGCCATGCCGATCTATCAGGTGGGCAGGTATGAAGGGCTGATCAATACCGGCATTCTGTCGCCGCTGAGCCGGGCCTTGTTCGGGAAGCGGATTCATTATCCAATCGCGTTCGACTTTGCCGCGTCGGGAGCCATGTGCGGTCATTTGCTGCGCCAGAGTGCCGGCTCGAATGGGCTGGGACCCACCCTGCTGTGGCCGGTGACATTGGCCGCCACGCAGTTTCCGCAACAGGCGGTCGGTCAGGTGCATGTCGATGTGCAGCATCGGGTAGCAGCGGAAGGGCTGGAACTGAGCGCGGTTCTGGGGCAGATTGTCGGATCGCTGTTCCAGGAGGTGGAGCAGTGCGCGGCCTACTGGCAGCGGGTGCGCGGCTCCCAGGCCGCACCCATCTGGGGCAACGCCCCGGTGGAGGCGCCGGGTGGCGAGCCTGTCGATCCGCAGCCGATGCTGGATTCGTTTCTGCTGGGGTCGCGCAATCTGGACGAAGTCTGGCGGCTGATTCTGCCGCCCAACGTGCTGCTGGAGCTGCGACGGCTTACGCGGGTAGCGCCGGAGCAATTCCGCATACCGGACGAGCTGTGGGCCGGCATCGTCTACGATTTTGCGCTGGCGTACCGGCTGCGCACGATCAGCCGCGTGCATCTGCTGGGCGCGCTCACCCCGCTCTATCTTGGGTGGGTGGCGTCGTATGTCAGGGAAGTATCGGAGTTGAATGGCCCTGCGGTGGAGCAGCGGCGGGAGCAACTGGCCCGCGCGTGGGAAGAGAAGAAGCCGTATCTGTTGTCGCGGTGGAGATGGCCGGACCGTTTCAATCCGTAGCACGACCGAAAGGAGCAGAGTATGTGGGAGCAGGTTGAACAATCGCTGCACTCGTCGATGGTCCGGGTGATGAACCAGGTCGCGACGCTGCTGCCGGGCATCCTTGCGTTTATCGTGGCTTTCCTGCTCTTTCTATTTATCGGTTGGCTGCTGGCGCTGGTGGTCCGCCGTGTTCTCATGCTGTTCCGCTTTGACGAGCGAATGAGCCGGGGCGCCAATGCCATCGCCGAGTGGTCGCCGCGCGCCACACCGTCGATGCTGGTCAGCCGCGTGGTCTTCTGGTGCTTTGTGACGGCGGGGGTAATGGTGGGCGTTTCTGCCTTCGAAGCGGGGACATCCGAGCATATCGTGTCCGGGTGGATCCTGGGGTATGTGCCGCGGATTGTGGGCGCAGCCATCCTGCTGCTGGCCGGCAACGTGCTGGCGCGCTTCGTCTCACGCAGCGTCCTGATCACGGGGGTCAACCTGAACCTGAGCTATGCGCGGCTGCTCAGCATGGGCGTGCGGTGGATGATCCTGGTGCTGACCGGAGCGATGGTGCTGGACCACCTGGCCCTGGGCGGCGAGATTGTGGAGCTGGGATTCGGGATTCTGTTTGGAGGCATCGTGCTGGCGCTGTCACTGGCGGTTGGGCTGGGTTCGCGCGATCTGGTGAGCCGTTCGCTGGAGAGAGAAGTCACGCGGCCGGCGGACGTGCCGCAGCCGGAGCGGATTCACCACTTCTGAGAGTTCGGCCTCGGCCGCCGGGTTCAGTCTTTCAACGTAAAGGTGATGCTGCGAGAATCACCGCCAGTCGCACGCATCTCGATTTCGCCCTGGCTGCGCTTCAGGACACTGGGGAACTTTTCGCCCCACTCCACCAGAACAAGGCTGTCCGGACTGGAAAGATCGTCCAGACCCAGAGAATCGAGCTGGCGCTCGTTCTGGATGCGATAGAGGTCCAGGTGGTAGAGCATGACCGGCTCGCGCCGGCCATCCACGCTGCGCATTCCTTCGTATTCGTGGATCAGGGTGAAGGTGGGACTGGTAACCTCGTCGGGGTCGGCGGCGTCGAGCGCTTCGGCGATCCCTTTCACCAGAGTGGTTTTTCCGGCGCCCAGATCGCCGCGCAGAATGAGGAACTTCGGCGGAACCAGCATCTCGGCGATGCGGTGGCCAACGGCGATCGTCTCTTTGCCGCTGTGGCTTTCGAACTGCCAGGTCTTGAGATCGGCTGTCTGCGTCATCGGCCCCTCACGGCGGAGGAAGGAATCCCCTCTATCCAAACATAGCCCGCTTCGTCCTGCGGACGAAAGAGAAAAGCGTGAAAAAGGTGACCAATGGTGTCGGTGGCCAGTAGAGTATGCTCGTCCTGCTCGCGCAACGCGAAGTCGGCGCCTAGTCCGTGGAGGTAGACGGCGGCTTCGACGGCCTGGTCCGGGGCTTCGGGGTGTTGGGCGAGGATGGCGGCCACGATGCCGGTGAGAATATCACCGCTGCCGCCTTTGGCCATGCCCGGATTGCCCGTGGTATTGATCGCGATACGGCCATCGGGATGGGCGATGAGCGTACGCCAGCCCTTAAGCACCAGCGTGACGTGATGCTTCGCGGCAAATTCGCGCGCCAGCGGCTCGCGCCGCGCCTGAACTTCCTTTGTGCTGATACCCGCCAGGCGGGCCATTTCGCCGGGGTGGGGCGTGAGAACCATGGTTCGCTTGCGGCCATCGAGCTTCTCCGGGTGCTTGGCCACGATGTTGAGCGCGTCGGCGTCGAGGACCAGCGGCAACCGGGTCTTTTCGATCAGGCCGAGAACGAAGGCTTCGGCCTCCGTGCCCAGGCCCGGACCCATGGCGATCACGGTGGCGCGCTGGGTGAGGCGTTGCAGGATGTCGGGCTGGAGGTTAGAGGCGTCCGCCTCGCCGTGCGGTCCTTCGCGCAGGGGAAAGGTCATCAGCTCCGGGGTGATTGCGGCAACGGAGGGGAGGATGGACTCGGGGACGGCTGCGGTGACCAGGCCAGCGCCGGCCCGCAGAGCGGCGAGGGAAGCCATAGCGGGCGCGCCGGACTTGCCACGTTCGCCGGCGACGACGAGGACATGGCCGTAGAGACCTTTGTTGGAATCGGGCGTCCTGGGCTGTTCGGTCAGGGTCTTCGAGGAGCCGGCCCAGGTGAGACCGGTGGAGGAGGTGATGGCCTCGTCGGGTGATCCGATGGGCGCGACGACGATGGGGCCGCTGGCGCTGCCGGTCAGGTTGCCGCTGACGTGGGCCAACTTGGGCGCGGTAAAGGTTACGACGGCGCTGGCGCGAAAAGCGCCTTCCATCGTGAGTGCGCGCGAGTCAGCATCCCAGCCGGAGGGCAGATCGACCGCGATCACGGGGGTTGCGAGCGCGTTGACCTGGTCGCGCAGAGTCGCGGCAACGCCACGAAGGGGCGGAGTGAATCCGGTGCCGACGACGGCGTCGATCAGCAGGCCGGCTGACATGAGGAGGGCCTGCGCCTCGGGGGCGGCCAGCGCAGCATCATCGGGAGCGAGGACCGGGACCAGCCCCATGGCGCCGAAGGCGGCTTTGGCGTCGCCTTTCAGATCCGCGGGGCGGCCCAGGAGAAGGACGCGCACATTACGACCCGTATTGGCCAGCTCACGGGCGGCGACAAAGCCGTCGCCTCCGTTGTTGCCCTTGCCGCAGAGGACGACGATGGGCCGTCGGTCCGGATACTCGCGCAGGACGAAGCGCGCGACGGCAGCCCCGGCGTGGCCCATCAGGTCGAGGGAATCGACGCCGTACCGCTCTGCCGTTACCCGGTCGACGGCGCGCATTTCGTCTGCGGTGAGAATCTTCATGGCAATCAACGATGGTAATTGAAGCTTCGGCCCTAGCCCATGTACATGCCGCCGTTGACGTCGAGGACGTGACCGGTGATGTAGGCGGCTTCGTCCGAGGCGAGGAAGCAGACGGCGCCGGCGATATCGGCATCGCTGCCGGCGCGGCCGAGCGGGATATGAGCCAGCATCGACGCGCGCTGCTTTTCGTCAAGAACGGCGGTCATGGCGGTTTCGATGTAACCGGGAGCCACAGCGTTGGCGGTGATGTTGCGCGAGGCCAGCTCGCGGGCCAGGGATTTGGTGAGACCGATGAGCCCGGCTTTGCTGGCCGCGTAATTCGCCTGCCCGGCCTGGCCGGTTTCACCCACCACGCTGGTGATGTTGATGATGCGGCCCCAGCGAGCCTTGAGCATGGGACTGAGCAGGGCCTGCGTCATCAGAAAGGCGCCGGTCAGGTTGGTTTGGAGAACGTCGTCCCAGTCAGAGCGCTTCATGCGCAGTGTGAGGGTGTCGCGAGTGATGCCGGCGTTATTCACCAGGATTTCGATACTGCCGAAGTGGGCAAGAGCAGCTTTCGCGCAGGCTTTGATGGAGTCTTCACGGGAAAGGTCGAGCGAAAAAACGGCGGCGGCTCCGCCCTGTGACGCGATCTCCGCAGCAACCTGGTTCAGCTTGTCTTCGTTGCGGGCGGCCAGCGCGATCCGGGCTCCGGCTTTGGCCAGCGCCAGCGCGCAGGCGCGGCCAATGCCCTGCGAGGCCCCGGTGACCAGAGCGGTTCTTCCCTCAAGTGACGGCATGGGTATAGCCTACAGCAGCCTCCCGAGGCCGTGTCCGGTGCCGAGCGCTTCCGAATTCGTCGAGAGGCGCGGCTGAATCATCCCGAACCGGCGGCAGGCATGGGGGCAGCGGCACGGCGGCCGGTGAGAGAGGGCAGGCCTTCCAGTGACCAGATATAGACGACCAGCTCGCGGCTGTACTGCAGGAGCGGCTTGGTATCGGGCAGGCGAATGCCATGGGCCACGGGCAGGCTGTTCACCTCGAAGTCCGCCTCCGCCAGCTCCAGCGGCCAGGGCAGATGGTGGATGTTGACTCGGGAGAGATGGCCGCGGCCCGAGGCCGTGAAGAGAACATAGCGGTCGGTCAGGAAGCTCTCCAGACCGCCCTTCAGGCAGGGCTTTCCAAGACTGCGGTAGGTGGCGACCAGGCGCGCCGGATTCCGGGTGAGCAGCCGTTCGCTGCTGTAGTGGAAGGTCCGGTCCTCCACGGGAGTGATCTTCATGCGGGCCCAGTAGTAGGGAAGCCGGTAAAGCATGCGAGCGGCGGCAACCGCAAAAGGATTGGCGGCGTCCAGGGAAAAGAAGTAGACGCCGGGCTGGTCCGAATGCCGTTCGCGCACATAGGTGCGCAGATTCAACTCAGGGAAGCGGTTCGCGCCGGGGATGGCGGGGAGTCCGCGAACGCGCACCTGGTCCATCCAAAAAGGGACGACGCCTACCCAGGCAGAGCCGTCGTAGACATCGATGGATAGCCCTTCCGGGACGAGGTGACTGAGTTCGGCGGCGGGGAGCGGCCAGTGGGCAAACAGCAGATCGTTCCAGCGCTGGGTCATCACCCATGGCGATTTGGGGAGAGGCCACGGACGGTGCTCGGTGGTGGAAAGGATCTTGTTCATGCAACCGGGCCGATCAAAGGTAAACTCCGGCCAAAAACACTCCTTATGGTACCCGTTCTTTTCTTTTCAGGGATATAACAATCGCGCTGCGGGGCAACGCAGTTGACGCCCTTGGTACTGCATGGGCTGCAGCGGAAATCCGCAGGCGTTGGGTTTAGCATGCCTGCATGCCTCCCATGACGGAAACTCCTCCAGCTCCGGCGCCACCGGCTGCGGAACCTGAAGCGCGCCGCAACAACCAGACCGATGTTTTCGCGGTACACGGAGCCGATCCCGAGGTGCTGGCGTACGCCATGGCGAAGTACTCGCGATCGGCGCTGTCGATGAAAGAGTCGCTGCGCGAGATCAGCAGCCAGCGGGCCGAGCAGTTCCTGAACACTTTCTACTTCCAGTATGGACATCGGTCGATCGCCGACCTGGCCCATGTAGCCTTCGCCATCGAGAGGCTGTCGCTGCTGGCCGCGATCGTGCTGGTGGATGAGCAGCGGTGGGACGGGCAGGAGCGTTCGACGCGCTATCAGAACTTCCGCAAGAGCGGCTGGTACATGCCGGAGTTTGGCGGGGATGCCGGGTCGGCGGAGTCGTTCCGGGACACCGTCGAGCATCTCTTCGCGACCTACCACAGCGTTTCAGAGGCGGTGCTTGCGTCGCTGAAGGAACAGGTGCGCAAGCCGGAGGAGATGAAGCAGGAAAGCTATGAGCGCACGCTGCGGGCGCGCGCGTTCGACGTGGCGCGCTACCTGCTGCCGCTGGCGACAAATACCTCGCTGGGCGAGATTGTGAATGCGCGCACGCTGGAGTCGCAGATTTCGCGGCTGCTGTCGAGCCCGGTGGCCGAGGTGCGGCAACTGGGGGAGAAGCTGCAGGCGGCGGCTTCGGGCGCGGCGTGGAATGTACATGGCGAGGAGATGGCGGCGTTGCAGCGGGAGATTGCGGCTGTGGATCCGGCGCTGGGCGAGCGGGCTGCAGCACTTCTGACGCGCGAGGTGAAGACCGCGCCGACTCTGGTGAAGTACGCCGCGCGCAGCGATTATCAGATGCGCACCAAGGAGGAACTGCGCCAGGCGGCAGCGGAGTTGCTGCGGGGTGAGCCGATCGAAGACGCGCCGCTGGTGGATTTGGTGGACGATGTGGAATCGCTCGAAGTGGAGTTGGCCACGACGCTGCTCTACGGTGAGTGCCACCATCCGTATCGTCAGATTCACCGGCATGTGGCGGCGCTGAGCGAGGCGCGGCGGAACGAGATCATCGACCTGGGCATGCGGCATCGCGGGCGGCACGATGAGCTGCTGCGGGAATTTGCCTCCGGCCAGGCGCTGCGCTTCGACATTCTGATGGACATTGGCGGCTTTCGCGATATGCATCGGCACCGGCGTTGTGTGCAGGTTCTGCAAAGCTTCACGGCGGATCACGGCTATGCGATTCCGGAGGGCGTGCCCGAAGCGGGGGTGCAGCCGATGTACGAAGAAGCGGTCCACGCGGCGCAGGCGGCGTATCGAAGCATCGCGGCCGGGTCGGCTCCGGAAGCGGCAGCCTCGGCGCAGTATGTTTTGCCTCTGGCGACGAAGAATCGGGCGCTGTTCAAGATGGATTTCGCCGAGGCGCTGTACATTTCCGAACTGCGATCGGCCCCGCAGGGGCATTTTTCTTATCGCAAAGTCGCCTGGGAGATGTATCGTGCCGTGGAGCGGCGGCATCCCGCGCTGGCGAAGTATTTTCGTGCGACGGATTTCGACGAGCCGATCGATTTGTTGAAGCGGTAGCCGCGCCCGTGCCGGGCAACGCAAAAGTTATGCTACTGTACGTCGGAGGCTGGCGTTAGAATGCCTGTTCGGTCATGGTGATCGACCAGGGGGCACTGCTGTGATCCGCAAGAAACTGTTTTTGGCCGCGTGCGTCTCCGCGGCCGGCGCATTCCTCATGACTCAGACATCTGCATCTGCTCAGACTGCGGCCTTCGGGCCAGAGAATCCCTTTTACTCGCCCAGTTCGTTGCCCTTCCACGCGCCGCCCTTCAATCGCATTGAGGATTCGGACTATCAGCCGGCCATTGAAGCGGGCATGGCGCAGCAGGAGAAAGAAATCCTGGCGATCGCCGACGACCCGGCGCCGCCCACGTTCGAAAACACCTTTGTCGCAATGGAGAAGACCGGGCAATTGCTGCATCGCGCGCAGGCGGCCTTCGATTGCGTGACGGGCGCGAATACGGATCCATACCTGCAGAATGTGCAGAGGGAGCTGGCTCCGAAGCAGGCTGCGCACTACGACTCGATTTACCTGAACGCGAAGTTGTTCGCGCGGGTGAAGGCAATCTACGATCAGCGCGAGAGCCTGCATCTGGACCCCGAGAGCCAGCGGCTGGTGAAGATCGTCTATGACAAGTTCGTGCACGCGGGCGCGGCCCTCAGCAACGCTGATAAGGAAAAGCTGAAGCAGTTGAACGAGGAAGCCTCGAAGCTGGAGGACGAGTTCAGCCGTGGCCTGCTGGAAGCAACGAAGAAGGCGGCATACACGACGACCGACCGATCAGCGCTGGCGGGTCTCAGCGAGGCGCAGATTGCGGCGGCGGCGCAGGCGGCTACGGGCAGGAAGGTGGAGGGCTACGTCATCCCGCTGCAGAACACGACCCAGCAGCCGGACCTGACGGACCTCAGCAACCGCGCAACGCGCGAAGCGTTGTTTGAGAAGAGCTGGACGCGCGCCGAGCAGCCCGGCGACGATCTGCGGCCGGTGGTGGCGCGGCTGGCGCAGTTGCGGGCGGAGAAGGCAAAGCTGCTGGGCTTCCCCAACTACGCTGCCTGGGTGCTCCAGGATCAGATGGCGAAGACGCCCGCGGCGGTTCTGCACTTCCTCAATGAGCTGATCCCGGCTGCGACGGCCAAAGCTAAGGCGGAGGGGCAGGGGATCCAGGCGCTGATCGATCAGCAGCACGGCGGGTTCGCACTGCAGCCCTGGGACTGGAACTTCTATGCGGAACAGGTGCGCAAGGCAAAATACGATCTGGACGAGTCGCAGCTCAAGCCCTACTTCGAGATCAACAATGTGCTGGAGAACGGCGTCTTTTACGCGGCGCACGAACTGTACGGCCTGACCTTCACTGAGCGAAAAGATATTCCTGTCTGGCAGCCCGATGTGCGCGTCTTTGAAGTGCACGACGCGGACGGCAAGCCTCTCGCGCTCTTCTACTGCGACTATTTCAAACGTGACAACAAGAATGGCGGCGCCTGGATGTCCAGTTTCGTGGACCAGAGCCGGCTGCTGGGCAATCTGCCGGTGGTCTACAACGTCGCGAACTTCCAGAAGCCCGTGCCTGGAGAGCCGGCGCTCATCAGCTCCGACGACGTACGGACGATGTTCCACGAATTCGGCCATGCTCTGCACGGGATGCTGAGCAATGTGGAGTATCCGACGCTCTCCGGGACCGACGTGCCGCGCGATTTTGTCGAGTTTCCCTCGCAGTTCAACGAGCATTGGGCGACCTATCCGGCGGTTCTTGCGCATTACGCGAAGCACTACAAGACGGGCGCGCCGATGCCGGCGGAATTGGCGGAGAAGATGCGCAGGGCGCAGGCCTTTAACCAGGGATATTCCCTGACGGAACTGCTGGCGGCTTCCATGCTGGATATGCAGTGGCACACGCTGGCGGCGGGTGCGCCGCTCCAGAATGTGGATGCCTTTGAAAAGGAGGCGCTGGAGAGATCGCATGTCGCCCTGCCCGATGTTCCGCCGCGCTACCGCTCCACTTACTTCCTGCATATTTGGGCTAATGATTACGCGGCGGGCTATTACGCGTATCAGTGGACCGAGATGCTGGACGACGACGCGTATCAGTGGTTTGAAGAGCACGGAGGCCTGACACGGGCCAACGGCGATCGCTTCCGGCGGATGGTGCTTTCGCGCGGCAACACCGAGGATCTGCAGAAGGTGTACGAGGACTGGCGGGGGCGGGCTCCGAAGATCGGAGCGATGCTAAAGGATCGAGGGCTGGAGAAATAGATTTCAAACGGGAAAAAGGCTGCCGCGTGTGGCAGCCTTTTTCGCAGACTGGCCGAGACTCAGGCGTGCGCGTAGGAAGCGATCGCGCTGGCTTCGTCGTCCTTTATATCGAAAACGGTGTAGAGCTTGGTGATCTGCAGCAGGTCGTGGACCTTGCGAGTCAGGTTCAGCAGCTTCAGCTCGCCGCCCTGGTTGCGGACGGTGGTGTAGGCGCTGACCAGCTCACCGATGCCCGAGCTGTCGATGTAGTTCACCTCGCCCAGATTGAGAAGGATCTTCTTCTGGCCTTTGGACAGAAGGTCGCGGACCGAATCACGCAACTGCACGCTGCCCTCGCCGAGGGTGATCCGACCGCCGAGATCCAGAATCGTCACCCCGTCCACCTGACGGGTACTGATTTTCATGCTCACGAAGTTCCTCCTTGGAAATGGTGCGGAAATTAGGCGCCGGTTGGGGCGGTTCCCAGATGCTTGATCAGCGTCAGTTCGGTTCCGGGATGCAGTTGCCTGAAGTTTACCTCATCCATAAAGGAGCGAATGAGGAAGATGCCGCGACCCGAGCCGCGCAGCAGATTCTCGGGGGCGAGAGGATCGGGGAGGGTAGCAGGGTCAAGACCCTTGCCTTCGTCGGTGATCCGGATGACGAGGTCCGAGCCGGTATTTTCAAAGGTGGCGGTCATCCGCTTGTCCGGGTCATAGGCATTCCCGTGCAGTACCGCGTTGACCGCCGCCTCGCGAACGGCCATCGAGATGCGGAAGATGTCATCCTCGTCCACGCCCGCCTTGCGAGCCATCTGTTCGGCGGTCTGCTCGACTTTGTTCACGCTGTCCAGCGAGGAATCCAGAGTGTAGGTGATGCGGCTTGCCTGCTGTCCTGTCAAATGCCCTTCCTCGCTTTGCGAATGGCGGCGCTTTCGGCGGCACTTTGCCTGTAGGCGAAGTTTGCTTGCTGGCGCGAAAGATGTCAAGCATGGAGGCGGGGTTGCTGGCAACTCGTCCGGCCGCTGCCCTGGGATGCCCCCGGCCTGCCAGCACCGGCCGACCTCGGCTTCCTGCTGCCGGTAAGATGGAGATGGACCTATGCCTGCTCCGGAATCCAATGGTCGGGCTGAAAAGCGAGAGCAGGCGCCCGCCTCGCCGCGCCCGGCCGCGGGCCAGCAGGACGACGAAATCCTCGGCAAGGCCTATGACAGCCGGCTGATGGGTCGCCTGATCCGCTATCTGTATCCCTACAAATGGGCCGCAATCACCTCCATTGTGGCTATTGTGCTGAAGGCCGGCGCGGATGTGCTGGGGCCCTACCTGACCATGGTGGCCGTGGACCTGTATCTGACGCCGGCCGTGCAGAAGACCCCCGGTGCGACGGCATCGGCCGCAGCGCGTGGCGTCCAGGGACATCCCTGGGTAGCTCACTGGCTGCCGCCTTTCGCCAACGGCGGCGCCTGGAACGGCATTACCGAATTAGCGCTGATCTGGCTGGGAGCCCTGGTCTTCAGTTATGTGCTGGAGGCCTTGCAAACCTGCCTGATGCAGTGGACCGGGCAAAAGGTCATGTTCGACCTGCGCAGCCAGATTTTCCGCCACCTGCAGCGGATGCATATCGGCTTCTTCGACCGCAATCCGGTGGGCAGGCTGGTCACGCGGCTCACCACCGATGTAGACGCCCTGAATGAGATGTTCACCTCCGGTGTCTTCGCCATCTTTGAGGATGTGTTTGTGCTGGCGGGGATCGTCTTCGTGATGGTCCGCATGGAGTGGTGGCTGGCGCTGGTGGCGTTTTCGGTCCTGCCGCTGATCCTCGTGGCCACCCGCATTTTCCGCAAGTACGTGCGGGATTCCTACCGGCGGATCCGGGTGGCGATTGCCCGAATCAATGCGTTCACGCAGGAGTACGTGACCGGGATGTCGCTGGTGCAGCTCTTCAATCGCGAGGCGCGGGCGTTCCGCGACTTCTCCGGCGTGAACCGCGTGTACCTTGAGGCCTTCAAAGACAACATCATGGCCTACGCGCTCTATTACCCGGTGGTCGAGTTCCTCAGCTCTCTGGCCATCGCGCTCATTATCTGGGTGGGCGGCGGAGGAGTCCTGCGCCACGCGGTGCTGCTGGGGACCCTGGTCGGCTTCATTCAGTACGCACAGCGGTTCTTCCGGCCGATCCAGGACCTCTCGGAGAAGTACAACATCCTGCAGGCGGCCATGGCGGCCAGCGAGCGCGTCTTCAAGCTGCTGGATACGCCACCGGAGATCGTCTCGCCGGAGAACCCGAAACCGGGCGATGGATCGGGCCGGATCGAATTCCGCAATGTCTGGTTCACCTACCAGCGTCTGGACCCGGAGACGCAGGCGGGCATCGCGGCCGCGTCGCGCGCGGAGCTGGAAGCCATGGGCGAGATCGAGTGGGTGATGCGAGGCGTATCCTTCAACCTCTCGCCGCACCAGACCGCCGCGATTGTGGGTCATACCGGCGCGGGCAAGACGACGATTACCAGCCTGATGATGCGCTTTTACGACGTTCAGCACGGGCAGGTCCTGGTCGATGGCGTCGATGTGCGGGAACAGGATCTGACCCCCCTGCGGCAGCGGTTCGGAGTCGTCCTGCAGGATCCGTTCCTGTTCAGCGGAACGGTGCGGGACAATATCCGCCTGGGCACGGAGTGGATTGCGGACGAAGAAATGCATCTGGCCGCTGAACAGGTCAATGTCGACGACTTCATCCGCTCCCTGCCGGGAGGGTACGAAGAGCCACTCCGCGAACGCGGCTCGGGCCTGTCGACCGGCCAGAAGCAGCTGATCAACTTCGCGCGGGCGCTGGCACACAAGCCCGGCATTCTGATCCTCGATGAGGCCACCTCCAGCGTGGATACCGAAACGGAGTTCCGGGTGCGGGCGGCTCTGGAGAGAATGGTGGAGGGTCGAACCTCCGTCGTCATCGCGCACCGGCTCTCGACGGTGCAGCGCGCCGATGTCATCCTGGTGATGCACCGGGGGCAATTGCGCGAGATGGGATCGCACCAGGAACTGCTGGCGCTGCACGGGATCTACTGGAAGCTGTATCAGCTCCAGTACAAGGACCAGGAGGCGGGCGACCCGGGCAGTGGCTTGACCCCTTCACTGGCGATGGGAACGGACTAGCCCTGTCTCTGCATCGCTCACCGAGCCGTCGCCTGCTCTGGAGCTGCCGCCAGATACACGCTCGCGCTCTGGATGTGCGTTGGTTTGAATCCTTCGGGAAACTTGAGGCCAAATCCAAGCACGCGGTCGAAGGCAATGTGAGCGATCCAGATGGCTGCCAGCTGTTCCGCTCGCAGATTGCCCCACCAGCCTCCCGCCAGTCCCATTACGGCAGGCAGAATATAGTTGTGAGCGGTGTTATAAACAACGGCGGCGAACAGCGCGCGTCCCTGGGCGGCATACCCGGCCAGAGACAGATCGGGAACCAGAAACAGCACAGCGAACAGCCACCAGGGACCGTGGAATGCCATTCGGTACACAACCACGCTGGCCGACAGCACCAGCAGCGATTCAAGTCGCAGCAGCACGTCAGGTCGGATAAGCATGGCGGAAGAGTAGCAAAGAATCCATGAACGGGAACGGAACGCCAAAGATCTTCCTTTCCGCGGGAGAGGCCAGCGGCGAGCATTACGGCACGCTGCTGATCGCCGCTCTGCGGCGCCTGTGTCCGGAGGCGGAGTTCTTCGGCCTGGGCGGGCGGCGGATGGAAGCCCTGGGGTTTCAACCCGTGGTGCGCGCCGAGGACGTCGCCGTCATGGGCATCACCGAGGTGGTGCGCCACCTGCCGCGCATCTACCGTGAGTATCGCCGGCTGCGCCGTTCAATCGTCGAGCAGAAGCCCGACGTCGCCGTCCTGATTGACTTCCCGGACGTGAACCTCTCGCTGGCGCGGCATCTCCACCGCCAGGGAGTTCCGGTCATCTACTTTGTGAGCCCCCAGCTTTGGGCCTGGAAGAAGTACCGCATCCGCAGCGTTCAGCGGTATGTCGACCGGATGCTGACCATCTTTCCGTTTGAAGAGCGGTTCTACCACGATTACGGCGTGGAAGCGGAGTTTGTCGGCCATCCCCTGGCGGAACTCCCGCCCCCGGAGATCAGCCGCGAGGACTTTGCTCGCCAGGCGGGGCTGGACCCGGCAAAGACCTGGATCGGCGGGCTGCCGGGGAGCCGGGGAAAGGAGATCAGGCTGAACCTGCCGGAGATGGTTCGGGCCGCCGCCCGGTTGGGCGAAGATGCCGAGTTCCTGATTCCTCTGGCTGCCACGCTGACCACCCCGCAGCGGGATCATATCCGGGGGCTCCTGGCAGAGTTGCTAAGGCAACAGGCCAGGCCGCCGCGGATGGTTTTCGTGGACGATGCGCGAGCGACCTTGCACCACGCCCTGGCCAGTATCGTCGCCAGCGGGACGGCCACTGTTGAGGCTGCCCTGATCGGTAACCCCTTTGTCGTGGTATACCGGATTTCACCCGTCAGCTATGCCATCGCGAAACGGGTGGTAGATGTGCCTCACGTGGCCATGGTGAACCTGATTGCTGGAAAACGCATCGTACCGGAACTGATTCAGGGTGACTTTACCGCGGATCATGTCGTCTCACACCTGAGACTGCTGCTGGACAACGAAGAAGCACGGGCCCGCATGCAGGCCGGCCTGCGGCAGGTGGGCGGGATGCTTCGCGGCGACCAGAGTGCCATCGAGCGCGTGGCGCAGGTAACCTGTCAAAAGATGAGGGAACGATCGACCGACGAAGGACAGAGTCAGATTCGATGACGACATTTTTGACGGATTATGCTTTGGGCCGGAACCTCCGGCCGCGTTTTGCAGGGACGTTTGTCCTGGGAATCGCTTTTGCGACAGCGGCCGGCTGGATCTCCCCGTCCTGCATGGCGCAGAACGCCGCTCCCAAACCCACGCTCGACATCACCGCCTATACGATCGATGCGGAAATTCACCCCGGCGATCACACCCTGGACGCCACGACCCAGGTGACGTTCACGCCTCTGGAGGACCTGCCGACGGCGATCTTCGACCTCCACGGGGCGCTGCGTGTCGATAAGGTCACCGATGCCAGCGGAGCCGATCTGAACGGCACGCGCGGCCCCGACGCGACTCTGGTGGTCACCCCTTCGGCCCCTTTGCCCCAGGGAAAGCCGGTGACCTGGACGTTCCACTACTCCGGCGAACTGGAGAGCGGAGCAGGAGGGCCAGTGGAAGGTCTGAAGCTGGCCTATGTGGGCGATCCGATTACCTATCTGCTCTATGCGGCGCGCTGGTTTCCCATGGCCGGCTACATGACCGATCGATTCACATCAGACATTCACATCAAGGCCCCTGCGGGGTATCGCGTGATCGGCAGTGGGAGCCAGGGGCCACCCAAGCCAGCCGGCGACGGCGAGGAAGAGTGGGATTTCCGATGGGATCGTCCGGGCTTCCCGGGAACCATTATTGCTGGCAAATTTGAGCCGCCGGTTTCCGGTGCGGCGCCCAATATCCACGTCTACGTCACGGCCGCCCACAAAGCTGCAGCTGCCGACTATGCCGGAACCGCTCTGCGGGAATTCGCCTACTTCACCAGCACTTTTGGGATTCCGGAATCGACGCAGCTGAATGTGGTGGAGCTGCCCGACGACACCGTGCCCGCCTTCTGGGCGCCGGAGATTGCGGCGGTGGCCGGATCGCACATCGGCGCCCGCAGCGACTTCCGTCTGCTCGCGAACACCATCGCCCACCAGTGGTGGGGCAGCCAGGTGAGCCCCGCGACCCTGAACGATGCCTGGATCACCAACGGCATGTCGCGGTACGCGGAGCTGATGTACCTGGAAGACGACGCCGGCGCCGGCGCCCTGAAGACCGCGATCGGGGATGTTTCGGCGGGCGCCCTGGCTTATGACACCATCCCGCTTTCCAGCGCTGGAACGCTGCCCGCGTACTCGCCACAGTTCCAGTCAATGACCCTCGAGAAAGGGGCGATGGTCTTCCATATGCTGCGCTGGGAAGTGGGCGAGGACAGCTTCGACAAGATTCTGCGCGCCGTGAATACGGAGTACAAGGACAAGGGCATCCGCACCGGTGAATTTGAGCGCCTCGCGGAGGCGCAGTCCCAGCAGCAGCTCACTCCCTTCTTTGCGGAGTGGCTGGACGGCACCGGGGCGCCCCAGTTCACCGACAAATACGCGGTGTACCGACTGGGAAACAACAAAGGCTTCCGGACGATCGGTGAAATCCAGGGGGACATGGACCTGTTCAATATGCCGATCGATCTGGAGGTGGAAACCGAAGGCAAGACCGTCAATCAGCGTATCGATGTGGTCGGCACGGATTCGCAGTACGTGATCGATACCTTTGGCCGCCCGCGCCGGGTCATCCTCGATCCCAACGACTGGGTGCTGAAGACTACACCGGACCTTGAGGTGCGGGTGGCGATTCTGAAGGGCCAGCAGCTGGCAGCCCAGGGAGACTCGGCCGGAGCCCTCGCCGAGTATCAGAAGGCGCTCAAATCCAATCCGCAAAGCTCCCTGGCCAGCTACCGCATCGGCGAGCTGTTGTTCACGATGCGCAATTACCAGGCGGCAGTGAACGCCTATCGGGATTCACTGAACGGGGACGACGATCCGAGGTGGACGGAGGTCTGGAGCCATATTGCCATTGGGAAGATCTTCGATCTGACCGGGCAGCGGGATCGCGCGATTCAGGAATACCGGGAGGCTCTGCAGACCAATGACAATACCGCCGGAGCCCTGAACGAGGCGCGCCACTGGATTCGGACGCCGTACAAGAGGCCGCAAACGCAGTAGATATCCGGGGCCTAAATGCCCTTGTAGCTGCCACCGTCGACCAGGATCGTTTGTCCGGTGATGCTGGCGGCCGGTACCGAAGCCAGCCAGACGATGGTCGCGGCTACCTCTTCGGGTGTCGCCATGCGCCCAATCGGGATTTCCTTCTCCAGTTCTCGCTGGACCTGTTCCAGAGAGACATTCCGATTCTTCGCTCTTCCCTCCAGCAGGCTGCGCGAGCGGTCGGTGGCCGTAAAGCCCGGCCCCACATTGTTCACGGTGATGCCGTCGCGTCCGAACTGCCCGGCCAGCGAGCGAACCAGGCCCAGCATTCCGGCGCGGATGGTATTGGACAGGATCAGCTCCGGCACCGGCTGCTTCACCGTGTACGACGTCAGTGTGACGATACGGCCCCAGTGCTGCTGCTGCATGTGCGGAATGACAGCCTGAGCGAAGACGATGGCGCTGCGCAGATTCAGTTGCCAGGCGCGCTCCCATTCCTCCAGCGTCGTGTCGAGGAAAGGTTTCGCCGGAGGTCCGCCGGCATTGGGTACGCAGACGTCCACACGGCCAAGGCGTTCGTGCACCATTGTCACGAAGGCGCGCACCGCCCCGTCATGCGCGACGTCAAAAGCCTTCGTGAAGACCTCCACGCGATGACGGCTGCGAATCTCGGCAGCCGTCTTTTCCAGTTCGGCTTCGCGCCGCGCGCAAAGCGCCACGGCTGCCCCTTCGGCAGCAAAGGCAAAGGCGGTTGCCCGCCCAATTCCCTGGCTCGAACCGGCGACGATTGCGACGCGGTCTTTCAGTCCCGTTTCCATGGGCCCTATGATAGTGCAGGCGCGGCAGCCTCAGAGGTGAGAGTGGCTGGCGCATGGAGGCGATTTTGTCCCGGCAAAGCGACCTGCAGTACACCAGCTTCGCAAAGATTCCCCTCGAGCATCTCAACCCTCTCATCGATCGCCAGTTCGTCTATGGCGAGCGAGCCATGCTGGCGCGCGTGCTGCTGCGCAAGGGAGCGGTGGTCCCGGAGCACAGTCACGAGAACGAGCAGATCACCTACATCCTGGAAGGCGCGCTGCGGTTCACCATGGGCCATGGCCAGATCATCACGGTGGGGGCAGGTGAGGTTCTGGTGATCCCTTCGCACATGCCGCACCAGGCCGAGGCGCTGGAAGACACAGTCGATCTGGATATCTTCGCGCCGCCACGCGCCGACTGGATCGCCGGCACGGATGCCTATCTTAGGAAGTAGAAGGCATCCGGCTCGGTTTTTCCGGGGCGGGGCGCGGGTAGCCCTGCTCCGCACAGACTGAAGGATTGGCGCGCCTAGACCAGGGCGGGAGGCACAGCCAGCCTGCAGCGATTGCGACCGTCCGCCTTGGCCGCGTAGAGGGCGACGTCCACTTCGCGCAGGATGTCCTCCACCGGGGGGAACGCCCATTCCTGGGCGGGCAACACGCCAATGCTGATGGTGATCGGGATGGCCCCGCTGGAGGTCGCGATCGGGGAGGCCTCAATCGAGTGCCGCAGCTGATCGGCGCGCGCCATGCCCTCGGCCGCGGAACAGCCGCCCAGAATCAGCAGGAATTCCTCCCCGCCATAGCGGCCCACCAGGTCGTAGGACCGCACGGCCCGCATAAAGCGACGGGCGACCTCGCGCAGCACCTGGTCGCCCACCGGATGGCCATACATGTCGTTGACGTTCTTGTAGTGATCGAGGTCGGCGAGAAGAACGGAGGTCGGCGCGCGTTCCCGCTGGCTGCGGGCGAGCTCGCGATCCAGCATGTCGAGGATGGCCTCCCGATTCAGCAGCGCGGTCAGGGAATCGTGGGTGGCGCGGTAATGCAGATTCTCCCGAGCCCGTTTCAGCTCACCTTCGGTCTCCTTCATGGGCGTAATATCCCGGCCAATGCCGATGATGCCGACGATATCTCCCTCTTCATCGCGCAAAGGAACTTTGGTAGTCAGGATGTAACGCGTCCGGCCATTCGGTTCCTCGATGTGTTCATCGTGGCTGACGAGCGGCTCGCCGGTGGCCATAACGCGCTGTTCGTCCTGATAAAAGCCGGCCGCGACTTCGCTGTCGTAGTAATCGAAATCGCTTTTTCCCACCAGCTCCGAAGCGCCAGTGGCGCCCATAATGTCCGCCGTCCCCTCATTGGCCAGCAGGAAATGGCTCTTCCTGTCCTTGACGTAGATCAGGTCGGGGACACTGGCCAGGACCGCGCGCAGCATGGCCAGTTCGCCGGAGAAGCTCTCTTTCATCTGCGCCGGGAGAGGCGAACGACGGGTGAGCCAGGCGACAAGGAGTACCGCCAGAGCCAGGCCCGCCAGCAGCAGACTCAGGAGGATCCAGCCACCCGAGAATCCAAAATCGGCAGGGATAGCGAACGCAGCGAGCGGGATGAGGACGGCGCAGCGCAACCCCTCGCTGATTGGGACAAACCAGGGCATGACTCGGCAGTCCGCCCATGCAGAGCCGCGCTGTCGCGCGAATCCGGCCAGGCCATGAGGGAAAGACTCCGCGAGCCCGGCGAAGCCCTGCCGGAAGCTGAACGGCGTCATTCTACTCGCGCCGGGTCATCCCACTGCCGAGCGGCACTATGAATATATATCGGCAACAACGCCTGAAACACGAAGACCGCCCGTGCGCATAGAATTGCGCACGCAGGCACGTCCGCCTGACATCTCCAGCGGCGGCTTCGTAATCCGGAACCAGCTGCTGATTACTTCTTCGCGTTCTGCGCGGCTTTTTGTTTTGCCCAGCGGCGCTTTTGCGCTGCTGCGATGCGCGCGCGCGCATCCGCACTTAGAACGCGCTTTTTGCGAGGACGATTCCCGAACGAAGTCGTAGCAATGCGGGAACCCCCGGTGCTCTGCAGCAGGGCGCGGACCTTTTCGAGGCGACCGATTTCTTCATCAACAGCAGCAATAAGCTCTTCGCGTGTCATTTTTTTGTCTCTCGTATCTTTCAGGTAGCGATCAAGGGAACGGATAGAACTTCATACCATAACAAAATTAAGGGAGTTGTGACAAAGTCTTTCCTTTCTCCCTGCGTACTCAGTTGGGAACCTCCCGTCTCACAGCAATAGAGCATTCACCGAGATTTCGCATCGTTTTCTCCGATTCGTCAGCGGTCGTTCACGTCTTTGCAGCACCATGAACGCGTGTTCACCCTCAAACGAGTGGAACTGCCGCGCCGGCTGGCCTCGGGCGTAGCAAGTCCTGTCGATGGACGGGCTGGCGGAAGGGCCCTGGTTGGCAAGACAGAAGCGGAAGCTCCTTATATCTCGCTGACAGTTGGGAAATACCAACTTCGGTTGGCGGAGGCTCTGGCCGAGCGCGAAGCCGCGTGCCGCTTAAGGTTCAAAGTCTTTAACATCGAACTGGGAGAAGGTCTGGAATCCTCTTACCCCACCGGTCTCGACCAGGATCACTTCGATTTGTTCTGTGTCCATCTGGTCGTCGAAGACCGGTCCCGCGGCGAGATTGTCGGTACTTATCGAATGCAGTCCGGCCAGGCCGCCGCGCATAATCTCGGTTACTACAGTGAGCAGGAGTTTGACTTTGCCCCCTTCGCAGGCATCCGCAGCGAAGTGCTGGAGCTGGGACGGGCCTCCATTGACCGCGACCATCGCACCAGCGAGGTTTTGACCCTGCTGTGGCGGGGCATCGCCCAGTATGCCCGTCATTACCGTCTCCGCTATCTCATCGGCTGCTCCTCGCTGAACTCGGGCGATCCCCAGGAAGGCTGGTCGCTCTATCGTCAACTGGAGCCGTTTCTGGCTGAGCCGGCCTTTCGCACCAACCCGGCGGCGGCGTACGAACTTTCTGAGCCTCCGGAGGTTGGTGCGGCGGAGGTCAAGGTTCCCCGGCTGCTCAGGACGTATATTGCAGTGGGAGCCAGAATCTGTGGCGCACCAGCATGGGATCGCGAATTCGGGACAATCGACTTTCTGACGCTGCTGGATCTGACGCAGCTGTCTCCAGCCGCCAGAAACCGTTTTTTGCCGGAATCGGAAGGATCGGCGTCGGAAGGATCGGCGCGGTCTTCCGCGCCGGTCTTCGTCTCCTGATTGTTCTGGGCAGTCTCGCCGAAATCGGCATCCGCTATGGCCTGCTGCGTCTGCGGCAGGGCTCGCAACCGACCCTCGAAGTTCGCGCCCAATGGCTGCACGTCTCCTGCGCGACGATTCTCCGTCGCATGGGTGTCCGGCTGGAGTGCCGGGGCGCGCGGCCGACGCACGGCATCATCGGCTCGAATCATCTCAGTTATCTCGACATTCTGGTCTATGCCGCCACCCTGCCCTGTATCTTCGTCTCACGCAGCGACGTGCGGGATTGGCCCGTTTTTGGTTGGTGCGCCCGCTGGGGAGGGACCCTCTTCATCGATCGCCAAAGCCGCGCCAGCACCGAACAAGTGGCGCAGCAAATGGGAGAAGCGCTCGCGGCGGGCGTTCCCATCCTGCTGTTTCCCGAAGGGACGAGCACCGACGGAAGCTCCGTGCTGCGTTTTCATCCGTCGCTCCTTCGGGCCGCCATCGAGGTTGCGGAAGAGATCGCTCCGGCGGCGATCGCGTATCGTGTTCGCGGGGGCGAGGAGCGCGACGCGTGTTGGTACGGCGATACCAGCTTTGTGCCCCATCTCCTGCGTACCCTGGGACGTGCAGGCATCGAGTCAGAGGTCGAGTTCCACCCGGACCGGGCTGTGTATACCGAGCGAAAGGCTGCGGCTCTGGATTTGCACGAAAAGGTGGAGGCGATGCGGGCACGGATAACGCGAGCTACCACCCAATGAACGCGGCGCTACGCACATTTGCCGGGGAAGCAGCCGGTTTACGACTCCTCGGCGGCTGCGTCCTCTTTGGCCGCAAGCTCGGCCAGCTGTTTCCGCCAGTCGAGCGACTCGACAAAAACAGGGGAATCGCGCCAGCGTTCCCGTACCAGCACGTGCAGTTCGAGATACACGCGCGTGCCCAGCAGAGCCTCAATTTCGTGACGGGCGCCCGCGCCAATCTCTTTCAGCTTGCTGCCGCCCTTGCCGATCAGGATCGCCTTCTGCCCCGCGCGTTCGCAATAAATGGCGGCCGAGATGCGCGTGACGGGAAGCTGACGGTCTGGGCGTTTCGCGGCAGCCGCTGGGACTGGCTCCTCGAAGCGTTCCACAATCACCGCCGAGGCATAGGGAACCTCCTCGCCCGTTGTCTTTAGAATCTGCTCCCGGATCAGCTCGGCAACCAGGAAGCGCTCCGGCTGGTCGGTGAACTGATCTTTCGGAAACCAGCGCTGCCCGTTCGGCAGGTTCTCGGCGATTTTGTGCAGGAGTCGCTTGATCCCGTCGCCGGTTCTCGCGGAGACAGGGATGACTTCCGCAAAGGAATAGAGCGCGCTCAGGTCGGCGATCAGCGGCAGAAGCTTGTCCTTCGGAACCAGATCGATCTTGGTAATGACCAGGAAAACCAGACAGTCCACGTTGCGGATCATCTCGAAGGCCAGCGCCTCTTCGCTCACGCGATCCAGCTTCAGAGGCGCTTCTGCCGCGCGATTCTGCCGGCGCACCGCATCGATCACCAGCAGCACCAGGTCGCGCGTGGCCAGGGCCTCGTGGATCTCGTGCATCATGGTGCGGTCCAGTTGCGAGGCGGGCTTGTGAATGCCCGGCGTGTCCACAAAAACAACCTGCGCCGCTGGGTGCGAGCCTTTCCGTTCCGGAACCTCGACGATGCCGTGGATGCGCGTTCGCGTGGTCTGCGGCTTGGCGGTCACGATAGCGACCTTCTCTCCGACCAGCGCGTTCAGAAGCGTGGACTTGCCCGCGTTGGGGCGGCCGATGATGGAAACGAAGCCGGAGCGCATCTTCCTTCCAGATTACGCTGGCGCCAGGCGCGAGACGCGCAGGCGATTGACCCGCCGGTCGGTGGACGCGAGGATCTCGAAGCGCAGCCCGTAGCCTTCGACCACTTCGCCGGCCTGTGGGATGCGGCCCGCGGCTTCGCTCACCAGACCGCCGATGGTCGTGGCTTCCACATCTTCGGGTATGTCAAAGTCGCCGAGGATCTCTTCGACACGACCGTTTTCCAGAGCGCCCGGGACAACCCAGCTGCCGCCAGGCTCCTTGACGATGCTGGTGACGTCCTCGTCTTCATGTTCGTCGCGGATAGCGCCCACCAGCTCCTCGAGCAGGTCCTCGATCGTGACCAGGCCGGCGACTCCGCCGTATTCGTCGATCACGATGCGCATGTGCTGCTTTTCGCGCTGCATTTCCCGCAGAAGCTCGTTGACCTTTTTTGTTTCCGGGACAAAGGTTGCGGGGCGCTGGATAGCGGCGACCGTTTTCGAGCGGGCATCCGCGTCCGGAATCTGCAGCAGATCGTGGGCGAACGCGATGCCCGTCACATTGTCCAGGCTCTCCGCGTAGACCGGCACGCGCGAGTAGGGATGCGCGCGGATCAGATCGAGAAACTGCTCGAGGGTAATGGTTCCGGGAACGGCGAAGACAGACGGACGCGGCGTCATGACTTCGCGGACGACCTTGTCGCCGAATTCGACCGCCGACCGCACCAGGTCGCGATCGCTCTCCTCGATGATGCCTTCTTCCTGCCCGGCTTCAATCAGCGCCTCCACGGCCTCGGAGGTGGTGCTTTCGCCGTTGGCGCTCGGTTGCGGCTCGGCCAGGGCGGCAATCGACAGCAGAAACTGCACGAACAGGGTGATCGGGAAAACGAGCCACAGCAGAATCCACAGCAGCCACCGTAAATGAACGATCCAGGCGCCCTGCGTCCGGGTGAAGAAGGCAAACGGCAGCACCCGGTTAAACAGGACGATCACGAGGATGATGCCGAGAACGACCTGGGCGGTCTCGGCTGGCTGGGGCTGATCCCCGGCGCGCACCCGATAGAAGAGCAGCATGCCGAAGATCAGGGTGAGGAAGGCCAGCGACAGGTGCATCAGGATGGCCGCCGACAGGCTAATGCGATCGCGGTTCATCCCCAGGCGCGGTTCGACCCGCTGCTCCCAGACGTCGATGTTCTCCTGAAACTCGCGGGCCAGGAACTTGCCCATTTCCGCATACAGGCGATCGACGTAGGAGGAGAGCGTGAGCACGCCGAGCAGGACGGCGATGAGGATGGCTGCCGTGACGGTCATGGCTGGCGAACCTCGCGGCGACGGCTCGGGCGGACCGGCGATCCGGCCGCGGCGCGCTCGATCAGGCCATGGTCCAGACCCAAACGACGGCGAAGGATGGCTTCGCGGCGGGCCATCTGTCCGGAATCCTGCTCGTGATCGTAACCGGCAAGGTGGAGCAAGCCGTGCAAAACCAGGATTTGCAGCTCCACGGCGAGCGGATGGCCGAGATCGTCGGCCTGGCGGGCTGCCGTCTCCACGGAGATGGCCAGATCGCCGGCCAAAGTCTGATTTCCCGGAAGCTCCGGAGCGGGAAAGGAGAGGACGTCGGTCGGTTTGTCTTTGTGCCGGAACTGCCGGTTCAGGCGGCGGATTTGCACATCGCCGGTGAGCAGGACGGAGACTTCCCCGCGCAGCTTCGCAGCCGCCGCAGCGCTCTCAAGGAAGCCGCTCAGGGTCCGGAGCCGCAGCCGGCGGCCAAATCTGGCCTGGATCGTGGGTTCGATCAGGATCATGGTCAAGTGCGCGCAGCCATTTGCGTTTCCAGGCCGCCACACAAAACAACACAGGAGGGCGAAGGCACCCTCCTGTTCGATGGTATCAATTCCGACGCTCCGGAAGCGGTGGGGCGGCAGCGGGCGGCAAATTCTACTGGGGCGGCGAGAGGTGGACTTCCTCGCCCTCCTCGATGCCCAGCGGCAGTTCCGCCTGACGGACGCGGCCGAACCCGTCGTAGGCGCGGATAATGCGCTGGACGAGGTGGTGGCGGACGACGTCGCCGTCCTCGAAGTGGACGAAGCGGATGCCGTCCACGCCATTGAGGACGTTCATGGCTTCGACCAGGCCGGACTTGCGCGGATTGGGCAGGTCGATCTGGGTGATGTCGCCTGTAATCACGGCTTTGGCGTTGTTGCCCATGCGAGTGAGGAACATCTTCATCTGCTCGCTGGTGGTGTTCTGGGCCTCGTCCATGATGATGAAGGCGTCGTTGAGGGTGCGGCCGCGCATGAAGGCGAGCGGCGCGATCTCGATGACGTTGCGTTCCAGCATCTTGTCGACGCGCTCGGGTTCGAGCAGGTCGTAGAGAGCGTCGTAGAGCGGACGAAGGTACGGATCGACCTTTTCCTGGAGCGAGCCAGGCAGAAATCCGAGGCGCTCGCCGGCTTCGACGGCGGGACGAACGAGGACGATGCGGGTGATCTTCTTCGCCAGCAGGGCGGCAGCGGCCATGGCAACGGCAAGGTAAGTTTTGCCGGTTCCTGCAGGACCGATGCCGAAGACCATGTCTTCCTGCTCGATGGCCTCGACATAGCGGCGCTGGTTGAGCGAGCGGGGCTGGACCATGCGCTTGATGCCGGCGGAGCGCTGCTTACCGCTTTCGGCGAGATTGCGCAGCGAAACCGACGGATCGGCGGTGACGAGGCGAAGCATACCATTCAGCTCGCCGTTCTGGAGCAGGATTCCCTGGCGGCGCAGCGCCTCGAAATCCTGGAAGATTCGCTCGACGCGGGCAATGGATTCGTCCGAGCCTTCGACGAGGACCGAATCGGATTGCAGGTCGATGCGTGCCTGGAGAGCGGACTCCATGAGTCTGAGATTTTCGTCGCGGGTCCCGAACAGGGGCTCAAGATTGGGTGTGATCTCGAGATGTTTTCTCATCTGGCGAGGGAAAGACCTCCGGGCATGGCGGAGCGAACGCCACGCATGTGGAAAGGATTGAGGGGGAAGGGCGTGGATTGCCGCGGGAAAGCCACCACACAAATTGGATGCCTTTGGGAGGGCGGAGGAACCGGGTTGGCAATGGGCGCCAAGGGTTGAAGTTGCCGTCAGAGTAGCCCCGGATAATTGAATCGTCAATGGTTCCAGGGTGAATTTTTCCGGAAACCGATCCGGAACAGTACCTGGGAACAGGGCTCAGGTTACAGGTAACAGGTTGCAGGTTGCAGTCCAGAGCTGGCCGCTTTCTGCTTGCTGCCGAAGGCCCAGGGGGGTACCCCCCTGGGTGGGGGTTATGGCAAGTCGCTGATTTTGCGAGGGTGGGAGGGTAATACCCTGAGGGTATTACCCTCCAGTCGCGGTGCGAGGCTTGTTTCGGGCAGGCCGTACTGGCGGCTGAAGTCTGTCCGGATGGGGTCGGGACCCACGAATTGAGAAAGAGCGCGGTGCTCCAGGAAATTGGAGCGGGATCGGAGCGGTCCTGGGACCGGCGATCTTGTCCGCCGCCGATGCGCGGCGGCGGGTGCAACAAAAAAGGACTCGCTTTGGCGAGCCCCCCTGGTACAGGTTCTGCATTGAGTGTGACGGGCGCGAGGGGTAGAAGGCAAGGAATATTAGCGGGCGCGGGAAACGGAAGTAATGGAGTGCGGGCGTAGGCGGGTCGGCAGAAGACCGCGGATCCTTCCGCCTCGCGAGGCGAAGCCTCGGGATGACAGCAAAAGGGCGCGTGGTTGGGTTCGCAGCAGCGGCCCCGTCCAAACGTACTCCGTGTGCCCGAGGCTCGGGTCATAGCTTCCCTGCGGAGGTATGAGGTTGGACGACAGCACGGTTGTGGATGCCGAGTTGTAGAGCAGCGAGTAAGGGATTCTGGGACCTCGTCCTCCGGGCGCAAGGTTCAGGAGCGGGATGTTAATCGACAAGGAGCCCGAAATGGGGTCGACTTTCCATATTTGCACATCCTTTGTGGGTCCCGGCGGCCCGGAAGGATTAGTGGGGTCCGCGTAGGTCCCCGCCGTATTCACCTGCGCCACAAGGAGGGCTGGGCTGCCCGCTAGACCGATGGCAAACACGATGGCGATTGACGCGCAAACTCCAAATCCGGCGTACCGTTCCCGGGGTGTCGATGCAATATCGCTTTCAAATCTCATCACGTTCTCCGTTCATCCGCTCTCGTTGCTGTGCTGCGCCCAGCTTGGGGTCATGTGTCACCCTCAACCCGATGCCGCAGGCAGCGTTGTCCTTCGGATGCTGGCTCAGACACGGAACGGCGGGTAGGGCACGGCATCACCTAAGGAACCTGGTAGACGGTCAACTGCGAGTCGAGCACAACAGCTAGCCGCTTTCCATCCCTCGACAGTGCGTAGGAATAAACCTGCGTGCTCAAGGGCACTTTCACTGTCAGCAGCGCCGTGCCGGTGTGCATATCCAAAAGCACGATGTCCCTGCCCACGAACTTCCCCGACATGTCGAGCGACGGATGCCTGCCCTTCGCCTCGATCAACTCTTCAACCACGCGCAGCGAGTGCGGAGACTCGACAGGATTGCCTCCGTCCAGGATGCCCCGGTCGATATACGCATCCTTAGGGGGCTTATATGTCGCAGTGGAGATGCCGCCCCCGCCAGTAATCTCTAACGGGCTGTCACCCCTCGCGCTCGTGTAGATAATGTGGTCGTCACCAAGCAAGTTGTAGCGCGTGCATTCCAGTGTCGTCCATGGCTCGCTCTTTCCCGTCTTCACATCCATCCGAGTGAACTGCGTCTGATAGCAGCCCTTCGTCTGCACCGTGATTGGAAAGACGACCGACTGCTCGCCGAAAAGGACTGGCTTCCGATTCACACCCTCCGGCAGATCAAACGCCCTAAGCACCTGCAAATTCCCGCTGCTGAGAACATGGATGTTGTTGCTTCGAGAACGGGTGTAGACAAGGGAACGATCAGGCGAAAACGCAGTCTCGGTCTGCATGCCTGTGGGATATTGCGCCACTTCTCTGCAATGGGAATCGTAGGAAACTATCCTGTCCGCTGCATCGAGCGTGAACCCGTCTGTTTGCCGAGCAAAAAGCCTGAGATATTCCCACTGCATCGGGCCGGTGCTGCATTCCGCGATAACCTTACCGCTCTCCGCGAGATGCAGAACCTTACCTTCGTATCCAGACGACAGATTGCGCGGCTGGAGCGCCTGTGATCCTCCGGTAGGAAATGCAACCCATAAGGAACCGTCGTCGGAAAAATCCAGCGTTTGCGGAAGCGATGATCCGTTCAGCACTCCTCGATCTATATGCCAGCCGTGGCTCTGCAAGTCGATCTGAAAAACTGTCTGCGAAGATTGACCTAGTCCGCACATGGCTCCAGCATAAAGAACGGCGACACCCAAGCTCCTCATCTTCATTGGACACCCGCGTATGGGAAGGCTTGATGTGATCCGTAAAATATCGATCCGACGCCCACGTCAACGATGGCATGAAGCAGGGTTCCGACAGGGAATTTCGCCCCATTGAAATGATCGACGTGAAGCGCATCATTGTCGTGATGCAGCGAGATGTGAAATCCCACTCGATGAGTAGGCGGAGTCAGGCCTCCGTGAGCACCGGTATCGCCATCTGCTTCGCCCAATGCGTTGTTTAGCTCACGCTGAAATGCTGCATCGGACTTGTCGTTGTGGTTGATCGCGAAGTCATAATTGCCGCCGCTCAGTGTTCCGTCGGGATCGATGTGGTCGGCTGCGTCGGTCGTGCCGAGCAGCTTGTCGGTCCTTTCGACAACCAAATCATACTGATGCTGTTCGCGTTGCTCAGTCGTGGATGTGGAGCTTGAGGAACTCTGCTGTTGGGCCTTCTGGGCGTAGAACTGCTCTGCCAATGGATCGACCATGGCATCCACATTGGGGAAGTACCCGACTTCCACTGTGTGACCGCTGAGATCCGTGCGGCTCAGGGGATTGTTTCCGACGTAGGCATAGAGATTCAGGCTCTGCGGATCGCTCATTTGAGCGTAAGGCACGGCTTCCGCTTTGCTGGCCCAGTCGGGACTGAGGAACCTGCCCATACTGGAGGCGTAGTACCTGGCCTCGAAGTAGTCGTTGCCTGATTCGGCGTCGCGTTCTTTGCCGGTGAAGTGGTGTTCTGTCGGGTACTGCTGCGACTGGCTGCAATTGAGGCTGTCCCCGAACGGCAGGCTGGAGCAGGTCTGCTCCAGGACTCCCGTGTAGTCTGTCTGAGCCCGGCGGGTTCCCTGCCAGTCATTGAGATAGAAGTGGAGGCCGTTCGGATCATAGGTGGCGATCACCTCCCCGTTCGCATAGACGTTCGTATGTTGCCACGTGGTCGCCGCGCTGCTCCCCGGATCGACACCCATCTCGGTCACCTGCTCGCCGGAGAGTCCAAGAATATAGTCGTTCGTGGTGGTAAAACCGCTGACTGTGGGATCGCAGCTCCAGGAGCTGATGCTGCCCTTCGCAACCCTCTCACCATCCGCATTGTAGATGTATCCGGTCATGACGGCGCTGCCGGCGATGGTGCTGGCTACGGCGCAGGGGAAGGCAGTGTTGACAACTCGACAGTCGAATGTCTACTATCAGTGCTCATCGAGGGTCGAATGTCTTCTATGACAAAACAAGAGTCGCAGCGGGCCAATTTGCTGCAGGGAACGCTGGACATGCTGATTCTGCGGACGCTGGTCTACGGGGCGGCGCACGGGCACCAGATCGGGAAGCATATTCAGCGGACCACGAACGATTTTCTGCAGATGCAGCACGGTTCGCTGTATCCGGCGCTGCATCGGCTGGAAAAGCGAGGCTGGGTGACGGCGAAATGGGAGACGGCGCCGGATCGCAACCGGGAATTCAAGTATTACCGGCTGACGGAGAAGGGAAGGAAGCAGCTCCAGGTAGAAGAGTCGCAGTGGAAGCAGATGGCTGAGGCGGTGGCGCGGGTGATGTGGCCCACGGCCGAGGAGATCTGAGATGCGCTGGTGGCCGACCCGGAAGCGCGACGCGGATCTGGAGCGGGAGCTGCGGGCGGATCTGGAGCTGGAAGAGGAAGAGCAGCGGGAGCGGGGAATGTCGCCGGAAGAGGCAAGGGTTGCGGCGCGGCGCGCGTTTGGGAATGCGACGCTGATTCGGGAGCAGACGCGCGAGGCGTGGGGGTGGGGAGCGTGGGAGCGGCTCTGGCAGGACGTTCGGTATGCGCTGCGGCAGATGGGCAGGGCTCCCGGATTCGCGCTGGCCGCGATATTCACGCTGGCGATTGGGATTGGCGCCTGCACGGCCATCTTCTCGGTCACGGATGCGGTGTTGTTGCGGCCTCTTCCGTATCCGCGGCCCCAGCGTATTGTGCGCATTTGGGAACAGGCACCCGATGGGCAAAGGATGAACATTGCCCAGCTGAATTTCGACGATTTTCGGAGCCAGAACCATTCGTTTGCCAGCATGGCGGAATATGGCTTCGTCCCTGAATCCGTGACCGGCGGAAGCGAGCCGGTGCGGTTGACTTTGGCGGTTGTTTCGAGGGATTTTTTCAAGGTGTTCGGCGTCAGGCCGTATCTGGGCCGGGCGTTTGCGGCCGATGAGATGCGCGCCCATGGCACGCCGGCGGTGCTGGTCAGCTATGGGTACTGGAAGCAGGACCTGGGCAGCGCGCAGAATCTCTCACAATTCCATCTGGCGATTGCGGGGAAGGATTATTCCGTTGTTGGCGTGATGCCGGCTGGTTTTGATTTTCCATCGGGCGCGTCGGCGTGGATTCCGAGCGAACTGGATCCGGACACTTCGACGCGCACGGCGCATAACTGGCGGGGCATTGGCCGTCTTCGGGATGGCATTACGGTGGCCCAGGCGCGAGCCGATTTGGGAACCATTGCCCGGCGCCTGAAGGCGGAATATGGAAGAGAAGTCGATCTGAACAACGCGGCCGTTGTTCCTTTGGCAGACGCGCTGGTGGGGGATGTGCGGAGGGCGCTGCTGGTGCTGTGCGGAGCAGTGGGCCTGCTGCTGCTGATCGCGTGCGCCAATGTCGCGGGACTGTTGATTGCCCGAACCATGGCGCGGACTCGGGAACTGGCGGTCCGGACAGCGCTGGGCGCGGGTCGCGGCCGTCTCGTTCATCAATTTGTGGCGGAGTCTCTGGTGCTGTCGCTGAGCGCCGGACTGGCCGGTCTGCTGATTGCCGGGATTGCGGTCAGGATGCTGCCGGCGATTCTGCCGGCCGATCTGCCGAGGCAGGGGGGCATCGCCATGAACATCTCTGTGCTGCTTTTCGCTCTGGCCGTGACGATGGTGGTGGCGGTTTCGCTCGGTTTGTTTGCAGCGTGGCGGGCCGGGCGCGCGGATCTGCGGGGAGCTCTGAACGCGGGAGCGCATCAGCACTCGGGATCGAGGGGCGCCCAGCGGCTGCGCAGCGCTCTGGTGACGGGCGAGATCGCGATGACGTTGCTGGTGCTGGTGGTTGCGGGCCTGCTGGGGCGCAGCTTTCTGAGGCTGATTGCGACGAGTCCGGGGTTTCGTTCCGACCACCTGATCACGATGCAGTTTTCCTTTCCTCCGCGCATGAGCGGACAGGACAGCGGGGTGTCGACGGCTGCATCGGCTGCGGTTGCGGGGCAGGTGCACCTGATCGACGATCTGGTGAATCGTCTGCGCGCGCTGCCGGGCGCCGAGAGCGTTGGTGTGGCCGGGGCTCTTCCGGTGGCGGCCGGAGACAATCTCGCCGAGGGACAATTTTTGATTCTGGATGGCATTCAGCCGCCCGCAAATTTCAAGGAATGGGGCGTGATCAACCGGAACCCCAACCACGTTGGCCAGGCTCTCTATTGCGTCACCGGCGGAGGGTACTTCACCACGCTGGGAGTCCCGCTTCTGCGCGGGCGGCTGTTCGATGAGCGCGATGGTCTGAATTCGCCGAACGTTGCGGTGATCAGCGAAGCGCTGGCTCGGCAGCGGTGGCCGAATCAGGACCCGATCGGGCACGTGATCGAGTTCGGGAACATGGATGGAAACCTGAAGCCGATGACGATTGTGGGTGTGGTCGGCGATGTTCGCGTGCGCGGGCTGGATCTGCCGCCGGGCAAGGTGATCTACGTGGATTATCGGCAGCGGGGAATGAACGAGAACGCGCTGCCCGTGGTTCTGATGCGTACCGATATGCCGGAAGACACCATGGTTCCAGCCGCGCGCGCTGTCTTTCACGAGGTCATGCCCGATGCTCCGGTTACGTTTGCGAGCTTTGGGGCGGAGATGGGCGGCTGGCTGGCAGAGCGGCGCTTCCTGCTGCTGCTGGTGGGCGCGTTCGCGGTTGCAGCGCTGGCGCTGGCGAGCGTGGGCCTTTACGGTCTGATCGCCTACTTTGTGACACGCCGCACCCAGGAAATCGGGATTCGCATGGCGATCGGAGCGCAGCGCGGCAGCATTCTCCGGCTGGTGGTGGGCGAGGGGCTTCGCCTGGCCATTTCGGGTGTCGTGGTGGGGGTGATCGGTTCGCTTCTGGTGGCCCGGCTGCTCTCGAGCCTGCTGTTCGGCATCAGCCCCGCGGATCCGCTGACCTTCGTGGGTGTCGCGCTGCTTCTTGTTGTAGTGACCGTGGCGGCATGCGGCATTCCTGCGCGCCGGGCCATGAGCATCGATCCGGTGAAGGCTCTGCGCTATGAATGAGGGGGGCTGATGCGCGGCGCGGCAGGCCGAGCGGTATAGTTCCTGCTATGCGTTGGAGAAAACTCTGGCCCGTGTTGGGACTGCCCCTCTGCTTTGTTTCCGCGGCCGCCGGTCAATCGAACAAGCCTCCCATCACTTTGGGCGAGTACATGAACACGACGGAGATCACCGCCGTGAGGCTGGCGCCGGGCGGATCGGCGGCGGTGATCGCGACGGAGACGCCGGACTGGAAGCACAACGGGTTCAGCGACGATCTTTGGCTGTGGACGGCGGAGAGCGGGCTGCGGCCGCTGACGCACTCCGGCAAAGAAAGCAGGCCTAAGTGGAGTCCGGATGGGAAGTGGGTGGCGTTCGTGTCGGATCGGGCGCTGCCGGGCGAGACGCCGGGGGACGATGGTGCTGCGCAGGACGAGGCAGCACGCGCAGAGCGGCTGTGGGTGATGCCGGTGGCGGGCGGCGAGGCTCTGCCGCTGTACACGCAGAAGCTGGACGTGCACGCGTTTGCGTGGTCGCGGGATGGGAAATTTCTGTATTTTTCGGTGATGCAGCCGCAGACGGAGAAACAGGAAGCGGCGGAAAAGGCGGAGTGGAAGGACGTGATCCGGTGGCGGGAGAAGGATCGCGGCGATGTGTTGGTGAAGATGGAGGTGGAACCGGCGCTGGCGCGCGATTTGAAGGCGCCGCTGCCAGAGACCACCGTGACCGGCGATAAAAGGAAGGCCGAGGAGAAGCCGGCGGAGCTGCCGCCGAGCGCGCAAATGCTCTCGACCAGCGGCGAGGAGATTACGGAGATTGCGCCGTCGCCGAAGGGCAAGGTGCTGGCGTTCGAGACGGGGCCGCCGAGTCATCGCGAGGAGAATCCGGCGGACTACGAGATCTTTTTTGTTGCTGCGGACGGCGGTACGGCGCGGCAGATGACGCACAATGAGGTGCTGGAGTCGCTTCTGGAATGGTCGCCGGATGGACGCTGGCTGCACTTCGAGGTGCCGGCGGGGGCGGGGTCGCTGGAGGGGAAATATCGCGACGTGCAGGGGCGTCTGTACCGGATGGATCCGGAGAGCGGAAAGGTGGAACGGCTGGGGGCGGAGTTTGACGGGTCGTTCGGTCCTTATTCGCTGCTGCCGGATGGACGGTTGCTGGCGCTGGGGCAGAAGGGAACCGAGACGCAGGTGTATCGGGTGGATGGCGATAAGGCGACCGAGCTGCCGGGGCTGGCTGGGACGTATTCGGACATCGACGCGGCGAAGGGGTCGGGAGGGATCCTGGTGCGCTACTCGACAATCAACCAGCCGGAGCAGGCGTTTCTCGTGGCGGATCCGCTGCAGCCGGATCATCTGAAGCCGCTGACCGACTTCAATCCGATCTTTGCGGAGCGGGCGCAGCCGGAGTGGCAGACGTATACATGGAAGTCGGACGACGGGCGGACGGTGGAGGGGGTGCTGCTGTTTCCGCCGGGGAAGAAGGGGGCGAAGCATCTGCGCATGCTGACGCTGATCCATGGCGGCCCTGAGGATGCGGACGGAAACCGCTTTGGCGCGGACTGGTATGACTGGGCGACGCTGGCGGCGGATCGCGGGTGGCTGGTGTTTCGCCCGAACTACCGCGGGTCGACGGGGTATGGCGACGACTTCATGTTGGCCATCGAGCCGCACCTGGTATCGGCTCCTGGAAAGGACATTCTGGCCGGCGTGGATGCGCTGGTGCGGGATGGTTATGCCGATCCGGACAAGCTGGCGATTGGCGGGTACAGCTATGGCGGGTACATGACGAACTGGCTGATTACGCAGACGACGGAGTTCAAAGCGGCGGTGACGGGCGCGGGTGCGGTGGAGCATGCGGCGAACTGGGGCAACGACGATCTGACGTACGACGATGCGTGGTACCTGGGCGGCGAGCCGTGGCAGGATCCGGGGAACTACCAGAGCGAGGCGGCGCTGTTCCAGTTCAACAAGGTGACGACGCCGGTGCATCTGGTGCAGGGCGGTGCGGATGTGCGGGTAAGCTTTCTGGAAGGCGTGCTGATGGAGCGGGCTTTGCAGGAGCTGGGGATTCCGCACGAATTTTTGGTGTTTCCGGGCGAAGACCACCCGCTGGACAAGAATCCATGGCATGGGTACATCAAGGTGCGCGATGAGCTGAAGTGGCTGGAGAAGTACGTGCCGGAGTGAGGGGACCGCGGGGGATTTGCTACTGGTCGCGGAGCAGAATCATGGGATCGACGGCGAGGGCGCGCCGGGCGGGAATCCAGGCAGCGACCAGGCCGAGCAGGAGCATGGTGCCGATGACGCCCGTGAGGACGAGCGGATCCCTGGGCGTGGCCTGGTAGACGATATAGGAGAGGACTTTCGTAGCCAACATGCCGAGCAGGAGCCCGGCGGCTGAGCCGAGAGCCAGCAGTCGCAGGGCGCGGCCGAGGGCGGCGCGCAGGACATCGCGCTGGCTCGCTCCCAGCGCGACGCGAATGCCGAGTTCCCGCAGGCGGCGGCTGACGACGTACGAGGCCATGCCAAAAAGGCCGGTAACGGCCAGCATGGCACCGAGCAGGCCGAGGACGCCGAGCGCCACGGTGGCGACGCGCGAGGGGAAGAGCGCGGAGTCGAGCGCCCGGTTCCAGGTTTCGATCGACAGCGGCAGCGCCGGGTCGATACCGTGCAGAGTCTGCTCCATGGCCCCGGCGGTGCCCTGCGGATCGCGCGCGGAGCGCACCAGGAAGGTGACTTCGGTATCGGTCTGCTGGAGGATGGGGAAGAACATGGCGGCCTTCGGGGTCTCGGACAGGGTTACGTACTTGCCTTGCTGGGTGACGCCTACCACTTGGATGCGCAACCCCTCCGAGACTTTGAAATCGCTGCCGATGGCCTTGGCGACGGAACCGAAGACGCGACGAGCGAACTCCTCATTGACGATGGCGACGCGGGGCGCTTTGGCATCGTCGTGCCAGGTGAAGGTTCTGCCGGAAAGGAGCACGGTGCCGGCGGTCTGAAAGTAGCCTGGGGAAACGTCGTACTCGTAGGCGTCGGCCGCGGCATTGGAGACTCGGTAATCGGTGACGTTGTCGCGAAAGACAGCGGAGTCGTAGTCATCGCCCAGTTGAAGGGGAAGGCCGCTGGTATAGGCAACGGAAGAGACACCGGGGATGGCGGCCAGCGCATCGCGCATGTGGCGCTCGATGGGCCCGGCCGTTTGGGCCATGTATCCGGCCATGTGCAGATCGACGTCGGCGCCGATGACGTGATCGGGCCAGAAGCCGAAATTGGCATGCAGGGAGCGGACCAGGCCGCGCACGGCGACCAGGGAGGCGGTGACCAGGACCGCGCAGATGGCGATTTGCCCGGCAAGCAACAGGTCGCGGAGAGGGAAGCGGCGCAATCTCGCCAGGCCGACGGAGCCGGAGCGAATGGTTTGATAAGGATCGGCGCGGAGGACCTGGCGCACCGGCACGAGGCCGAAGAGTAGTCCGCTCAGGAGAGCCAGCAAGAGCGCCACGGCCCAGGTGCGGAGGTCGGGATGGATGGGCACGTTGATAGGGATGTCGGGGATGGGCCGCCAGGCGCTGAGCCAGCGCAGGATCGCGATGCCGCCGAAAAGGCCGAGAGCGCCTCCGGCGAGTGAGACGAGGATGGCCTCGGTCAGCAGCTGACGGAGGACGAAGCTGCGGCGGGAACCGAGGGCGAGGCGCACGGCGATTTCGCGGGAGCGGTCGGCGGCTCGGGCGGCGAAGAGGCTGCCGAGATTGGCGCAGGCGGCCAGCAGGATGAGTCCGGCGAGCAGCATGAGGCCGGCGAGGAATTGGCGGGTGGGCCGTCCGAGGTAATCGCCCACGAGGCCGGGACGCCCCAGAGCGAAGGAAAGCCGGTCATCGTCTTTAGGATCGGCTTTGGCCATGGCGTCGGCGAGCGTGTTCAGGTCGGCGGTGGCTTCGGCGGGGGACACGCCAGGCTTGAGATGACCGGAGACCCAGAGGTAATGGGCGGTGGAGTGATCAAGGCCGTTCCACCCATCCAACTCCGGCTGATCGACCAGGGGCACCCACAGGTCGGGCACAAAGAACAGCTCGGTGCCGCGAAAGCCGGGCGGGGCGACGCCGATGATGGTAAAGGGGTGCTTGTCGAGCTGCACGGTTCGGCCAATGACGCTGCGGTCTGCCTGGAGACTGGCGTGCCAGTAGTCGTAACTGAGGACGATCCAGGGCGCGCTGTTGGTTCCCTTTTCGTCGGAAGGATGAAAGAACCGCCCGAGATATGGCTGAATACCGAGCGCGTCGAAGTAATTGCCGCTGGCGAGGTAGGGCCACACCACCGATGGCGTGCCGCCCCGGTCAAGGCCGACGGAGCCAATGATGCTGTACGCGAACAGGGTCTCGAAGCTGCGGTTGCGGTCGCGCAGATCGCGGTAGTCGCGATACGACTGGCTGGGCCAGTGGGTAGCGCCGCGCTCGAGCATGTACAGGCTCTGCGCGTGGGGCACGTTGAGCGGACGGAGGACGAGGGCATTCAGGACGCTGAAGACGATGGCGTTGGCGCCGATGCCGAGGGCAAGCGTGAGGATCGCTACCACGGTAAATCCGGGCGACTTGAGGAGGACGCGCAGCGAATAGCGCATGTCTCCAAACAGATGCTCGACGAAGGGGATGCCCTCTTCGGCGTGGTAGTGCTCGCGGACGGCCTGGACGGCGCCAAGTTTGAGCAACGCCTGGCGGCGGGCTTCGGAAGGCGGCATGCCGGCGCGGAGGTTTTCTTCGGTCTGGAGGGTGAGATGCTGTTCGAGTTCTTCGCGGAGGCGGTCGTCGCCGCGGTGGTGGAAGAGCACATTGCGAACGCGCGCGAAGAGGCGGGCCAGGGTTCTCATGAGAGATCCTCCGCTTTGACGGCGAAGAAGCGCTCGATGATGGCGGCGGTTTGCTCCCAGTCGCGCTTCTCGGTTTCGAGGAGCTTGTGGCCAGCGCGGGTGAGGCGGTAAAAGCGGGCGCGGCGGTTGTTTTCCGAGGGCCCCCAATCCGAGGCGACGGCGCCTTCCTGTTCGAGGCGCAGGAGGACGGGGTAGAGCGTCCCCTGATTGACGGAAAGGAGGTCGCCGCTGATCTGCTCGATGCGTCGGGCAATGCCGTAGCCGTGCTGGGACCCGAGGACATCGAGGGTCTTCAGCACCATGAGGGCCAGCGTTCCCTGCTGCACGTCTTTTTTCTGCTTCATGCGATCCGGGACGGTCCCGCCTCCATTGGGTTACCCAAAGGAGTATGACTCATCTCTATTGGGAAAGCAACAGGAAAACGAGGGTTTTTGCTGCCCAGGGGCGTGGACGACGGTCAAAGAGATCGGGGCAGCGGAAAGGCGCGGAGAGGGTTCTGATACTGATAATGAGCGGCGCGTGAGGGGCGTCGCCGCCTGGTGCTGCAACGGCAGGAGCCGTGGCCGCTATAATCGTCGTTCCCCCGGCCTGTATCCAATCCGATCTCACAGGAGTCATGATGCAGAAACCCACTCGCCTGCCGGCGGCCCTGGTCGCCGCCGCCGTTGCACTTGGTCCGCTGGTTGCACGCGCGGCCGCCCAGGACAATACGCCGGAGAAAACGGTCGCGCCATCGGCCGGGAAGGCCACGGCGAAAGCGCCTCCGCAGGAAGTGACGACGCAGGGCACGGTGGAGGCCGGAGGGCAGCATATCGCTTACAACGCGGTCGCGGGGATCATCACCGTAGGCGCGACCGACGCCCAGGATGCGCAGCTGGGGCCGGATGGGAAGCCGCTGCCGGATACCGATCTGGCGTCGGCGGTAGAGGCGGCGAAAAGTGTGGCCGATGCTCCGCCGCTGGCGCGGATGTTTTACGTGGCGTATTTCAAGCAGGATGCGAATGCGAGCCAGCGGCCGATTACGTTTTTGTACAACGGCGGTCCGGGCAGCTCGACAGTGTGGCTGCACATGGGGGCGTTCGGGCCGAAGCGTGTGGAGACGGACGACAAAGACACGCATCTGCCGGCGGCGCCCTACAAACTGGAGGACAATCCGGATTCGCTGCTGGATGTGAGCGATCTGGTGTTCATCGATATGCCGGGCACCGGTTTTGGGCGGCTGACGGGCAAGGATGCAGACAAGGCTTTCTGGGGCGTGGACGAGGATGGGCATGCGTTCGCGCGGTTCATCCAGCGGTTCCTGTCGAAGTACAACCGGTGGAACTCGCCGAAGTACCTGTTCGGGGAGAGCTATGGGACGACGCGCTCGGCGGTGCTGTCGAAGATGCTGGAGAACGACTACGACATTGACCCGAACGGGGTGATCCTGCTGTCGCAGATCTTCAACTTTACGACGGATATTGACGGGGCGCACACGAATCCGGGGGTGGACATGACGTACGAGCTGGCGCTGCCGACGTATGCAGCGACGGCCTGGTACCACCACAAGCTGCCGCAGCAGCCGGCGGATCTGCAGGCGTTTTTAAAGGAGGTGGAAGCGTTTGCGATGGGGCCATACAGCGCGGCGCTGGACCAGGGGACGGATCTGAGCGCGACGGAGGAGCAGTCGATTGCGGAGAAGCTGCACGAATACACCGGGCTGCCGGTGGATTATCTGGTGAAGGGCGACCTGCGCATCTCGGGTCCGCAGTTCGAGCACACGCTGCTGGGGGACGACGCGACGACAGGGCGGCTGGACACACGGTTCTCCGGGCCGTCGATCGATCCGCTGGGGGAAGAGTCAGAGTACGATCCGCAGAGCTCGGCGATTTCTTCGGCGTATGTTTCTCTGTTTAACGAATACGTGCGGCAGACGTTGAAGTACGGCATGGGCGAGACGTATCTGCCGGAGGCGGATTTCCATGGATTTGACTGGGACATGAAGCACGACGGGAATTCGACCAACCTGAACGTGGCGCCGGATCTGGCCACGGCAATGAAGACGAATCCGAAGCTGAAGGTGCTGGTGAACGGCGGGTACTTCGATCTGGCGACGCCGTTTTATGAGGCGTTCTACGAGGAAAAGCACCTGCCGATCCCGGATCGGCTGGCGAGCAACATCGAGTATCAGTGGTATGAGTCCGGACACATGGTGTATGTGAGGGATTCAGCGCTGAAGCAGCTGCACGACCGGGTAGCGGCGTTCATTAAGAGCACGGAAGCGGGGAACGAGTGAAAGACAGGCAATAGGCAATAGGCAATAGGCAACAGGGAGGGCACGGATGGCGGAAGCAGCCTGTGCCCCTCACCCCTAGGCTTCCAGCCCATCTCGGCCCTTCCCGACGGCCAGGTTCACCCCACAGCAAGAAGCAAAGTTTAGGGATTAGGGTTTACCTTTCAGGAGAGTAAGTACACGATGAAAACGCCTGAATCATTTGACTTAAGCGGCCGCGTGGCCGTCGTGACCGGAGGCAATGGCGGAATTGGCCGCGGCATCGCGCTCGGACTGGCCGAAGCCGGAGCTGCCGTTGCAGTTTTTGGACGCAACGATGAAAAGAACCAGCGGGTGCTAGCCGAATTGAAGGCGATCGGGGTTCCTGCAGTGGCTGTAGCGGTCAATTTGACCGATCGCTCCAGTCTGGAGCCCGCGCTCAAAAGAGTTGAAGGCGAACTCGGTGCCGTGGACATCCTGGTCAATAACGCCGGAAACGTGTCTTTGAGTGGCGGTGTGATGAACGAAAAGCCCGAAGACTGGGACTCGGTGATCGAGACACAATTGAATGCCGTGTTCCTTCTCTCGAAGCTTGCAGCGAAATCAATGGTGACTCATCAACGTGGAAAGATCATTAACATCGGCAGCATGTATTCGTACTTCGGATCCGGGTTGATCCCGTCTTATAGCGCAGCGAAAGGTGCGATCGTGCAACTGACCAAGTCGATGGCCATTGAGCTGGCGCAGCATAACATTCAAGTGAACGCGATCGCGCCAGGCTGGATCGAGACGGAGATGACGGCGCCAGTAAGGACTTCGGCCATGAAGCCAATGAACGACGAGATCCTTGCTCGCACTCCCGCAGGCCGGTGGGGTCGACCGGAGGAAGTTGCCGGCACGGCTGTGTTCCTGGCTTCGCGGGCTTCAGACTTTGTTACCGGCACGACCATTCGTGTCGATGGCGGCTACGCTATTCGATAGTGAATTGTGCGTAGCGACGGAGAAGACCAACTGGGATTTAGAGGTTAAAAGGGCACGGGTTGCGGAAGTGTTTGTGAATTTCGGTATAGATTTGATCAGCTCTCAGTTAACGGGCGCAATGTTTCGAGGAATAAATGAGAGTACGAAGTCTGCGGTGTCTTCATTATTGAGCAAGATTCCTGACGCCATCAAAGCTGAGGAGGGCTGCCTGTGGTGGTTCATAGGGGAGAAATTCCTACTTGGGTGCTCCTGTTAATGGTCGCATCTTTTCTTTTCAATTGTAGTGCACCCTGCTGATTTAGACAGGTTGGGCCAGGTTTGAAGTAAGTGTTGTGGCGTGGAACGCAGCGCGGGATTCGTGCGGTGTTCGGCCGTGGAGTCCGCGATGCGGACGGTCGTGATTA
>JBAUOP010000052.1:0-28716 GCA_049579805.1 Acidobacteriaceae bacterium
CCTCTCGCTCAGTGAGCTGCAGAGAAACGGGGTTATCGTACGGCAGGATCTGGCGGACGACCTCCCGCTGGTGGCCGGCGATCGTGTCCAGCTTCAGCAGGTCATCCTGAACCTGCTGCGGAACGCATCCGACGCGATGAGCGGCGTTGACGATCGTCCCAGGGAGTTGGTGATCCGAACCGAAAGAGACGAATGCGATTGCGTGCGCGTGACGCTCAGGGACACCGGTGTGGGCATCAAACAGCAGGAGGCGGAGAGGCTCTTTGAGGCCTTCTACACGACCAAGAGTGACGGAATGGGGATGGGCTTGTCCGTCAGTCGCTCCATTATCGAGGGTCACAGCGGCCGCCTGTGGGCCGCAGCCAACGATGGCCCGGGAGCGACATTTTCGTTTTCTATACCCTGCAAGGTCGACGAAGTTGCGACGATCGAGACCGCAGCGTGAATCGCATGTGACGAGGCGCGAGTGGCGCGGAATTTCCAGGGTTCGTCCCCGGAACGGGCTCTGGGCGGGCGAGCCCGGTGAACACGCAGCGATCAGGCCAGGAATCGCCGGCTCTCGATCCAGGAACTATGCAGGCTGAAGGATGGCGGTCCGCTGCAAAGCGATCACGCTGATATCGTCCTCCTGTCCAAAGGCCTGCGCGGCATCGGCGATCTCGGCTGCCGAAGCGGCCTCGCCCAGCAGGGCCGCGGTCCGCTCAAACCCAAACAGCTGCCGCTGCGGGTTCATGGCTTCGACAACGCCGTCGGAGGTGAGGACGAGCCTGTCGTCCGGGTGGAGCGCAAAATGCATCACGGAGGGCTGGGCGCCGGCAAAGAGGCCGAGCGGCAAGGCGCCGTCCATGGCCAGCGGCATTCCGTTCAGATACGGCGGAAGATGCCCGGCATTGGCGAGCGCCACGGCGCCATCGGCCGCAATGCGCATAGCGAGGCAGGTGGTCGCGACATGGCCGCGGCCCAGCAGACGCTGGTTCAGTTCTCCCAGCATGGTCACAGGATCGGGATCGAAGCGAGCCACGGTACGGATGGCGCCGACCAGCAATGCGACCATCATGCCCGCGGGCAAGCCTTTTCCGGCTACGTCGCCGGCAACGATGAGCAGACTGCCGTCAGCGGGATGAGGAATGATCTGGAAGAAATCGCCGCCGACCTCGCGGGCCGGGCGATAGACCGACTCGATGGAAAAGCCCGGCACGGCCATGTGGGCCTCGGCGAGGATTACCTGCTGTACCTCGTGGGCCTGGCGCACATCGAGGGCGAGCTGGCGCTGCGCCTTCACCGATCGCAGGAGCCGGCGCAACAGCAGCAGAGCGACGGCCAGCGCCATGAGCAGGGTCGCGGCCTCACTGAGGGTGATGTTCGCTCCCAGCCAGCGCACACTCAGGGGCACGCTGAGCATGCGCAACTCTCCTGAGAAGACCCCGATGGCACGCAGCAGGACGGCGGGCAGCACCAGCCAGCCCTCCAGACCCTGTTTTCGAATTCCCTGAATCACGATGCCGAGCATGAGGGCAAAGAAGAGGATCCGGGCCAGCAGGGAGAAGATCCAAAAGTGCACGGCAACGCGATGGGGGACCAGCCCGTAGAGCAGATCGTCGCCCACGGCTCGGGAGAGAAACGAAAAGACTGTGAGGGCAATGACGGCGTAGGGAATCCAGGCAGTGCGCTTCAGCCCAAACCAGGTCCACCACACCATGGTCCAGCAGGCCATGATCAGGGAGAAGAGGAGGCAATCGCCGACGAGGCCGTCCGCGGTGATGCTGAGGAACTGCGACCAGCTGTCGACGGCTTCCAGCGCACCGTAGAAAAACTGCAGCAGGAAAACCGCGCCGATCCAGAGATACACGCGATCGGTTCGGTCAAAGAGAAGCAGGCTGAAAGCGATCACCGCGAGCAGAGCGTAAAACAGCGTCAGGAGCGCCGAGGGCGAGACCGCGCGCACCAGGTCCATCCAGTTCAGCTTGTAATCTGCCGCGACGGATGTGGCTTTGCCCAGCAGCGGCGGGTCATGCAGCCCTCCGGCTTCGGGCTCGATATCCAGGGTTTCAGGGCCCATCCAGACGCGAAAGGCTACAACCACCTGCTGCGGTGCGTGGGGAGCGGTGGCGGCAGACCTCTCGTCCCGCTCGGGCAGCGAGAACATTTTCGGTACGTTGAAATACTCGACCGGCGTGCTGGCGGAGAAGTTCCCAAAGCCGCCCAGCAGATGGCCGTTGGCGAAGACCTGGTAGACATCGTCATAACTCGCCGGTCCTTCGAGTGCGAGCTTGAGCCCCGGAGCCGGTGGGTTCTGCACTTCCACGCGGATCCGATACCAGGCGTAGCCCCAGTATCCCGGGTGCCCGCGCGAGGTCCAGCCTGGCACGTAGGAAGGAGTCCCCTGGATGGGTTCATACGACCCGGCCGCGGGAGTGAGACTGATGGTCTCCCAATGCGAGTCGTCAAAGCCGGACTCGGCCCACAGCGGCTTCCCGGTGGAGGGGTCGATGGGTGAATCGCCGACGGTGAACTTCCACGGTCCGTCGAGGGGAAAGGCCCCCTGGCCGAGGGTGATGCGCATGGCGCCGGCATCGCGCGCCGGCGGGGTGCGCGATGAGGAAGCGGGCTGGGCCCTGGACTGGGCTCTGGACAGCGGCAGCGATGCAAGGAGCGCGACCGAGATCGCGATCAGGACCAGGGCCGACCGGGATCGTCTTGCCAAAGGATCACCTGGAAGGAGAAATTCGCAGAGAACACTATACGGAATCGCAACTGCGACGCGGAAGGGCTGCTTGCGGAGGGTAGCAGTCTATCAGGGCCTCCTGATGGGCTGGGACGTGGGCGTTGGGTCGGCAACCCCGGGGGTCTGGCGCGCTTCATCCCTGCAAAAAGGGCACAACCTCAGGATGACAGCGGCGCAAGGACCAGGGAATAGGGAACAGGAAGATCGAAAGCTGGCCCCTGGCTGTGCGTCTGCGGCACTTCGCTCGGTGCTCGGGGTGACTACAGGAGATCAGGCAGCGTGGGCGCGGGTGTTGGAGGAGGCGTCGCGGTGCTGGTCGTGCCTGTATTTCCAAATGCCGAAGACGATGCCGGCTCCGATGAGGCCGAGGAAAGTATAGAGGATGATGTTGGACCATCCGGCGAGGTATTTGTTGGCCCAGTGCAGGATGTGGGGTCCGTAAACGATGGCCAGGGCGGCTTCGATTCCATAACGGATGGAGCGAGCGGCGCCCAGGGCGATGACGAGCTGGCGGCGGGTGACGCCGAGGGCTCCGGCGGCGAGCAGGAAGGGAAGCAGCGGGATGGGGGGCGGCAGGAGGGCGGCGATGGCGACCGTGCGGATGCCGTGTCCTTTGACCCAGCGATTGATGTGGGTGCGGTAGCGCTGCCTGACGTAGCGCTCGAGCATGGCCTCTCCACCTTTTTGGCCGGCTTTCCAGGTGAGATAGCCGCCGAGGACACTGCCGGCGACGCCGGCGAGGGCGAGAAGCCAGGGGAATTCGCCGTGCGAGCCCAGGATAAGGATGAGGACGTCCGTGCTGCCGGGGACGGGCAGGGGAATGGGGGAGGAGTCGATGAGGGCGACGCCGAAGACGCCGACGACGCCGAAGTGGAGGATCCAGTGAGGGATGAGTTGGCGGTGTTTGCCCTGGGACGCGAAGATCACGGATGGTTGGACGCTAAAAGCAGGCAACAGGGAACAGGGTACAGGCAACAGGGAATAGAAAGGCAGCCGGCAGCCGGCAGCCGGTAGCCGGTAGCCGGTAGCCGGTGGCCGGTGGCCGGTGGCCGGGAGCCGGGAGCCGGGAGTCTGTTGTCTTTGGCTGGAAGTCGGCAGGGCGCGAAAAGCAGGTCCCTCGGCTTCGCTCGGGACGACAGCAAGCTATCAGAGGAAGCGGAGGGAGGGGGCTTGCGGGAGGACGCCGCACTCGGCTCCGTAGCGGTAGAAGAGGTCGAGGCCGGCGAGGGCGGGCTCGTCGAGGTGGTACCAGATGTTTTCTGACAAATAGGTATGGATGGTGGCGCGGGGGACGGCGATGCGGGCGGCCCACTCGTCGGCGAGGGCGTCGAGGTGGGCGAGACCCTGGTCGCGGGAGTGCTGGAAATCCTGGATGAGCTGGGCGGCGGGGATCGTAGCGCGCGTGATGGCTTCGGAGCGGACGGCCCAGAAGGCGGAGACCCAGACGGTTCCGGTGAGGGTGTGCCACTCGTGGGCGAGATCGAGGTAGAGGAGGCGCTCGCCGGTGCGCTGCTCGCGGGCCGCTCGATCTTCGAGGGCGAGGAGGGCGGGATCGCCGATCAGGAGGGCGGCGTCGGCGCGCTGGAGCATGGCTTCGAGGTCGGGCGGGTGATCGATGAAGGCGGGCTGGAGCTGCCAGAAACGAGAGAAGAGGATGCGGGTGTAGGCGGAGGAGGTGCGCGAGGCGGTGTCGAGGGCGACCCGGCGAACGCCGCCGATGCCGTCAGGATGGCGAACGACGAGGAGGATGGAGCGGACGCGGTCTCGAGAGGCGATGGCGCAACCGGGAATGACGGCGAGCGAGGGCGTGGAGGCGTAGGCGGCGACGGGGACCAGGCCGATGTCGGCTGCGCCGGAGGCGAGTTTGGCGGCGCATTCGGCGGGCGTGTCGGAGGAGAGGGTGTAGCGGGTCGCGAAGGTGGAGCGGTCGGGTTCGTGATCGAAGGACCACATGAGCGGGGCGGGATTGAGGAAGTGGATGGCGGAGACGCGGAGGGTCACCGGGTAGTATACGTTCCCTACTTCCGTAACCTGGCGGGGGCTTGTTTTGCTTGACCGGGGGTGGATGGGCCGGTGAGATGGAGAAAAGCAGGTTCCTCGCTCCGCCTGCCCCATCTTCGATGGGGCTTCGGGATGACAAGTTCAAAGTTTGTAAAGGAAGGTTGTTTTGAACGGTGAGCGCATTTCCTTTGTGTATTTGATGGCGAGCCGGAGCCGGACCTTGTATTGCGGGGTCACCAGCGATCTCGAAACACGCGTGAAGCAGCATCAGAACGGGACGTTTGGAGGGTTCACGACGAAGTACCGATGCACACGGCTGGTATGGTTTGAGCGGTTTGCCCTTATCGACAACGCGATTGCGCGAGAGAAGGAAATCAAGGGGTGGCGGCGGGAGAAGAAGATTGCGCTGATCGAAAGAGAGAACCGCACCTGGGAAGATTTGAGTGCTGGGTGGGGAAAGCAGGTCCCTCGCTCCGCCTACCCCATCGCGCTGGAGCGCGACGGGGCCCCAAAGCGCGAGGCTTCGGGATGACAAGTTCTAACGCTCAGGCGAGTGAGTCCATGACGGGAAAGCGCGTCTCCAGCGAGGAGCGTCATGCGTGGGTGGCGCTGGCGATGACGCCGGGGTTGGGACCGAAGCGCATTCTGCGGGCGGTGGAGCGGTATGGGAGCGCGGCGCGGGTTGTGTCGCTGCCGCTGACGGAGCTGGAGGGGCTGCAGTTTCCAGCGCAGGCGGCGCAGTTTATCGATACAGGCGAAGCGGGGAAGGCTGCCGACGAGGAGCTGGCTAAAGTCGCGGCAACGGGCGCGACACTGGTGACATACCACGATGACGCGTATCCGGAGAGGCTGCGGGAGATTTACGATCCGCCGCCGCTGCTGTGGGTGCGGGGCGATGTGGGCCAGCTGGCGCGGCCGGCGCTGGCGGTGGTGGGAACGCGGCATCCGACGCCGTATGGGACGGGGATGGCGGAGAAGCTGGCGCGGGAACTGGCCGAGCGGGGACTGGTGATTTTGAGCGGCATGGCGCGCGGGGTGGATACGGCGGCGCACAAGGGGGCGCTGTCGGTAAAGAAGCCGACGGTGGCGGTGTGGGGCACGGGCGTCGATGTGATTTATCCGAAAGAAAACAAGGGGTTGGCGGAGCAGATTGTGGCCGGAGGTGGAGCCATCATGGCAGAGCTGCCGCTGGGGACGTTTCCGGCGCCCCAGAATTTCCCGAAGCGAAACCGGATGATCAGCGGGATGAGCGTGGGCGTGCTGGTGATTGAGGCGGGGGAGTACAGCGGCACGCGGGTGACGGCGCGGTGCGCGCTGGAGCAGAACCGGGAGGTGTTTGCCGTTCCGGGGAATGTGACGACGAGGAACGCATGGGGGCCTAACCTGCTGATAAAGCAGGGCGCGAAGCTGACCTCCTGCTGGGAGGATGTGTGGGAGGAGCTGCCGACGACGATCCGGGCGGCGCTGGAGCAGAGCGAGGGATTTGCATCCGGGGAGGCATCTGAGGCATCGTTATTCGAGGAAAGCGCACTGCCGCCTCCGGAGGCGCGAGTGTACAGCGTGCTTCGACCTGATGAAGCACTGCAGATGGATGAGATCCTCGAAAAGCTGGAACAGGAGATGAGCTCTTCAGAGGTCTTCACCGCGCTGTTCGAGATGGAATTGTCTGGACGGATCCGACAACTGCCTGGGAAAAATTTCGTCAGGAACCTGTGAGCCGTTCCGGCACATGGGTGGAGAAGAGGAACCCGTCGCCTGGATTCAAAGCGGGGGGACGTGGTAGCTTCCGAAAGAAGAAGGCAACATCTATATAGTTGCAGAGGCGACGGCTCGGGTGAGCCGGCGCACGGTCGGTAAAGGAAACGATGGGTAAATCTCTGGTTATCGTCGAATCGCCCGCGAAGGGCAAGACGATCAATAAATATCTGGGCAAGGACTACGTGGTGGAGGCCTCGTTTGGCCACATCATGGACCTGCCGAAGCGCGACCTCGGCGTGGAGCTGACGCATCGGACGTTTGAGCCGACGCTGATCGTGACGCCGGATAAGGAAAAGGTAGTGGCGAAGCTGCGGAAGATGGCGGCGAGCGCGGACGCGGTGTATCTGGCGCCCGATCCTGACCGCGAGGGCGAGGCGATTGCGGCGCATCTGGCGATGCAGCTGCTGCCGGTGGTAAAGGACAAGAGCCGGATTCGGCGGGTAACCTTCAACGAGATCACGCAGAAGGCGGTGCGCGCGGCGTTCGAGCATCCGCGGGATGTGGATGAGAATCTGGTGGACGCGCAGCAGACGCGGCGGGTGCTGGACCGGATCGTCGGCTATCAGATCTCGCCGCTGCTGTGGGACAAGGTGCGGCGGGGACTCTCCGCGGGCCGCGTGCAGACGGTAGCGGTGCGGCTGATCGTGGAACGCGAGCGGGAGATTCAGGCGTTCAAGCCGGTGGAGTACTGGACGATCGATGCCGCGGTAGCGCCGGTTCCTGATGGGCAGGAGTTTGTGGCGCGGCTGGTGGCGATTGACGGTGCGAAGGCCGAAGTGGCGACGGTGAGCACGCCCAGCGTTGCGGACCAGAAGACGGCGGACGCGATTGTGGCGGCGCTGCCGAAGGCGCGGTGGAGCGTGCGCAGCGTGGAGCGGAAGGAGCGGCGACGGACGCCGGCGCCTCCGTTTACGACCAGCAAGCTGCAGCAGGACGCGTCGCGGCAACTGGGCTTCAGCGTGAAGCGCACGATGGGCGTGGCGCAGCGGCTGTATGAGGGCGTGGATCTGGGGTCGGAAGGTTCGGTGGGCCTGATCACGTACATGCGTACCGATTCGACGCGGATTGCGCCGGAGGCAATCACGGCGGTGCGGGGATTTATCGGGCAGAAACTGGGAAAGCAGTATCTGCCGGAACAGCCGAATGCGTATCGCTCGAAGAAGGACGCGCAGGATGCGCACGAAGCGATCCGGCCGACGAATCCGGAGCTGCATCCGGACGAGATTCGGCGGTACCTGAGCGACGAGCAGCAACGGCTGTACAAGCTGATCTGGCAGCGGTTTGTGGCGTCGCAGATGGTGCCGGCGGTGTTTGACCAGACGACGGTGACGATCGATGCGCGGGCGGACCGGTCGTATGAGTTCCGGTCAACGGGATCGGTGCTGAAGTTCGACGGATTCCTGAAGATCTATCACGAAGCCGCGGACACAGCGGACGAGGACGAAGAGGAGATGAAGCACGTGCTGCCGGCGCTGAACGACGGCGACGCGCTGAAGCTCAACCGGACGATACCGGAGGGGCACTCGACGGAGCCGCCGCCGCGATACAACGAAGCGTCGCTGGTGAAGGAGCTGGAAGAGCGGGGGATCGGGCGGCCGTCAACGTACGCTTCGATCATCACGACGATTCAGGATCGTGAGTACGTGACGAAGATGCCGCCGACGGGACGGGGAGGACGGTTCTATCCGACGGAGATCGGGACGGTGGTGACCGATCTGCTGGTGGCGAACTTCCCCTATATTTTTGACACGCGGTACACGGCTCGGCTGGAAGAAGAGCTGGACGAGATCGAAGAGGGCAAGGAGAAGTGGACCGATCTGCTGAAGGGCTTCTACGGGCACTTTGAGGAAGAGCTGAAGCACGCCGAGAAGCACATGGAAAACGTGAAGCGGATGGAGAAGCCGACAGACGAGAAGTGCGATCTGTGCGGTTCGCCGCTGGTTCTGAAGTGGGGGAAGTTCGGCTCGTTCTACGCGTGCAGCGCGTACGCAAAAGAAAAGCCGGTGGCGGTTGCTGCGACGGCGTGGAAGAAAGAGCCGAAGAAGGTTATCGCGAAGGTTGAGGGCAAGCTGAAGTATCCGATGCAGGTGAAGACGACCGAGGGCGATGAGTCGTCCACGGTTGCCGAGGTGAAGGACAAGGCTGCGCTGAAGTCCGCAATCGAAGAGGCACTGGGCAGCGGGCGCAAGGTCACCGTGGAGCAGGTGAGCTGCGGGTTTACGAAGGAGCATTTTGCTCCCAAGCCGGACCTGCAGGGTGGGGAGGCGAACGGCGCGCAGGCCGAGGAATACTGCGAGGCCTGCGGCAAGGTGATGGTGCTGCGGCGGGGTCCGTTTGGCGCGTATATGGCGTGCCCGGATTACAACGCCGATCCGCCGTGCAAGACGGTGCGGCGTCTGAGCCAGAAGCAGCAGCAGAAACCGGCGGTGCCGCTGGATGAGACGTGTCCCAAATGCGGGCGGCAACTGGTGCTGCGCACGGGCAGCTATGGGGAGTTTGTTTCGTGCTCGGGCTATCCAAAGTGCAAGTACATTAAGCAGAACCTGATCGAGGGCATGAAGTGTCCGAAGTGCGGCGAGGGCGACATTGCCGAACGGAAGGCGCGAACCGGCAATGTGTTCTGGGGATGCACGCGGTATCCGAAGTGCGATTTCACGTCGAACCTGAAGCCGGTGGCGCAGAAGTGCGCGCAGTGCGGGTCGCCCTACGTGGTGGAGCGCGCGGTGGATGGCGGGCTATACCTGGTCTGTCCGAACAACAAGGAGATGATGCCGAGGCGGCGTCCGCGGAAGGGGCAGACGGTGGAAGCGGAGAAGGCGATCGAGTGCCACTTTGCGGAAAGGATTGGCGACGCGCCGGTAGCGGCTGCGCCTACCGCTGCGACGCATGGGCCGGTGGTGGAAATGCAGGAAGTTGGCAACAGGGAATAGGCAACAGGGAAAGGCGAAAAGCTGGTCCCTCGGCTTCGCTTGATGACAAGGAAAAAGGCGGCTCAGTACGAGCCGCCTTTTTCCTTTAGTGGGTAGCGGCCAGGGCGCTTACCTGGGTGGGGTCGGTACCGGTTGCGACACTGGCGACGCTGTCGAGGGCGCCGGGGGTGGTCGCGTCGAATTTGAAGAGCTGCAGGTCGGGACCGCCTCCGGCGCAGATGACGGCGACATAAGCGTCGGTCTTGTCTTCGACCATCAATTCGGGAAGGGTGCCGGTAGCAAAAGGAGAGCCGGCGATCGGCGTGAGAGCTCCGGTGGTCGTCAGCAGGAAGGCGCTGATGGTTCCGGAGGTGCGATTGGTGACGTAGACGTAGCTGCCGGTGGAGTCAACGAGAACGTCGAAGGGTCCGGTGCCGGTAGCGACGGGCGAACCGGTAACTTCGGTGAGAGAGCCGCTGGAGCCGATGGTGAAGATGCGGACGGCGCCAATGCCGGTTTCCGCCGCGAGCAGAAAACTGCCGGAGGGGGTGACGGCCATGCCGTAGATGGCGTCGCTGCTCTGTTTGGGGATGAGCGGGTTCCTGACCTGGACGAGCGCACCGTTGCTGGAGTTGAACGACAGGGCGTAGATGCCGGCTGTGCCGCAGGAGACGAAGACGAGTCCGCCGCCGGGGGTGATTTCAAGATCGTTGGCGGGGAGGGAGGCATTGAGGGTGACGAGCGAAGAACTGATAGCGGTGAGCGCGCCGCCGCTGCCGATCTGAAAGACGTAGACGTTGCCGACCAGGGCATCTGCGCCGAGCAGGTAGTTGCCGGTGGGATCGACACGCAGGACGGAGGGCGCGACACCGGTGGCCACCGGCGCCCCGTTGTTGGCGATGGTGGGCACGCCATTCGAGAGGGTGTAGACGTAGATGCCGCCCGCGGCGCTGCCGACGTAGAGATAGCTGTCATTGGGGGTGACGGCAAGGGCATTGGGCTCGAGTTCCACGGTCCACGGGGAGCCGGAGAGAGCGCTGAGCGAAGAGGTGCCGACGGAGAATGCACCGAGGCTGAGCGGGTTGGTGCCCAGGTTCCCCACATAGAGATAGTCGCCGGAAGACGTGGTGCCGCTGCCACCGCCGCTGGTGCTGCTGAGCGGAGGGAAGAACTGGCCGCAGCCGGTGAGGGCCAGCAGAGCGGCACAGCCGACGGCGAGCCATCGCCCCGAAGACAACGTACGGAAACCCATCAAAGACCTCAGAGCCATGGTAACGGTTTGCGCGACGAGCGGCATCCTGACAGACGCATGGAAGGGGCGGTTCGCTCCGGTAAAGCAGGTCCCTCCACTCCGCTGCGCTCCGGTCAGGATGACAAGGTAGTGTTTTGGCTCAGTGGGAGATTCTGAGCGGGGAATGGCGAGAAGCAGGTCCCTCTCTCCGCTCACCCCATCGCGCGAGGGCGCGAGTGGGGCCCCTGGAGCGCTCCGCTCGGAATGACAAGTTGGAATTTGTGATTTCCAGATGCATTGGGGCGGACGGTGCGCAGGCCTGCGGGGTGGCCATTGCGGCTGCGGTCGGCGCCGAGCAGGCCGCCGGCGAGCACGGTCAGCGTCAGGCGCAGAGCGATCGCGGTCCAGTGGATCGGAGGATGCATCGGACACCTGCGATGCACGGCGGCGACGGGAGTTTGCCTGAGGAACCGCATTGCGTGGGTCGGATTTCGCGCATCTCACACGGCTGGTCCTGCCGAGGCTATGACCGGTTCGCGGGACGACTCAGACCTGGGAAAGAGGGACGATGAAAGCGGCGACGATTGTGGGAATTCTTTTGATCGTGCTGGGGATTATTGGGTTTGCGGCGGGCGGCATCAGCTTTACCCACGAGAAGAAAGATGTGGATATGGGACCGCTGAAGATCGAGCACAAGCAGACGAAGACGGTGCCGATTTCGCCGATTCTGAGCACGATCGCGCTGGTGGGCGGGATTGGGCTGGTGGTGGTGGGGGCGAGAAGCAGCAGGGCGTGAAAAAGGCAGCCGATAGCTGAGAGCCGGTAGCTGGTAGCTAAAAGCACATCCGACTTAAATCTCCCAGCGGAAGAGGGCGGCGCCGACGGTGAAGCCGGCACCGACGCTGGCGATGAGGACCAGTTCGCCCTTCTTCAGCTTGCCTTCCTCCCTGGCCGTGTTGAGAGCCAGGGGGATGGTGCCGCAGGTGGTGTTGCCGAAGCGGTCGATGTTGATGATGACTTTGTCGTCGGGAAGGCCGAGGCGCTCCGCGGTGGAGACGATGATGCGCCGATTGGCCTGGTGAGCGACAAAGCAGCCGAGATCGGCGCCGGTGATGCCGTTGCGCTGGAGGATGGTCTCAGTGGCTTCGACCATTTTGCGCACCGCAAACTTGTAGACCGCCTGCCCGTCCTGATGGACGTAGTGCATCTTCTTGTCGATGGTTTCGTGGGTGGGCGGATGCAGGCTGCCGCCGCCGGGCATGAAGAGCGCACAGGCGCCGGAGCCGTCAATCTCATGATGAAAATCGATCATGCCGGTTTCCCCGTCCTGGGCGGGCTCGATGAGCACCGCGCCCGCGCCGTCGCCGAAGAGGACGCAGGTGGCGCGGTCGGTGTAGTCGATGATGGACGACATGGTATCGGCGCCGATGACGAGGACTTTTTTCTGCGTGCCGCTCTCGACGAGCTTGCAGCCCATCTGCAGGGAGTAGACAAAACCGGAGCAGGCGGCGGAGAGGTCGAATCCCCAGGCGCCTTTGGCGCCGAGACGGTCCTGCACGAGGCAGGCAGTGGAGGGGAAGAGCATGTCGGGTGTGACGGTGCCGACGATGATGACTTCGACTTCGGTGGGATCGATGCCGCGGGCGGCGAGACAGCGCTTCGCGGCTTCGACGGCCATATGACTGGTGGCCATGCCGGGATCGACGATGTGGCGTTCTTTGATGCCGACGCGGGAGGTGATCCACTCGTCGGAAGTGCTGACCATTTTTTCAAGATCGGCGTTGGTGAGCAGGTGGGGCGGGGTCCAGGTTCCAAGGGCACTGATTTTTGCACGAACGGGCACACGCGGGCGAACAGAGAGGGTCAAGCCATGTCTCCTGGGTAAAGGCCTATTGTCGCAGAAAAGGGGAGGACAGCGTGCAGCGTGCAGGGTTCAGCGTTCAGGAGTGTGGCGATCCACAGCCTCGCTGCCAGAGGGGGGCGAATCCGGAGCCAGCGGAAAACGGCGGCCCCAGCACAGGTCGAGGCGGGAAGCGCCGAAGCCGCGGCGCTCCACCTCGGCGGAGACGCCTGTGTAGCGGCGGAATTCGCGCTGGGTTGCGGTGATCTTCATGCCGATCTCCGCTGTGGTTTTCATGGGAGGAATCTTAGTGCACCGGGTGACCTGCTGCGCACGCACTGGCCCGTTACCGTTGCTTCCTTCCGGACCTGGCGGGGTTGGCGGGATTGCGCCGCGCAGGACCCGGCACACAGGTGATTTTAGCATCGCGGGGCAAGGTGGAGATTTGCGCCGCTCGGGACGACACGTTGGAATTTGATTTCCAGAGGCGTTGGGGCGGGTAGGAAAGTGCGAGAAGCAGGTCCCTCTCTCCGCAACCCCATCGCGCTCGCGCGACGGGGCCCCTGGAACGCTCCGCTCGGGATGACAAGGTTAGTGTTTCTTGCTTCTCGGAGGCATTGGGGCGGGGTCGGAAATGATGAAAGAAAGGGCCGCCGGAGCGGCCCCTGTGAGATTGAGAGTTGGGGCGGGACGATGAGCTGGCCCGCACCGGTTCGTTCAGCTGACGCTCAGAAGTAGAACTTGGCGCCAAGCTGGGTAGCACGGCCGGGCTGCGGATCGCCCGCGTCGGTGCCGAAACTGCCCGGATTGATGACGCTGAGAGATTCGCCAAAGGTCGGATCGCTGAAGTCACCGTCCGGTTCGGCTAAGTTAGCGTGGTTGAAGACATTGTAGGACTCAAGGCGAAGCTCGATGTAGCGGGCTTCACTGCCAACATGGAAGTTTTTAAACAACGACATATCGCTGTAGTTATAGCCGGGGCCGCGGAAGAAGTTCCGGGGCGTGTTGCCGAACGTGCCTACGGGCTCGGTTGAGAACTGCGTGGTATCAAACCATATATGTCCCGGGCTGGTGCGGGGGTTGGATAGTTTGGGATGGACACCGGTCCATTGCGGGACATCGGGACATCCGTAATAGGTGAACTCGTCGCACCACATATTGTTGAAAATACCTGCTTCGTCGATGTTGACGGGAAACCCGGTCTGGAGAGCGGTGACGCCGCTCAGGTGCCAGCCGCCCAGCGCCTCATTGACGATATGGTTGTTATGCATGCCGGCGGTGAGGGGAACCTCGTAGTTGTAGAGAATGGAGAGCCGCTGACGCGCATCGTAATCCGAGCTTCCGTAGTTCAGGTATTCGAAGCCGGGGGCAAAGTTGACCTCACGACCGTTCTCGCCGCCCACCGCATTGATGGCGCCGCCGCCCGAAGAAGATTCATAGCCGGAATCGTTGTCGAGAGCGTGCGCGTACGTGTAAGCCAGTCTGAAGGTGAGGCCGTGGGAAGCGGCCTTTTGGAGACTGACCTGCAGGGAGTTGTAACTGGAGGCGCCATTGGAGAGCTGCTCGCCGACGCTGAGATACCAGGGAATGCCGTTGGGAGCCGACGCCGATACAGAACCGGGAACGATGGCCGGCTGCGCGGTGTATTGCGGGAAGAGGAGGTGAATGGCCGCCGAGTTCGCGACGCAGGTGGGATTGGCGAGGCAGGCGGAGTGGCCTGCAGGGGTAATTTGGTCGCCCTCACTGACGCGGGGCAGCTTGCGGCCGAGTGAACCTACATACGAGACCCCGAGCACCATGTTACCCGGCAGAGCGCGCTGGATGCCGAAGAACATGTTGTAGGCATAAGAAGGCAGATACTGAGAGCTCACATTGCTCATGTCGTTCTCAGCGTAGTTGCTCCAGGTCAGCGGCTGGCCAAAGGCCGGCAGATGGTAGGGGAAAGGATTTGTCTCCGAGACCGCCGCATTGCCGGTCACGTCGGCAAAAGGGTTGAGAAACGACGGACTGCCACCGAGATCGGCTGCACCATGGCTCTCGAAGAAATAGGGTGGCGAAGAGAGGTTCTGGAGCGCTTCTTCTTCGGAGTCGCGATTGAAGAAGACGCCGAAACCACCGCGGAGGGAGAAGGAGTGAGCGCCGGATTCCCCAATGAGCGCGGCGGGGCCGGAACTGGGCGACCAGTCGAAGCCGAAACGAGGAGTTAAGTCATGCCAGCGTGTATAGGCCTGGCCGTAGGTGCTGCAGCCGGGATCGCCGGAGTACTGCAGTCCCGGAGGTCCGCCGGGATAGACGGTGGAAGTCTGATTGCCGAGGGACCAGCAGGTGATGCCGTGACCGGCGTACTGGTGGTTGGCCCAGGGGGTTTCGGCGTCCCAGCCGAGGCCATAGTTGAGAACGAGATCGCGAGTAGCTTTCCAGCTATCCTGGCCGAAGAGGTAGTATTCGTGGGAAATGGCGTCGATGACGCTGCCCGAGGCCTGAGTGTACTGATCGGGGATACCTAACACGAAGTCAATGGCGGGGTCTCCCGAGCTATAAGTGCCACCGCCGTTGTAGTTGAAGACGCCGTTGTTGTCGGCATAGTAGGGGTTCTCCACGCCGAACTGCTCGTAGATGCCGCCGAACTTCATCGAATGGTTCCCGATGATTTTGGTGAAGGTGTCAGAGCCGAGCAGGTTGGTATCTTTGCGAGGCTGCGGTCCCTCAAAGCTGAAGCCAAGAGTGAAGTAGCCGTTGAGGCTCATGTTAGGAAGTCCCATCAGCGGGTCCTGCGGGGTGATATTGAATCCGGCGCTGCTGGGGGGGACCACGGTCTGCGGATTGACGGCCGAGAAATTGAAACGGAAATAGCCGATGCGAAAATCGTTCAGCGTGGAGGCGTTGAACGTGTGAGTGTAGTCGGCATTGAACATCTTGATATGGGAAGCATCGACCTGGGTGAAACCAGGAAGGTCAGCGCCACCAAAAGGCAACTGGACGACATCGGGGTTGGACTGGAAGATGCTGGAGGCCCAGAAAGTGTCGTTCTGGGTGGGGTGGAAATCGGTACGAATGATGCCCTGGTCCTGAGCCGCGCTGTTAGCGGTATTGAAGTTATCGAGATACGAGGTAACTCCTGAGCCGTTGGTCGCTGTCTGGTTGGCAGGAGGAACATAGGTGCTGACCAGAGCGGCGGCTTCCGGATTCCACATGGAGGTGGGAATGACCACGGAGCCACCGGCAAAGGCCGGGCAGGCGTTCCATGGAGTACCGGCCGCGCAGCCATCGACGGCAAACGGCATGGGATTGGAGGTTAGGCCGGCGCTGTTCAGAGCTCCGGTGCCCTGGTTCGAATCGGCGGTGAAATTGCCGGCATCCTGCGCGGGACTAAAGACAGAGGTGACCTGCGGGGCGCCGGTGCGGTTGCGGAGTCCCTGATAGGCGGTGAAGAAGAACCATTTGTTACGGAAGATGGGACCGCCGAGGGTCCCGCCAAAGATATTTTGATGGAACTCGGGGCGGGAAATAGTATTCCAGCCGCCGTTGTTGAGGAAGGTGTCGCGGTAGAACTCGAAGCCATCTCCGTGAAAAGCGTTGGTGCCGGATTTGAGGGTCTCACTCACCACGGCCCCGGAGTTGCGCGAGTATTCGGGGTTCAGGTCATTCTGAACGACGGCGACTTCAGCCAGGGCATCGGGGTTCACGATGATGCCCTGATCCTGGAGGGCGACATCGTTGATGTCCACGCCGTCAAGGGTGAAGTCGCTTTGCTGCGACTGCGCTCCGTCGGATTCGGGGTTGCCGAAGCGGTCGGGGACCTCGGTGACGCCAGGGGCGGTTTTCTCCAGGATGGAAGCGTCGCGGCCCAGCAGCGGCATCTGCTCAACCTCGCTGGAGGTGATATCCGTTTTGAGCTGGGTATCGGAGGTGGAAACCTCGACGGGCGCCGCGGCCACCCGAATGGTCTGGGAGCTGGACCCAACCCTGACTGTGGCGTCGACCTCGGGGTTGCCATTCACCAGAAGGGTGATGCCGGTCTTCTCATAGCGCTGGAAGCCGGGGGCCTGGACTGAAACCGTATAGGGTCCTCCGGTTTGCAGCTGGGTAAAGGTGTAATAACCCTTGTCGTCGGTGGTAACGGTGTTGTGGATGCCCGTGCTGGTGTTGAGAGCCGTCACCTGTGCGTTGGGGACCACCGCTCCGGTGGGATCCGTTACCGTGCCATGAATGGTGGCGTAGACGTTCTGCGCGTGAGCGCGCGGGATTCCGCAGAAGAGACAAACTGCGGTCAACAAGACAGAGAACCGGGTGATGCGCCTAAGCGACATGGATCCTCCCAAAAATGTGAAGTGGGTCCTGAGTGGGTGACTGCCAGGGGCTGGAGACCGCCCGACCTGGATTTCGCGTGAGTGGAAATCCTGGGAAAAGCGTCCATCGATGCCCGAAAGAATGAGGCCAGAGAAACTCGACCGAGACCGGATATTCGTACCGCAACATAAGCAACCCAGGATAAGAAGCAATTTAAATACCATTTATTAGCATGATGGTAAACATAGGCGAGTCGGCTGCAGGTCACTGAGGGTTGTATTAATTACAAAGGTACTGTTTTGAAAAGGATAAACCGATGAGACCAGGAGCCGTTCGCATCCGGGTGAGAAGGGGAGTTGGGTTGCAGCGCGGCGACACGTCGCGGCGCGAATCTTAATTCTCATAGACAGGGAAACAGAGGCTATGGAAAAACGAAGAGTTTGACCATGCGGCGCGGACTCGCACTTAGGGGCGAAAAGAGAAGGACGCGGGCGCGATGACGGGGAAGCCGTTGAGGCCGCGGAGTTGGGAGAGGGGGAATCTTCGGGGCGAGAGAACTGTGGGCAGGCGGCTCGAGCGTGGAATTCTGCTCAGATACCGAGCTTTTTGACTTCCTCGTTATAGTACTTGCGGTAGAGGATATCCCACTCCTGGCTGCCTTCGGGGATGATGCGGCGCTGCGACTCGATCTTCTGGCGGGCTGCCTGATCGATGCGCAACTCTTCGAGGAGGAGGTGTTCGAGCGCCTTGCGGGCCTCCTGGCGGATGGTGTTACGGTCCTCGAGGAAGTCGCACTCCGGGGTTTCGGCGAGGGTATCGGCCACGACGTGAGCGAGCTTGTTGAGTTTGTCGCGGGAGATTCTCACAGCACCGCCTTATATTTGCGCGCGAGCTCGGTCTTCACTTTCTTGAACATCTCGGCATAGCTGGCGCCGGTGCGGTGCATTTCCTCCTGGTAGGCGTCCAGAATCACGCGGACTTCGTCGTTAATCCGGTCCTCCAGGGACAGTTCATCGAGGATGCCGTTGTAAACGCGCTCCTCGACGGCAGGCCGTTTCGCGGTCTGAATCATTTTGGCGTCGATGAGGTGCTTGACGGTGTGGCGCGCCAGATAACCAACGTAATCACGGGAAAAGATCATCGGAACTCATTTGGAATATAGCACATGGAATCCGGCCGCAGGGTACAGGGGACAGGGTGCGGAAAAACCTTACGACACGCCGGGAGTGGCGCGATCCGAGGGGGCGGGTCCGTTCATCAGGAAGATCGCTTCGAGGCGCGGATGCGGCGGATTTCGTCCATGCGCTGGGCGAGAAGCTTCTCGCGGCCTTCCTGCGTGGGAAAGTACCAGCGGCGGCCGGTGAGCGATTCGGGCAGGCATTCCATGTCGGCGACATGGCCCTCGACGTCGTGTGCGTACTCATAGCCCTTGCCGTAGTCGAGTTCCTTCATCAGGCGGGTGGGCGCGTTGCGCAGGTGGAGCGGGACGGGCTCCTGGCGGGTGGCTTCGATATCGGCCATCACCTGCCCGTACGCGGTGTAGATGGCGTTCGATTTGGGTGCAAGCGCGAGGTAGACGACAGCTTCGGCCAGGGCGAGATCGCCTTCCGGCGACCCGAGGAAGTCGACCATATCGCGCGCGGAGAGGCAGAGATTGAGAGCTTCGGGCGCGGCGAGGCCGATGTCTTCGACTGCCATGCGGACGACGCGACGGGCCACATAGAGCGGATCCTCGCCGGCTTTCAGCATGCGGCCGAGCCAATAGAGCGCGGCGTCGGGGTCGGAGTTGCGGACGGATTTGTGCAGAGCCGAGATGAGGTTGTAATGCTCCTCGCCCCCCTTGTCGTACATGAGGACGCGCTGCTGCAGGGCCTCGGTGGCGATTTCGCGGGTAATGGCGGGTGCAGGCGAGCCGGCAGCCAGTTTCGCTGCGATTTCAACGGAGTTCAGCGCGTTGCGCGCGTCGCCGGAGGCATAGCCGGCCAGCATTTCCAGCGCGCCCTCGCCGGCAGTCAGGTGCTGCGCGCCCAGGCCGCGCTCCGGATCGCTCAGAGCACGACGCAGGAGGGTGAGGATTTGCTCCTCCGTGAGCTGCTGCAGTGTGTAGACGCGGCAGCGTGAGAGCAGTGCCGAGTTGATTTCGAAGGAGGGATTCTCCGTTGTGGCGCCGATGAGACGGATGGAACCGCGCTCGACCCAGGGCAGGAAGGCATCCTGCTGAGCTCGGTTGAAGCGGTGAATCTCATCGATGAAGAGGATGGTGCGCGTGCCCCAGGTGGCGGCCTTTTCTGCGTCGGCCATCACCTGCTTGATTTCCTTAATGCCGGCGAGGACGGCGGAGAACTCGATGAAGGTGGCTTTGGTGGTCTCCGCGATGATTTTGGCGAGGGTGGTTTTGCCCACGCCGGGAGGGCCCCAGAAGATCATGGAGGAGGCGTCGTCGCGCTCGATCTGGACGCGCAGAGGCTTGCCGGGGCCCAGGAGATGCTCCTGGCCGAGGAACTCGTCGAGGGTGCGGGGGCGCATACGCTCCGCGAGGGGCGCCGAGACGTGCGCGGTCTTCAGGTCCGGTGTGGGCTGAAAGAGGCTCATGGACGGGACCTGCGCCGCGCTGCCTCGTATAAAAGCACGCTCGCGGCGACGGCGGCGTTGAGGGATTCGACGGGGCCGGGCGTGGGGATGGAAACGAGGCGGTCGGCGCGGTCGAGGAGATCCCGGGAGAGGCCGCTGCCTTCGTTGCCGATGAGCACGGCGGCGGGGCGGGTCCAGTCTATCTGCGAACAGGGGATTGCTTCCGCAGCGGAGGAGCCGGGCACGGCTGCGTACACCGGGATGCGGCGCTCTGTAAGGGCGGCGAAGACCGCCGCCGGCTTTTCCGTCACGACCGGCACGCGGAAGGCAGAGCCGGCGGAGGCGCGGAGGACTTTGCCGTTCCAGACAGAGACGGTACCGGGGAGAGCAAAGACGCCATCGGCGCCAAAGGCTTCAACGGAGCGGATCAGGGTGCCGAAGTTGCCGGGGTCCTGGAGGCCGGCTGTCACGACGAGCAGAGGCGCGGCCTGGCCGAAGAGATCGTCCATGGAAAAGCGCGGCGGATCGGCGAGGGCGGCAATTCCCTGGGGCGACTCGGTTTCGACGGCGCTGTCGAAGACGGGCGGGGTGATCTCGACGATGGGGATGGAGGGCGGAATGTGGAGGCGGTCGAGGAGGCGCAGGCGCGCCTCGTGACGTTCGGGATCGCGGCGCACGAAGACGGTGCGCAGGCGGAGGCCGCTGCGGAGGGCTTCGGCGAGCAGATGTTCGCCTTCGAGGGCGATGACTTCGGATGGGTCGCGGCCGGCGCGGTCGAAGGCGGCGCGCAATTCCCGCACGCGGGCGTTCTGGCGACTCTGTACAATGCTGATGAGGCGCGAGCGCTCCGAAGCCGTCGGCATGGGTGGATTCTAACCCGCCTGGAAGCCTGACGGGCTTATACGGCTTTCATCCAATACAAAGTGCGACGCGATTCCTCGACAGGAGAGGCCTTGGCTGCAGAGATTCTGCGCGTGCATCCGGACGAGCCTGAGCCGGACCGGATCGAGTACATTGCGTCCTGCATCCGCGACGGGAAGGTCGTCGGCATGCCCACGGACACGTTCTATGGGCTGGCGGTGGACCCGGTGAACCTGCACGCGGTGGAGAAGATCTACGAGATCAAGTCGCGGCTGAAGCACAAGCCGCTGTCGCTGCTGATCGCGAACCTGGCGCAGGCCTATCAACTGGTGCGGGAGATCAGCCTGTGTTTCGATCTGCTGGCGGAGCGCTTCTGGCCGGGACCGCTGACGGTGATTGTGAAGGCCAGCTCGCGGCTGCCGCTGCGCAGCACCGCGAATACCGGCAACGTCGCGCTGCGTATCCCGGATGCCGCGATTCCGCGGGCGGTAGTGTCCACGCTGGGCCTGCCGATTACGGCGACGTCGGCCAACCTGGCGGGTCTGCCGGAGTGTACCTATGCGGCCTGCGTGCGGGATCAGATTGGGGAGCGGATTCCGGTGATTGTGGATGGCGGCCCAACGGGACGCAGCGTCGCCACGACGATTGTGGACCTTTCCGGGCCGGAGGGGACCTGGCAAATTCTGCGGGAAGGAGCGATCCCGACGCACGCCATCGCGCTCGCGCTGCAGTCACGATGATTCTTCCGGACGACAATTTGCGGATGGCGCGGGCGCTCCCGTTGCGGTGGGCCGCCGGAACGCGCCGGCGACTGTGGCTTTCCACCGCGGGCGCACTGGTGGCGGCCGCTGTTTTGTGGGTTCTGTGGGTGGATGGGCAGATCCAGGCGTATGCCCATCGCGACGAGGCGCGGCCTGCGGATGCCATTGCGGTGTTTGGCGCGGCAGAGTACGACGGCCGTCCGTCGCCGGTGCTCCGCGCGCGGCTGGAGCATGGGCTGGATCTCTACCAGCGGGGACTGGCGCCGATGATCATCACTCTGGGCGGGGGCGATCCCGCGGATCGCCACTCGGAAGGCGGCGTGGGCCACGACTACCTGATCGCGCACGGCGTTCCCGAGAGCGCGATTATCGCGGAGACAGAAAGCGACGACACCGAGGAATCCGCAGAGCGGCTGGCGGTGATTGCGCGGAAGAATGGCTTCCGTACCATCGACGTGGTGAGCGACGGCACGCATCTGTTTCGCATACACGCCATCTGCGAGCACGATGGGCTCGCGGTCTACACGTCTCCGCGCCCGGTGGGGCGCAGCATCCCCTGGCAGGAGCGAGTCCAGCGCCTGGGGCACGAAATCGCCAGCTACACGGCCTGGCGGCTGCACCTGCACTAAAGGCCCCCCTCACGCTCCCGGGTGGTTGCCGATGTCGAGGATGCGGGCGACTTCGCCGTCGCGCAGCATTTGTGCGGCTTTGTTGAGATCGACATCGTCGGGAACATGGTGATAGTCGCTGGTCACTTCGTCTTCCTGGTCGCCGATGGTCTTGAAGAAGAGTGCGTGGCCGGAGATATGGACATGCATCTGGGTGATCTGCCAGCTGCCGTCGCCCACGTCTTCGCGTTCGATGCGGAAGGTGCCCCCGGCATTGAGGTGTCCCAGCAATCCCCAGGCAAATTCCACCGGCTGATCGAGGCGGCCGCGCAGGCTCCTGAGGCGCATGGCCTTCTCATCCACCACCATGGTCCCCGACATGGCAGCCAGAACCTTCGCACTCATGCTCCCGGGTGAGAAGTCGGGATTGGGGTGGAACGATAACGTGATATTGCCGTCGTTGCGATTGACAACGTGCCAGAGAAAAGCGTCGGGCATCATCTTCATCATGTCGCGCGCCTGCTGGCCATCGTGCTGCTCGTTTTTCTTCTGCTGGGCGCGGAAGGAGGGATCGCCGACCATGCGCTGGATGCGGGCGAGGTCGGCCTGATGCTCCTGAGCGCTGGGCGGCCGGCCGTGATCCTCGATGACCACCGAGAGGTTTCCCTGGGGTGTGTCGATGACCAGCTTCACCAGGTCTTTGTCGGGGGACCGGTAGGCGTCACGATACATCCAGCGGGTATGGTCGTGGGAATCGGCCCAGAGCTCGTTGCCGACAACCTTGCGAACGATCTCCTCGGCAGACTGGCCGTGCGCAGGGCGCGGAACCGCCAGCAGCGCAGTGGAGAGGATGAGGGGAAGAGAGAAGAAGACCCCGAGCTTTCTTTTCATTGAACTGCTTTCAGTGGGGGAGCCGAAGGAATGTGCTCGATCAACATAGGCAGGAATTCTTTATATCGCCCCACGACAGCGATTGGCCAGCGGTGGGGACAAAAGCGAACCTGTCTATGCGAGGCTGGAAACGATTGACCGGTTGCCTGGCGGGGCTGCGGCCCGGCGAAGAGGAATCAGCCGGTACAATATTCGGGAGAGACCCACAAATATGCCCCACATGGTTTTTTGCGCACGCTACAAGCAGGAAATGGAAGGCCTCGACGAGCCGCCTTTCGACAGCGACTTTGGCAACAAGGTCTACAACAACGTTTCGAAAAAGGCGTGGCAGGAGTGGATCGAGCGGCAAAAGATGCTGCTGAACGAGTATCGTCTGCAGCCGTGGACGCCGCAGGCGCAGGAATTCCTGGTGGAGCAGATGGAACAGTTCTTCTTCGGCGAGGGCGCGGCGCTGCCGAAGGAATACGTGCCGCCGCCCAGTCACTGAACGCCTCACTGAACGCTCGTGGTTTTTTCAGGAGCGGCCGCTGAGAGCGACGGAACGGCCTCCGCGACGCTCAAAACAATCTTTCCCCTGTGCAGGACCAGGCGTTGGTCGCCCCAGGCGACCGTATTGCCGGCGTAGCTCCACGCCCACAGGGCGAGGGCGACCAGATCCCGCGGCAGGATCAGCCAGAGGTCGCGCAGGACCTGGCGGTCGCCGAGGATGCCGACGCCGACACCCAGCGCCAGCGAAACCCGGACGAGCAGCGTAAGGCTGAAGAGCGCGAAGGCGGTCACGCTGATGCCGGAGGCGATGAGATTGAGGAAGGACCAGGCGAGTCCATAGGAAAAGAGCAGGCCCAGGTAGCCGGCGCGTCGCGAGTCGCGCATGCCACGGGCCCAGCGGAGCTGATGCTGCCAGAAGCCCGGGAAGCTCCAGGCGGGGACTTCGGTCTCGACAATGTCGTTGGCCAGTTCGACACGAAAGCCGGCGTTCGCGATGCGGGAGCCGAGTTGATAATCGTCGGCGAGGTATTCGGCGACCGGTGCGAGGCCGCCGATCGCGTCCAGCGCCGCCGGAGTGACGGCCAGCGTGGAGCCCAGCCCGAAGCGGAGACGACGATCGAGGAAGCGCGCGGTGAGGACGCCGGGGGCGAACTCCGTGGCGATGCCGAGCGCTTCGAGTTTCGAGCCCAGCGTTTCGTGCGCGCGGCCGCAATAGAGGGCGGTCACGAGGCCGGTGGCGGGCTGGCCTTCAATGGGCGCGAAGGGCGCCAGGACTCGCGACAGGTAGTGCGGGCCGACGTGAATATCGGCATCGCTGATAACCAGGTGCTCGAAGCGGGCATGCGGCACAAGCTGGGCTACATTGCTGGTCTTGCCGTTTGCACCGAGGACCTCGGGCGTGTGGATGAGCCGGATGCTGCGCTCGGGGAATTCGGCCTGCAACCGGCGCACGACCGCGACGGCAGGATCGTTCAGCGAAGAAACACCGCAGAGGATCTCGTACTCGGCCGGATAGTTCTGGCGGCAATGGCTGGCCAGAGCCTCGGCGAGACTGGGACTGAGGCCATGAAGCGGCTTGAGGATGCTGACAGGCGGGGTGAATCCGGCAGGAAACCTCGGGCGGCGCAGGAAGCTGCGGGCGCTCCACAGCGCGAGCAGATAGTAGGCCAGACCCGCGAGCGTGAGCAGGGTGGTGATGGCCGCGATGACGGTGGCGAACATCATGATCACTCATCCAGCATGGGCATATCGAGCGGGGGTTGGGTAAGCCAGGCGGCGTGCGCGATGCGGTCCAGAGCGCGGCGCAGAGCTGAGGCGGCGCAGGGTTCGACGGTGACGACGAAGGGCAGACTGCCCTTCTGGAAACCGGGCCGCTGGAAGAGCGCGTCGATATTGATGTGTTCGGCGGCGAGCGCGCCGGCGATTTCGGCGACGATGCCGGGGCGATCCTCGACGATGAAGCGAATGTAGTGGCGCAGCTCGAACTCGCTGCTGAGGCTGGCGGCGCGGCTGGGCAGATCGACCGGGCGCGAGCCGTGGGCGAGCGAGATGAGGTCGGAGACGACAGCGACCGCAGTGGGGTTGCCGCCGGCGCCGTGACCGGAGAAGACGACATCGCCGCCATATTGGCCGGAGACGAGGACCATGTTCTCGGTGCCGCGCGACCAGGCGAGCGGCGAGCGCAGCGGAACGAGCATGGGCCCGACCGCGGCGGCAAGGCCGTCTGCACGTCGCTCGGCTTTGGAGATCTGGCGGATGGTGCAGCCGAGATCGCGCGCGTAGTTGAGGTCGATGGTGTCGACTTCGGTTATGGAGCGGCAGGCGACCGAGTCGATGTCGAGGCCGGAGCGCAGCGCGATGCGGGAGAGAATGACCAGCTTGGCGCGGGCGTCGTAACCATCGACGTCTTCGCTGGGATCGGCTTCGGCGTAGCCGAGCTGCTGGGCGTCCTTCAAAACTTCAGCGAAGGCGGCGCCTTGTTCCATGCGGCTAAGGATGTAATTGCAGGTGCCGTTGAGGATGCCTTCGATGCGGGTGATGCGGTCACCGGCGAATCCCTGGGTGAGGCCGGGAATGACCGGAATGCCTCCAGCGACAGCGGCTCCGTAGAGGAGATGGCCGCCGTGGGAGCGGGCGAGGCGGTCGAGCTCGACGCCGTCGCGGGCGATGAGTTTCTTGTTGCCGGTGACGGCGGATTTGCCGGCTTCCAGAGCGGCGCGAACCCAGGTTCCGGCGGGTTCAAGGCCGCCGACCAGCTCGACGATGACGTCGGCGTTGGAGCGGAGGACATCCTCAAAGTCCTCGGTCCAGAGAACCGAGGAGGGAACCCAGTCGACCTTTTTGCGGGCGACGCCGCGATTGAAGATGACGGCGAGTTCGAGGCTGTCGGGCTGGAGATCGCAGAGGATGCGGGCGACGGAACTGCCGACCGTCCCGAATCCGAGCAGGGCCACTTTCATGAATACAGGTTACAGGCAGGGAACAGGGCGGAGGGTGTGCAGGGTTTCGGCGATCATGCGTAACCCCCTCTTTGTGGCGAGAGTGAACGACCCGCAGCGTATAGGGACTGCCGGATACCAGGTTCACGGTTCCGCGTTCGAAATTATCGGCTTCCCACGTCTGCCAAAAACGGGCAGACATGGGGCACCCGGGGACGCGGGCTCATCTCAGACGGCGGTTTTGGTGCGGCGTTCGTCGATGCGCTGGAGGACCGCGGTGGGGCGGGCCGGGTGGCGCATGGCACGGGAGGCGATTGGTTCGCAGAGGACATCCGAAACGACCCAGGCGGCGGCGGCCATCGCGAGGTTGATCACGTTGCCGGACCATACCATGTGCACATGCGGCGCGGCAGCCAATCTGGGTGCCCAGATGAGCGCTCCGAAGAGCAGGATCATGACGGTGAGCAGGCGGGCGGCGAGGCCGGCAAGGATGTCCGAGAGGATCGCCGCGGCCGCCATGAAAAAGAAGACCGCGGTTGCGACGATCCAGAACTTCTGGCTGGGCGGGATCCAGCGGGGAACCCAGGTGGCGGCGCCGGCGAGATAGACGAGTTGGTCGATTGCGAAGGAGATGGGGCAGATGCCGTAGAGGCGGGCGAAGGTGCGTCGGCGCCGAGACCAGGCTGAGTCCGGCGGCGCGACAACCGTAAAGGCCACGAGGCCGCCGAAGACCAGGGATAGTTCCTCAAAGATGTTGCCCCAGCCGTCGTAGATGGCTGGATGGGCGACGACGGGCGGAATCCAGAGCAGGACAAAGACGGCGTAGAGAGCGGTAAGCAGGAGTGCACCGACGCGGCGAGTGGGCGTCCAAAGGAGGGCGATACCACAGCCGAGTTCGATAAGGGCGGCGAGGCGGGCGAGGGCGAGGCGGTGGGAGGCGTCGGGGCCGACGCGCTGCCAGGTGAGGGCGAAGTCGGACCAGACGAGTCCCAGGAGGCCGAGGCAGATGGCGGCAGCGGCGAAAACGCAGAGGCCGAAGGGGAGCGGGTTCCTGTGTTGGGCCGGTGCGGACATGGGGAGAACCATGCGTCCCCGGGGCGACCCACCCGATCGCTTCAGGGGGCGACGCGGGTGGGACTCTCCTGGGGACAGTGAGGCACTGGGGATGAGTGTGGGGCCGGACGCGGCTGAGGGCCATACCCAGTTGGGTGGCTCAACGAATAGCCAGTGGGATGCGGGCGACGGAACTGCCGACAGTCCCGAACCCGAGCAGGGGCACTTTCACGAATACAAGGGTACCGGAAGCACGGACGCCACGCTGGAACGGGCACCGACGCTCAGAGGTCGGTGGCCCAGTCTTCCAGGCCGACGAGTCCGGTGACGTGGCGGAAGGCGAGGTCGTGAGTGACCAGAATGGCGCCGAGGGCGATGGCGTGGGCGGCGATCTGGAGGTCGTAGGAGCCGAGGGTTTTGCCGAGTGCCTCCTGGCGGACCCGCAGATGGCCGTAAGCTTCCGCGGCGACATGATCCCAGGGGCAGATCGTAAGGGCGGACAGGAATAAATCGATGGCCTTGCGGCGCTGCGGACCGGCTCCGACCTTCTCGAGTCCGTAAAGAATCTCGCCTGCGGTGACGGTCGAGATTGCCGCCTCGTGATCCTTGCGGGCCCCGATCTGTGCCAGGCGGGCGCGCGCAGCGGGGGACTTGCCCTTGATGATGTAGCTGATTGTGTTGGTGTCGATCAAGTAGAGGGTCACAGGCGCTCGCGGACTTCGGGTATGCCCTGGTCGCGATTCTCCATGAAGTCGTCGGGAAAGCCTGCTGCGTCGAGGGCAGCGAAGACGGCTTTCCAGTCTTTGGGAGCGGGGGAGAGGATGAGGTCGCCGCTGCGCGGATCGCGGCGGACGTAGACTTCATCGGTGGCGAAGCGGAACTCAGCAGGGATGGTGACGTGCTGGCTGCGGCCACTCATAAAGACACGGGCTTTGGCGAGTTTCTGCATGGGGCGCCCTGCTGTATAGCATAGCTGGATAGCAGGCGGAGGGCAAGTCCGGAGTACGGCTGGCGTCTTTGAGATTCTCTACTTCCCATGTCTGCCAAAGGCAGGCAGACATGGGCACCCGGCACCACCGACCCAGGCGGTGACGGGTGATTCATATCACCGACTGGCCCGGGCGGCGCTGCCAGACTCTGACTACCGGGGTCGGCGATCCGTCGTCGATCAGGGTCACGGGGGCTGGATGGCTACGGAGTATGTATTAATGCCTGATCCTTATGGCGATTTGCGGCGCGTGACGTTCGAGGCGCTGCTGGCCGAGGCGGTGATGGCGACCGAGATGCTGCACGGACTGACCTGTCGCGATCCTGCGGCGAGCCTTGCAGCGCTGGTGCAGAAGGCCCAGGCGACCTACCGGGACATTCTGGATCGCCGGACCGCCGTGAAGTTGTCACGTGAAGAGGCGGCGCTGCTGCAGGACAAGCTGGACCGACTGCAGGCACAACTACGGTACTTTGCGGCGAACCCGAGCGGGTACGAGGTGTAGGGCAGGATCAGCTTTCAGCGATCAGAACGGGCCTCGGCAGATGATCCACTGATCCGATCGCAGCCGTGATTCCCGCTCGTTTCCTCGTTCCTCCGCGTCCATGAGCACAACAACGGACCCTGGCACAGGCGGCAGGAGGAATTTCCTTTCGCGAACCGGGTACTCTGATCCTCTGCGCATCTGATTTTTGGGAGGGTGCTCCAGCCGAGCACTCACCTCTCCCATTTCGCTTCACAGCCGCGGAGGTTTTGGTGGACATGAATGAGCGGGCCGCGTGCGGCTCCTGGTGGCGCGTTACCTGTGTACTGATAGCCGGGCTTCTGTGCCTCGCGGCGCCGAGCCTGCTGGCTGCCGCCAATGTTCCGCAGGGAATCGCCGTTTCACCCCAACCCGGCGATGTGTTTGCTACGGGCAACAGCTGGATTGCTCTTCCGGAGATCCGCGCCGTCGACGGTGCGCTGGTCAGCTTCAACGTGCTTTCCATGCGCTACCGCGGTTTGCTCCAGGTGGAGGGAGATGAGGGAGCGCCGGTGATCCAGCCGACGTTTGAGATCGATGGAAAGCCCGTCGCCTTTCGAAATCCCTCCTGGGATTTGATTGCCTATTGGATTCCGACTGCGCACCTGGATGCGGATGGCGTTGAAATGACGCTGACGTGGTGCGCTCCGCCGGGGGCGCGGGCGGCCTTTTTGCGAATGACGATGACGAATCACGGGAATGCAACCGTACCGGTTGCGGCAGGAGTGAAGGCATCGTGGGGGGCTCTGGACCGCGTAACGTATCTGCCGGTGGCCCTGCAC
>JBAUOP010000053.1:0-1516 GCA_049579805.1 Acidobacteriaceae bacterium
TGAGGAACCACTCTCGTGATACGCATGGAGATTTTTGATAACCAGATTCCTGTGTTCGGTCAGGCCGATGAGCGCACGCTTAACCAGATTCGCGTCTGCGCGCGCACAGCCGACAAGGTCGCACTTATGCCCGACAACCACGTGGGCTACGGTGTGCCGATCGGCGGTGTCGTGGCCTACAGGAATGCGATCAGCCCTACGGGTGTCGGCTACGATATCGGCTGCGGCAACAAGGCCGTTCGTGTCGATATGCCAGGCTCTGAGCTACGGGCGCGCATTGCGAAGATCATAGATGATGTTTGGTCCACGATCAGCTTCGGCGTTGGTCGCAGGAACAACGAGAGGGTCGATCACGCCCTATTTGATGACGAGGCATGGAAGCTGAAGGCGATATCTCCTCTGAAGGAGATGGCGCGCAACCAGCTTGGCACCGTGGGCAGTGGAAACCACTACGTGGATCTGTTCACGGATGAAGAGGATCGCGTCTGGATTGGCGTGCACTTCGGTTCACGTGGACTCGGCCACAAGACGGCCACGCACTTCCTGAAGGCCGCCGGCGCTTCGGACGGAATGGACGTGGAGCCTTGCGTACTTTCAACGGATAGCGATCTTGGCGCTGATTATCTTGAAGCGATGCGTGTTGCTGGCGAGTATGCCTATGCCGGACGCGACTGGGTCTGCGCCCGAGTGGCGGAGATCCTGGGAGCGCCGATTGTTGAGGAGGTGCACAACCATCATAACTACGCCTGGCGCGAAGAGCATAACGGCGAGCAGTTGTGGGTTGTGCGCAAGGGGGCAACTCCGGCATTTCCGGGCCAGCGTGGATTTGTCGGCGGCACGATGGGTGAGCAGTCGGTCATTCTCGAAGGAGTCGAGAACGAGCATGCACGCTATTCGCTCTATTCCACGGTGCACGGCGCGGGTCGCGCAATGGGTCGCCGCGAGGCGACAGGCGTTGTTGATCGTAAGACCGGCGAGGTCAAGCGTGCCGGCAAGGTCACGCCGGAGATGATGCGCGCCTGGGTGGATCGCGCTGGTATCGAACTGCGTGGCGCTGGACTCGACGAGTCGCCGGACTGCTACAAGCGCCTCAATGAGGTGCTTGAGTCTGTTGGTGACACGGTGCGCGTCCTGCATCGTCTTACCCCGGTTGGAGTGGCGATGGCTGGGGCCAACGAGTTCGATCCTTATAAGGACTGAATCATAAGCCGAACTGGCTGCGCGGGACGAGAATCGCCGCGTGGCCTGTTCTATAACAGACGTGTCGATCATCCTTACGGAAGACGCCTGATAGGGAGGCATTATGAAGCTAGCTGAAGCACTGGCAGAGCGTAGCGATTGTCAGAACAGAATCGAAGAGATGAAAAAGCGGTTGATTCGGTCAGCTCGCGTGCAGGAGGGCGACCAGCCGGCTGAAGGCACTGCGGAACTTCTCACGGAGACCGATCGCATCTTTGCGCGACAGCTCGAACTCGTTAGCGCAATCAACCGCACCAACTCGAAGACCACGTTCGAC
>JBAUOP010000054.1:0-9388 GCA_049579805.1 Acidobacteriaceae bacterium
GGGCGGAAGTCCTCCGGACTTCCGCCCTTTCCTTTGTCCGCGCCGCCCCCGCGCAGGGCTCCCCAGCCACCCGTCACACCAAAGTCATCTTCGCGAACGAAAGTGTCACCGCAATACCGGGTTTTGCACTTGCGCTGCGTCGTGCAGGAAAGGTAAAACGGTTTCCTGGGAAAAAGACCTGGGTAGCCAAAGTAGTACATCTGCCTGCTTTCGGAACCCCCTCCCGGGCAACCTTTACGGAAGTCGAGGAATCCCCCATCTCAATGGCTACCGACATCCTCCTGGTGGACGACAACTGCATCCAGGCGACCACCAGAAAGGCGATTCTTGCCCGTTCCGGCCGCAGTGTCGCCGTGGCCTCCGACGGTCGCCAGGCCCTCGAGTTCCTCAGAGAAAGAGATCGCTCTCACCCCGTCGGTCTGGTCATCACCGATCACCTCATGCCCGGCATGAACGGCCCCGAATTTGTCACCCTGCTCCGCCTCAGCTATCCCAACCTGCCGGTCCTGGTCCTCAGTGGCCTCGCCGAAGCGGATGACGACTATCGCCACCTCGACGTGATGTTCCGCGTCAAGCCTTTTCCCCCCGATGAGCTGCTGAGCCTGGTCCGCTCCGTCCTGCACGAGCCCATGTCCCGCACTGCATAATCACTTCCGCACCGCCGCCTGCAGCCCCGCACCGCCTGATCCCAGCCATCCACCACGCCCCACCCGCAAATTCCACCTTTCTGACGATTGCCATCCCCACCTTTGCGGTGTGAGATTTGTCACAGCGGCTCTCCCGCGGTAACGAGAAGATCAAAGTGTCCCTGGTTGCCGCACACCGTTTTGGCTCCCCAAAAGTGCGACAATTCAGAAGGTTGATTCCCTATGCCCGCATTCGGCAGCTTTGCTCTCCTCGTCGCCCTCGCCCTGAGCGGATATAACCTGCTGGCCGGCGCCGTTGCCCTGCGCCAGCTCGCCACAGGCTCTCGGGGGGTTGTCGCTCCCGAACGCCTTGCGGAAACCGCCCGCCGCGCTGGCATCGCCAGCTTCTTCGCTGTCGCCTGCGCTGCCTTCGCTCTCGTCTGGGCCGCCTTCACCAACGATTTCTCGGTCGCCTACATCACCGAGCACTCCAACCGCGCCCTCCCCGCCGCCTATAAGTTCGCCGCCCTCTGGTCCGGTCAGGAAGGCTCCCTGCTTCTCTGGGCTTTTCTTCTCTCCGCCTACGGTTTCGTCCTCCGCCTCCGCCACAAAGTCGACGTCAAGCTCTTCGCCTATGCCTCGACCATCCTCGCCGGCATCCAGGTTTTCTTCCTGCTCCTCGTCAACGTAGCGGCCACGCCGTTCTCCCTCATCCAGGGCGCGATTCCTCCCGACGGCAACGGCCTCAACCCGCTCCTGCAGTATCCCGAGATGGTCATCCATCCGCCGATGCTCTACCTCGGCTATGTCGGGTTCAGCGTGCCCTTTGCCTTTGCCCTCGGCGCGCTCATGATGCGCTACCCCGGTGAAAAATGGATCCACATCACCCGCCGCTGGACCATGGTCACCTGGCTCTTCCTCACCGTCGGTATCTTCCTCGGCATGCACTGGGCCTACGAGGTCCTCGGCTGGGGCGGCTACTGGGGCTGGGATCCCGTCGAGAACGCCTCTCTCATGCCCTGGCTCACCGGCACCGCCTTCCTCCACTCCGTCATGATGCAGGAGAAGCGCGGCATGATGAAGAGCTGGAACGTCTGGCTCATCTTCTCCACCTTCCTGCTCTCGATTCTCGGTACCCTGCTCACTCGCTCCGGCCTGGTCAGTTCCGTCCACGCGTTTGCGCAGTCCTCCATCGGCACCTGGTTCTGGGTCTTCCTCGTCATCGTCCTCGCCGTCTGCATCTTCGTCTACATCCTCAATCGCGATCACCTCCGAACCGAGCACAAGCTCGAGTCCCTCGTCTCGCGCGAGTCCAGCTTCGCCTTCAACAATCTTGTCCTGCTGATGGCCTGCTTCACCATCCTGTGGGGTACGCTCTTCCCCGTCCTCTCGGAATACGTCCAGGGCAATCGCGTCACCGTCAGCGCGCCTTTCTATAACCGGGTGGCCGTCCCCATCGGCGTCTTTCTCCTTCTGCTCACCGGCATTGGACCGCTGCTGGCCTGGCGCAGCACTTCGATGCGCAGTATCCGCAAAAACTTTTTCCTCCCCGGCATCGCGGCGCTCGTCGTTGCCATCGCCCTCATCCCCCTCGGCGTCCATCCCTGGACCATCTTCACCACCGACCACCAGGGCGCTTTCTACGCGTGGATGACCTTTTCTTTGTCCGCCTTCGTCCTCACCGCCATCTTTTCGGAATTCTTCCACGGCGCCCGCGTCATCCAGCAGAAATCCCACCAGAACCTTTTCGCCTCCGTCGTGCAGCTCACCCGCCGCAACACCCGCCGCTACGGCGGCTACATCGTCCACCTCGGCGTCGTCCTCATCCTCATCGGGTTCAGCGGCCAGGCGTTCAATCAGAGCGTCGAGCGCACCATGGACTACAAGCAGAGCTTCAACCTCGGTCCCTATCGCGTCGAATGTCTCGACTACTCCCAGGATTCCAATCCCAACTACGACACCGAATTCGCGATGCTCAACGTCTATCGCGACGGCCACCTCGTCACCAAACTCGCGCCCGAACTTCGCTTCTACGCCGCGAGCCAGCAGCCCTCCACCATCGTGGCCAATCACTCCACACTCGCCTGGGATCTCTACGTGATCTATGCCGGCAAGGATCCCACCACAGGCCAGCCCGTCATCAAGGCCTTCCTCAATCCCCTCATTTCCTGGATCTGGATCGGCCTGCTGGTCACTGTCTTCGGTACCGGCATCGCGCTGCTGCCCAACCTCAGCGCCACCATCGCCGCCCAGCGCCATCATGGCCCGGCGACCCCTGAACCCGCCGAAGCCGTCCCGGCGGGAAGGGCAGGCGCCTGATGCGAATCCAGCTCTGGCTGCGCTTCCTCATCCTGCCCCTCGTCATTGTCGTCTCGGTCATGACGCTCGGCGCCGCCGACACCTCTGCCCGCTACAACGACCTCGGCCACAAGCTCATGTGCACCTGCGGCTGCAACGAGATTCTCCTCGAGTGCAACCACATGGGCTGCGTAGTCTCCGCCAAAATGACCGCCGAGCTCCGCGCTGACGTCGCTGGCGGCGAAAGCAACAACGCCATCCTTACGGCTTTTCAGGATGAATACGGCCCCACCGCCCTCGCCGCGCCCTGGCTTACGAAGTTCAATATGGTCGCCTGGATCGTGCCGCCGCTGCTTCTGCTCCTCGGCCTGGTTGGCACCTTCTTGCTCGTGAAGAAATGGCGACTGCGCGTCGCCCCCATGCCCCAAATTGCCGACGACCCCGCATCCCGCGATCTCCGCGAACGCATTCGCCGGGAGACCGAAATATGAAGACTCGCCGTCCAGACAGACTTTCCCTGAGCTCTGAGCCCTGTGCTCTGCGCTCTCGACCGGATCCGGTCGCGGAGACGACCCTATGACCACCACCGCCTGCGCCCTTCTGCTCATCGGCTGCTTCGTCTACGTCTTCTGGCCCGAGCGCCATGTCGAAGCCCAGCTTGCCAAGACCCGACTCGAGTACCTGCGCGAGCGCCGCGAGGCTCTCTACGACAACCTCCGCGATCTCAACTTCGAATACTCCGCCGGAAAATATCCCGCAGAAGACTTCGACGCGCAGCGCGCGCTGCTTGAAAACGAGGCCGCCGAAACCGTGGCCGAAATCGATTTGCTCGAATCCGATGTCCTGACTCCGTATCAGGCGCCACTGCACGGCTGAGCAAGACTGGAACCCATGAAGAACCTGTTCTCTCGACTCTCTCTTTTCGCCGCTCTCGCTGTACCTGTTTCGCTCGCGGCCGCCACCATCTCCGGAACCGTCATCGACAAGACCACCGGTAAGCCCGCCGCCGGCGACACCGCCGTCCTCCTCGATCTGCAGCAGGGTATGACGGAATCCGCCCAGACCACCATCGACGCCAAAGGCCACTACTCCTTCACCGTCGCCGATGCCAATGGCATGCACCTCGTCCGCGTCGACCACCAAAAGGCTTCCTACTACGGTCCCGTTCCGCCCAATACCGCCACGGTCAACATCGACGTCTACGATGTCGCTCCCAAAGTCGACGGCATCCACCTCTACGCCGACGTCGAGCGCATGGAGACCAATCAGCAGGGCCTCAGCGTTACCGAGAGCTACTTCGTCCGCAATCAATCGAAGCCTGCGAAGACGCAGCTCAGCGCCCACAGCTTTGAGATCTACCTCCCCACCGACGCCGTTCTCGAAGGCGCGACCGCCGCCGGCCCCGGCGGCATGGCCGTCGAGAGTTCCCCTGTCCCCACCGGCCAAAAAGGCCACTACGCCTTCATCTTTCCTCTGCGTCCCGGCGAAACCCGCTTCCAGATCGGCTATCACCTGCCCTACAGTGGCAGCGCCACCTTGCACGCCCAGGTCTCCCTGGCCGCCGACAACGTCGCCATCATGCTGCCCAAAGCCATGAGCTTCTCCGGCAAAGATTTCCAGCCGCTTCAGGGGGATGCCAGCGGCCCCGGCACCCAAACGTTCCTCGCCACCAACGTCAAAGCCGATACGCCCGTCGCCTACACCGTCTCCGGCACCGGCTCCATGCCCCGCGAGCAACAGCAGGCCCAGGGACAAGGCGGTCCCGGCCAGGCCATGGGCGATCAGTCCGGCGCCGGCCCCGGTCAGTCAGCCCAGCCCGGAGGCCAGTCCGCAGCCCCGCCCACCCCCGGCGGCGGACTCGGTACTCCCATCGACACCCCCGACCCGCTCCAGAAATATAAGTGGTGGATCCTCTCGGGCGTCGCCCTCGCCTTCGTCATCGCTGCCGCCTTCATGCTCCGCGGCAGGCCCGGCCAGCAGCCCGCCGTCGCCGGCGGCGTTCCCGCCCCCAACCCGCTCACGCCCACTCTGCCGCCCGGCGTCAAAGCCACGGCCGTCCGTGCCGGCATGATCGCAGCGCCCCCACCCGCCACCAACGGCGCCCTCCACAAGCCGGTGACCAGTTCTGGAACACTCGTCGCGCTGAAGGAAGAGCTCTTCGCCCTCGAAACCGAACGCATCGAAGGCAAAATCACCCCTGACGATTACGCCGAGCACAAAGCTGCGCTCGAAGTGCTCCTCAAACGAGCGCTCGCTCGCGAATCAGCTGCGAAATAGACAAAGAATCACGACAGGCAGGGACTCACGAAAATAGCCGCGGCGCGCCAGCGTCGCGGCGTCCAGCCGCGCTTACGCGCTGAGCCAGCTCAGGATCAGGATGAGCGCCGCAGCAACCGCCCCAATCCGATAGGCGTATTCCTGTCTGCGGCTCGAGCTCTGCGGCCCATTCGGGGGAATGTTCATACGCGGCCTCGCAAAATCTGCTGCTGCTGTGCTGCCTGCTTAGACACATTCTTCGGCAAAACTGATTCGGAAAACGAGGACATTTTTCAAAAATTTCCGGCGCGTCACTCCTTCGTCAGCCACCCTTGCGCTTTTCTTCCTGGAACCTCTCCCGGATGTACAATCGCCTCGATGAACGCACCCGGTTCCGGCACCGGACTCTTTCCGCCCGACCGCCCTGTCACTCCCGAGCCTCGATCTCCTCTGCCCTGGGTCATCGCCGGTGGCGTCGTCATCCTCGTCCTTGGCTCCATCGTCTTCTTCAGTCACCGTGCCGCGCCCGCGAATCCCGGAGGCGCCGGCCTCGCGCCACCCGCCCCATACGCCTCCAGCCTCACCATCGGCGATCTCCAGATGAGCGTGGCCAACAGCGTCGTCGGCGGCCAGAACACCTATCTCGACGGCACAATCGACAACCACGGCTCGGAAACCCTTACTGCCGTCACCGTCCAGGTCGCCTTTCGCGGCTTCACCAACCAAATTGTCCAGAAGGAAACCCTCCCCCTCACCCTCATCCGCACCCGCGAGCCCTACGTCGACACCGAGCCCGTCCGCGCCGACCCCATCCTCCCTGGCCAAACCCGCCAGTTCCGCCTCATCTTCGACCACATCGCTCAGGACTGGAACCAGAATTACCCCGAGGTCCGCGTCATCGACGTCACCGGTAAATAATGCCAACCCTGTAATTTCTTCCCCGCGCCCCTGCAAGTGCTGCACGCCCCTCCCTCAACCGGCCCCGCCCGCTCTCGGCACCACCTGCCTCTTCTCTCATTCCAAAGGCCTTAGTCCCCAGTCGGCAAATCCGCCAAGTTTGGCCCAGCAAGTGCTCTTTATCCCCGCGTAACAGGCGGGTGCTGCGCAGCATTCCCCGATTTCGTTGATACAAGGACAGGGAAAACCAAATTTATGAAAACCAAACTGAATCCCGGATCGATCACCGTACTGCTGGTGGCCGCAAGTCTGGGTTTGCCAGCGGTTGCGCAGTCCAGTCAGAATCCTCAGACGTCGCCTCAGGTGCAGACCGGCGCTTCCACCAACGCCAACGCGCCACAGAGCCAGACCGCCAACCCCGAAACCGGTACCGGCAAAGCTCCGCTGCCGATGAAGTCCAATGAGGGCTTCTGGGGCCACATGAACCCCTTCGCCCGCAAAAAGTGGGTCAACCGCCAGATCGATCCCGTGAAGGACCGGGTCAACGAGCTCGACCAGCTCCAGGCCAAAAACGCCCAGGATATTAAAGACGTCGATCAGCGCGCCCAGAACGGCATCCGTGCCGCGCAGTCTACCGCCGACCAGGCCAACCAGACCGCCGGCCAGGCCAGCCAGACCGCGAATCAGGCCACGGAAGTCGCCCAGAACGCCAGCCAGAAGACCGAGCAACTCGGGCAGACCGTTGCCGGCATCGATCAGTATCACCCCATCACCAACGTCGATATCAACTTCCGCGCCAGTCAGACCATGCTGAACCAGAAGGCGAAGGACGCCCTGGATCAGGTCGTCAGCCAGATGCAGGGGCAGAAGGGCTACGTGGTTGAGGTCGCCGGTTACTCCCGCATGCGCGGCATGACGGGCATCGAGCATTCCCAGCGTATGGCCGACGCCGTCGTCCGTTACCTGGCCGAGCACCAGATTCCGGTCTGGCGCATCCACGAAATCGCCATGGGCAACGCGCCCCTTAGCTCCGATAACACCGCCGAGTCCCGGCCGGGGAGCATCGTTCGCGTCAGCATGATGGCCAACAGTTTAGCGTCCTTGGGCACGCCGAATGGCGGCTCACCGATTGGCGCGACGCAGCAGAATTCCGCGCAGCCCTCCCCTCAGGGTGCTGCGTCGCAGCCACCGGCCCAGCCTCAACGATAGGCAAGGTCGCAACAAGCTCTCACACAACGAGAGAACCAAGGCAGATTGGCCCCTCACCCCGAGGGGCCCTTTTTTTGCCTCTTAGGCTGTCGCCGCCACGCCGGCTTCCCGAAAAGACTCCCGTCCCAACTCGCTCTTCGTGGCCTGAGAGTCAAAACCATAATGCTCCAGCTCGCCGCGCCGATACACCCAACACTGCACCCCCGCACAAGGAGAGCAACATGGGATGGATGGGCGTCCACAGCCAGGTCGACCTCGGCAACAAAATGCTGGATCGCGACCACCGCCAGATCTTCGAAGACATCTGTGAGATTCAGGACCTGCTCCTGACAGGCCGGAAGCCCACCCTCATCGCTCCTCTTCTCCACACCCTCGAGCGCCGTTGCCGCGTTCACTTTGCCCTGGAAGAAGGGATGATGATGAGCACCCGCTATCCGCAATCCACCCATCATCTGCTCCGTCACCTGGGCATGATGGAAGACATACAGGCTCTCCACTCCCAGTTCGGGCATGGCGATATGACCCTGGTCCGCAATGCCATGAACGTCCTGACCGACAGCCATCTCGGCCACGTCGGCGGAGAGGACCTGCATTTTCAGCTCTGGCTCGATATCCCGCAAAAGCGCGAACTCCGCCTTGCGTCCTGACCGCGGATCGCCGACAGAATCGCGGCCCCTCATCCCGAGGGGTCTTTTTTTTGCCCCCTGTTTGTCATCCCTCGATAAGCCGAAAGGCGTTGTCAAGGACAAAGAGGTGCGCAGAGCTGCGGAGCAGCCGGTGAGAGCCAGGTTGTGGAGACCAGAGCTGTCACGGAATCTCATCCCTCAATCATCTTTGGGTGGAACCCCGTTCCACCGAACCATCGATACGGTCTCCAACTGCGACCATGATTGCCCCTGCGGACATCCCGCCTCACTGCGGGATGCGAGGGCGCCCACTCAAACGATCGGCCTGTGAACTGCCGGCCACAGGATGACTCGGGCTGCCCTCGATGTGAACCTCACGGCCTGCACCGCCGTGAAGGATCGCCGGATACGCTGTACCGGTGCGCAGCATCCAGTACAGCCGCACGGCGAGCTTGCGCGCTGCCGCCACTTTGGCCACTCCCTTCGCCTTGTGGTGGCAGCGATGCCGATACTCCCGGCGCAGATCGGGGTCGTGCTGCACCGCCGACTGCGCCGCTTCCACCAGCAGCGTGCGCATGAACTGGTTGCCCTGTTTGCTGATGGACCCCAGCCGCCGCCGGCTCCCGGAACTGGTCTCGCTCGGAATCAGCCCCAGATAACTGGCCAGTTGCCGCGAGCCCGCAAAGCGGCTCACCTCGCCCACCGTCAGCACAAACGCCAGCGCCGTGTTAGGCCCCACGCCGGGCTGGGTCAAGCAGCCGCGCCTGCGCGTTCTGTTGCGCAACCTCGGCCACCGCCCCATCCAGCGGCTCGATCTGCTGCTCCAGCATCCCCAGAGTGGCCAGCAGATCTTCCCTCCTCTGCCGCGTCCAGCCCTGCAGAGGAAGGTTTTGCAGTTCAGCCCTCCCCCGAACGCTCCACAGCGAGCGCTTTTTCTGCATCCCCTGGTTCAGCGCCACATGCTGCAGCTCGGTCTTGACCCGCGTCCGCATCCGCACCAGCTTCGAGCGGTGCAGCAGCAGCTGCCGCTGATCGCGCTGCTCAGCCGACGGCACCCAGATGCGCGGAAACCGATCCTCCATCAGCAGCTTCAGAATGTGCCCCGCATCCCGGCGATCCGTCTTCTGCTTCCGTACATAGCTGGCCCGAATCTGCGCCGCGTCTCCGATCCACAACCGGTGGCCCAGCTTCTCCACCAGCCGCTCGAACCACAGCGAGTTGCCCACCGCTTCCATGCCGATCAGCGCTCCCGGCTCCAGCTCCCGGTAGAACTGCGCGGCCTCTCCGTTGTCATGGCGCAGGCTGCGTTCCTCGATCTCGCCCGTTCCCGGATCGAAAATCGCCACCTGCTGACTGCCCGGGTGAAAGTCACAACCTATAATCTTCATCACGGCTCCTTCCTTCCCGTGAAGCTCTGGCCTCCACAACACCAAAGCCTAACCGGATTGGGGGGAGCCTTCCGGCTTATTCAATCAA
>JBAUOP010000055.1:0-12360 GCA_049579805.1 Acidobacteriaceae bacterium
GCGCCTCGGGAGATTCGCGACTGGATAAAACCGCCTCGAATGCATTCCGTGCCTCCTCCCACGCGCCGCGCGCAAGCGCGTCGTCGCCGGCAAGGCACTCAGATGGTCTCAGAGCAGGCATAGACCCCGGACTTCGATTATAGAAAACGCCGCGATACCGGACACACCGACCGCGAATAAGGCCTGCAGAAGACCTATTCTCGCACTCCCAAGATGGAGGTAGCTCGCTTGCCCTTGAAGAGTGGAGGAAAAGTATTCGGTCGATCCGGACGATGTTCAATTCGCGCATAATCGCCAAACCGCTCATCGACCGACGATAGGGGACAGGGAGGCGGCTGCTCTTCAGCTTCTCGAAAGTAGCTCCGTCATGGATTCGTGAAGCAGAGCCCGTGTGCCGGGGAAGTATCGGGTGCCGTTCGTCGCATCACGCGCGCTGCACGGGCTGGAGGAACAGGCGCTCGTAGCGAGTAAAGCACCTTGTCTCCCGCACGAGGGCCGCGGCCGACTGGCACTCTGGGTTGGTTGCGACCATCTCGCGGTACCGTCGGTAGCTCCCTTCGTCTGGAAAGGTGAACATCGCCACGGCAACGTCCGTCGGGCCATCGTAGCCAAGTTCTGGGAAGCTCAACACTGCTCCATCTGGAGCCCCTCTGGGTATGAAATATCCGTGATGAATACCGCCGTAGCGTTCGATGAGCGAAATCCAGGTACGTGCGTAGCTCTCAAACGCGCTGAGCTTGTCCAAGTTGAGCGTGTACCGAATCTGACACGTCACTGCCTGACAGTTCTCCACTTGCTCTCCTCCTTGTACCTTTCAAGCTTGTCATGAGTAGCGTGAAATCGGCTCCGCCAGCTCTACGATTGCGACCGGTCCGACCCGAAACATTGCGCGAACCCGTTTGTCGGGACTAATCCTTGCCTTTACCTAACTGGATGAGCGCATTGGCCTGCTAGCAACAGCCAAGAGTAGGCCGGTTCGGGGATTCTGAGCAATCATGGCTACGCGGCATTGATCGCTACGACTTTGCCGTCCCGCAGAGCCTTGATATCTCGCATGGGAGGCTGGCCGAAGAAGCGGCTGTATTCGCGGCTGAATTGGCTGATGCTCTCGTACCCGACCTCGTACGCCGCGCTCGTGGCGTCGATCCCGTCCATCAGCATCCTCTGCCTCGCTGTCTGGAGCCGAAGCTGTTTCTGGTACTGAAGCGGGCTCATGGCCGTCAACGCACGGAACTGGTGGTGCAGCGTTGACGTCCCCATCCGTGCGATCGCGGCGAGTTCTTCCATGTGCAGCGGCTTGGCATAGTTGGCCCTGAGCCACGCGATGGCTCTGGCTGTCCTGTGACTCAGGTCGCCGTTCGTCGCGATGGCCCGCAGCCGTTCCGCCTGAGGAGTCCGCAGGATGCGGTAGACAATCTCACGTTGGAGCAGGTGGCTGAGAAACGGGATGTCCTCGGGCGTGTCGAGAAGCTCGATCAGCCGAGTGCAAGCGCCAAGCATGCCGGCTGTCGTCTCTCCGACGGCCATTCCACGCGGCTGGTCTGACACCTGCGTCTGCGGCAGATCCTCCCGGCTTAATACCTCCCGGACGGTTGGCATATCGAGGCGGAGAAGCATGGAGAGCATCGGCGTCTTCTCCGAGGCTTCAATAATCTGGCTTAGAACGGGAACATCGATCGATGTCAGCAGAAACGACGACGCATCGCAGAGGTAGGATGTTCCGCCGAGATCGATGCGCTTTCGCCCCTGCACGAAGACACTGAGACTGGGTTCGTACGCGCCTCGCCGGCAGGGCGTGGGGGACGTTCGGCGGAAGAGAGACAGGCCGGGAATGGCGGTGGTATGTTCTCCGGCCGATGGGGCACGCGTGGCGATGCGCCGGGCCAGCTCTTTGCGCATCTCGATCCGTGCCAGCTTCGTATCTCCGCGTTTCTCTGTCTCGCTCGCCATCGTAGCCCGCATCCTCTCTCCCACTTTTCAGAGTAGCGCGGGAACGCTCCGGATGTGCACGAAATACGAAAGACAAACAGGATCAGGCAAAGAATCGGCAGGATCAGGAAAGCCAGCGGACAGCGGCTCCCGATACCTTCGAGATGAGGAGAAATTATGCAGAAGCGCACATTGGGGAAAGGCGGCCTCGAGGTTTCGGCTCTGGGCTTTGGCTGCATGGGACTAAGCTTTGGCTTCGGGCCGCCGACGGAGAAGGCAACGGCGATCCAGGTCATCCGCACGGCCGTGGAACGCGGGGTTACGTTTTTTGACACCGCCGAAGTGTATGGCCCGTTCACGAACGAAGAGCTGGTGGGTGAAGCTCTGGCCCCGTTTCGCGGTCAGGTGGCCATCGCCACAAAGTTCGGCTGGGAACCGGCTCCGGGCGACACCAAACGCTGGAACGCGCTCAACAGTCGGCCCGAGCACATCAAGGAGGTTGCTGAAGCGTCGCTCAAGCGGCTCAGGATCGACACGATCGATTTGTTTTATCAACACCGCGTCGATCTGAACGTACCCATCGAAGACGTGGCGGGAGCGGTGAAAGACCTGATAAAGGAGGGCAAGGTAAAGCACTTCGGTCTTTCTGAAGCAGGTGCAAAGACCATCCGCCGCGCCCACGCCGTGCAGCCGGTCGCCGCGCTGCAGAGCGAGTACTCGCTGTTCTGGCGGCAGCCGGAAGAGGAGATCCTGCCCACGCTGGAGGAGCTCGGGATCGGCTTTGTACCCTTCAGCCCGCTGGGCAAGGGCTTTCTCACCGGCGCCGTCACTGCGGAGACGAAGTTCGACAGCACCGATTTCCGCAGCATCGTTCCCCGGTTCACCGAAGAGAACCGGAAAGCGAACCAGGCCCTGGTTGATATGCTCACCGCCTTTGCGGAAAAGAAGAAGGCGACCCCGGCTCAGATCGCGCTCGCCTGGCTACTCGCACAGAGACCGTGGATCGTTCCGATCCCAGGTACAACGAAGCTGCATCGCCTGGAAGAGAATCTCGGCGCGGTTGATGTCGAGCTGACGCCTGACGATCTCACGGCCATCGAAAGCGCGTCCGCGCAGATCAAGGTCGTCGGGGCGCGCTATCCGGAGTTCCATCAAAGTCTGGTCGGCCGGTGAAGGAGGGTTCGGGCATGAAGGCACGACTCCTCTGCGCACTGGCCGTGGTTGTAGCGTTCGGCGCTGTCTTTCAGGCGCGGTCCGCTGCTACGGCCCCGCGCTCCGACCGGGAGAAATTCATTGGCGCATGGCATCTGGTCTCGCTGGAGGCGCCCGGCGCGGATGGGAAGATGGTGAGCGTTCCCGGCCTGACGGGCACGCTCATCTACACCCGCGACGGCCACATGTCGGTCGAGATCATGTATCCCGAATCAGCGGCCGCGCTCTCCAATGACTATGTTCTGAACGGGTATGAGGCTTCGTTCGGCAGCTACGAGGTCGATGAAGCAAAGCACACAGTCACGCATCACGTGCAGGGCTCAGTGACCCGGGCGCTCGTGGGCAAAAGCCTGGTGCGCGCGTACCGGTTCACGGACGACGGGCGGCTGATTATCACCTCGGCTCGGCCCGATGAACACTGGTCAGCCGCTTGGGAGCACTACTGACCTGACCCAGTCGCCGCATTACTGCACAGGAAAGGAGGAGAACGATGCCGCACGTTGTTGTGAAGCTGTGGCCAGGGAAATCGGAGGAGCAGAAGAGTCGGCTTGCAGAGGCAATCACAAAAGACGTGATGTCCATTCTGCATTACGGAGAAGAGTCGGTCTCCGTAGCCCTGGAAGAAGTCCAGCCGGGGGATTGGACGGAGAAAGTCTATAAGCGCGACATCCAAAACAAATGGGACACACTGTACAAGAAGCCGGGATACGACCCGTTTTGAAGAGCGAGGTGAGGAGATAAAGATGCGAGGAACTGTTCTGCACGGCCCGCACGACGTGCGCTTCGAGGAGCGTGAGGCCCCGAGAATTACCAGGCCGACGGATGCGATCATCAGGATCTCGGCAACGTGCGTCTGCGGGTCTGACTTGTGGCCCTACCGAGGTATCAACCCGACAACCCAGCCGACCCCAATGGGGCACGAGTACTGCGGCATCGTCGAAGAGGTTGGCAGCGCGGTCACTTCAGTAAAGCCCGCCCAGTTTGTCATCGGATCGTTCTTTGCCTCCGACAATAGCTGCGCCCACTGCCACGCCGGGTATCAGTCGTCATGCCAGCACCGCGAGTTCGTCGGCACGGCGCAAGCGCCGCTCCTGCGCGTTCCGCTGGCGGACGGCACCCTGGTGGCAACTCCGGACGTACCCTCGGACGATCTGATTCCGAGCCTGCTGACGCTGTCCGACGTGATGGGCACAGGCTGGTTCGCCGCGGACGCCGCCAATATAAGAGCGGGCTCGACGGTGGTGGTTGTCGGCGATGGCGCAGTCGGTTTGCTCGGCGTGCTTTCCGCCAAACAGATGGGAGCCGAGCGGATCATCGCAATGAGCCGTCATGCGACACGGCAAAGGCTCGCGCGGGAGTTCGGCGCGACCGATATCGTGACGGAACGAGGCGACGAGGGCGTCTCTCGAATCAAGGAGTTGACAGGGGGAATCGGCGCCGACGCCGTGCTGGAGTGAGTTGGAACGCAGGACTCAATGATGCAGGCGATCGGCTCCGCGCGCCCGGGTGGCTCCATTGGCTATGTCGGTGTGCCGCACGCAGTGCAACTCGATGGCGAAAAGCTGTTCTTTGCACACATCCATCTGCACGGCGGCCCCGCGCCGGTTCGCCGCTATCTGCCCAGGCTGAACGACCTCGTGTGGAACAGGAAGATTGAACCGGGCAAGGTCTTCGATCTGACGCTTCCGCTGGACCAGGTTGCGGAAGGCTACCGCGCGATGGATGAGCGGCGCGCTATCAAAGCGCTGTTGCGACCCTGAAAGAGGAGAATTCGGGATGACGAAATGGCCGCAGGAAGAACTGCGAAAGATTGCCGAAGCTGACGATCTGCACATTGCACCTCTTCGTGAAGACGGTGCAACGTACGGCACGCCCACGTGGATCTGGTCCGTCGCCGTTGATGACGCCCTTTACGTGCGTGGCTATAACGGGCAGAACTCCCGCTGGTATCAGGCTGCGGTGCGCCAGAAGGCGGGGCGGATCATCGCGGCCGGCATAACCCGGGAAGTCACGTTCGAGCCGGTCGAAGGGTCCATCGATGACCGCATCGACGAAGCGTACCGGACGAAATACCACAGCAGCAGCTACCTCACCTCGATGATCGGCGCACGGGCACGCTCCGCGACAGTGAAGATCATGCCGCGCTATGGTGATCCGCGCCCCAAGTGAAAGGCAGTGTTTTGAGAGCAGAAACTGAGTGAGGAGACAAAGAACATGGAAATCAAGAGAGTGGGCACGCAGGCTTCGGCCAAAGGACCTTCGGAGTGGTTCACAGGAACCATGCGGATCGATCCCCTGTTTCAGGCACCCGATCCTGGATTCGTGCAAGGTGCGAGCGTCACCTTCGAGCCTTGCGCGCGCACAGCATGGCATACGCATCCGCTCGGCCAAACCCTTATCGTAACGGCCGGCTGCGGATGGGCTCCTCAAGAAAATCAAAGAGCGTGTTCGGACCGCCCAGGTGCGAGCCGCGCTCGCCGTCAACCGGGAACTCGTCCTGCTGTACTGGTCGATTGGGCGAGACATTTTGGAACGTCAGCGGGCGGAGGGTTGGGGCGCCAAAATCGTTGACCGGCTTGCCAGGGACCTCGGCGCGGAGTTCCCCGGCGTCGAGGGCTTCAGTCCGCGCAACCTGAAATACATGAGGGCATTCGCCGAGGCGTGGCCGGAAAAGCAATTTGTGCAACAGGCTATTGCACAATTGCCGTGGGGCCACCAGACGCGCCTTCTGGACCGGATCAAGGATCGCCCCACACGGGAATGGTATCTGAAAGCGGCCGTCGAAAACGGATGGAGCCAAAATGTCCTTGTGCATCACATTTCCGTCCGGCTGCATGAGCGGCAGGGCAGAGCCCTCACGAACTTTTCCCGTGCGCTTCCCCCCGAGGGCTCCGATCTCGCTGAACAGCTTCTCAAGGACCCCTATCAATTCGATTTCCTGACCCTTGCCTCCAGTGCCAAAGAACGGGAGCTGGAGCGCGGTCTGCTCATCCACCTGCGCGATCTTCTTCTGGAGCTGGGTCGTGGGTTCGCATTCGTTGGCAGTCAGTTTCCTATCGAAGTGGGCGGGCAGACTTTCTATCTGGACCTGCTTTTCTATCATGTCCGGCTGCATTGTTATTTTGTGATCGAACTCAAGGTAGGCTCCTTCAAGCCCGAATACGCCGGCAAACTCAATTTTTACCTCTCTGCCGCGGACGACCTGCTGCGAACTTCGTTCGATTCTCCGACGCTCGGATTGCTTCTCTGCGAGAGCCGGGGCGAATCCATTGTCGAGTATGCCTTGCGCGATGTCGCCAAGCCGATCGGGATTTCCACCTACCGCGTCACCCGCCAGCTACCAGAACCGCTACGGGACGAAATTCCGTCCATTGAGGATCTGAAAGATGTCGTTGAGAAGCTGCGCTTGGAGTCGTTTGAGCCGAAGGGCAAGCACCGCCGGTCGTCGTCTAATCGTCGGGAAAAATGAAGCCACAATGGGGGTAGCGGAACCACCGTGATGACTACGTTACTCGTTGGATTCGATTCCGCTTGGACCCCCACGAATTCAGGTGCGCTCGTTGGGGCGCTCCGTCTGAATGAAGGAAAACTCTATGAACTCGGTCCGCCCCAGACCGTGAACTTCCACGAGGCTGAGCGCACCATTCTCGACTGGCAATCTGTCCATGTGCCGACAGAGACAAACCGTGGGTCCCCAGCCTTTTCGAGGTCGAAAATAGCATTTATCTCTATTTTCGATTAGCATAGAAAACGAAAATAACGTCCTCGGCTATTTTCACGCCGTTGCCACCATGAGCAAGCCTGCAAACATCCCCGGCAAGAGAGTGTCCCAGGGTTCGTATTCGGCATTCGTGCCTGCCCCGCTACCTCCAGCACTGGAGTGGACACCGCGCCTGCTTGGCGTGCTCTCCGATGCGGACCGGCTCATTGGCAGGCTGGCCGGCGAGGGCGGACGGCTTCCCAACCCTCATGTCCTGATGCGGCCCTTCGTCCGGCGCGAAGCTGTCCTCTCCAGCAAGATCGAGGGCACGCAGGCCACACTCGGCGAACTGCTGGCCGCCGAAGCCGGGGCGGTAGTCGAACGCAGCCCCGAGGATCTGCGCGAGGTCGGAAACTATGTGGTCGCGCTGGAACACGGCATGTCTCTACTCAGGAAACTTCCCCTTTCCGTCCGCCTGATTCGCGAGCTGCATGGAAAGCTGATGGACGGCGTGAGAGGCCAGCACGCAACTCCGGGACACTTCCGAACCACGCAGAACTGGATTGGCCGGCCCGGTAGCACCCTGGCGACGGCCAGCTTTATTCCTCCTCCGCCCGGCGAAGTGGAGCCGTGTCTCGCGACCTGGGAGAAATTCGTTCACGCATCGGAGTTGCCGCCGCTGGTCACCATTGCCCTCGCCCACTATCAGTTCGAAGCCATCCATCCATTCCTCGACGGCAACGGCCGCGTCGGGCGTCTGCTCATCACGCTGTTCCTGATCGAACGCAAGATTCTTCCGACGCCCCTGCTTTACCTCTCCGCCTTCTTTGAAGCTACGCGGCGCGACTACTACGACGGCCTGCGCGGCGTGAGCGAGCGCAGTGAGTGGCAGGACTGGCTGGAATATTTCCTGCTGGGGATCGCGCGCATGTCCGAGGATGCGCTGAACCGGGCGACGCGCATAAATGATCTGCTGGCAAAATGGCGAAATGAGGTCGCAGGTCACGCGACGAATACTCCGTTGCGCGTAGTCGATCTCCTGGCGGCCAACCCCTTCCTCACCATCACTGGCGCCGCCAGTCAACTTAAGCTCGCCTTTACGACAGCCCAGCGCGCGATCGAGCGCCTGGAGAGAAACGGCATTGTCGAGCAGATCTCCGACGCGAAGCGCGATCGGGTCTACTGTGCGCGACGGCTCCTCGACATTTTGGAAGAACCGGCACACCTGACGCCTACGAATGCCGAGTAGCTGAAAGGCGAACCTACGCGGCCAGAGCCTGAAATAGCCCTTTAGCCGCTTCTGAATACCTGGTCACTGAAGCCACTGTTCGGGTATCAGCTTCGCGCCTCCACGCCATCTTTCCGCAACCGACGATTCGAACCAATCCGTCTTGATGTCCGCGTGATCCATCACGATGACTTGGAGATCCGGAGCAATCTCCTTCGCAGCGTCATAGATGAGTTGAAACAGTTGTAGAACCGCCGCTTGATCCTCATTGCCGAGAGAATCGATGGACCCCTCTGCGTCCTTTTCTGGCGGGTAATGTGCTTGTGATGGCTGATCGAAAAACAGGAATCCTGGTACCGGGCGATTCTTCTGCCTGAACCACTTGTGCAACGCAAGATGAGCCAAGACGTGGTAGCCAACCCAGTTTTCTCCGCTTCCCATCCGGAACAGAGGCACCGGGCCAATTAGCGTGTCAGCGACAACCGTGAGGTTTCTCACGTCAAGTCGAAGCTGACTGCCGCGGTGTTCAAGATCGAGCCTCTGAGAATAATCGGTCATGTAGCGACCGACATAGTTCAGGAAGGTCTCAAGACGCTCCCTTGCCGTTTCCGGATCAAGTTCCTGTTCCAGTACTGCAACGCGGCTCCGTGCAAGTTCCAAAGAAGTCCGGAGGCTGGAGGTTGCCTCGGAGGAACTCACGCTCTCAACGTACTGTGTGATCTTCCCGATTGCTCGTGCTTGAAGAATGAAAGTCTCCTGTTGGGAACGCAAAAGCTCATTCTCCCGAATTCTCGTTGCGATGCGCTGCTGATTCTCGCGCAAGCGCTCTTGGATCAACTCTGCTTCTCCCTCCAGGGAGGCTAGACGCTGCAGCAGACGCGGATTCTCAGCCTCCACGGTCTCAAGTTGGAGACTCAGGTTTTTCAATGCTTCGTCGATTTGGCTGGCGCTCGGAACCGGGTTCGTTAAATGACTCCTGCACACCGGGCATTCATCCGTTGCTTCGCCAGCTTGCTTCACAAGCCCGACCGAACTGAGGCGGGCACGCTGCTCTTTCGTTTCGTGCTCGTATCCGTTGGTTTCCGTAGAAAAATTTCGCGTTGACCGAATCCCTGCATTGACTTGCTCAAGCTCGTTCCGCAGCCCTTGGCGCTCGGCGCGCAATGTGGCTAGCAATTCTTCTTCATCGGCGATCACCATTTCATCCCGAAGGCGAGATTCAGTTGCTACACGGCTGAGCACTTCGAGCGTTGCCTCGTAGGTCGTTGTGCTTGTCCGGTCGTCTACCAAACCAACTGTTTTTGCCTCATCCATGAGCGTGCGCGCCCGTGGAAACGTGCTAGTATCGACGGCCTCTAATTCGCGTGCCTGTCGTTCTAGAATTCGGAGATCTCTACGCGCTTGATCCAAATGCGCTTGCTTAAGCAAGTGGTCCTCATCGTACGCGCCCAAGAAATACGGCAGCGTGTCTTTGATTGCCGTGCTCATGAACTCTTCGCCCTGACGGTGGAAGAGTCGTTGTTTGCTGTCGATGTCGTTCTGGTCTTGAACGCAAAAGAGGAGAGCGTGCCGGAAGTTCGCCTCAAGCGGCGGTCGTGTGAAACCGACCGGACGATGTTCGTTTTCGCTGATGCCGATTGCTGCTCCCAAGAATTTCTCGATGGCATCTACAGTTGTGTTCTTAACTAAAGATTGCAACGAAGGCAGAGTCACCGCGGAGGCTCGCTCCATATAGACATCGGCACTGGTGCGCTCCCCAACTGCGGGATTTCTGCGGGCAATGAGAATCTCCCCATCGCCAAGGCGAAAGAGCACCGCATACCAGGACACAGACTCTCGTATGACCCCATCCGCGACATAGCATTCGTTCCGCCCGGTGCAGTAATCAACAATATCAATAATGGCCGACTTCCCGGTCTTCGATGCGCCGGTAATGATATTGAGCTTGCCTAGGTGAAACGGCAGCTCTCTCACTTCGCCACTCTTGCTGTACAGAACAATCTTTGAAATTTGAAGACTCACGGTGCCACGCCCCAGGCTGAAAAGATGTTTGCCGTGGTTCCCGATGCTGCGAACCAACGGCCTAGGAATCCAGACCGCTCCACGCATTCATTAACCTCATCGGTAAAAAGCGGAGTTCTATTGGATGTAACTGTTTTGCGAAGTGAACCAACTCTCAACGCTCCGCTTTCGACTGCGAGAATCTCATGCTGTAATCCAAACAGCACCGCCTCTCGAGTGATTTCCTGCAACTGCCGCACTCGTTCCGGGAACCCAACCAGGCTCTCTCGATGGTCCTGAACCCAGGGCAACAAGGCGGTGAGTGTCGACTTTGGCAAAGCCTTTCTCGTTCCCTCATGCAGCACAATCGGCAGAATGAGAAATGCAACCGCGAAAGGGAGAGGGTGCTTCGATTTATCGCAATAGTCGTTGACCGCCTCCGCAAGAAGGGTTGCGCCAAACGCCGGATTGAAGAGGTGAGCTTCTTCGATCACCCTCGTGGACCAAGTTCTCATTTCTTCTTTTCCTGATCGTCGTTAGCTTCGGGATTTGAAAAATCTGGATGCCATCCAACCACTTTGCGATTGGATAGGATGTGATAGCTTCCGTGTGTGAGGAAGCGTTCTCGGACGGTACGCAGGGGAAAATTGGCCTCTTGCTCGACCCATTTGAAAACTTCCTGCCCCCCTGCGACTTTTTTTTCGGGCGAGCACGGCTTCGGCAGAGAGTCCGACATGCTTGCAAACCGCGGTTCCCACGCTTCCCGAAGTTCCTGTTCATACTTCTCCAGTTCGCCATCGACAAGAAGGTCCTGACGGAGCCAGCGAGAACGTTGTTCTGAAGCTCGATAGAAGTCACGAATCGCATATTCGATCCGTGCGCTTCCAATCTCGATGCGCCTAAGTTGCTTCACGAATGGCCGGCTATCCATTTCCGCGATGACCTCTTGCGGAGGAGCTGTATTCTTGAGGTCTACTGGGAGCGCTGTCCTCTTGAACTCTTCTCGAAGCTCATCCACTCTTTGGTCGATTGCTAGGACCGGGATGGAGGTTTTGTTCAACATGGCCTTGATGACAGTTGCGAACCACCATCCTTCAAGACGCTCAACTAGATGGGCGACTTGGCCTTTTGGCGCCGCGTAGTATAACCCCTGTTCCAATTCATCCACCACGTCCACAATGTCTGGAGCACTGTCGAGAACGGTGATTGCTTTCAGGAGGCTGAGGCGGACCGGGGACGACAGCGCGGTGTACAGCTTGTAAGCTTCTGCGTTCTCTACGCTTGTCGAAGTTGTCGCGGTTTTCATCAGGATCTTGTCCGCTTCCTCTTCGTTCCGCTCACCATCCTTGGCGCGCAGGCAATGTGCCGCAGAACCAATGGGCGCCGCCCCGGTCGTCATCAGGAGAAACCGTGTCCTAAATGGTGCTTCGCTGTCAGCCTTTGTTGCTTTGGACCAAATGAGAAGAGTCTTCCAGAGATCGGCGCTCGCGTTTGTCAGGTTCCCTGATTTCCCGATGTGATGTTTTGTCTGGATGAGTTCAGCGGGAGTGCCAGTGGCATCGAAGGCCACGTCGTCAAATCTTTCGACAGAAACACTCAGATTTGGATTGGTCGGAATCGCACGGAGGCCGATTAGCAAAGCAATCCGGCACTGATATAGGTAGCCGGCAGCCGAAGCGCTTGCCTCGTGACCGTTGTTCTTCCCCGCCATATCGAACTCCCAAGGCGATTCCGAAGTGTTCCAACAGGGTGAAGAAACATGATAAATGCTGGATTTGGCGATGGATAGGGGAAGGTGAAACCGGTCTGAATGTAATAGAGATAGCTCGTGCACTCGGTCTTTAGAGATGCCGACTATGGAACGCTCATGTCCGTCGGCGTAGCGCGGCTGCGCTGACCGTTGGGTGGGCTAAAGATGCCGCCCCGACGCTTGTCCGGGGCATCGCACAAGGGCGGGCAAACGGGCAGCAAACACAAAAATGCGGACCCGATCTTGCTGGCTCCGCGGAGTGTTTCTGTTGGGTTCATAGTTATGCTGCGGCGGACTTCTTCGCCGCTTTCGACTGTTGTTTGGCCGGTGGCTTTGGTGCTGCCTTCTTCGCGGCCTTCCCCTTCTCCTTGATTTTGGCAACTGGCTTTGGCCCATCTGCGGAAGTTAACTCTGGCCCACCTTCGGCGGTTAACTGGACAGCTTCGGTGTTCTGGCGAGGCGATGGGCTTCGGGCTGGAGCGTAGCGGAAGCCCGAAGTTCATCGCGGGCGTCCTTCAGCCCGCCGCTTTGCTCCTTCCT
>JBAUOP010000056.1:0-1585 GCA_049579805.1 Acidobacteriaceae bacterium
CCGAGTGAGCGAGGCGATCCGTCTCGTCCTCTCGGACGTCGATGGCACGCTGGTCACGCCGGAAAAGGTGCTCACCCCCGAGGCAATCGACGCCGTGCGGGGCCTGCACGAGAGGGGGATCCTCTTCGCCCTGACGAGCAGCCGGCCCCCCCGTGGCATGACCATGCTGGTCGAGCCACTGCAGTTGACGACGCCACTCTCGGGCTTCAATGGCGGCCAGATCGTAGACCGCGACCTCCAGATCCTTCACGAGAGGACGATTGACGACGAGATCGTTCCCAAGGTGCTCGAGATCCTCACGGCCCACCGACTCTCCGCCTGGGTCTACCACGGACTCGACTGGTTCGTCCTCGACCTAAGCGGTCCCCGAGTGGCTCACGAGTCGGCCGTCACCCAATTTGAGCCCACCGTGGTTAAGAACTTCGACGCGGTACGCAGTGGCGTCTTGAAGATCGTGGGAGTGAGCGACGATGCCCTGGCGGTGGCCTACGCCAACGACGCGATCGAGCGCCAGTTCGCTGGGGCGGTCTCGGCAACACGTTCGCAGTCCTACTACCTCGACGTGACCCACCCCGACGCCAACAAGGGCGTCGTCGTTGACTTTCTCGCCCACAGATTCAAGCTGGAACGCAGCGAGATCCTCGTCATCGGCGACATGGCCAACGACGTGCCGATGTTCGCCCGTGCGGGCCACAGCGTTGCCATGGGCAACGCCACCCGGACGGTTAAGCGCCGAGCGAAGAAGACGACCTCTTCGAATGACGACAACGGATTCGCCGCGGCGATCGTGAAATTCGTCCTCGACGTGAAGGATTGAGTCAAGAAACCAGGCACTCCCGGTCCGCGCCGTAGTGGCGCCGGACCAGGAGTGCGGGAGAGAACTACGCGCGCAGGGCGAACTTGACCGACGTGCGCTTGCCGTTGGGCAGGATGATGGTGAACACGTGAGTGCCCGCCTTGCCGCCCGCCCGTACGGTGACGACGATCGTGAGCGCCTTACCCGTGTCGCGAGTGACCCTCGCCGTGAGGCCAGCGACGTTGCTGATCACGCGGGGCTTGCCGTAGAAGCCGCTGCCGATGATGGTCACCGTCTCAGTGTGACCGATGGTCACCGCGCCCGCGACGCGCGCCGCCTTGAAGGGCAGGACCATCGAAACCGCTGTTGCGGCACTCGAGATGGACGTGTACGTGGTCGTGGCGGCCTTGGTCGCCGTGACGAGGCACGTTCCAGCTCCTGTTGCCTTCAAGGTCGTGCCCACGATCGCGCATCCCTTGGCGGTGCCGTTCGTAACGGTGAAGGTCACCGCACCGGTGCCGGAACCGCCACTCGTCGTGAGGTTCAGAGCCTTGCCGATGAATCCCTTCAGCGACGTGACGGTGAGCGCCGCCTGTGGCGAACCGACCGCCACGGTGCTGGCCGCGGTCGTGAGGGCCCGAGACGTGTCGGTCGCGGTCAGCACGCACGAGCCGGTCACGTTAATCGAGACGGTCGTGTACGTTGCGACACCCGCTACCGCGATCTCACTCGTCGTGCCACCAAGCGCGCACGGGGAGGTGATGCCGATCGCGTCGGTTGATCCCGTTC
>JBAUOP010000057.1:0-202863 GCA_049579805.1 Acidobacteriaceae bacterium
GCTGCGCCGCTTTGGAAATCGCTGCGCGATTCCCACTTTCCCACCCTCCCGGCGGCGAGAGATTAAAAATCGAAACCGGACATTTCATTTGCTACCAAAACCGGACATTTCCACTTGCTAACAACAGAGGGAAAGAAAAAGCCCTCGCGCGCGGCGAGGGCTTTTGGGGTTGACCGCAGCGCGGCTCTACTTCATGACCACGCCGCCGGTGACTTTCTCGTTGGCCTTTTCTTCATTGGCCTTACGGGCGCCCATTGCCTTCTGCACCCAGTCCTGAGCCTGGGCCAGATCGGCCTTGCGGGCAGCATCGTCAGGGCAGTCGGTATCGGCTTTGCGGCGGTACATCAGGTTCAGGTACTGCATGGCGTCGTCGTAATTGGGACGCAGATTGACCGCCTTCTGCAGGTAAGTCAGGCCATCCTGGACCAAATCGGTGTTTTCATCCTTGATGGTCTTGCAGACAGCCTTCGGCATCTTCGGATTGCCCTGGCCGTCGTCCTGCATGCCCACGGACTGAAGCGCCTTGACGGCGTTCTTGTAGGCCATGGTCCAGTCGATGACGCCGACGGTGTAAGCCGCCTCGGCATCGTTCGGATCTGCCTGGAGTACTTTTAACTGCCACGTCTTGGCTCCGTCCCAGTTGTCGAGGTCGAAGTCCAGCGCGGCGATCTGTTTCATGCTGGTGACGTCGTCAGGGTGCTCTTTCAGGACCTGCATAAAGCCTTTGATGGCCATGTTCGCCGTCTGCTGGTTCTCCGGCGTATGCAGGTTCGGCACCACCTGCTGCGCATAGGCGGTCGCCAGATAGAGCCGTGTCATGGGATAGGTCGGATCAAGGTTGACGGCGCGCTGAAAGTGCTCGATGGCCTCTTCATACTTCGCCTGCTTATAGGCCTGCACTCCCTTGTTGAGCTGATCGCGGGCCTCCAGGCGCTTGCAGCCGGTTGCAGAGCCAACCACCAGGATCGTGGCCACGGCCAGCACCGGTAAACGTGCGATTCGGTTCATGCTGTCTGTCTTCTCCTTCAGCTCGCCAGGAGCCTCAAAACCAGGCGCAAAAGCGATGGTCAAAGCGATTGTAATCCGTTCTCGGATTCAGGCAAGATCACCGACGTCTTTTCCGGCGGTGACCGACGGCCGCTGGCGGAAACCGGGGTTTACTGACCGGCTTCCATCTTGGGCGTAATCAGACCAATATGATCCACGCCCACCGCGTGCCCGATGTCGATCACGGAAGCGACGTCCTGGAAGTCCAGATTCGGATCGCCCTTCACGAACATCACCTTCTCGGCGCGCATGGAGAAGATCGTATTCAGCTCCTCCTGCAAGGCATTTTTCGCGAATGGCTGGTTATTGATCATGTAGCTGGGCTGGCCCCCGGGACCCGCCTGAATCTGGACCACAATCGTGCGGGTGTCCTGCTGCTGCTCCTGATGCTTGGGCGGTTGAGGCACCAGCGCATCCAGGCCGTGGGGCGTGACCGGCACGATGATCATGAAGATGATCAGCAGCACAAGGAGCACGTCGATCAGCGGGGTTACGTTTGGATCGGCGTTCAGTGCGCCGCCACCGCCTAGGTTCATTGACATGGTTCAATCCCTCGTTTCGTTGATTCGCCGACCGTTACGCCGATCTACTGCCCGCCGGACGCCGACGGGCCCCCGCCCATATTAAGGGCAGTCGACTGCTGCTCGGTCAGCATGCCCACTTCCTCGACGCCCGCGGTACGGACAGCATCGATGGCATCCATGACCGTGCCGTAGTGCGCGCGCGCATCGGCGCGGAAATAGACGACCTTGTTGGTCTGGTTCTCCAGATCGTCGCGGACTTCCGAGCCCAGATTCGCGATGCTGGTCTGGTTCTGTCCGAGGTAGACCCGGCTGTCGCGGGTGATCGCCACCACCACCGCGTCTTCCTTATTGGCGTTTTCCATTGGGGTCGCCGTCGTGCTGTGGGCCAGATCCACGGTCACCTTGTTCTGGAGCATGGGCGTGATGACCATAAAGATGATCAGCAGCACCAGCATGACGTCCACCATCGGAGTGACGTTGATGTTGGCGTTGACCTTGGCGCCTTCGTTGCGTTTTACCATTCCCATTTCGGTGTACTCCGGTTCTCTCGGAAATTTCCCAGGTATCCGTGGCGATCAGGCGCCGGGAGAGGGACTCGCCGCCCGCTCCCGGCCAGGAAAGATTCTCGCCACCGTTGAGCCCGGCCCGCTGACTGGCAGTGCGGCCGGACGACCTGCGATTACCGCCGGCTGTTCTGCTTGATGAAGTAATCGATCAGTTCGCTGGAGGAGTTGTCCATTTCGACGTCGAAAGCCTCCACGCGGTTGGTGAAGTAGTTGAAGAGCCACACGGCCGGGATGGCGACGAACAGGCCCATGGCGGTGGTGACCAGGGCTTCGGAAATGCCGCTGGCGACCGCGCCGATACCCGGGGTCTTCTGGGTGGCGATCTCCTGGAAGGCCTTCAGAATGCCGGCGACCGTGCCGAACAGTCCGACGAAGGGAGCCGTGGAACCGATGGTGGCCAGGCTGCCGAGTCCCCTCTTCAGCTTGGCGTGCACGATGGCCTCGGCCCGCTCCAGAGCGCGCTTGGAGGACTCGATCTGCTCCACGCTGACGGCGCCGCCGCCCCCGTAGTTGCGGAACTCCTGCAGGCCGGCGGTCACCACTTCGGCCAGGTGCGACTTCTTATTGCGGTCGGCCACTTTTACGGCTTCGTCCAGCTTGCCCTCTTTGAGAGCGCCGGCCACGCGCGGAGCGAACTCACGCGACTGCTTGCGGGCAGCGTTGAAATAGAGCCAGCGATCGATCATGACGGCGAGCGACCAGATGGACATGATGAACAGCACGAACACGACTCCACGAGCGAGCCAGCCCATGTTGTTCCAGAGATCGATGGGACTGAATCCGACGGTCTGGCCCTCCTGAAAGAACCCGAGAGAAGCCGGATTGGCGACGAGATTATGGATCTGAGCGAGAATCACTTGAATCTTTCCTCCTGAGGCGTTGCTGCCGTAGGTGCCAAGAGCGCTGACGGAATACTTCTCCGCAAAACGACGGAGAAGCCGGAAAAGCAGGACGGCCGCCGTGAAACCGGAGCGGCCGGCCAGAGCGGCAGATCAGCCGCCGAGACTAAAGACCACGTTGACCTGAGTTTCAACCTCCACGGGCTCTCCGTTCAGGAGGTACGGCTTGTATCTCCACGTGCGGACGGCCTCCTCAGCCGCTGCCTGCAGCATGGGGGGACCGCTGACAACGTGCATGTTTTCGATCGTTCCCTCCTTGGAAATCGTTGCCTGCAGGACAACAGTTCCCTGAATTCTGGCGGCTTTGGCGATCGCCGGATACTGGGGCATCTCCCCCCCGATCCGGTTGCCGGCCATGACGCCGGAGGAAACGGCGATCTTTTTAGGCGGAGCGGCCTTCACGACGGGACCCGATCCCGCTCCCAGGCTGCCCAGAACGCCGCTCATCGCGCCGCCGGAGCCCATCCCCTCCATGCCGGCCACGCCGGCGGAGGGCGGTGCCGCCTGTTCCTTCACCATCGCGATGTTATGAGGAATCTTCGGGACGGTGAGCTGGTTATTCAGAACCTCCGGAACGACCTGCTGGACGTGGACCTGGGGCGGAGGCGGGGGCGGTGGAGGCGGCGGAGGCGGCGGCGCGACCAGCAGAGTGGTCATCATTGCCTTGGGCAGCGCTTCCGGATAGATGAGCGGATACAGGATCAGGGCGGCAAGCACCGAACCGTTCAGCAGCAGCCCGACGACCGTATAGTACTTGCTCTTGGTCTTGATCTTGTGGGCGGACTCAAGCAGGACGTCTTCAAACATGGCTATGGCCTACCTTGGACCTTTCAGTAGTTGACACATCCTATAGACACCGCAGGGTCCCCAAAATGTTCCTGAGGTTCTCGCCCGCCCTGGCTGCGGGCACCGAGGGCCCCAAACGAATTTGCCGGGAGTTTTGCCGCCTGACAAACCGGTTCCCGTTCTATCACACAATTCAAGGGGAGGATACTGCCGCCGCGGCTCCGGAGGGACGGCTGTTCCAGTTCGGGACGCCGAACTCCGGGACTCAAGGCGAATGGCAGCATCATACCCTGGCTTTCTTTGCCGCGGGTAGGGACGCAGCTTTTCCGCGGCGTCCGCGCCAGTCCTGGTACGCCACCAGCATGGGAGCCGCCACCGCGATCGAGGAGTAGGTTCCGATCAAAATACCGACCACCAGCGCGAACGAGAACGGGTGCAGAACCTGTCCGCCGAAGACGAACAAGGACAGCACCGTCAGGAAAGTCAACCCGGAGGTGAGCACGGTCCGGCTCAGGGTCTGGTTGATGCTGCGGTTCACCAGATCGGAGAGCTTTTCGCGCCGGCTGAGGCGCAGGTTCTCGCGGATACGGTCGAAGACGACGATGGTGTCGTTCATCGAGTAGCCGATCAGCGTCAGGATGGCGGCGATCACGGTCAGGGAGATCTCCGTGCTCGTGAGGCTGAAGGCCCCGACCGTAATCAGAGTGTCGTGGAAGCAGGCGACGACGGCAGCCACGCCGTAGATCAACTCAAAGCGGAACCAGAGATAGACGAGCATGCCGCCGAGCGAATAGAGAGTGGCCAGCTCGGCCTGATGTTGTAGCTGCTTGCCCACCTGAGCGCCGACGATCTCGACGCTGCGCACCGAGAACCCGGAGAGATACGCGCCCTGCTGCAGGGCGGTGAGGACGGCGGGGTCCACAACGCCGCGCAGATTATCGATGGAGTCGATGACGCCGCTGTGGCCGCTGTCGCGATACTGCAGGATGGCATCGGCCTGGTTCTGGTAGCGGGTCTGGGCTGCGTCGGTATTGCCCATGTGCTCGGGATCCTTCTGCAGCAGCCAGCTGGCCAGGGCCTCGCGGCTGGCGTTATCGAGGTCGATTTTGCCCTGGTTCCCGCTGCCGGCCGAGGAGTAGTGCTGGCTGAGAGCGTCCACGATCTCCGCGCGTCCCTGGTCGAGGGCGGAGTCGCTGGTGGCCCCGCGGGAGAGGGTGATGAGCACCTCATCGTTGCCGGCCGGGCCGTAGGTGGTGATGCGTGGATCCTTCAGACCCGCCTCATTCGCAGCGGTACGGATGTTGTCCACATTGGGCGTTTCGGCGAACTTGACGCGGACCACGGTGCCGCCGCGAAAGTCGACATCCAAAGGCAGACCGTGCCAGAAGAAGATGGAGAGCAGCCCGGAGACGCTGAAGATGAGCGAGAAGGCGAGAAAATACCACTTCTTGCCGAGCCAGTCGATTCTTGGGTTATGAAAAAATTCCACGAAATCCGCCTATTAAAAATCTCTCGAAGCCGAACGGCTCAAATCGAGATCGGTTCGCCGTGCAGTTTGCGGCTGAGGTGAGCGTCAAAGATGACGCGGGAAACATAAACCGCCGTAAACAGATTGGCGAGCAGACCGAACGTTAGTGTCACGGCAAAGCCCTTGACGGGGCCGGTGCCGAAGATGAAGAGGATGGCGGCCGAAACGATGGTGGTCACGTGGGTGTCCACGATGGTGGTCCACGCGTGGCCAAAACCCTGATCGACGGCCGCCGCCGGCGATTTGCCGGCGCGGAGCTCCTCACGGATGCGCTCGAAGATGAGCACGTTAGAGTCGACGCCCATGCCGATGGTGAGGATGACTCCGGCGATGCCGGGCAGCGTGAGCACCGCGCCGGTGAAGCCCATAAAGCCGAGCAGGATCACCAGGTTCAGAAAGAGCGCCAAATCCGCATTAATGCCCGCGCCTTTGTAGTAAATCAGCATGAACACCCATACCGCGAGCATGCCGACGATGGAAGCCATTACGCCCTGGTGGATGGAGTCGGAGCCTAGTGAGGGACCGATAGTCTGCTCCTGCTGAAAGGTCAGCGAGGCCGGCAGTGCGCCGGTGCGCAGCAGCATGGAGAGGTCTTTCACGCGCTGCTCTGTGATGCCGCCGCCGGAGATATTGCCCTGATCGCGAATCTGGCCCTTGATGACCGCTACTTCCTGGACGCGGTTGTCGAGGACGATGGCCATGTTCTTCCCGATGTTCGCCGCGGTCCACGTGGCGAACTTGTCGCCCGCGGCGCTTGTCAGGTAGAAGTCGACTTCCGGCTCATTCGTGTTGGGATTGCGGCCGGGCTGGGCGTCGCGAATATCGGTGCCGCCCCAGATGGGCAGCTTCTGCAACTCATACCAGTCGGTTCCGCTGCCCTCGCTGGCCGCTCCAGAAACGCTGGACAGCAGTTCGTCTTCCGGAGGCACATAGCCGCCGATGGACTGCAGCGCCGTCTGCTTGTCGGGCCAGGGTCCGCCCAGGACCGCATGGGCTTCGAGGCGCGCCGTGGACTGGATCACTTCCTTCACGCGGCTGAGGTCGTCGACACCGGGAAGCTCGACCAAAATCTGATAACTGCCTAACTGATACGGCTCAATGATGGGTTCGCTGACACCGAGGGAATTGGTGCGCTGGGTGATGACCTCGATCGTCTGATCGAGCGCGCGCTGCTTGAGGTCGCTTTCCACGGTTGGTTTCATGGTCAGCATCCAGGTGTTGTTCACCCCCGGCGAGATGTCGTAGCGGCTGCTGTAGTTCGACTCCAAAATGGAGCGCGCATCGTCGGTGTGGGCTGCGGGGACGCCGGTGATCTGGATAAAGTCCGTGCGCTTCGCATCGGGCTTGCTGACCGTGGCGCCGGCGATCCCGTTCTTCTGCAGGTCCTGCTGGATCGCGGCCATGTCGCTGTCGGTGTCCGCGCCGACGGCTTCATCCACCTGCACCTGCAGGATGAGGTGCATGCCGCCCTTGAGATCGAGCCCGAGGTGGATGCGGTTGAGCAGAGACTGCTTGAATGCCGATCCCGAGAAACCGTTCGGCACGCCGAAGATGCCGACCACGAAGACGATCAGAATTCCGACGATCAGGAGGGTCTTGGATTTGAGGTTCGTTTGCATGGAATCCCTACTTCACTTCATCCTGCTGGGTCACCGACGCAATCGCGCTCTTGACGACCTCGATCCGCAGGTTATCGGGGGGAATGCGCAGCTGAATGGCGTCTTCTTTAATGGAGAGAATGATGCCCTTGATCCCGCCACTGGTGGTCACCCGGTCGCCCGGCTTCAGGCTGTTGAGCATCGCCTGCCACTTCTTCTGCTTGCCCTGCTGGGGGCGAATCAGCAGGAAATAGAAGACCACGATGATGAGCAGGAAGGGCAGAAACGACGCCAGTCCCGTCGGCAAAGCGAAAGGAGCCAGCAAAGCAATGGAGGTCAACGCGCAGTCCTTCTGGCCGGACGGAATGAAAACCGTCTGCGGCGCACGACAAAGTCATTTTCCACGGAAGGGTCCCGAGGAGCGCGTCTCTTCACGCAGGCACTCGCGCCCGGGGCCTGGATACCTGGAAACGGCTTCCCGCCGAAGTATGCACACTGCCATTCTCCACAGGGAAGCCTGCTTCATAGAATCGCGTACCCCCGGGGGAGTGTCAAGGAGAAGAAGCCGAAAGGAGATGGCTCCGCGCCGCCCGTCCCCCGAATTCCCGGTTTTGGGACCGGGTTTCCACATGGCCTGCGGCGGGCTGCGGACCTAAACTGGAATCTCGCCAGACAGTCTCGCCAACCGGCGAGGGAGGAAGACCACTCATGGGCAGCGCCCCAACGCCTGAGCATCCGGCCGTGCATCCGGGACGCATCGAAGTCATTACCGGACCGATGTTTTCCGGCAAATCCGAGGAGTTGATCCGCCGCCTGAAGCGGGCGCAGATCGCCAAACGCCGCATGGTCGTGTTCAAGCCGGATCTGGACGTTCGGTACCACCGTAATGCGATCGCCTCCCACAGCGCCCAGACCCTCGACGCGCTGCCGGTGAGGAACGTGGAGGAGCTGAAGACGGTGCTGCTGCCCATGCTGGACGCCGTTGAGGTGGTCGGCATCGACGAGGCGCAGTTCTTCGACCCGTCTCTCGTCGGGCTGGCCAACCACCTCGTCCACACCGGGCACCGAGTGATTCTGGCCGGCCTCGACACGACCTTTACGGGAGAGCCCTTCGCGCCGATCCCGGAGCTGATGGCGATTGCCGATGAGGTGACCAAGCTGTCGGCGGTCTGCATGCAGTGCGGAGCCCCGGCCGTACACACGCAGCGGCTGGGCAGCAATCAGTCACTGGTGCTGGTGGGAGCGGCGGGCGTGTATGAGGCGCGGTGCCGGACCTGTTTCCGGCCGTGGGTGGATGAACATGCGGCGCAGCAGCTGGAACTGCCGGTGAGCGCGGGCACCCGGTCGTGAGATCGGATGCCGCACCCTCTTATTGCGCCGGAGCCGGAGCGGACGCAGGCGCCTGCGTGTTGGACATCTTGCGCAGGTAAATCACCAGGTTCCATACCTCGTCCGTCTTCGCGCGCGGTCCTTCGGCCGGCATTTTGCCCTGGCCGTCGTGGATGATGTAGAAGATCTCTCCGTCGGTCAGTTTGCTGAGCGAGTTGGGATCGCGAAAATCGCGCATCGTGAGCTTCTGCTCGACCGCAAAATCGGCTTTTCCGTCGCCGTTGTCGCCATGACACATGGCGCAGTCAAAGCCATAGATATCTTTGGCGCGCTTTTGGGACTCCGGCGTTGGCTTCACCGGGTTGGACATGTGAACCCACTCGTCCGGGATCGCACCTGGTGCCGCCGTCTGTGCCGCGGGCTGCGCGGGTGGCGTGGACGGGGCCTGCTGAAAGAAGACCGGCACGAGAAAGAGCGCCGGAATCATCAGAAAAGGCTTCAACATGGCAGCCTCCTGAACCTGCTTGGGGGGAGTCCCGGCACTACTGTACGCCCGCTGATCGTCGGGCGAACAAGTTTTTCAACGGCGCTGAGGTATTAACGTAACCGGCCGGCCAGCAGCCGGCGACGCAACCCGGCTGCGTTGCGGAGCCGCTAGTGCGAGTACCGTTCCTCGCCTGCCGGCAGCGCGATGGCCAGCCGATTCTGCTGCGGCGGCAGAGGGCAGGTGGCATAGGGCGTATAGGCGCATGGAGGATTCTCCAGCCGGTTGAAATCGAGCACGATGCGGCCCGGGTGCTCCAGCCCGTGATCGGGGAAACCGGTGTAGAGGAACCGGCCTGCTCCGTAAGTCGTTGTATGGCTGGTCGCATCTCGCACGATGAAGAAGAGTTGCTTCGTCCCCGGCTCTTCGAGGACGGGTTCGAGCCGGATCGTCTGTCCGTCGAGAGTGAACTCGGCCAGCCCCGGCGCGGGCAGCGAGAGGATCGTCCCGATCACGGTGGGGATCTTCTGCTGGTGCGCCGGGATCCAGGGAATCCAGCGCGCCTCCACACGATAACGCGGATTCGGCGCATACCAGTGAAGGCCGTGGAAGTGGATCCGCGTGGGTGCGTCGGCATCCTTCACGCGCAAAGCATAGCGATCTCCGCGATGGATGACGAAGAAGGTCAGCGTGCCGTCGGTCAGCTCGTGCGGTTTCATGTTGTTGCCGCTTAGAAGGATCGGCTGCGCAGGTTGGCCGTCGACTCGAAGCGCGGCGGGGAATCCGCCGGGCGGCGGCGCGAGACGCACGGTATTTCCGGAGAGCTCCAGGACGCCGAGATGGGGCACCGTGGCGCCGCTGAGCTGAATCCGGTTATCAGAGGCCGCGCCGAAGGAATTCTCGCCGGGCTCGATCCAGTCCAGAGCCACGAGGGTCAGCCATCCGTCGGGCGCGGAGAGTTCCTGGGCCTGGGCGGCCCGCCACGCCAGCAGACCGGAGCGCCAGTCGGTGCTGCCGGCGAAGAGGCGCGGAACCGTAATCCCGAGAAGGAAAACGACGGAGAAAGCGGCAACAACGGCGAAACGAAGACGGGAGAAAGAGGAAATCATCAGGGCGACTCTCCGAAAGAGGAATCCGCAGCAGCGGGGCCGGTCAGGATTCTGGAAGAAAAAAGAGGAAGGACGTGAGCACAGGTTCAGCGACAACAACAGCGGCCGGGGATCCGCAGGCGCAGGCTCACGAGGACAGAGTAACGTGACCGCGGTTGGGCGTCAAAGAAGATGCGATGTCATACTTTGTCAAACTTTGCTATTCTTTGGCGCAGGAGACTTCCGTCATGAACGTGTCCCTGACCCCGGAGCTTGAGAAGCTTATCCAGAAAAAGGTCGACAGCGGGCGGTACACGTCGGCCAGCGAAGTGGTGCGCGAGGCTCTGCGGCTGCTGGAGAAGAAGGACCAGCAGGAGGCGGAACGGGGTAAGGCGCTGAAGGCGTTTCAGGCGGAATTAGACCGGCGGATCGCGGAACTGGATCGGGGAGAGGGGATCGACGTCGAGGAGGCATTTGCCCGGATCCGAGCCCATGCCCAGGCGCGGCGCAAAAAGACGGCGTGATGTGAGTCTTAAAGACCAGCAGCAAAGAAGAGACTTGATTGTCGCGCCGGGCGCTGTGCGCGATGCTGCGCGAGTTGTACGACTACATCGCCGACGACAACCCGGACGCCGCTGACCCCATGATCGAGCAGCCGTGGCAGGGCATCCGGCACCTCGGAAATTTTCCCGGCACCGGCCACTCCAGGGTTGATTTGGCGGGCAATCGCGATCTTCGCTTCTGGCCCGTGGGCCGATTTCTCATCCTCTACAGAGTGACCCGTTCGTCCGTAGAGATCGCTGCTGTTCTTCACGGCAGCCGCGACATTCCCGCCCTTCTGCAAGAGCGCGAACCGCAGGAGTAGTCCCCCGCTACAATCGGCAAAGTGTCGCTCACGTTTCACATTCAACAGTCTTGCGAAACCGGCCGCCGCGCCACGCTGACGCTCCCTCATGCCGTCGTCGAGACGCCCGTCTTTATGCCTGTGGGGACGCAGGGAACCGTGAAGGCCGTACCGCAGCATTTGCTGGAGGAGTTGGGCGTCCAGCTCCTGCTTGGGAACACTTATCACCTCTATTTGCGGCCGGGCCACGAGTTAATCCGGCGCATGGGCGGGCTGCACCGCTTTATGAGCTGGGAGCGCGCCATCCTCACCGACTCCGGCGGCTTCCAGGTTTTCAGCCTCAGCGATCTGCGCAAGGTTACCGACGAAGGCGTCGCGTTTCGCTCGCACATCGACGGGTCGTCGCATTTCTTCTCGCCCGAGCACTCGATGGACGTTCAGATCGCGCTCGGCTCCGACATCGCCATGGCTTTCGACGAGTGCACGGAATATCCGGCCGACCACGCCCGCGCGCGCGCGTCCCTGGACATGACCCTGCGCTGGGCGGAGCGCAGCCGCGATCACTTTGAGGCGCATAAGCACGAGCGGCCGTGGAACAGAGCACAGCACAGAGCACAGCACAGAGCACAGAGCACAGAGCTCAGAGCTCAGAGCACAGGGCTCAGAGCACAGGAGAATCGGCTGGAAGGAAAGGCACCGAGCCTCTTCGGCATCGTGCAGGGCGGCATGTTTGCGGATCTGCGGCGCGAATCGGCGGAACGCCTGGTGGAGATGGATTTTCCCGGCTACGCCATCGGCGGCCTCAGCGTCGGAGAGCCGCGCGAGCTGACTCGGGAGATGATCGCGACCACGCTGCCCCTGCTCCCGGCAGACAAGCCCCGCTATGTGATGGGCGTCGGCTATCCCGACGAGATTGCCGAGTACGCGCGCATGGGCGTGGACATGATGGATTGCGTGCTGCCCACGCGTGCGGCGCGGCATGGGCTGCTCTTCACGTCCGAGGGCCGGTTGAACATCAAGAACCGGCAGTACGCCGAAGATCAGAACCCTCCCGATCCAAATTGCGGGTGCATGGTTTGCCGACGCTACTCACGCGCCTATCTGCGGCATCTGATGACGGCGCAGGAGCCACTGGCCGCCGTGCTGAACACGGTCCACAACCTGGCGTTCTACATGGAGACGATGCGGAAGGTGCGGGACGAGATTGCGGGGGTGTAAGAAACTTCCGTGCTGTCGGTAAATACTGCCAAGTGCAGCCTTCAGCCTGTTCTTATGTGGTAGCCTGCAGGCGCCATGTGGCTTCTCATAACCGCTGTTTTGCTCATTGGTGCCGCAATTACTTTGTGGCTGCCTCGCAACAGCTGTTGGCGCTGGAAACTGCTCGGGAGGATAACCGCCGGACTTCTGATGTGTGCCTCGGCTTTGACTTTACTTCTGTTTCTCTTCGGGGCTGTGATGTGTGGCCGATGCGAGTTTCCACCAATTTCGTCGGGAGACGGAAAAATCGTTGCCCGGGTGAGTGAACAAGATGCCGGGGCCGTGGACTCGTTTCATAGTTCTGTGCAACTCTGGCAGATTCGGCAAGGCCTTTCTGCGCGGATATTCGGTAAACAAGGGCACGCAACTACCGTGTTTACGATTGGAGACGATCCTCGATTGATTGATCTCTCGTGGAAGGATGACCGCACGCTGCTCATTCGCTACCCGAACGGCTCCCGCGACCCCGCCGAGTTCAGCTGTCAGCCCCATTGGGGAACCATTCACATTGACTGCGTCGGGTATAGCCCCGATTCCAGCAAGCCGGTCGGCAAGATGCCACCCGTCCAGAGCTGCGTGTGGTGAACGCCCGCAGTTCTGGGCGAAAAGTCAGCAAACCGGAAGCTTCAGCTCAACCGCCGGGCCCCTAACGCTACCGCCGCGCGAACCGCTCCAGCCCGGCGCGTTTGGCGTGGGCCGCCATGGCGGCGGTGATCTCCAGCGCGACCGCCAGTGCGGCGCGGCCATCTTCCCCGGAGACGCGCGGAGCGGAGCGGGTGCGGACAGACTCCAGAAACGATTCGATTTCGAGGCGGAGGGGTTCGCCTTGCTGGACGGGCGGCTTGTCGATGTGGAGGCCGGGAAATCCCGCGAGGGGATGGCCTGAGCCCACCCTGTCCGCGACTGCGGTCGCGGACAAGGATGGGGCACCCGACGCCCCTGAGACGTCGATGAGGAGGAGATCCTGGCGGGCGTAGTCGATCGATACATACTGATGCGGCTGAAAGAAGCGCAGCTTGCGCACGCGCTCCGTGCTGACACGGCTGGCGGTGAAATTGGCCACGCAGCCGGACTCGAACTCGATCCGCACGTTGGCGATATCGACTTTCGGGGAAAGAATCGGCAGCCCCACCGCATGCAGAGAGCGGATCGGCGACCGGACCAGGCTCAGCACGATGTCGAGGTCGTGCACCATCAGGTCCAGTACCACGTCCACATCGAGCGAGCGCGGGCTGAAGACGCTGAGCCGGTGCGCCTCAAAGAACATGGGGTGATTCAGGATCGGCTCTGTCGCCGTGATCGCCGGGTTGAAGCGCTCCAGATGGCCGGCTTGCAGGATGCGCCCGTGCTGCGCGGCCAGCTCGATCAGCCGCGTCGCCTCCGCGACGGTTGCGGCAATCGGCTTTTCGACCAGCAGATCGAAGCCGGCATCCAGCAGAGCCTCGGCCACTTCCGCATGCGCGGAGGTGGGTGTGCAGACCGAGGCGGCCGCACAGGCAATCTCGCCGCGAGCGCGCGCCGCCAGGCACTCCCCAACCGACGAGAAAACGGGGATGCCCCATTCAGCGGCGGCCGCGGCGGCCCGCACCCGATCCGGCTCCACGATGGCGGCAAGACGTACCGGAGCCCCCCCGTCCCGCTCCAGCGCGCGATAGACACGCAGGTGATTGCGGCCGAAAACGCCGGCGCCGCAGACAAGGATCCCGAGATGAGAGTCAGCGTGCAAAGGACTTACGCGGGCTTTCCTTCCACAGTCCGCAGACAGCGGCTGTACAGCTCCAGGAGCTGCGCGACCTGGTCCTCGGGTTTGGGAGCGCCTCCGGCCACAAATCCGGTGGAGGACGCACTGGCCCGGCCGACGCCCGCGCTGGCGGCGACAAACTTCAGCAGATCGAGCGCGATGTCTTCATTGCGCCGGGGGCCGTTGCCGGCAGGGGGAACCTGATCCATGAAAGCACCTCTCTGGCCCGATGCTATCAAAGCCGTCAGCAGCGCCGACAGGCCCCACGTCAGACCTCCGAGAGGCACAGGCAAACGCGGCCCACCAGCAGGTCGGCGGGCGATTCGTGCGGCGCCAGCTCGATCACATCCAGCGGCGACTCCAGAACCCGCGGGCGCAGAACCAGCCGGCCGGCCTCGAAGGACACGTGCCGAAAGACCATCTGCGCGCCGATGCGGATGCCATACAGGTTGGGGTGCGGCGGCTTGCGGTCCACCAGCGAGTTGTAATGGCGGTCGAGCACCACCACCGAACCGGTGCGCAGAACCGGATCCATGGGAAGAGCCTGCGCGGCGCTGACCCGCACACCCACAAAGCGGTCCCAGCTGGCTCGGCCCACCGCTCGCCGGACGGGGAAGTTCGCCAGCCAGTGCTCCGGCAGGTGCAGGCCACCCAGCACCGCCTGGGGAGGAATGTGCGGCGTGTTCATGGCGGCCGCCGGCGCAACGATGGGCACGGTATTCCACGGCTCCGCAGCGCTCGACTGCGCGCGGGTCTGAGACGGGGGACCGGTCAGGGTCAACTCTTCCACGCTGAGCGCGTGCGCCTCGAGGAGGCGATCCAGCGCCGTCAGGCTCAGCCGCCGGCGGCGGTGCAGGAAATTCGAAATGTGGGCCTGGGCCAAACCCGTCCGGCTGGCAAGCAGAGCACTGCTCAGGAGGCCCTGATCAATGCGGCGCCACATCTCGAGCCGCAGCCGCTCGTGTAACTCGAGGAATTTCATGTTTGCAATTTTTCAATCGGCAAAAAACCCGTTACCTCAGGTTTTGCAGAAAGAAACACGAATCGAGAGATTTCCCCTAAAGCAGAAGGCACTGCAGTACTCAGGTCAGCGACAACATGGGAAGCGCACCCTGCGGTGATTGATGGTGGTTCCCGATCGTTTTAGTGTCGGACTACTTTCGCCAGTCAGACATAGTACTTTCGCTCGCACAGGCCGGCCTCCGGCCCGAGGAATATGTCGCTGGACGAGGCTCAAATGCAGATCTGCGTCTCAATCTCCACCACGACTCCCAAACAAAGGCCAATGCCGGATCCAATAACACGGCAGAGCCTTTCCTCCCCCAACTCCACGACGCCATTCCCGAGCGCCGCGGATGTTTTTGACTCTGGAGAAACCATGATGTACCTGCGTATTTTTCTCAAAGTGTGTGAGGGGTGCGGATCGCTTTGGTTCCGCGCTCAGGATTGCCCGGAGGTTTATTGTCCGGGCTGCGCGCCCCGGCTGGCGGCCATTCCGCCGTCAGGACGATCGCGGCGCAGCGTGCGCCGCGGCCTCAGACGAAGCTGCACAGTCAGAAGAGGTGTGGCATGAGCGCGGCTCTGGCTGTTCCTCTCGTGCTCCCCGCCGCTCAGGCGGTGGCGCAGCCCGCGGAGCCGGCTCCGCAACTCAGGGTCGTCGGCGGCCAATGGCAGAACCGGAGCAACGCGCTCAGGGTTCTGCACCGTTACCTCCAGACCTCCATGCTGGTCGGGCGCACTCCGTGCTTCCTCGGCAACACGGTCTTTCGTGGGCGCGCGACCAGCCATCGCATTCCCAGCTTCGAAGACGCGATCATCTTCCTCTTCGATGTGGAGAAATGCCTGAAGCAGCTCGACCCCCTCTCCCAGGTCGTTGTCGCCCACATCGCGCTGGAGGATTACACCCCTCCGGAAACGGCGCGTCTGACCGGGGAAAGTGAGCGGACCATCCATCGCGTCTATGGCACGGCCCTGGAGCAACTGGCGGAGATTTTCCGCGAGTATGAGGTTTTCGGTCCGGATGTGGAAAACTTGTCAAGGGGGGGTCGCGCATAACCAAAGTCACAACGCCACATAACAAAGGACTTCCAAGCCAAAATAGTTGGGAAATCCTGGCAGTAAATCGGTTCGAACTTGCTATTCTGAACTTATAGAGTAAAAAAAAAAGAGGGGCGCCTGCGGGCGTCCCTTTTGCTTTCTCCGGCCGGGAATCGCCTCCCTGCGAAATCCCCGCCGAGCCCGGCGGGAAACCTGCCGGTACAGAAATGAGGATTATGCGGAACAGAGACTGCGCAAATCAGACGGGTCGCCGCGCGTGGACCCTGGCTGCGGCTCTTGGCATGATGGCCTTCGCGGCCGTGCTTCCCCTGCGCCTGGCCGCGCAAATCGCAACCACCACGGTGCAGGGCACGGTCTATCGCGCCGATGGCACCCCGGCCAGCGGCACGCTGCTGATCAGCTGGCCGGCTTTTACCACACCGCAGAACCAGGCGGTCGCGGCGGGCAGCACCAGCGCCACCATCGGCGCCGACGGATTCGTCAGTGTCAATTTGACGCCGAACGCCGCCTCCCTGCCCGCGGGCAATTACTACACCGTTGTCTACCACCTGAATGACGGCACTGTGAGCTCGGAATACTGGGTGGTGCCGGCCGCTGGAACCGCTGCGATTGCGTCCGTGCGCGCCCAGCTGCAGCCCTCGACGATGGCGGTCCAGCCGGTTTCGCAGGCTTACGTCAACAGCGCGATCGCCGCCCTCAGCGCAACCTGGCTGCCGCTCGCCGGCGGCACGCTGACCGGACCGCTGACGCTCAACAGCGATCCCACCGCCAGCAATCAGGCCGCCACCAAACACTACGCGGATCAGCTGGCGGCTGCGCAACTACCGCTGGCCGGTGGCACGCTCACCGGACCGCTGACGGTGCCGACTCTTTACACGAAGCAGCTCGAGGGGCGGCTGTATGCCGATCAGATGCAGTCCGGCACAGGCAGCAACAACGGCGTGGCAATGTCCCTTCAGGACTGCCGGACTTACAGCTACGCCTGTCAGGTGCTGGCGCCTGCTCTCTACGCGCAGACCGAGGCGCTGCCATGGGGCGGGTTCATGAGCGCGGCCATCACTACGCCCATCACCGGGCCAAAATCGACCGATCCGCTCGGCTGTGTCATCGATAACCGCTATGCCACGCCGCAGATGGTCTGCAATCAGGGTCTGCCGTGGCTCAATACCGACATGGCCTCATGGGGGATCGCCCAAAACGCTCTCACCATGGGGCAGGGCAACAACGCGGTGAATACTGCCGCGCGGATCATGAACACGCAGTGGATGGGCGCGCTGGACCTCCCCGTTGGACTGGGAACCGAATCCACCATGCAGGGCCTGCAAATCGTGACCAACGACTACTCTCAGGCGAACGACGACCCGCTGCGTATCAAGGGTTATTCGTGGTCGCCCGCCGACCTGGTGGGCATTTACGAAGACATCCTGGGTGTGGGCACGACTCTTGGTCAGAATGAAGGCACTGAGAATCGGCTGCGGTCAGGAGAGACAGGCAATGTTACTCAGGTGACCCTGACCTCGGCTCCCGTTTGCGGAGCGACCTGCCTGATGAGCGGCCACCAAACACTGGGTCAGACAGGAGCTTTTGGAGAATGGCTGCCGTGGATCGATCTGAACCAGAGTTACAACGCCGGATATATCGCCACGATTGCCGGGAACGACGTAGTAACCGGCAGCGGCACGAACTGGGACTCGACCTTCGGAACCAGCAACGGAGTCACCACCACCACCGCTAACCTGACAGCGTCGAGTTATCCGGCTGCCAATGTGTCGATTCCTGTTACATCCTCCACAGGATTCACGACTGGCAAAGCCTACATCTTCGATCCCAACACCGGGGTAAGGTGGCAGGGGTTCCACATCACCTCCATCCCTGACGGGACGCATATCGTTGCTGACCAGCTTTATACGCCGATGGCCAGCGGGGCAACCGTTTCGCAGGGCGGCCTTGCCGGGTACGGCTTCAAAATGGATGCTGACGACGTGTGCTCCAGCAGCACCGGCCTCTATAACGGAGTGGATACGAACGGTGCAGACAGCCCGGTCATCACGGGGGCCTGTATTCACAACCTCGTGCCCATCGTCAGCAACTCCGCGGGCAACGTGGTGAATCTGTTCTACAGCGGTCCCTACTACGACTATGTGCACTTCACCCGTGGCTATACCACTATGGGTTCGGGGGGAAACGGCAGCGTCACTGTGAGTGGTGGCGTGGTAACAGCCTGCACGGTATCGGGGGGAACAGGCTACAAGGTTAACGGGCCGCCGCAACTCGTCATTTCAGGCATTACCTATACCACCGCTCCTTCGATTTATGTTGGCTACACTTACGGCGGAGCCGGGATATCGGATTGCGTGGTAGCCAGCGGCGGGTCGGGCATCTCGGGAACGCCTGTGGTATCTGTCGTGCCCAGTAATCCCTACCACATCTATCCGATGGCAGAGAGCCTTCAGAACTATAACGCGACCACTGGCTGGATGGACGCCTCCGCGCTGGTGACGATGCCGTGGACGGGTACGGTCAGCGTGGGTGATGTGGTGGAGCAGGACCACTACTTCAATTACAAGATGCACGACGCCATGATGAATGCCATTGTGAACGACTGGCAATACGGCGGTGGTGAAGCGACGCAGGTGATTCTGAACGGAAGAATGGGAGGAGCTGAAGAGTACGAGAATCCCCAGTCTCCGAGCGTTTACGGAGGGACTCCCCTGGGCACGCCTTACATCATCGGCCAGGGACAGACGAACTTCAGACCGCCAGCCGGGTTTGGCCTGCAGGGGCAGTTTTACAACGGCCTCAGCATGACCCTCCCCCCTGTTGAAGCAGGCAATAGCGGAGCCGCCGCTGTCTACGTCGGGTGCAGTCCTTATTGCGGTTCCTGGAACGCTTACTACAACGTGCTGGACGTGCAGAATGCGAACAGCGGCGGCACCGCCGAAGACGGCCTGCAATACAACCCCGCCACCCAAACGTGGGCGTGGACGGCAGGCGCTGCCGGCGGCGGAGGCTCGAGCCCGGCTTGCACCGTCAACCTCGCCGGCTCGTCCAACGCCGGCCTCTCCGTCACCTGCAACGGCGCCACCTCACGCTTCGATAGTTCCGGCAATCTCTCTGTGGCGGGAACCATCCACGCCCAGGGCAGCGTCACCGGGGCCAGCATCAATGGCGAGGTCACCGTCGACGGCACCACTTACACTACCCTGATCGCCGCCTGGAACGCCGCTCTCGCTCAGGCGAACAGCACCGGGCATAACCAGACGGTGCGGTTGGGGCCGGGTACATTTCCCGTTACGGCCACGCTGAACGAACCGGGCAACGGCGCCTGTGTCAGCCTGCTGGGCTCAGGAGGCACGACCGTCAACGCCGACAGTCCGCAGGTAGCGACGACTCTCACCGTCCCCGCTTCGCTGGGAGGCGACGTCTTCTATCTCGGCAACACCGCCCAGGCCCAGGGTTGCACCTTCAGGGACCTGAACCTCCTGGCCGGCGGGAACGCCACACATGGATTCGAGCTGCAGTGGTTCCGGGGGGCGCTGATCGACAATGTCGCCGTGAACGACACCACCGCCGAAGGCATTCTGCTCGGCGAGGAAACCACAACTTCCGGGCATCAGTCGAATTTCCTGCTGCGCAATGTGACGGTGAGCTACAGCAGCTCCGCCTTTACTCCGGCGAACCGCTCGGCGTATGGGATTCACCTGCAGAAGACCGCGATGGACAGTGAGCTCGATAACATTACGGTCCGCAACGCGCTCACCGCGGCCGTGTACAACGAAGGCACGGGCAACACTGGCTACCTTGTCCACGGATTCGGCTTCCCCTACACCTGCACGACCGCTCCCTGCGCCAACAACGCGTCTTCGGGAACAGCGGCGAATGCTTCCTATGCCACCAGCTACGTCATCTATGACACCGGCGGCTCGGGCAGCGTCTGGACCGATACCTACGTGGACAGCCCCGCCGTAGCCGGCTTCTACGTCGGCGCCAACGGCGTGGCCATTCACGGCGGCCACGTCCAGTGGCCCGACCTCACCAGCTTCCCCGCGGCCAATCTCGCTTATGTCGCGCCGGCGGTGACAAATAACCTTCTCGTTGCGGATGTCGACTGCCTGGAGATGGCGGCCGGCGTCAACTGGATCACCTATGCCGGCGCCTCGGGCAATCCGCCCACCTACGCCAGCGTGCACCACCTGACCGGCTGTGGGAATTACTACCAGTCTCTCGAGGACGCCAACGTCAACGGCTTCTCCAGCGGCGGCGCCAACGTCAACGATCCCACCGGCGCGGTGCCGCGCGTGTGGTCTACACCCGTCGCGGCGGCGGCCAGCTACCCGGCCTATGCGGCGCAGATGTACACCGGCTATCAGGGCGACGCCTTCCAGGCCCACTTCTCCGGATTGAATCCCTTCTTCAACATCACGTATCAGGGAACCATCCGGTCCAGCGGTGGCCTCGCGCTGAGCACGATCGTCAACACCGCATCGACGCTCACTCTGACCGCCGCCAACAAGAACGTAATCGCCAACGCCGCCAGCGGCGCGCAGACCGTCACCCTTCCCAGTTGCTACACGGCGTTGCCGGATAAGGCTGCGCCCGCCGGGCTGGAGTTCACCATCATCAAGTCCGATACCTCCGCGAACGCGGTCACACTGCAGACCGTCAGCTCGCAGAACATTAACTACAACGGCGTTTCCGCCCAGACCCTGGCCATCAGTGCGCCGGGCAAGCGCACCCTGGTGTGCGCGCCCGACTACAACTGGTACGCCTACTGACAACCATGAAAATCGACCTGGGCCACGCAACCCAGGAGGAGCTTATCCGTTTGGGCGCGCAGCTCGACGCCGGCCCGGAGCCGGCGCGCGTCCTCACGGAAAAGCTCCTCCGCATTCGCAACCGGCTGGGGACCTGCATTCCCCTGGTTGCCAACAAAGCACAACAACAGTATCAAATCCATCGGGGGCGGAAGAATATCGTGCTCAAAGCCAGACAAATGGGCGTGACGACCTGGATTGCGGGGCAGTTTTTTCTCCGGACCCTCACCCATCCCGGCACCGTTACCATCCAGGTAGCACACACCCAGGAAACCGCGGAGGCCCTTTTCCGCATCGTGCACCGTTTCCTGGACCAGCTGCCGCCGGAGTGGTCCGACAGCCCGGTGCTGAAAAGGGTAAAACGCTCGTCGCGGCGGATCTTCTTTCCCGCCATCGACAGCGAATACCTGATCGAAACCGCGGGCGACCGCAACGCCGGCCGCGGCCTCACCATCAGCAACCTGCACTGCACGGAGCTGGCCCGCTGGCCCGGCGATCCGGCGGAGACGCTCTACGGCCTGCTGGCCACGCTCTCACCCGAAGGCGAGCTGGCCATGGAGTCGACGCCGATGGGCTCAGCCGGCTGCTTCTGGCAGCAGTGGCAGGACGCGGAGGCGACCGGCACCGTGCGCCACTTCTTTCCCTGGTGGATGGAGGACGCCTACGCTGCGGCTCCCGTCCCCGAGTCCTCGCTCACCGACGACGAGCGGCGGCTCATCGAGGAGCATCGCCTCTCACCCGCCCAGATCGGCTATCGCCGGGGGATCCAGGCGAACTTCCGCGGGCTGGCTCAGCAGGAGTACGCCGAGGACCCGGAGAGCTGCTTCCTCGCCAGCGGCTCCTGCTACTTTCACGCGCCCGGCATCGATGCGCGCCTGCGGGGGCTGGCCCCGCCGACCCGCATCGACAGGAACGGCGACCTGCACACCTGGCTGGTGCCGCAGCCTGGCATGGACTATCTGGTCGCGGTCGATCCCGCGGGAGGCGGCCTCGACGGCGACTTTGCCTCCGCGCAGGTGATTGAGATGAAGAGCGGAATCCAGTGCGCAGAGCTCCGCACGCTGCTGTCCCCGACCGACCTCGTTCCGGTGGTGGAAGATCTGGCGCACGCGTATAACGACGCGCTGCTGGTGGTGGAGCGCAATAACCAGGGCGCGGCGGTGCTGGCGCTGCTCCAGTCGCGGGGCTGCCAGACTTTGTATGAGCAGCGCGGCAAGCCGGGCTGGCTCACCACCAGCGTCTCGCGGCCGGATATGCTGGGCACGCTCCATGCCGCGCTCACCGAGACGCCGGAGCTCTTTATGAGCGAGCGGCTGCTGCGCGAGTGCCGCAACTTCGTCCGCCATGCGAACGGGCGACTGGAAGCGCGGGCGGGTGAGCACGACGACTGCGTCATGGCCATGGCCATCGCGCTGGCGGCGCGCCAGGAAAAACTGACGGGCAAGGCTGTGCAGTAGGATTGGGGGAACTGTGGCGGTACGGGCGATTCAACAAATTCGGAAGATGCGCGGCGGCGCGCAGAGCCATCTCATGCTCGGCGAGGATGGCAATGCCTGGGTGGTGAAGTTCCAGAACAACCCCCAGCATCTGCGCGTCCTGCCCAATGAGCTGCTGGCCACGCGCCTGGCTGCGCTCATCGGGCTCACCGTGCCCGCCTGCGAGGTCATCGAGGTCTCCCCGTGGCTCATCGAGCGCACGCCGGAGCTGGAGATGGACTTCGGCTCCCGCCGCGAGCGCTGCCGCCCCGGCCTGCACTTCGGCTCGCAACTGGTCGGCGGGCTGATGCCCGGCCATGTGGCCGATTACCTGCCGGAGCCGCAGCTGGCCGAGGTCCGCAACCTGCAGGAATTTGCCGGAGCGCTGGCGCTCGACAAGTGGACCTGCAATGCCAACGGCCGCCAGGCGCTCTTCTATCGCAAAGGCCGGGAGAAGCGCTACACCGCCAGCTTCATTGACCAGGGATTCTGCTTCAACGCCGGGGAGTGGCGCTTCGTCGATGCGCCTCTGCGCGGCGTCTATGCGCGGAACCTCGTCTACGGCGACGTCACCGGCTGGGAGAATTTCGAGCCGTGGCTCACCCGCATCGAGGAACTGCACCCGGAGCCGGTCTGGGCGCTGGTGGAGACCGTTCCGCCCGAGTGGTACGAGGGCGACGCGGAGGTGCTGGAGCGGCTCATGGAGAAGCTGATCGAGCGGCGGTCGCAGGTGCGCCCGCTGATCGCCTCCTTTCGGGACTCCTCCCGCCAGCCCTTTCCAAACTGGAATCGGGCCTCTGTCTCGCCAACCGGCCGCCGCTTCCCGGCGCCGGACTGGACCGATAACGTACAGGGGGGAATCCAATGACCGAACCTCTTCCCTGCGAGTTCTCCCTGGTGCGCTATGTGCCCGATCCGGTGAAGGACGAGTTCGTCAGTATTGGCGTTCTTCTCCGCGAGGCTACGGCTGCGGACAATGCTCCCGGCCTTCAGGTCCGATTCACCAAAGACTGGGCGCGCGTCCGCTGCGTCGATCCGGACGCCGACACCGACATGCTGGAGGCGATGGAGACCGAGATGCGCCGGCGACTGCTGGAATCCGACGCCGATGCGCCCTCGCTGATGAAGACCATCGAGGATTCGTTCTCGCATTTGTTACAAATCACAGCGCCCAAAGCTTTTCTGCCGGAAAACCTGGCCGCGGGCATGGATCAGCTCATGCATCTGTACGTGGAACCGCGCCGGGAAAAAGTTCGCCACGCGCTGAGCGGGCGTGCCGCGATCGTCCGCAGCCTGCGCACGCATTTCGAACAGGTCCGGGTCTGGGATCTGCTGCGCCGCCGCATCCCGGCCGCCGACTACACCCGGCCCGGCGACTCGCTGAAGATCGACTGCGGCTACCGGCCCAACGGCGTGGTCCGCATGTTCCACGCTGTCTCGCTGGCTGCTGACAGCGAACTGGCCAAGGTCCTCGCCTTCAGCGCGCCGCTGCTGCGCGCCGGCGTGGCCCGCGTGGAGAACGCCGAGATGGAGCTGACCGCCATCGTGGAGCCGCTCCGTAACAGCCGCGGTGACGTTCCTGCCGACGACGACTTCGTCGCGCAGTATCGCTTCGGTGTGGAGACCATGGAGGCGCAGCAGATTCGCGTCCTCACCGTGAACGACCTCGACCGCGTGGCGGAAACCGCCCGGAGGGAGTTGCGGGTGTAGAAACCGGATTCAGGCGGAAGTTTCGAGGCATGGCCACGCGCCATGCCTTTTTGTTTGCAACGAAGAAGCGGAGGAGACGTGACGATCAAAGAGCAATGGAAACACGCGCTGGCGCGGCTGGGAGCCGGCCCCGGGCGTGCCCAGGCCAGTCCCGGGCAGGAGTCCGCGCAGCGGAAGACCCTCGCGCTGCCGGCGGTGCTGAGCCCGTATGCCTTTCCGGCAAAGGCGCTGCCTAAACCCACACCGGCCAATCTGCGCAAATTTGCAGAGACGCCCGTGGTGCGGCGCGCCATCAACCTCATCAAAGACCGTGTTGCCAGCATGGACTGGCAGGTGCGGCTCAAGCGCGACCACGATCCGGAGAAGGTCGCGTTTGCGGCGAAGCGTCTGAAGATCCTGCGCCGCTCGCTGGAATTTCCCAACGCGTCCGACTCGTTCCGCACCCTGATCGAGCAAGCCATCGAAGACGCGCTGGTGGGGGGCTTCGGCGCCATCGAGATGGAGCTGACCGGCGACCCGACGCGCCCCTTCGAGCTGTGGCCCGTGGATGGCGCGACCATCCGCATCAATCCCAAATGGGACGGTCAGCCGGACTCGGTGCGCTTCGCGCAGGCCACAAACCTCATCGGCTCCGATGCCCTCATCCAGCTCCAGGACAATCAGCTGATCTATGTGCGGATGAATCCGCGCAGCTACACGCCTTTTGGCCTGGGCCCGCTGGAAGTCGCCTTCGAAACCGTCAACGCCTTCCTCAGCGCCCACCGTTTCGCCGGCAAACTGGCCAGCAACGCGGTGGTGCAGTATGCGCTGTGGCTCAACGAAGCCACGCCCGCGCAGCACGAGCGGCTCATTCGCTGGTGGCAGGACGAGATCGAGGGCACCGGCCGCGTGCCGCTGATCAGCACCACACAGAAGCCGGAGGTCCTGCGCTTCGCCGCCGGCACGGACGCCGACCTGCGCCTCAACTGGCAGGAATTCCTCATTCGCATGGTGGCGAATGCTTTCTCGCTGCCGCCTGTGCTGCTCGGCCTCGAGCAGGACGTCAACCGCTCGACCGCGGAGTCACTGCTCGACGAAGCCTTCCACTCCGCCATCGTGCCGCTGGCGAAACTGGTCGCGGAGCACCTGACCAGGGATCTGTTTGGGAAGCGCCTGGGCTGGCCGGAATTCGAATTTGTCTTTAACGATCTCGACGCAACCGACGAGATGCAGGAGGTGCAGATGCAGACGGCGCTGCTGGCCGCCGGCGTGATTACGGTGGACGAGGTCCGCGCCATGCGCGGACTCGGGCCCCTGCCGGCCGCCGCGCTCCAGGAACACGTAACCGCAACCGATATAAACCCACGGGAGAACCCATGAGACTGGAAGCCATGGCAGTCCATCTGCCGAATGTGGCCGGCCATCCGAATCGCGCGCCGTTTTCCGGCGTGCTCACCCGGGTGGACGAGCCGAGCACCAAACCGCCGTCGGGCGCCCGCGGCCACCGCGTGATTCTCACGCGGGCCGCAGCGTTGGCCGGCCTGCCTTCCCTGCTGGGGATGGCCGTCGATTACGTCCCTTCGTGGGACGGCCACGATGCCCGCCGCAAGTGCGGCATCATCACTGAGGCTAACGTCGATGGCTCGCGCCTTCTCGTCGCCGGCTATCTCTTCGCGAAGGACTTTCCCGACGTGGAGCGGCAGATGCGGCAAAGCTCCACCGGCTCCATGGGCATGTCCTGGGAGCTGGCCGACGCTCACGTCGAAGACATGCGTCAGGAAGTCTGGACCCTGACGCGCGCCACCTTCACCGGCGCCGCCATCCTGCTGCGCGAGAAGGCCGCCTACCGCGACACGTCGTTCGAGCTCGCGGCCTCGCGCTGCCGCAGCTTTGCGGCGCACGCAACCTCACCCCTCCGCGAAGGCCTGGCCTCGCGGACGACCGACCGAAGAAAGGAATCAACATGGACTCACCAACGGGCGAAGGAATGGACACGATGACCGAGAGCCTGCATCGCATGGAAACCCGGCTGGAAGCCGCCGCCGCGCTGCTGGAGCGGACCGTGGCGCTGATGGAGGAGCGGACCGGCGACGTTGGCCGCCTCGTCGCCGCCGTCGAAACCCGCCAGACCTCCGGCCGCGAAGCGGAGCTGGAGCAGAAGCTCCAGGCCGCCGAGCAGCAGATCGCCGACCTGCGCGCGCAAATCGAAGCCGGGCCCGAAAGTCGCACCGAGCTACGCGCCGAGCTGCCGTCCGCGCGCAAAACCGTGCCCGCCGCGACGCTGCAGTTCCTCTCCCGGCAGGGCATCGCCAACATCGAGTCGCTCGAAGCCGGCGCCCTCGATACCGCGCTCAACGGCCTGAGCCTCGAACAGCGTCTCGCCGTCAAGGCCCAGCTGCTGCGCGCCGGAGTCGTCGGCTAGCCGCGCCTCCCTGCGATTCCACTGAAGCCGGCCGCGCGCCGGCTTTTTTGCTGCCCACCGGTTTTTCTCACGAAAGGAAGCTATGACCGCCAATTTCCTCGACATTCACGCCGCTGCGGACTACATCGGGCCCGGCGCCATTGAAGTGCCTCTCTATCAGACCGAGATCCTCGACATCGTGCGCCGCCGCAACCTCTTCGGCCAACGCATCAGGCAGGTGCCGGCCACCGGCCATCCGTCGCGCTACTTCGAGCAGACGGCGATTCCCAATCCCTCCACCGCCGGTTTCGTCGATCCGCGCAATATCGTCCCGCCGGTGGTCTCGCCCACCCGCATCGAGCGCAGCGTTCCGCTCAAGGCCATCGTCGCGCAGCTCAACTACAACCTCTTCGACATGGAGCTGGGCTCGCAGCAGAAGCAGTTCGCTTACCTGCAGGCCAAGGACCTGGTGGACACCATCGACGGCGTGATGCTGGCGCACGATGTGGCGCTGTGGAGCGGCAACGACACCTCTCTGACCACGCCCACCACCATGCAGTACATGGGCGCGATCGGCCAGATCGTCGCGGGGGGCAACACCACCACCATCGCGACCACGGCGTCGATCACCGACGGACTGAAGTCGACGATCGCGCAGATGGTGGCCAACACCAGCTACGCGGTGCGGCCGACGGCCATCTATGCCAACCCGGTGCTGCTCGACCTGCTCGACCGCGAGATGAAGACGGAGTTCAACGTGGTCCTGAACACGAAGGAGATCGCGGCAGGATTCACGGTGAAGATGCTGGTCACCCAGGCCGGCGAGCTGCCCCTCATTCCCGACTGGTCGCTGGCCTACACCGGCACGCCCGGCACCGGCAATGCGGTGCTGCCGGCGTACATCGTCACCGAAGACCTGATCGAGTACCACTGGCTCAGCGATCCCAACCCGCGCGTCTTCCAGCTGGGGACGCCGGGCTCTCTGGCCTCGCAGCACGTGGTGGTGAAGTTCGGCGCGCCAGTGGTCAAGGGCGCCAACTACGCGCACTATCAGGTGCTCGTCGACCGGTAAACGTCGCCCCAGCCAGTTCGGACCCTGCCGGCGAAAACCAGCGCCCGCAAGGGTAAATCCGGTAGCTGGTAGCTCGTGGCCAGCAGCACCAGGCTACGCGCTACCGGCTACCGGCTATCTGCTGACTGCTGTCCGCTCCAAGGAGAGTTATGTCCTGTTATTTGCAGCCCGCTGAATACCAGACCTACGGCCTGCCCGCCGATGTCACCGGCGACTGGATCACCGCTGCGTCGTCGCTAATCGACGCGTATTGCCGCCGCACCAGCCTCAATCCCACGCAGTACACCGAGCGCCTGCGCGTGGTGGAAGGCTCGCAGACCGTGTGCCTCAGCCATCTGCCGCTCGTCACCGTCGCGCCCGCCACAACGCCCTTCGTCTCCATCCAGGCGCGCTACGCCCGGCCTCGCCGCGGCGAGATCGTCTACCCGCTCCAGGAAGAAGTCCTGTGGGCCTTCTCGCTGCCCGGCGCGTGGACCACCCTCGATCCCTCCACCGTCGACTTTGTCGCCGACACCGGTGAGCTGATCTTTCCGTACAGCATTCTCGGTCTGCCCTACAACGAGGCCATGGTCACCTACACGTCCGGACTCGCGACCCTTCCCAGCGCGGTGATGGTCGCCTGCGCCCAGATCGTGAAAAACGCCCAGGCCACGCCCGGCCTCAACGTGAAGACCGCCAAGATCGACACGATGTGGCTGCAGTACTTCTCGAATACCCTGTTGGACGCCACCGTACAGACGCTGCTCCAGCCCTGGGTTTCGGTCAGGATGGGCTGACGCCATGGCCGATCTCAGCATTCAGAACCCCTGCGGCATCGCCCAGCGCGTTGCCACCGCCCTGCTGCGCGCCGGCGGCGGCACCACGGCCTGCCTGCAGATGCCGCCCGTCCCGGGAGACACCGCCAACACCGGCCAGATCGGAGTGGATGCGCCCGGCTTTCTCTCCCTGCCTCTGTCGCCGGCACTCTTTCGCAAGGCCCGCGCCACCATGCAGGACGGCAAGCTCCCGAAGTACGAGCTGCTCATCGGCGCCGATGCCGTCGCGGCGCAGGTGACACAGCTCAATCTCAGCTCCGCCCAGGCCCTCTTCGCTCAGGCCAGCGGCGTGGTCGTGGCCGGCAAGCTCTTCCTCATCGAGGCCGTTTCCGCTTCAGAAAGCCAGGGAGCCGCGTATCTGTATCAATTGTTGTTACAGGATACAGCCGGCGAGTGGTCCATGTAACAGACAGAGCACAGTTTTCAGAGCTCAGAGCACAAGGGGGCCCGGCGTCTGACTTTCCCGGCCCCTGGCCACAGCTCCCGGCTACCAGCTACTGGCTTCCGGCTACCGGCTACCGGCTACCGGCTACAAAGGACTTTTATGCAGAATGCAAAAGACACGTTCTACCTGACGCTGCGCAACCGCCTGGCCATCCTCAATCCGGCCCGCACCATGACCCTGCGCTCCGTCACGCGCCCCGGCATCCTTGTCGAGGACGCCGAGCCCTTCATGTCGCAGCCGCAGCTCGATGCCTTCACGCTGCGCTGGACCGTCCTCCAGGCCGATCTGCACCTGCCCAGCATCCTCGCGCAGATGACCTGTGAGATCCACTACACCACCGCCGGCACCCAGATCAATGCCGGTCTCGACCGCGGCCGTGCCCTCGCAAAGATGGATTACGAACTGCTCCAGCTTTTGTATCCGTACTCGGCACAAAAAATGAACTACACGCAGACTCCGGCCGTCGCCATGAGCACCCTGGTCTTCTGGTCGGAGCCGGAATTCAGCCCGGCTGTCACCGATCACGACCGCCTCAGCCGCGTCGCCAAGGTCACCATCTTCGCTTTTCAGGAGCCCAGCGAGTCATGAGCACAACCAACCCTCTGCCGCCGCTGCCGCCCATCGGGCGCTCCGTGCGCGCGTACTTTGCCCCGGTCGATCGCGTCCACAGGACGCCAACCCTCTTTGACCCCTCAGTGAACGGCCGCTTCTCCGTCGAAGCTCCGCCTGCCCCGTGGCTTTCGCTCGGCTGGATCGAGAACTTCACCCGCAAATCCGCCAGCAAATTCGGCGATCTTGTCACCGGCGCTCCGGGCACCACGCAGATGCAGGTCCGCACCACCGTCGACGCTACCCTCGCGTTCCGCTTTAAGTGCTGGACCAAGCTCTCCATGGCCCTGGCCGCCGGATCGCAGCACATGAACCTTCTCGTTCCCGCCGCGGGCGGCGCAGCCGACGGCTCCGGATCGAAAGGCGTGCCGCCGGTCAACCTTGCCACCGGATCCACCGCGACCTTCCTCGCGCTCGCCGCCTCCGATGCTGCCGGTTTCTCTGCTGGGTCGCTGGTCGCAGTCGACCTCGACTACGCCGGGCAGACCGGCTACGTCGGCAGCGGCGTTGATGCCGCGTATGTCAGCAGCGCCGCCGCCGTCAACAGCGATCCCGACTACATTCGCCGCGTCACCTTCAACGTTGCCCGTGTCGCCTCCGTCTCCACCGGACCCACGCCCGGCCTCCAGCTCGCGCAGCCACTGCTGGCCGGCGTGCCCGCCGCGGGCATGCGCGTCCAGCCTTTCTCCGGCTTCGTCGATCGCGAGGGCGGCTGCTTCTTCCAGGAGTGGTCCGCGCTGTTCGTCATCGACGGCCAGCAGGGCGAGCGCATCCTCTACCACTACCCGCGCCTGCAATCCATGGCCGGTCCCGCCGAGGAATCCTCCGCGCTCGCCGCGCCACTCGCTGGCCCTCTTGTTCGCATCGACCTCAGTGCCTCTTTTCGCGCGCTGCCCGTCACCGACGCCAACGATGGCGAACGGGTCGTCTGTTTCCGCAGCTTTTTGCCCAGCCCCATGACGCTCGTCTGAACCCGGAGGCCGCTTTGAAACTCACCATCGACAATTACGACGGCAAAGGTGCGATCGACTACACCAGCTCCCTCGTGGCCGGCCGGCCCTTCCGCATTCTGCGCCGGCTCAACCAGCCCGTCGCCTGCGAATGCACCCTGCTGCCCGCGCCCAGCCTCGCCACACCGGTGCGCAACGCGCGCATCATCGTGGCCAACGACCAGGGTCTGTTGCTCTTCACCGGCTACATCGCCGCTGAACCTGCTCTCGAACTGGCCGGCGAGGGCACCACCGGCGCCGTCTTTCCGCTCTTCGTCACCGCCCTCGGCGACGAGATGCTGCTCGACCGCCAGCCGCTGCCCCAAACCGGAGTCTTTGTTGGCGGCACCGCAGGCAGCGCTGTTGAGGCTATGCTCATTTGCTCTGAAATCCAGGGCATCACCACCGCCCTCTCTATGGCCAGCATGGGTGTCTCGGAGTTCCAGGCTCTGGGCAGCCGTACCTGGTCTGAAAATGTCGCCGCCCTCGCCGCGGCCTCGCGCAATGCGTACGTGTTGCAGAACAGCATCCTCTCACTGAGCCCCATGGGCACCGTCACCCATGCGCTCAGCGAATCCGCCGGCACCCTCTCCCTCGAAAATCTGCAGATCGCCACCGCCAAAGCTCTCGCCAACGACGTCACCGTCTGCGGCGAAGACGAGCCCGCCGCCTACGTCACCGAATTCTTCCAGGGCGACGGCACCACCGTTCTCTTCGAGCTCACCTGCGAGCCGTGGAAGCTCCCCGCCTCCAAAGCCCGCGCCTTCACCGACGATTTCCAGGGCTCTATCCTCAATCCTCAGCTCTGGACCATCGACGATCCCGGCTCCGCCGTGACGCTCACCGGCAACGGGCTCACCTGTACGGGCGGCAACGGGATCCTCAGCAACACCGTGGTCTCCGCCTTCTCCACTCTGGAAATGGGTGGCGGCCTCATCCTCGAAACCGACTCCGTGCAGTTCGGTCAGCAAACCACCGGGATTCTCAACGGCCTCTACTTCGGCGGAGAAACGGTTCTCCCCGATTGCCTCGCCGGTTTCCAGATCGGGCAGTCCAGCGGAGCGGCCACCGTGGCTCCCATCCTCAATGGCGCAGTCGTGGGCAGTACTTTCACCGCCGTCGCCGGACATATGTATACGCTGCGGTTACGTTTTTATTCCAACGAGGCCCAGCGCATCCTGCAGTCGTATTACATCACCGGCGCCGTCAGCGGCTTCGACCGTTTCGGCGGCGATCTGCTGCCCGCCACCGGCTCCTTCGTCTTTGAAGTGCAGGACACCACCAACGGTGTCGCCGCCACGCCCGTCATCCTCTACGCGGGCCCCTTCGGCGGCTCGCCCGCGCCGTGGTGCGTCTATGCTCCGCTCAATGCGGCCACCCTGGACTGCAGCATCGGCAGCGTGAATATCGAACATCTCCCGCCCAACTGGGTGGTCAGCACCCCGCCCAACGGCACCGCGATCATTCGCCGGCTCGGGACAACCGCGCAAGGCGCGGACTGCACGCTCTCGAGCAGCGGCAAGCTGCGCTTCTACCCCGCCAGCACGCCGCAGGCCGGCGAGCTCATCGCCGTCTCCTACCGCACCAGCCGCCGCTCCGTCGCGCGCCTCGCCAGCGCCGCCAGCATCGCCGCCGAAAGCCTGGGCGGCAAGCTCCCCGGCACCGCCGTGTGGATGGGCACTGTTACAAATCCCGCCCCGCGCAGTTCCGCCGACTGCGAAAACGCTGCCCAGGCCCTCCTCGCGCTCTCCACCAGCCGCGCCTCGGCCTGGGCCGGTAAATACATCACCTGGAATCCCGAGCAGAGCGCGACGGCGTCGGATATCTGGCCCGGCGACGTGCTCGCGCTCGCCTCCACCACCGCCTGCATCACCGCCAACCTCGTCGTTCGCAGCGTCGAAATCGATCTCACCGGCTCCGTGCCCACGCTCGCGAAGTACACCATCGCCTTCGCCAACGACTGGGCCGACGCCCTGTCGATCGAGACCTCGGCCAGCATCCCCGCCGACGTCTGGCTGCCGCTGCAGCCGGAGACCGCGTTGCCCATGGCGAACCTCGACAGCCTCACCATCACCTCCGTCACCGGCAGCCAGATCCAGATCAGCGCCGGCGTTACGCCGCCCACCGGCGGCGGCTTTGAGGTGCGCCGCCAGGACTACGCGTTCACCCCTGGCCCCGGACCCGACCTGGTCCTGCGCTCGCCCGTGCCCAGTTTCACCATCCCGCGTCAGGCCGCGATGGAGCGCTACTACATCCGCATGTACGACGCCTCCACACCGCCGAATTACTCGCGCTTTTCCAGCGCCGTCTTCGTCAACCTGCCGCTCTCGAGTTAGCCGGGAGCCGGGAGCCAGTGGCCGGGAGCAATGCCGCTCGTGCCAGTACGAGGCGTTCAGCAAACAGCCACCGGCTCCCGGCCTCCCAGCTCCCAGCTCCCAGCTCCCAGCTCCCAGCTAAAACAATCTCCCACAGGATTCCACCCATGACCGACTTTGAATCGCAAGTCCTTGCCGACCTGGCCGTCCTCAAGAACCAAATGACCGTCCTGGTAGGCGACGGCAACGCCGGCCGCATCGGCGACCTCGAAGACCGCGTCGCCCACCACGAAGAGCGCTTCCAGAACGTGCGTGGCGTCGCCATCGCCTTCGGCGCGCTCCTCACCTTCATCCAGTTTTTGATCGACTACCTGCGGAGGAAATGACGCCTCAACGTAATCCACCCGAGAACGAATAGAATCGTCTTCTGATGAAAGAAAAACCCCTCGTCGCCGTCGTCATGGGCTCCAAAAGCGACTACGAGACCCTCGCGCCGGCCGTCGAAATCCTTCGCGAGTTCCAGGTCCCGTACGAAGCGCGCGTCGTCTCCGCCCACCGGACGCCGGATCTGCTCTTCGAGTTCGCTTCCACCGCCGAAAGCCGCGGGCTCCGCGTCATCATCGCGGGAGCCGGCGGCGCGGCCCACCTCCCCGGCATGGTCGCCTCCAAAACGCTGGTGCCCGTCCTCGGCGTGCCCATTCCCGCCACTATGCTGCAGGGCGTCGACTCGCTGCTCTCGATCGTGCAGATGCCCAAAGGCGTCCCCGTCGGGACCCTGGCGATCGGCAAGCCCGGCGCCGCCAACGCAGGACTGCTCGCCGTCGAAATCCTCGCCACTACCGACGCCGAACTCCGCGAACGCCTCCGCACCTGGCGCGAAGCCCGCACCAAAGAAGTCCTCGTCCAGGGACTGCCCGAATGACCCCGATTCTCCCCGGCTCGACGCTCGGCATCCTCGGCGGCGGACAGCTCGGCCGCATGGTCGCCATGGCCGCTCGCTCCTTCGGCTATCGCGTGCAGGTGATGGACCCCGACCCCTCCTGCCCGGCGCGCTTCGTCGTCGACGCCTGTTTTGAGGGCGCGTGGGACGATATCCAGGCCGCCGCCAATCTCGCCCGCGGCTCCGATGTGGTCACCCTTGAGATCGAGCAGGTCTCGCTCGCCAGCCTCGAAGCCGCCGCGCAGCACGCGCCCGTTCGCCCCTCCGCCGACCTGCTCCGCGTCATCCAGGACCGCATCCTGCAGAAAGAATGGCTCGCAAGAAATGGATTTCCTCTCGGACCGTGGCGCGCCGTCCGCTCCGAACGGGATTTAGTCGACGCAGCTCCCGCCCTCGGCGGCCGTTGTTTTGTGAAGGCCGCGCAAGGTGGGTACGACGGCCGTAGCCAGGTCAAACTCCGCTCCGGGGGACCAATGACTCCCGCCGATGCCTGGCGCCAGCTCGGCCAGAAGCCCTGCGTCATCGAGCAGGCCCTCGGCCTCGAGCTCGAAATCTCCGTGATGGTCGCCCGCTCGCCCCGCGGCGAAACCAAAAGCTTCCCCTCGGCGACCAACCACCACGAGAACCAGATCCTCGCCTGGAGCGTGATCCCCTCGCTCGTCTCGCCGGACATCGAAGCCCGCGCGCAAAAGCTCGCCTGCGAAATTGCCGACCAGTTCACCCTCGAAGGCCTGCTCGCCGTCGAAATGTTCCTCACCCAATCCGGCGACCTGCTCGTCAACGAACTCGCGCCGCGCCCCCACAACAGCTACCACGCCAGCGAGCGCGCCTGCGTCACCAGCCAGTTTGAGCAGTGCGTGCGCGCCGTCTGCGACCTGCCCCTCGGCGACACCAGCGTCGTCCAGCCCGCGGCCATCGCCAACCTCCTCGGCGACCTCTGGCTCGATCACGCCCCGCGCTTCGACCAGGCATTAGCCGTCCCAGGAGTCCGCGTGCATTTGTATGAAAAACACCAGCCCAGGAAGGGCCGCAAGATGGGCCACCTGTCAGCGGTCGGCGCCACGCCTCAGCAGGCGGTCGAGTGGGTACTGGAGGCACAAAAACGGCTTTGAAGGTCCTCATCGCGAACCGTAGGCAGAGGGGTCGGGCAGGTATGCTACTTTAAGGCGGCGAACACGTACGTGGCACTCTCTTTGTCCGCCCGACGGAAGAGCCGACAATTGGATGAATTTGTTCCTAAGCATCGCCTCCTGTTGGTGTCAGTCGCTCAGGGGATTAAGCATCGCAGCCTCTATGACGCCGCACGTTACGCATGGCCGATCAATCGAGCGAGAGCGGAGCGGATCGAACTGGTGCTCGCCTGTGTTCACAGTGAAGTGAAAGCAGTCTACGCGGCGACTGAATGGTTGAACGCCTCGACGCGAAAAGATACCGAAGAGAACTTTTCGGACCTCTTAGTGGCCAATCCCGACTTCGTTCCCGCGCATTCCGGCAACCGTCAGCGGCTCGGATTCAGAGGCGAAGTTGCAGATGAAGAGGCCAATCGTCGATACGCGGGAAAACGTGTGCCGGACAAACTGAAGATCGGTCAAAACGGATTTCGCTATTCGGGCCCTGACTGATTTTGCAACTCCATCCGGAGAAACATATGCGCTTCAATATTGTGATCGAGCAGGAAGAAGACGACCGCTGGATTGCCGACATACCCGCACTCCCCGGCGTGATGGTGTATGGCTCGACGCGCGAAGAGGCTGAGATCCGGGTGGAAGCCCTGGCCCTGCGGGTGATTGTCGACTAGATGGGAAACCCGGCAGCTTGCCTCAGGAGGGTAATACCCATTTCCTATTACCTCCCGGGTCGAATGGAATGAAACAGATGCCACCTATCAGAGTGGGGGGGGTACCCCCTCACTCTTCACCTGTAACCTGTCACCTGTAACCTGGCTTCAGCCAATTTCCTGGTCCCAGGTCTCCAGGTATTTCTTCACCTCGGCCATGAATCGGCCAGCGTCGGCGCCGTCGATGATGCGGTGGTCGAAGCCCAGCGTCAGGTGCAGGAAGCTGCGGATCGCGATCGAGTCGGTTCCGTCCGGAGCCGTGACCACGGCCGGTTCCTTGAACAGGCCGCCGACGCCGAGGATCGCCGACTCCGGCTGGTTGATGATCGGCATGCCGAACTGTTCGCCGAAAATGCCCGGATTGGTGATGGTGAATGTGCCCGATCCGACTTCGTCCGGCTTCAGCTTTTTGCCGCGCGCCCGCTCTGCCAGGTCGGCGATGGCCCGCGCGATGCCGAGGAAATTTTTCTCCTCGGCCTGCTTGATCACCGGCACGATCAGTCCCCACTCGAGGGCGACTGCGATGCCGAGGTTGATGTTCTTGTGGTAGCGGATCGCGTCGCCTTCCATGGAGGCGTTCACAATCGGCATCTTGCGCAGGTTAGCGATGATCGCCGTCGCGATGAACGGCATGTAGGTCAGCTTCACGCCGTTGCGCTGCTCGTACTTGCTCTTTTCCTTCTCGCGGATTTTCACGATGCGCGTGAAGTCGACTTTGAAGATCGAGTGCACGTGCGGGCTGGTGCGCTTCGACTCCAGCATGCGCTGCGCGATGATCGAGCGCATGCGGCTCAGCGGTACCAGTTCGCCGGGCTGCGGAGTTGCCGGAGCAGGCGCGACAGGCTTGGCCGCCGCTGGCGCTGCCGCACGCGCAGGAGCCGCAGCCGACGGGCCTTTCTCGATCCAGGCGAGGATGTCTTCCTTCGTGACGCGTCCGCCGGCGCCTGTGCCGGTCACGGAAGCGACGTTCACGTTGTTCTCGCGCGCGATCTTCCGCACCAGCGGCGACGAGCGGACATGCTCGGCCTCGGCGGAAACCGGCTCGGAACTCGGAGCGCTGACCGGAGCTGGAATCCCCACTGGCGCAGGCTTCTCAGGAACGCTCGCCGCACGCGCAGTGCCGCCAATCACGGCCACGATGGTGTTGATCTGCACCGTCTGTCCGGCGGGAACCTTGATTTCCGTCAGCACGCCTGCCGCGGGCGAGGGAATCTCCGCGTCCACCTTGTCGGTGGAGATTTCAAACAGCGGCTCGTCGCGCTGAACCGTGTCGCCGACGTTCTTGAGCCACTTCGTAATCGTGCCCTCGAAGATGGACTCGCCCATCTGGGGCATGATCACGTCCTGGCCTGGCCCCGAAGCAGCAGCCGGCTGTTCCGGCGCCGCGGGCGCGGGCTTCACTTCCACCGGAGCCGGTTTAGCTTCTTCCGCTTTCGCGAGTGCTGGAGCCGCCTTCGCCGCGGGAGCGCTGGCCGCCGCGCCTGCGCCGTCGCCGATCAGCGCCACAACGGTGTTCACCTGCACGGTCGAGCCTTCCGCCGCCTTGATCTCGCTCAGCACGCCGGCGGCGGGCGACGGAATCTCCGCGTCCACCTTGTCGGTCGAAATCTCAAACAGCGGCTCGTCTCGCTGCACCGTGTCGCCGGGCTTTTTGAGCCACTTCGTGATTGTGCCCTCAAAAATCGACTCGCCCATCTGGGGCATCAGGACTTCGGTTGGCATGGAATTCTCTCCGCGTTGCGACAATTTCCGGGGCTGAAGGTGAATCGAATCAGAATATTCGGCGCAAAGATCGATTATAAAGTGTTGGTCCGGCCTCAGCCGAGAGCCACCACCGGCTTCGATGCCAGCAGGTCGTCCAGTGACTCGACCGCCAGTACCTGGTGGCCGAAGACGCGCCCGAACTGCCGCGCCACTGCGTTCTGCACGGCTTCCATCGACGGCGGCGGATCAGCCTCCACTTCCAGGCTCGTAACGGCGCGATCGGTGATGCCGCACGGCACGATGAGATCGAAGTCGCGGAGATCGGTGCTGACGTTCAGCGCAAATCCGTGCGAGGTGATGCCGCGCGCGATATGGACTCCAATGGCGGCTATTTTCTTCTCCAAAACTCCGCCGCCCGCAGGGATCCACACGCCGGTTCTTCCAGGAACGCGCGTCGCCGGCACGGCGAAATCGCCGCACGCCCGGATCAGCGCCTCCTCCATCTGCCGCACATAGTCAACCGCACCGAGTCTGGGCGTGAAGCTGCGCAGATCAAAGATGGGATAGCCGACCAGCTGTCCGGGCCCGTGATAGGTCACGTCGCCGCCGCGATTGATCTCGTGGATCTCCACGCCGCGATACGCGAGGAATTCGTCGCTGGCGAGAATGTTCGCGCGGCTCGAATTTCGGCCCAGTGTGAGCACCGGCGGATGCTCCAGCAGCACCAGCGTGTTGCCGATGCGTCCTTCGTAGCGCGCCTCGACCAACTGACGCTGCAAGTCCAGACCGTCGCTGTACGAAACACGCCCGAGCTGGAGGAGCAACAGAATCATGTCAAAGCAACTCGCGAAACTGTTCAAGGGTCAATCCCGCATCGCGAACGATCCCAAACATCGTGAACGCGTTCACTGGATTGTGGCGAGGAATGGTGACCGTCCTCCGACCATCGGACATGACAATGTGTCCACTCTGCCGAATGATGTCGAAGCCCGCTCGCTCGAGGGCCCTGACCGCCTGGAGGTGATTAACCCCCGGTAATTTGCCCATCAGGACGCCACGACTTCAACATAGCGAGTCTGCTTGCGTTGATTCAGCTCATCGACCGCAGAGAGGTAATCCGTTATGGCCGATTTGATGTTCTCGAGCGCCTCTTCCTCGGTCTTACCCTGAGACCAGCAACCGGGGAGGTCTGGACAACTTACGGCGAAGCCTTCCTCCGAGGAGATAAGTTCGACCCTGTATCGCATTTCTGACCTCCCTTAAACGTTAATCGCCATCCCCTCGACGCTGCCGAACCCGTCCAGCATCGCTTCGGCCAGCGTGGGGTGCGCGTGGATCGTGAACATCATCTCCTCGACGGTTGCTTCCAGCTCGAGCGCCGTCACCGCTTCCGCTACCAGTTCCGTTGCCTGCGGCCCAATGATGTGCACGCCGAGAATCTCGCCGTACTTCGCATCAGCGACCACCTTGACGAAGCCCTCATGCGCGTTGACGATCGACGCCTTCGAGTTCGCCGAGAAGGGGAATTTGCCGACTTTCACGGTATAGCCCTTTTCTTTCGCTGCCGCTTCGGTCAGGCCCACGCTGCCGATCTGCGGCTCGGTGTAGGTGCACGCCGGAACCCGCTCGCGCCGGATCGGCCGCGCATATTTGCCCGCAATCTTCGCCGCGACCACCATACCCGCCATCGCGCCAGTGTGCGCCAGCTGCGGCAGCCCTGCGACGATGTCGCCGATCGCGTAGATGCCCGGCTCGTCGGTCTGCATCCACTCATTCACCTTGATGAACCCGCGCTCCGGCTTGATCTTCGTCGTCTCCAGGCCGATGTTCTCCGTGCGCGGCGCGCGTCCCACCGCAACCAGCACCTTCTCAGCTTCCTTCTCGACCGTCTTCCCATCGGAGGCGGTGAACGTCACCTTCGCGCCGGTCTTCGTCTTCTCCACCTTCTCGACTTTGGCGCCGACATTGATGTCGATGCCGCGTTTTTTGAAGGTTCGCGCCAGCTCCTTGCTCACGTCCTCGTCCTCGTTGGGCACCACGCGGGGCAGGAACTCGATAATGCTGATCTCCGAACCGAAGCTGCGGAAGATCGAGCCGAACTCGACGCCGACGGCGCCCGCGCCAATGATCGCGAGTGACTTCGGTATCTGCTTCAGCGACAAAATCTCCACATTGGTTAGGATCGTGTCGTCGACCGTAAGCCCCGGCAGCAGCTTCGCGTCGGAGCCGGTGGCCAGCATCACGTTCTTCGCCTGCACCGTCGCCGGGCCCTTGCCGCCTTCGATGGACAGCGTCAGCACTCCGTTTTTCCCCGAGCCGGTCAGCTTGCCCCAGCCTTGCACGACCGTGACCTTGTTCTTCCGCATCAGGAAGTCGAGCCCCTTGGTGTGCTTCGCGATGATCTGGTTCTTGCGGTCGAGCACCGCCTGCCAGTTCAACTTGCCCTCGCCCAGTCCCTCGATGCCATATTCCTTCGCGTGCTTCAGATAGTCGTAGACCTCGGCATTGAAGAGCAGCGACTTGGTGGGGATGCAGCCCACGTGCAGGCAGGTGCCGCCCAGCTTCTCGGAATTGTCGATCAGCGCGACCTTGAGGCCGTACTGCCCGGCGCGAATCGCCGCCGTGTAGCCGGCCGGACCGCCGCCGAGGATTGCCACGTCATAAATCATCTCTGCCAAAGAGGGCTCCGTTTCGGGAATTGTGGGTTTTCGTTGAGAGACGCGCGCAGGCGTTAGGGACCGCGCGCCCAGCCCCAAACTCTTTATTGTACGCAGGGCTCCGAAGTGGAAGATGCAGACGCACCTCTCCGGGATTCGCGCAGACCGGGCCGCACAATCCTCTTACGACTGCCCTCGCGATTGCTTCGCTGAAGACTCCACGGTCTGCGCCACGCTCTGTGGATTCCAGTCGTCGCCGTCCCACACCTGCCGCACCGTCCCGTCCGGAGCGATCAGCGCCGTCAGCATAGTGTGCACAATATCGCCGTCGCCCGAGGGCCGGTAGATCACCCCAAAGTCCTTTGCCAGATTCTTCAGGTTCGCCGGGGTCAGGTCCACAAAGCTCCAATGCCCAAAGCCCTTCGCGTTCCCATCCAGATACTTCAGGCCGTACTTACGCAGGACCGGCGGCGTATCGTTCGCCGGATCGATGCTCACGGTCAGCAGGTGGCTCGCCGCGAATGCCTGCCCGTCCTGTTCCAGCAGCATGTTCACCTTCTGGAACCGCGCCGAGATGATCGGGCAGTCCTCCGTGCATTTTGAATCGACGAAGGTCAGCAGCACGGCTTTCCCATGCAATTGCGGGATGTTCACCGGCTTGCCGGCCTGGTTCACCATCGGAATATCCGGGACCGCTTCCCCGATCAGCAGCTCGTGCGGGGGCAGCTCGCTCTCGGTCAGCGGATGTCTCGGTTGCGCGGTGACCAGGATATTCGTCAGGCGGTTATCGCCGCCGTCGGGTGGCGCGAGGATGATGGCGCTGATCTGGTCGCCGGGCTGCAGGGTCCGCAAAGCCTGACGATCGCCGAGCGTGTACACCGCGTCCATGGCCGGCATAAAGTCCCGGATCACTTCTTGCCGAACCGTGATTTGCCCGGCGCTCTCGCTTTCGCCCACGATCGTCCCGCGCATGGGGTGGCGCTGCACACCCGCTTCGGATTCGGTTGCGGCGGAAGCGGTCGTGCTCGTCCGGCTGCAGCCGGCGACCATCATGATCAGGAGCCCAGAGAAAGCAAGCACCCAGCAGCCACGTTTCACGGGGATCGATCCTCCTTCAGGCGGGAAGTGGGGCGGTTGGGCGGTGGGAACGGAACACCGCCGCCGAACCTTATTGGACGCGCAATCCGGGGGAAAGGGAAATCTGCGCCGCCCCAGGCCGGAATCCGCCCTGTTTTCTGTCGCCGCACGCGCCCGTCTGCGCGATACTACTTCCGTGAGCGCTGTTCCTCAACCCGCCCGCATTTCGGTGGAAGAATACCTGTCCACCAGCTATCGGCCGGACTGCGACTATGTGGATGGCAGAGTCGAGGAGAGAAATTTGGGCACGTTCGATCACGCCTATATCCAGGGTTTGCTGGTTCAGCTGTTTCTCAATCGTATGGGCGAATGGCAGTGTCTCGCTCTCCCCGAACAGCGCGTGCGGGTTGGCGGTGGCCGGTATCGTATCCCGGATATCTGCGTCGTCCTTCGGTCTGCGCCGAGAGAACCGATCATCAGTCACGCTCCGCTCCTCTGCATTGAGATCCTGTCGCCCGAGGACCGGATGAGTCGGATCCGCGAGCGGGTCGAGGACTACTTTTCCCTCGGAACGGAGCATGTGTGGGTAGTTGACCCTGAGCTGCGCAAGGGCTATGTCTGCTCGCGGCGCGGTTTTCAGGAACCGGAAAATGGTGTGCTGGAAATCCCTGGCACGCCCATCCGCGTCGTCCTCAGCGAGCTGTTCGCGGAGCTGGATCGCGCCTAAGAGAGAGCCTTCGCCGCTTCCTGCGCGAAGTAGGTCACGATGAAACCCGCGCCGGCGCGGCGGATGGCCAGCAGCGACTCCAGCATCGCCCGCTTCGGTTCCAGCCAGCCTCGCGCAAACGCAGCCTGCAGCATCGAGTACTCGCCCGAGACCTGGTATGCGCCGATCGGGACGTCGAAGTGCTCGCGCGCATCTCGGATCACGTCCAGATACGGCATCGCCGGCTTCATCAGGATCATGTCCGCGCCCTCACCCAGGTCCAGTTCGATCTCGCGCATCGCCTCGCGGGCATTGGCGCTGTCCATCTGATAGCTGCGGCGGTCGCCGAACTGCGGCGTCGAGTCGGCCGCCTCGCGGAAGGGGCCGTAGAAGGCTGAGGCAAATTTCGCAGCGTAGGAGAGGATCGGCGTCTGCTCGAAGCCCTCCTCATCCAGCTCATCGCGGATCGCGGCGACGCGGCCGTCCATCATGTCGCTGGGAGCGACGACATCCGCTCCGGCGCGCGCCAGCGAAAGACCGGTCCGGGCCAGCAGCTCCAGGGTGGGATCGTTGTCGATCTCGTATTCGTCGCCCTGCTGCTTCACAATGCCGCAGTGGCCGTGCGAGGTGTATTCGCACAGGCAGACATCGGCCATAAGGACCAGCTTCTTCGCGGCACTGGACTGCTTCAGAGCCCGCAGGCCGCGCTGCACGATGCCGTCGTCGTCCCAGGCGCCGGTGGCCTGTTCGTCTTTCGACTCCGGCAGGCCGAAGAGCAGCAGGCCGCCGATGCCGAGCGATGCCGCCGCTTCGGCTTCCTTCACGGCTTCGTCGACTGAGAGGTTGAAGACGCCCGGCATGGACCCGATTTCCTTCCGAACCCCTTCGCCCGGCGTGATGAAGAGAGGCAGAATCAGCGCGCCGGGCTCGAGGTGCGTCTCGCGCACCAGGGCGCGCAGCGACTCTGTCCGCCGCAGGCGGCGCATCCGGGTGATGGGGAATTCCATGGCGTTATTGTACGGCGCGACCCTGGTCATGCGGCCTTGTCAGGCAGCCCAGGTCAGGCTGCGCCTGGCGCCTGCAGGAATTCCAGCGCGCGGATGAGGTACGACTTCATCTCGCGACGGGGGACGATCGCGTCGAGGAAGCCGTGCTCCAGCAGGAATTCCGAGCGCTGGAAGCCCTCGGGCAGCTTTTGCCGGATGGTCTGCTCGATGACCCGCGGGCCGGCGAAGCCGATCAGCGCTTCCGGCTCGGCGATATTCAGGTCGCCCAGCATGGCGAAGCTGGCGGTCACACCGCCGGTCGTAGGATCCGTCAGCACCGAGATGAAGGGGACGCGGGCCTCGTCGAGTCGAGCCAGCGCGGTCGAGACTTTGGCCAGCTGCATCAGGCTGACGATGCCTTCCATCATCCTCGCGCCACCCGACGCGGCCACCGTGATCAGCGGCTGGCGCTGGTCGTGGGCCCGGTCGATGGCCCGGGCGATGGTCTCGCCGACCACAGCGCCCATGCTGCCGCCGATGAAGCTGTACTCCATGACGCTGAGGACTACGCGGTGAGGACCGAGGCAGCCCTGGGCATTGATCACCGCGTCGTTCAGGCCGGTGTCGGCCTGGGCCTTGCGCAGGCGGCCCTTGTAGGACCTGAGATCGGTAAACTCCAGCGGATCGGTCGACTTGAGATCGCCGTCGACCGGTTCAAAGCCGGGCTCGAGCAGGCTCTCGATGCGCTCGCGGGCTCCGATACGGCCGTGTCTGCCGCACCGGGGACAGACCTGGAGATTGGCGTCAAGATCGGCCTTCCACAGCGTCTGACTGCAGCCGTCGCACTTCGTCCAGAGGCCCTCGGTGCGCACCCGGTTCGCTCCCGACTCTATCTTGTTATCTTCCCGTCGAAACCAGGACATGCATTCTCCCGAAGATCCAGATTATCCTGGCGGACCGTTGACAGGGCGTTCGCGTACGATGTCCGGAACCGGACGGTGCTCGGTTGCGTACTCCTGAGTGTCCTCTGTTGGGAGGTAGTTCATGTATTGCAGCGCATGCGGTCAGCCGATGGATCCGTACCAGCCCTACTGCCCCCGCTGCGGCCGCCAGACTACGGCGATCCCGACGGCTCCGCCGCCCCCCTGGACGTGGAGCCGGGTGCATCGGCATGTGCATACGCTGGGGATTCTATGGATCGCCTACGCCGGATGGACGCTGCTGCAATGGATGATGGTCGTGCCGTTCCTTGGGGGCTTCTTCCACGGATTTGGCCCTCCGTTCCATCGCGGTTTTGACGGCTTCGTCTTCCCTTTCGAGAACATGCCGTGGTTCATCCAGATGATCACGGTGATTCTGGCCGGCCGCGCGATTCTGAGTCTGGTGACCGGATATGCGCTGCTGCGGCGGTATCCCTGGGCGCGGGTGCTGGGGATTGTGACGGCGTTCCTGACGCTGATCAAGCCGTTCACCGGGACGGCGCTCGCGATCTACACCCTGTGGGTGCTGCTGCCGAGCGCTTCGGGGCAAGAGTACGAACAGATTGCCACTCCGTAGCCGGTAGCTAAGCAAAAACTCGTCGTTTTCGGAGGCAGGAGCCTTCGCACCGCAAGATGACTACAGTAATCAACAAGTCCTTTAGTTTCTTATGATTATGGTAGGATCGGAGGCAACGTATCTGCCGAATCTTCATCCCATCGTGCAGAAATCCACAGAAGGGGGCTCGGGGTTGGCATTGCGCATGGAAGGAGCACAAGCCTGAGCATGGAGGCTGGTTCCTGCGAGCCGGATTCGCGGGGCTATAGCGAAAGTTGACCAGCCGACGCAGCCGCAATGCCTGGTGTACGGCGCCGGAGTTATTACCCGAAGGGGAGCAGGGGATTTGAGGCCATGGGATCTGAACCGCTGATTCAAAAACTCTTCGCGCTGGAGCGGGCGGTGGGCCACGTCGGCAATACCGCGCTGCTGGCGATGATCATCGAGGCCGAGGAGGCCGCGCTGGCGATGGATCGGGAGATCCTGTCGCGGCTGCGGGCGGAAGAGGCGGGACTGCCGGCGATGACGAACGCGAGCCTGGCGCGGGATCTGGCGACACGTGGGGGCGCGGCAATGGGTCCCGATCCGGGGCCAAAGGCGGCGGAGGATGGTTTCTCGAACGGGTTTTCCCGTTACCGGAAACCGGCCTGAGGCGGCGGGTAGCCGGCACCTGCACCGCAGGGGACACAGAGAACACAGAAGGCAGCAGTTAGCGGGCAGCTCGTAGCTGTTCAGAGAGAAAGGTGCATGGGCTGATCGGCCTCGTCGCCGAGGGCGTCGGGAGCGGTCTCGTCGGCGGCGCGAGCCAGGCGCAGGAGCTTGCCGTGGTCGAGCCAGTTGAGCTGGCAGCGCTCGCAGTCGGAGAGAATGACGTTGCCGGGACCGGCGTAGAAGTGCGTGTCCATGGGCTGGTGACAGTGGGGGCAGGCGAGGCGGCGATCGAGCTGGCTGGGATCGGCGGGCGGGGGGATCAGTGGAGGACCAGGCTGCGCGGCGATGGCGGAGAGCAGCGGCTGGAAGGCGTCCATAGGAATGAGCAGGCCGTGGCAGCGCGTGCAGTAACGGATGGCGGCGCCGGCAAGCGAAGCATGCAAGAGAGGCACGCCGCAGACCGGGCAGGGCTCGGCGGGCGACTCGTCAAAAATGCGGACGCCATCGTCGTTGGCGTTGGGCAGGTAGACGCTGCCGCAATACGCACAGGGGAGCGCGTCGCCGGTGGCCCGAAGAGGCAGGGGCGCGCCGCAGTTAGGGCAGTTCATTGGGCCTTGCCGCAGTCGGGACAGAAATGCGCGCCGGCGGGGATAGAGTGGCCGCAGGCGGCACAAAGCTTTTCGGCAGCGGCGGCGGGTTTGAGTGTGGCCGCCTGGGTTTGGGCGATCAGATTCGCCATGGCGAGCCCTGCGCCGAAGCTGACGCCGACACCGGCCGCGCCCGAGGGATTGGCAGCGGCGACGGGAATCGACTCGGCAGTCTCGAACTGGGTGAGGCGGGCGGGATCGCCGGTGATGCCCATACCGATGCGCTGATCCATGAGCTTTTGCAGATCGTCGGGGAGGGAGAGATTTCCGATGACGAACTGGGTGAGTTCGAGGCCGAGGGAGGCGAAAGCGGGACGGACGGCGTCGCTGACCTTCTGAGCGAGAGCGTCCTGGTGCGCGGCCATGTCGAGGAAAGAGAATTCGCTGGAGGCGAGGAGCTCGGTGATGCGGGAGACGATGGTTTCGCGGAGCTGGCCGGCGATGTCGGCGGCGTAGTAATCCTCGCGCGTGCCGCTGACCTGGGTGAAGAAGGCGCGCGGATCGCCGATGCGGTAGGCATAGATGCCGTAGGCGCGCAGGCTGACGGCGCCGAATTCCTTCTCGCGGAAGGTGATGGGGGTCGCGGTGCCCCACTTCTGGTTGAGCTGCTGGCGGGTGGAGAAGAAGTAGACGTCGGATTTGAACGGGGACTCGAAGCCTTTGTCCCAGTTCATGAGGTCGGTGAGGAGCGGGAGGTTGCGGGTGTTGAGGGTGTGGAGGCCGGGGCCGAAGACATCGGCGATGTGGCCTTCGTTGACGAAGGCGGCCATTTGCGAGTCGCGGACGGTAAGCTGGCCGCCGTTCTGGATCTCCATGTCGCGCATGGGATAGCGCCAGGCGAGGATGCCGTCTTCCGGCTCGTTCCACTGAATGACGTCGATGAGTTGCTGGGCGAGAAAGTCGATGAGGCTCACGCTTACCTCCGGGGATCTTCGGAGGTGACTTTAGCAGCAGGGGCTGGGTTTGGGAGTCCCACAAACGGGCCAATTCTGAGGGCCGCAAACGCTGGAGGCGGCTACTCTTTGAATCGTGAGGATCACGGCCAGGACGGCATCGAGGATCCAGGGCTCGTCCCGGGACGGGGACGGCGCGGCGGCGCAGGAGTCTGCTGCGACGAGTAGCGCAGTGGGTGGTTCCGGGAGCTGTCGTCCTGCGGGACTACCGGAACACCGTCAAAAACGGCGGCCCTGCGGCCGTATTTCGACGCAGCGGGGTTTCCGTGAGGTCATTGATGCAGTGCTGGGTCTGGCACCGGCAGCAAGCACTCCGTGCGGACGCCTGCGCCCAGTAGTTTACTTCTCGACAAAGGATGGGGTGATCTTGCCGTCCGGGTCGTTGAACCAGAAGCAGAGCATAGTGTCCGCTACGTGGAATACCGGCTTCTTTGTCGCCAGATCCTCCAGATAGCCACTCATCTCCGCATAGTCGGACTCGGAATTCCTGTAGTCGTGCCAGGCGATGCACGCCGGCTTGTCGGGATCAATCATGCGGAAGGCATTTTCCGTGTCGGCCTTTATGCAGGCCAGATCGTGACCGCCGTCGACGAAAATCCAGTTCATCGTGCCCCGCCTGGCCGAGAAATCGTAGGTTAGGGAGTCACCGGTAAGGGCAGTAACTTTGTGCGCCACCGGACTGCCCATGAAATCGAGGGAATCTTTCGAGGCAAGATGCAGGGCGGTCAGCGGAGCGTCGTCCTGATGCTGCTGCCCGGAAGCGGCGACGCCAAGATCGAAGGTAGTGACGGTTGCGTCGGCAGGCGAATTGAGAGCCAGCGCCAGGGTCGTACTTCCCATGAAGGTCCCAAATTCGAAGAGACGTTTAGCATTCACGAGCTTGCAGGAAGCAATCAGGAGAAACGCCTCCAGCATAGACACACCGCCATAGCCGCGCCTGGGTGGAATGGGGATGGTGGCGTATCTCTCGTGGAGACTTCCGGGGAGTGCCGTAAAGATACGGTAGGGACGGATCGTGTGCATTTTCAGGCCGCAGCGGTGCTCAGCGTAGCGATCCCCTCGAGCCTGGGCTACGCGCTCGTTAGGAACGTTGTCCAGAACGGCCTGGCAGTGTGAGCAAACAACTTCGACTCCTTCAGAAACAGTCCTCAACCGTGTTTCGGGCATAACCCGGGAGTATACCATCGGCCATTTCGGGCCATCGGGCAGCCCTCCAGAGAGGAACGCTTTGAAAAGCGTGGCTCTCTTCTGCATCCCAATTTCTCCTGCCCTCACTGCTGGCCAGGAGGGCCGTATCGGGATCCAGACTCGTCGATAACGCCGGCGCTGTTCGCCTCCAAAAAATGAACCCTCGGCTCCACGCAGATCACGATGACCAACGGCTCATTCTCAGGAGACTGCTGCGCCTGGGGCGCGGATCGCCAATGGCGAAGGGGTCAATGGCCCGGGGAGGGTCGGCTGCGGCTAGTATTTGAAACGTGAGGTTCACGGGCAGGGTTGCGTCCAGGAATCAACTCAGAGTTCGTCCTTCTGGTCCAGCCAGGAAGGCGCGGCGCCGGAGCTTGCTGCGTCGGGTGGCTGTGTTTGTTGGGCTGGCGGCCGTGGTCCTTTGGGCGGGGGCGGCGCTGACGCTGCTGGCGGCGCGCTGGATCGATCCGCCAACGACGGCGGTGCAGATGGAGCGGCGGGTGCAGGCGTGGATGCACGGGACTCCGTACCACAAGCGGTACCGATTTGTGCCGTTGCGGCAGATATCGCCGAACCTGCAGCATGCGGTGATTGCGGCGGAGGATGGGCGCTTCTACCAGCACCATGGCTTCGACTGGCACCAGATCCAAATTGCCGCGGATGAGGATCTGCAAGGGGGACGGGTGCGGGGCGCATCCACGATCGATCAGCAGCTGGTGAAGAATTTGCTGCTGGGCACGGAGCGCTCGTGGCTGCGCAAGGGTGTGGAGTTTACGCTGGTGCCGGTGGCCGAACTGGTGCTGGGCAAGCGGCGCATCCTGGAGTTGTATCTGAACGTGGTGGAGTGGGGGCCAGGAATTTATGGGGCGGAGGCGGCGTGCCACGCGTGGTATGGGACATCGGCGCGGGCGATTGATGAAGATGATGCGGCGCGGCTGGCCGCAATTTTGCCGGCTCCGCGGAGGCGACGGCCGGAGCGCATGAATCGGTACAGCGGGCTGATCGAGGAGCGGATGCGGCAGATGGGGTGGTAGGGCAGGGTGCAGGTTGCAGGTTGCAGGTGAGATCAGTCGAGTTCCCGGAGGCGGCGGTCCCAAAAGCAGCGTCAGCGTATAGCGTTCAGTGCCATAAGCCGCCTGCCGGACGTCTTCACTTTAAATCGCTGAGGAGACGATCGAGCTCGAGGGTCTTGCTGGTTAAAGTCAGAGCTTCCTGAAGGTTGCCGGAGCGCTGGGCCGCGTCAATGGCAAGGCGGACCTGCCGCTTCTCCTCTTCGAGGGCTCTCCGGCGGATTTCAAGGACAGCCTTCTCTACGGTGTCGGCTTGGGGCTCGGCATCGTGGATGGAGAGGAAGAGGGCGGCGAGGATGCGGCGATGCTCTTCGGTGGCGAGGCAGGCGAGGGCGTCGGCGCCGCTGGGACGCGCGCGGAGCTGATCGATCATGGCGCGAACGTCGGGGCGGAGGGCGGCGAGCTCACGCTCGTGCTGGTGCCAGGCGCCTTCGGCGACCGAGTAGCACTCGGCGGAGCGAGGGGCGGCAAAGGCCTGGACAAGGATCTGCTCGTCGCGAGTGAGCGGGGTGTGGTGAACGGCGAGAGAGTCGCCGCGGCGGGCGGCAGCGTCCTTGACAACAGCGCGAGCCAGCATGGGGTCGATACCGAGCGCTTGGGCGGCGTCACTTAGAAACGCCTCTTTCTGAATCGGGTCCCGGACGTGGCGAATGTATGGAACCAAGAAATTGTTGAAGGCTTCCGATTTGGATTTGGGATCGCGACCGGGGAAACGCTCGCGAGCCCGATTGATAAGCCAGGAATCGTAGGCGGGTGCCGATCGTAGTGCCTCGGCATAGGCTCGGGCACCTCGTTCTCGGATATATCGATCAGGATCGAGGCCGTCACCTGAGATGAAAACGCGCACTTCAAATCCCTCTTCAAGGAGGGGGAAGATGTACTTTTCACCTGCGCTGATACCTGCGGTGTCGGAATCGAAGTTCGCTATGACCCGCTTTTGCTTGTCGCCAAGAATGCGCGATAACACGCGGATCTGGGTTTCGGTGAGTGCGGTGCCGCTGGTGGCGAGGACGTTCGGGATTCCGGCGAGGAAGACGGAGATGCAGTCCATCTGGCCTTCGACGAGAACGACGCCGCCGTCGGAGCGAATGGCCTGGCGGGCCTTATCGAGATTGAAGAGGACGTTGCCCTTGGAATAGAGCGGCGTTTCCGGCGAGTTGAGGTACTTGGGGCCGGCTTTTTCGCCGGTTTCGAGCGTCCGAGCGGTAAAGGCGATGACGCGGCCGCCCTCATTGGCAATGGGGAACATGACGCGCTTGCGGAATCGGGCGTACATGGGGCCCGGTGAGCCGTCTTCCTGGTCTTTCCAGGAGAAGAGGCCGGAGGCGCGGAGGGTCGCAGGGTCGGCGAGGGGCTCGAGGCGCTGGCGGAGGGCGTGAAAATTGTCGGGGGCGAAGCCGATGCGGAATTTTGTTATTCCATCCGAGTTTAGGCCGCGGCCGGTGAGATATTCGCGCGCGGTGGCGCCTTCCGGGGAGCGGAGCTGCTCTTCAAACCAGGCGGTGGCGACTTCGTGGAGATCGAGGAGCTTGCCGCGCTGGCGATGCTCGGCGGCTTCTTCGGGCGAGGTGAACTCGCGCTGGGGGAGCGGGATGCCGCACTTGCGGGCGACGGTGCGGACGGCCTCCGGGAAGGGGACGTTTTCGATTTTCTGAACGAAGGAGAAGACGTCGCCGGACTGGCCGCAGCCGAAGCAGTGATAGAACTGGCGTCCGGCGTGGACGCTGAAGGAGGGGGTTTTTTCCTTGTGGAAGGGGCAGAGGCCGCTGTAGTTTTGTGCGCCAGCCTTACGAAGGCGGACGTATTCGCCGATGATCTTGACGATGTCGGCCTGTTCCTTGACGGATTGGGCGAAGTCGGCGGGCATGCGGGGGTTCCGATACAGGGTACAGCGGGGGAGCACGAGGCGATCGGCTGAGAGGCGGATGGCTGGTGAAGCAGTTCGCTAAGAAGCGGTTAGCGGTACTGCGGGGGTCAGGAACCAGGGGAAGATGAAACAATTTTGAGATTTCCACATCTAAAGCGCAGGATTTGCCCCGCGGGACAGGACGGGCAGCGGTGCCGAAATGGCCCGAAATGCCAGAAATTGCCGGAGTTAGCCAATTTTGTGGTATTCTGAACGTCCCGGGGAGACGTGCGCCCTTCACCCGGCGGCCTTTGAGCCGTGCCGGGATATGCCTCTTATGGCCCTAGCCGCACCTCGTCCACTCCAGGTGAGACAGATCCGAAAATTCACGCGGGGGAGCCATCCGCTTGGCAATTGACGATAAATACGAAGCTGATATTCAGAAGCTGATCGACACGGGCAAAGAGAAGGGTTATTTGACCTACAACGAGGTCAACGACCTGCTGCCGGGCGATGTAAATTCGCCGGACGATCTCGACGACCTGATCACCACGATCGGCACGCAAGGCATTGACATCCTCGAAGGCGGCCCCAAGATCGGGGGCGGCGAGCGCGACGATTTCGAGCCGGAAGAGGGCGAAGACGTTGAGCTGGACCTGACGCCGGGGACGCTGGAAAAGACTAACGATCCGGTGCGCATGTATCTGCGCGAGATGGGTACTGTACCGCTGCTGACGCGCGAAGGCGAAGTGGAGATTGCGCGGCGCATCGAGCGTGGGCAGTTGCGCGTAATGAAGGCAATTTCGCGGTCTCCGGTGGTGATTCGCGAGATTGTGGCGCTGGGCGAAGACCTGAAGCGCGGCGTGCGGAACATCAAGGAAATCGTCATCTTCGACGATGAGGAGCTGACGGAAGAAGTGGTGCAGGCGCGGGTGCGCGCGACGGTGAACAAGGTCGACACCCTGGTGAAGCACCAGAAGAAGGCGCAGCAGCTGGAAGAGAAGCTGGCGACGATTTCGCAGAAGGCGAAGCCGAAGGAATATCGGCGGCTGCGGTGGAGCATCGCGCGCGAGAAGGTGCTGGTATCGCGGATTGTGCGCGAGCTGAAGTACACCAACCAGGAGCGGAAGCGGCTGCTGGACAAGGTGAACAAGACCGTGGAGGCGATGCGCACGCTGGAGCGGCAGATTCGGTCGCTGGACCAGAAGTACGAGCAGAGCCGCAGCGAGGAGCTGAAGAAGGAGTACCGGCGGCAGCAGAAGAACTGCAAGACGGACCTGGAGAAGCTGGAAGAAGAAGCGGGCGTGATCATTGCCGAGCTGAAGCGCACGCAGCGGGAGATGATCCAGGGCGATATGGACGCCGAGCAGGCGAAGCGGGAGCTGATTGAAGCGAACCTGCGCCTGGTGGTGTCGATCGCGAAGAAGTACACGAATCGCGGACTGCAGTTTCTGGACCTGATTCAGGAAGGCAATATCGGCCTGATGAAGGCGGTAGACAAATTCGAATACCGCCGCGGTTACAAATTCTCGACCTATGCAACGTGGTGGATCCGGCAGGCGATTACGCGGGCCATTGCGGACCAGGCGAGGACGATCCGCATCCCGGTGCACATGATCGAGACGATCAACAAGCTGATCCGCACGTCGCGGCAACTGGTGCAGGAGCTGGGGCGCGAACCGACGTCAGAAGAGATCGCCAGGCGGATGGATATCCCGGTGGCGAAGGTGCGCAAGGTGCTGAAGATCGCGCAGGAGCCGATTTCGCTGGAGACGCCGATCGGCGAAGAGGAAGACTCTCACCTGGGCGATTTCATCGAGGATCGGCAGGCGGTTTCACCATCGGACGCCGTGATCAGCGTGAACCTGAAGGAGTACACGTCGCAGGTGCTGCGGACGCTGACGCCGAGGGAAGAGCGCGTGGTGAAGATGCGGTTCGGCCTGGAGGATGGCTCGGAGCACACGCTGGAAGAGGTGGGACAGAGCTTCCAGGTGACGCGCGAGCGCATCCGGCAGATCGAGGCGAAGGCACTGCGCAAACTACGGCATCCGTCGCGCTCGCGGAAGCTGCGCGCGTTTGTGGACACCGTGCACGAGTGAGAGAAGCAGGGTGCAGGGTGTAGCGGGTAGGGTGTAGAAAGGCCGCTCCGAAATGGAGCGGCCTTTTTGTTTGTTTGGCTGTGCGATCGCGCAGAGAGTGCTACTGGACCGTGAGGGTCAGTGCCTCCGTGTGCGTGATGTTGGACATGGTGGCCGTGACGGTGAGGGTGTAGGTACCGGAGGGCGTTGGATTCGAGGAGCCGCCCGTGCCGCCGCCGCCACCTCCTCCTGAGCCGCCCGAGCCGGAGGATGCGGAGACGCCGCAGCCGATGGGAAGAACGACCAGGGCGAGGAGGAGGACGAAGAGCGCGGCGAGCTTGCGGCGACGAAGGCCGAATTCGGCCAGCGGAACGACGAACGCGAGGAGGGGGACGAGATTTTTCCACAGGGCGGCGGGGCGGACCGCAGCCGAGGTGGCAACGCCGGTAGCGATGGTGACCGTGGAGCTGGCAGGAGTGAGGCCGGTGAGTGTGATGCTGGCAGGATTGAGGCTGCAGGCAGCGTTCTGGGGAGTGCCGGAGCAGGAGAGAGCGACGGTGCCTGAAGTGCCTCCCAGGCCGGCGAGCTGGAGGGTATAGCTGGCGCTCTCGCCGCTGGTGACCACGTCTGTGGAGGAGCCAACCATGGTCAGGCTGAAGTCATTACCGGAGCCGGTGAGGGCGACGGTGAGGGCTTTGGAGAGGTTGTCGGCGGACAGAGTGAGCGTGCCGGAGGCAGCTCCCGCAACGGTGGGGGAAAACGTGAGAGAGAGCGGGCAGGCCGCTCCGGCTGCGAGCGTCGCGGGGCACTGATTGGCGGCGACGGTGAAGCCGGCGGTGATGGCTGCGGAGAGATTCGTGAGGGCAACGCCACCGTTGTTGGTGACGGTGACCGTCTGGGATGCGCTGGTGGTGCCGACCGCGTAGCTGCCGAAGTTGATTGAATTGGGCGTGGCGGTGACGCCCGGCGGAGCCAGTCCAGTGCCGCTGAGCGAGACCGTCTGATTGCGGAACTCATCGGCGACAGAGAGCATCCCGGTTTCGGTTCCGGTACGCGTGGGGGCGTAGGCGACAACAATGGCGCAGGATCCGTGGCCCTGCAGCGAAGCGCCGCAGTTGTTCGCGACGGTGAAGTCGGCGGTGGCGGTGACGATGATCTGGGTGAGAGGCTGATCGCCGGTATTCGTGAGGGTGATCTGCTGGGTCGGGCTGGTGGTTCCGATCTGTTGGGCAGCGAAGGTGAGCGAGCTGGGCGCGAGGCCATCGGTGGCGGCGGTCTGCCCGGTTCCGGAGAGGGGCGCGGTCTGGACGCCGAGGGCGTCGGCCACGGTGAGTGCGCCGATGCGGGAGCCCGAGGCCGAGGGAGTGAAGACGACGCTCACCGTGCAACTGCCAGCCGCTGGCAAGGAGCCGGTGCAGGTATTGGTGGAGATGTGGAAATCTCCTGTGACGGTTTCACTGGTGAGCGACGATGACTGACCTCCCGTATTGGCGATGGTGACGGATTGGGGGGCCGAGGTGGTGCCGATGGCCAAGGCGCCGAAGTCGAGGGAGGGAGGCGTGAGCTGGATGGCGGCGGCGCCGAGTCCGGTTCCAGACAGAGAAGCGGTGATCTGGCCGCCGGTGAGATTGGCGAAGAGGGTCAGGGTGCCGGTGCATGCGCCGGTCTGAGAAGGATTGAAGCTGACCTGGATTTCGCAGGTGGCCTGGGGCGCGATGGACTGGCCGGCGCAGGTATCGGTCTCTGTGAAATCGCCGGAAATGGTCACGCTGGAGACGTTCAGGTTGAGGCTGCCTGCATTCGTGACGGTGACGGTTTGGGCGGCGCTGACGGTCTCGAGGGTCTGGGCGGCGAAAGTAAGCGTGGAGGGATTGAGGGAGGCAGTGGTGGGAGCAATGCCGGCGGTGGCGAGCGGAATCTGCCAGATACCGCGACCCGAGGTGGCGGCGCGCAGGGTCTGAACGGAGCCCTGGTTATACGCCATGAGGCTCATCACCGGCGACAATGGGAGGCCGCTGCCGTAGAGGTTCCAGCAGGCAGCGCCCGGTTGGACGCAGGCGGCAACGTTCTGCGTTATGTAGACGCCAGAATCGAGGGCGACGTAGACGATGTTGGCATTGTTGGGATCGACGAGGACGCTGTTCGCGGGCGCCTCGGGCAGGTTGGCGGTGATGTTGTACCAGTGCGCGCCTGCATCGGTTGAGCTATAGAGCAGGGTGGTATTGAGACCTCCACTGTAGACCCCCTGGATGGTGACGTAGAGGGTCTGGCCGGTGGGGTCGTGGGGATCAATGAAGATGCTGGAGATGTCGTAGGAGGACGGATTGAAATAAGGTCCGGAGACGCTGGCATTGACGACGGGCGAGGCGTAGAGGTCTGTCCATTGCGTACCGGAAGCCGTGGATCCGTCGTGGACGGTGGCAGCGAAGAGGTGGCCGGGGATAAGGCCGCCGCCGTCGAGAGTGCCAGCCATCCCGGCGTAGAGCCGTTCGGCTCCGGGATCGTTGGGATCGGTATTGGTGAGTGCAGCCGCCAGAGAACGGATTTGCGCGTTGCCATTGCAGAAGGCACCCTGGTCGCCATCGAGCATGGAGCTGAGAAGATTGCTGTCGCTCCAGCCGGCGCCATCGGCGGGACCTCGCCAGACGCGACAGGTGCCGAGGATGAGGCGGGAGGAGTCGGCGGGATCGAGAATCCAGGGAGCGGGGATGTTCTGGACGTCGTTGTCGACCTGGGATTCGCCGATGACGGCAATGCCGAAATCCGCCACGGTGCAGCCGCTGCCCTGATCGCAGGTATTGATGCCGACGCCGAAGACGGAGGTGGCATACCAGTTCTGCGGATTCAGGGGATCGATGGCAACGACATCGCCTTCTCCATCGAGAACCTGGTTCCAGACGGAGCCACTGGTGGAGGGAGCGGCGGTGCCCAGCGGGCCGAGGGCAGCAAGCAAGGTGGCGGGATCGTTGGGATCCTCGGCAAAACTCTCGACGGCAGCGAGGGAGCCGAGACCGGCGTTGAGATTCTGGAAATGTGCGGCGTCGTTGGTGGAGCAGAGGGTGGGCTGCTCGGCCACCGCATCGGTGGAACGCCAGAGGCCGCCAGGGGTGCCGAAATAAAGCAGGCCGGAGACGCCGAAGGTAGAGTCAAGGGCCTGTTGGCCGGGCGCTACCTGGGCGGCAGCGCAAGTCTGCGTGTTGGTCGTATTCCTCCACACACAACCGGAGGCCAGGCTGCAGCGCCAGAGATCGTTGAGCCCGACGAAAAGCAGGGTGTCCTGTTGAGCGGGAACGGCGGCGAGAGTGAGGGTGGTGAGGGCCTGCGGAAGGGTGCCGTTCCCGGTTGTGGATTCGAGCGACTGATCGGAGATTTGAGTCGCGAATTGCACGGTGCCGGAGGAACAAGCGCCGGATTGGAGATTGCAGCCATCCCGCCAGAGGCCCTGATCGTTGTTGTTCTGATCGACGGTAAGAGCGAACAGGTCGCCGGTCGCAGGCTGGGCGGCGATGGTACCGCGGTAAATGGGACAGGCCGGGGAACCGGAGCTGCCGGAGTTCGTGGGGCACAGGAGCGGGGCGAGACTGGTTCCAGGCTGATGGACGAGGCGAGTCCAGGTAATGCCGTCGGCCGATTCGTAATAGCCATGGTAGCGAATGGCGGCATAGAAGCGCAGGCGCACAGGATTCCAGACAACGGAGGTGCTGGCATTGGTTGCGTTCTCCAGGAGGGAGGCAGACTGAATGACGCTGGAGCCGTCTTCGAGAGTCGCGAGTTGCCAGGTGTTGCCGGCATCGAGGGAGTAGTAGATGCCGAGGGCGGCCTGTGCATTATTGGCGCCGGCAAGGGCGGCGTATCCGGATTGGGTGACAGCGGCGACGACGAGGCCGGGGGAGGCGGCGCTCCAGGAAAAACCCGCGAACGCGCTGCCGGTGAAGGTAAACCGCGCGCCGGAGGGAGCAATGGCAGAGAGCTGAATCAGCGACCAGGTGTTGCCGTTGTCGGCAGAGCGGAGGATGCCTACTCCATACCCGGAGGTGGCCGTGCCATTGGGATCGCCTGTGCCGGCGAGAATGACGCCGGTGCCGCCGGGCTGAACGGAGACGGCTCCGATGCTGAGGGAAGTCAATGAGGCAGTCGGGACCGTATAGGTATCGGTGAGAGGCAGAAACCGGACGGAGGAGGGATCGGCGGCGGCATTGATAGATTTCCAGACACCTCCGCCGGCGGTGCCGAGGTAAACGGTGTTGCCGGAAGCGTCGGAGGGGTCGGCGGCGATGCTGATGACGGATCCGGTGACGAGATTCCAGGCGGCAGTGTTCACCTGAAACGGGCCCACCGGCTGCCAGATGGGTGTGGGCGCCTGGGCCATGGGCGCAGCGGATCGCGACTGCGCTGCAGCGCTCCGGTCCGATGCGAGGGTGACGCAGAGAACGAGGACGACGAGGACCGCCAGGCGGAGAGAGGCAGGAGTGGGTCGAATGGGGCTGACAGCCGGCCGCGGCTTCGCGGCGGGGCCGTGATATGACACATCGAACTGAACCGCAGTCCTGCGAACGTTCACGCGGGGGTTCTCCGGGTCGCCGGGGTCTGGAGGCGATGCGCATGGAGCTACGACGCCGTTGCGCCGGCAAAGATGTGCTGATTATTCTGGCAAGCCGCGGGTGCGGGCAGGTTACTTCCGGGAATCACAGTGCCGGAGGTACCGAAAAGGCAGGGGGCGATTTCAATTTGGAACGGAGGGATCCGGCGGTCGGCGGCCGACTCAGCGAACACGGCGGGAAATCCGGAGGCGATGCAGGGGCGACGCAGCGCGGGCGATGCGGTCAGGCGATGGTCGTTGAAGAAGCGGACGTGCGACGCAGGTCCATATTGGGTGGGAGTTCGGTAGCAACGGGCCGGGAACCTTTGAGATCGGGCGCGGAATGAACGGAAATGCGCCGGACGGCCTGAGCGGCTTCGAACTGCGCAACGGTTTCAGCGGAAATGGAGAGGGAATCCTCGGTGGAGAAGAGACAGGCGGTGGCCGTACGCCAGAGAATCTTCAGATCGCTGACCAGAGTCGCGGTGCGCATGTATTCGAGGTCGAGACGCGCCTTGGTTGGCTTCACGAACATCTCGTAGAAGTTTTCGAGCTGATGTTCCGGAATCTCGGAGAGAAAATCTTCTTCGTTGCGGAAGGCCAGGGTAGCCGCGCCGGTAATGCCAGGGCGGCAGGCCATATGCAGGGCTTCGTGGTGGGGCAGCTTGGGACGGGGACCGACGAGGCACATGTCGCCGCGGAGGACATTCCAGAACTGCGGCAGCTCGTCGAGTTTGTAGCGGCGAAGGAGGGCGCCGACAGGGGTGATGCGGGTATCGCCGGTCACGGTAATGCAGGAGCCATTGTCGTTACCGCCAGTGGCGGACATGGAGCGGAACTTGTAAAGGGTGAATTCCTTTCCGTTGCGTCCCATGCGCTTCTGCCGGAAAAAAACAGGCCCCCGAGAGCCGAAGCGAACGAGGAGCGCGGCGAAGGCCATGAGAGGCAGGAAGGTGATGAGGGCGACGATGGCGAAGAAGGCATCGGCCGCGCGCCGCGCAGGAGACAGCGCCCAGGAACTGGCTTCGCTGGCAGCGTATTTCTGTGCGATCAGAGCCGGAAGACGGTGGCTCCATGCGCCAGGAAGTCCCGGGGCTTCGGAAGCGGACGAATAGTGCGCGACAGCCTCGGAGGGCTGCGCGGATTCCGCAGGAAAGACGTTATCAAAAGAGAGCGAACTCATCCCACCCCATTACTGCACCGGCGTTCTGTTCTGTGTGCATCTCTGAAGGAAATCGAATCAGCGTTTTCCGGCGGGCTTCATCGTGATCAGGTTACAGTCAACATTACTAAACCGTAACCGAATCTGTTATTTGTCGCTGGCTTGGAGTATACCAGGGAAGCCGATACAAAAAGAACAAATTCTGGAAGCACAAACACTAATGTCACCTGGGGATCACCCTTTAAAATTTTCGCGAACGCGGCGTGCCGTCAATACCCTGATCGGCTCATTCAACAATGGGTTGAGCGCATGCTAGACTGTCCGTGCACTGATCAGCCTCGACCCCATGAATGAATCGATTGCGTGGCGCCGGCCGGGAGCCGCTTCCGCTGCAAGCCGTGCCTCCCTATGAAGAAACACCCTGTCTCACTTTTGGTTGCTTTCCTGCTCGCGATTGGCATGCAGGTCAAGGCGCAGTCGGATCTGCCGGGCAGTACGGAGCAGGATCAGAGCAATCCGACGGCCGTAGATTGTTCAGATCCGCTGCTGGCGATGTCGTCGCAATGCGCGGGTTTGAGCGGGATGGGGCAAACGTCGCTGTACCCCTCGGTTTCCCCTATGGAACCGTCGATCAATGGGATGAGCGGGATAAGCAGGACCGGCGAGAACGGGATGCCGGCGTCTCAGAATTCCACTTACACGGACAATGAGTATCTGGCGCGGCAGAATGCAACGCGGCCGATGCATTTTCCGCCGGAAGCGTTGACCGAATTTCAGAAATTTGTGGCTTCGACGACCGGCCAGGTCCTCCCGATTTACGGAGCGAATCTGTTCCGTGAAGTTCCATCCACGTTTGCTCCGGTGGATCTGGCGCCCGTCCCGCCGAATTATGTGCTGGGACCGGGTGACGAACTGCGCATCCGCGTCTGGGGGCAGGTGAATTTTCGCGCCAATCTGCGCGTTGACCGTTCGGGGGAGATTTATCTGCCGCAGGTGGGGCCGGTGCATGTCGCCGGGCTGCCGTTCTCGGATCTGGATTCGCATCTGCGCCAGGCGATTGGGCGAGTGTACCGGAACTTCGATCTGACGGCGGACGTGGGCCAGATTCGGTCGATTCAGGTGTATGTCTCGGGGCAGGCGCGCCGGCCTGGTGTCTACACGGTCAGCTCTCTGAGCACGCTGGTCGATGCCTTGTTTGCGAGTGGTGGACCCTCGCCATCGGGGTCGCTGCGCCACATTGAGGTGCGGCGGGCAGGCGCGGTGATCACGGATTTCGATCTCTACAGCCTTTTGATCCACGGTGACAAGTCGAAGGACGTCAGCCTGGAATCGGGGGATGTGATTTTCATTCCGCCGGTGGGCCCGGAAGCAGCAGTGACAGGCAGCGTTAAGAGCCCTTCCATTTACGAGCTGCGGGAAGGGGAGACGCTGGGCGGTCTGATTGCCGACGCCGGCGGCGCCTCCGTGGTGGCCGACGAGGCACGGATTTCCGTCGAGCGGATCGACGATCACCGCGATCGCGCGGTCATGGAAGTGGCGTGGGACCGGAGCGGCCTCGCGACGATCGCCAAAGACGGGGATCTGATCCGTGTTTTCTCGATCGTCCCGATGTACCAGAAGACGGTCACACTGCGGGGAAATACCGCGAACCAGGGACGGTTTGCGTGGCATCCGGGGATGAAGGTCAGCGATCTGATTCCCGATAAGGATTCCCTGATCACGCGCAATTACTGGTGGCGGCGGGCGCAACTGGGGCTGCCGGCGCCGGAGTTTCAGCCGCTGGAGAATTTTCCAAAGCTGCTGCAGCCGAACAATCCGCAGGATCTTCCGCGACAGCGATTTCTTGGACGGACGCGACAGGTAGAGACGTTACCGGGGTCGACGGCGGCGACCGGTAATGCTGCAACGGGCAAGAATGCGAACAGCTCCGACAACACTGTCGATGAGGCAGGGGCAGGCGACCAGGGGCAGACTGCCGACGCGACACAGCAGGCCGCCGGGACAACCAACTCTCCGGATTCGGCCGCGGCCGGGGTACCCGCATCGCAATCGGCCGGGAGCGCGGCGCTGGCGGTAGAGCAGCCGACATCCTCGATGAAAGGACTGGCTGCGACGCGGACTGAAGTGGGCCCGGTAGCTCCGGAAATTGACTGGGACTATGCAGTCATCGAGCGCATGGATCCGAAGACGCTGAAGACGGTGCTGATCCCGTTCGATCTGGGGCGGCTGGTGCTGGAGCACGACGAATCGCAGGATCTTGCGCTGATGCCAGGCGATGTAGTTTCGATCTTCTCGCAGGACGACGTGCAGGTGCCGGTGGCTCAGCAGACTAAGTTTGTGCGGCTGGACGGGGAATTCGTGCACGCGGGGACCTACACGGTTCTGCCTGGTGAGACGCTGCGGGATCTGGTGAAGCGGGCCGGAGGGTTTACACAGAACGCGTACCTTTACGGCTCGGAATTCACGCGGCGTTCGGCGCGGATCCTGCAGCAGCGCCGACTGGACGAATACACACAGAGCCTTGAAATCGAGATGCAGCGGGGGATTCTGGCGCTGGCCTCATCGGCGACCAGCACTCCCCTGGATCTGGCGAATGGCGCAGCCGCCCAAAGCAGCGAACAGACGATGATCAGCCGATTGCGCCAGATGCGGGCAACGGGGCGCATTGTGCTGGAATTTCGGAGCGGCAGCAGTGGATTGGATGCTCTGCCGGATATCCAGCTTGAAGACGGAGATCACTTTGTCGTCCCGCCTGTGCCGGCCAGTGTGAATGTGGTTGGCGCGGTCTACGACCAGAATTCGTTCCTGTATGAGAGCCATCGGCGAGCCGGCGATTACCTGCATCTGGCAGGAGGTCCGAATCGAGATGCAGACAAGAGCCATACCTTCATCATTCGGGCGGATGGTTCGGTGGTAAGCCGGGAATCGGAGAGCGGCATCTGGGGCAATGAGTTCGCGAGTCTCACCATGAACCCGGGCGATACAATTGTGGTACCGGAGAAGGTCTTCAAGCCGGGTGGCATGCGAGCCTTCCTGGACTGGTCGCAGATTTTCTCCCAGTTTGCGCTGGGGGCTGCAACGATCAATTTGCTGTATTAAGCCGGGGCTGAACGGGCGCCACGCCGGTGCGCTAACGATAGCAACTGCATGGCAACAGAAACGCACTATCCCAAATTGAAAGAGAGTGGCGGTCTTTCCGGATCGAGCCAGCCACAGCCACCCAATCCAGAGGGCGACGAAATCTCCCTGCTGGATCTGCTGATTGTGCTCGCCGAGCGGAAGCGCCTGATTCTGTGGTGCACGGTTGGATTTGCAATCGTCTCACTGATCGTCTCTCTGATCTGGCCGAAATCGTACACGGCCACCGCGGTGTTGTTGCCTCCACGGCAAAATTCGTCCATGGGCTCGCTGCTGACCGCCGAACTCGGCAGTCTGGGCGGGATGGCCGCACTGGCCGGCAGCAGTCTGGGGATCAAGAACCCGAACGATATGTATGTAGGCATGCTGAAAAGCCAAACCGTGGAAGACGCCATGGTGAAGAATTTCGGTCTGATGCAGGAATACCACGCCCACTACATGTCGGCAGCGCGCAAGGCGTTCGAAAGTCACGTAACGGTGGACGGAAACGGCAAAGACAGCCTGATCCACATCTCCGTTAAGGATCGCAACCCGGAAAAAGCCGCGGCGATGGCGAACGGATATGTGGACGCGTTTCGGCGCTTGTCAGAAGGACTGGCGATCACGGAAGCGTCGCAGCGGCGGCTTTTTTTTCAGCAGCAACTGGAGCAGGCAAAGAACAACCTGGCCAACGCGGAAGAAGCGCTGAAGAAGACCGAGCAGACGACGGGCGTGATTCAGATGGACAGCCAGGCGCGGGCTCTGATTGAGACGGCCGCCGCGCTGCGTGCGCAAATCACCGCCAAAGAAGTCGAGATGCAGGCGATGCAGACGTACGCGACGGGTGAGAATGCGCAGATGGTGGAACTCCAGCAGGAGCTGGACGGCCTGCGGGCCCAGCTGGCGAAGCTGGGCGGCAGCGAAGACAACCCCAACTCTTTTTTCCCGCCCAAAGGGAGAGTGCCCGAAGTGGGGCTGGAATACGTGCGCAAGCTGCGCGACGTAAAGTATTACGAGACGATTTTCGAACTCTTGGCGCGCGAGCTGGAGATTGCCAAGATCGATGAAGCCCGGGAAGGCTCCTTCGTGCAGGTGGTCGATCCGGCGATTGTGCCCGACCACAAATCGTCGCCGAAGCGGGCGCTCATCGTGATCGTTGCCACATTTGTGGGATTCTTCATCGGCATTCTGACGGCGCTGGTGCAGGCAGGGATTAGCCGTCTGCGCGAGGACCCGGAGGCCAGCGTTAAGCTGGCGATGCTGCGCGCTGCCCTTTCGAGCAGACCGCCGCCGGAGCAGTGAGCCGGGTTGTGCCCTGACCTGGCCGCACCTTCGCAAATTTGATTCAGTCACCAGTCGGTCAGCGTTCCATCGAGCCTGCGCAGGATGGGGAGATACGCGCGCTGGTATGGGTGTTTTGCCGCGAGCTTCTCGTCGAGATCGACACCAAGGCCCGGGCCGTCGCCGGGGACCATATAGCCATCTTCAAAACGGTATGTGTGCGGGAAGACTTCGTCGGTCTCCGCGTTGTGGGGCATGTGTTCCTGGATGCCGAAGTTGTGCACGGCGAGGCCAAAGTGGAGCGCGGCGGCCATGCAGACGGGTGAGAGATCGGTGGGCCCGTGGCAGCCGGTTTTTACGTGGTAGAGATCGGCGAAGTCGGCGATCTTTTTGAGCGCGGTGAATCCGCCGGCATGGGTGAGGGTGAGGCGTGCGTAATCGATCCACTGGTTTCGGATCAGATCATGTACGTCCCATACAGAATTGAGGACCTCACCGGTCGCGATGGGCGTGGTGGTGTGCTCGCGGATGACGCGGAAGCCTTCCTGGAATTCAGCGGGGACGGGGTCTTCCATCCAGAAAAGATGAAACGGCTCGAGCTCTTTGCCGAGCCGGGCGGCTTCGATTGGGGTGAGGCGGTGGTGGCAGTCGTGGAGCAGGTGAAGGTCGTCGCCGAAGCGCTCGCGGACACGGGCAAAGAGCTTCGGAACGTGGAGTAGATATTTCTCCGTGGACCACCGGCTCTCGGAGGGCAGGCCGCGCTCGGCCGGCTCATAGGGCAGCGCTTCTTTGGGGACGCCGTACGTGGCGTCGAGGCCGGGAATGCCACTCTGGACGCGGATGGCTTTGTAGCCCTTCTCCTTGTGGCGGGCCACATCATCGAGGGCTTCTTCGATGTCGGCGCCGTGGGCATGGCAGTAGACGAGGACGGCATCGCGGCTGCGGCCGCCGAGGAGGTTGTAGACGGGAGTGTTGAGGGCCTTGCCTTTGATGTCCCAAAGGGCCATATCGACAGCGGCGATGGCGCACATGGTGACGGAACCGCGGCGCCAGTACGCTCCGCGATAGAGATACTGCCAGATGTCCTCGGTCTGGAAAGGGTCGCGGTTCAGGATGCAGGGGATGACGTGCTCGGTGAGGTAGCTGGCGACGGCAAGCTCGCGGCCGTTAAGGGTGGCATCGCCGAGGCCGTAAACGCCTTCGTCGGTTTCGATTTTGAGCGTGACGAAATTGCGGCCGGGGGAGCAGACGTTGACGGTGGCACGCGTAATCTTCATGGCTTTGACTTTCCCGCCGGACCGGCTGCGTGGGTGGCCTCGGGCGTGACTTCGATGTAGTCGATGGGCGCGGGCTCGCCGTCGTTGGGATGAGCTTCGATGGTCAACACGTCGCCGGGACGCAGCGGGACACCATGCAGGGTGAAACGCGTCGAGGTGTCGCCGTTGGGGGCTTCGCCGGGGAGGTCGTTGGGTGGGAACCACATGCCGATCGCCTGACGATTTAGCAGGAGGAAGAACTGGGCAGGATGAAACGGATTCTCCGCACGGCGGTAGGCGAAGTACTGCACGGCGACGGTGTACCAGCCGGCGGGGCGCTGAATGTGCAGCGCTGCAGTGCAGCCCTGCGGATCGCTGCAGACATACGCCTGGCCGTTGGAAGCTGTCTCCCACGGGTGGACGTCGACAGGCGTGTAGCCCTGGATCTGCATCTGCGAGGCGGTGGTGCGGCTGGGATCGTGGTCGATGCGGTGCTGATCGTCGGGAATGCCGGAGATCTTCTTGAACCAGCGATCAATGGCATCGCGCCAAACGATGGCATCTCCGGCCTGGTATTCGAGCAGACCAAGGGTCTTGTCATAGCGTGGCGCATCGATGAGGCCGTCCAGGGTCTTCCATTGGGTGGCGAAACCGGCGGCCTGGTCGGCGCCGAGGTAGTGGTCGTCGTAGATCGTCTGGATGACCGTTTTGCCGTTGCGCAGGCGGTACGTGTACGGCAGGTGGTGCATGAACAGGATCAGATCGTCGGGGCAAGTCTTCAGCGATTCGTACATGTGGGCGACCTGCGGCGGGTACTGACCGATGAAGCCGGTGCCAGTGGCGACGGTGCGGTCCATACCGACGCCATCGTGATCGGCGCGGATCCACTGGCCCCAGCCGTTGTTCTCCTGCGACTGCGGCGCGGGACCAAAGTGGGAACCGGTGATGTTGGTGAGGGTTTGCAGGCCGAGCGGTCCGGTGTAGTCCTCGTAGATGTGCCAGGAAGCGAGGAGCATGCGGCTGACTGTGGAGACGACCTTCGGGTCGTTGCCGAAGGTGAGGCGGGTCCAGTCCGCAGCGATGGTTTGTGGCGTGGTGTTCGGATTCCAGGCCAGGCGGCCGAAGCCATAGAGGTTCGCCATGGAGAGCGGGTGGCCCATCCAGTTGGTGTCCATGCCGACGTTGGCGACGCCAGCGTAGCCGCCGAGGGAACGGTGAAAGGTCTGGCCGTCGACGATGTCTTTGAGCGGCGTGGTGCGGTTTTCGGCATGCAAATCGAAATTGAGGTAGGTGCTCCACTGCGTCGGCAGGTAGACGAGGTCGTGCGCCTGGCCCATGTATTCCTGGGTGATTTCAAGTTCAACGGCCGTGTTGGTTTTGCGCAGACCGGCGAAGAGCGGCGAGACAGGCTCGCGCACCTGGAAATCGATGGGGCCGTTCTTGATCTGGATGACGACGTTGTCGGCAAACTGGCCGTCGAGGGGATGGAAGATGTCGTAAGCGGCGCGCGCGCGGTCAGCCTTGGGATCGTTCCAGTTGAGGTGGTGGTTATAGACGAAGGCGCGGTACATCACGACTCCCCCGTGCGGCCTGAGCGCGGCGGCGAGCATGTTGGCTGCGTCGGCGGGCGTGCGTCCGTAGCGCGAGGGTCCTGGCTGGCCTTCGGAGTCGGCTTTGACGACGAAGCCGGCGAAGTCCGGGATGGCGGCGTAGATCTGGTTGACCTTTTCGCGCCACCAGGCGGCCACCTGCGGATTGCCGGGATCGTAGGTGTCGAGGCCGCCGATCTTTTGCGGGCTGGCGATGTCGACGGAAAGGGAAAGGCGCACGCCCCAGGGACGGAAGACGTCGGCAATGCGGGCGACGCCGGGGATCATGGTGAGGAGGCGCGGGTCGGCGTTGACGTTGTTGATGGTGCAGCCATTGATACCGATCGACGCGAGGAGGCGGGCGTACTCGCCGGCGCGGGTGAGATCGCTGCGGACGTGGCCATCGTCGAAGAAGATGGAGCGGCCGGCATAGCCGCGCTCGATGGTGCCGTTGAGGTTGTCCCACTGGTTGACCCAGCGAATGGGAGCGGCGGGCGATTCACTGCCCTGGAGCGCCGCGAAAGACTGGCCGCGCTCGATGCCGGAGAGGACGTGGAAGACGCCGTAGAGAAGGCCGCGGGCGTCGGCGCCGGCGATGAGCCAGTCCGTATGGCCATGAACGGTGACAGCGGCGATGGAGAAGCCTTCGGGGCGGAGTGGCGGCGGGGTGTAGTCCGGGAAGGCAGAACGGAGTTCGGCAGTGGTGCCGAGGATCCAGGCGCTGTAGTTGGGAGGTTGGGTCTCGACGCGGAGGGTGCGATGGAGCATGGAGCGGACGCCGCGGAGAAGTTCGGACTGAGCGCTGGCGGAGACGGCGGACGAGTCAAGGTCAACGACGCCGGGTGGCATCTGCGCCCAGGCGGCATCAGGCTTCGAGAGGAAGGGCGGCGCGTAGCGGAGCCAGCCCTGGGAGCCGTCTTCGGCGCGCAGTGGCATCGTCAGCGCATAGACCAGGAAGCAGAGCAGAGCGAAGCGAAACCGGCCGATCACGGACACTTCCTTTTCCGAGAACTGGTCGCATCGTTCTGCTCCGCGACCTCGACAGCCAGCCCGAGTTCCACCGCGGCGGCGGGTCGCCTGTCAGGTCGCACTGGCTGCAGGTTCCTGATGAGAACAGCTCCAGCTGCGCAAGAAACATTCTCGCAGATCAAACGACCGGCAGAAGGAGGCCGGGACCGTTCAGGTCCCGGCCGGGAGGCGGCTGAAGATGAATCGGTCGGCAGATCGAACTGCCGACGGATCGAATTCGGCGCCTCTTAGAATTTCACCTCGGCTCCTACATAGACGGTTCGGTTGCCGGGCTCCGTGCCAAAGTAGCCGCCCGGTTCGACGAAGCCGGTGATTACGCCGAAGTTGTTCCCGCCGCACAACCCGCCGCTGGTGCCAACGGGACCGGGAGCGGTCCCGCTTCCGGCGCACGACAGGTTTGGGTTACCGAAGTGAGGGGTGTTGGTGAGACCCATGGCATCGCCTCGCACTTCGAGAGTGGCAAATTCCCTGAGCTTGAAGTCGCGCACCAGGCTCAGGTCCATGTCGAAATACCCCGGACCGCGGAACTCATCGCGGTTGGTGTTTCCGAAATGGGCGTTGGCTGCACTGGTAATCAGCGGCTGGGCGAAGGAGTTGGGGGCAAAATACGAGCAGGTTGGATCGCCGACAGCGCAGGTGACGCCGACACGCGGCGGTTTCCCATGGTCCAGTTTGAAAGGGGCAATAAGGTCGGCGGTTTGACTCGAGCCGTTCGCGTTCAGGGCACTGCTGTTCCCCGTCACCGTAAACGGCAGCCCGCTCATGACGCTGATGACCGGATCGATGAGCCAGCCACCGAGAATCTGGCCGCCGATTCCCGTCTTCAACCACGGCTCTCCTTTCCCGAACGGCGATGCAGCCACCGCGGAAATTTCGAAATTGTTGGTCCGGTCGAAAAGGGCCGGGCCATAGTTCTTAAAGTAATCCTGCGGATAGTTGATGAAGAATCCTCCAGGGTTGAGCTCCTGATCGTCCGAATAGCTCATCGCCTTGGACCACGTATAGACCGCGCTGAGATTCGAGCCGCCGGCAAACCGGTACTTCAACGAGGTCTGCAACCCGTTGTAGTTGCTGTCCTTGAAGGGCTGCAGTACGCTGATGCCTCCGGTATAGTTGGCGCCGTACCGTTGGCTCAGCACGCCGCCGGCGCTGCCCATTCCCGGCGCCGAATAGTTGGCGTTCAGATTCACTACCGGCGCGATGTCGTACGCACCCACGTAGCCGATGTTGAGCGCTGCGTCTCTTCCGAGTTCCTGCTCGACGGTGAAGTTATAGGAGTTGATGTAGCCGCGGCCGTACGGGTTGGGGACGGTCGTGGTGCTGGCAGTGGTTGGCAGCGCGATCTGACCGCTGCTCAAATTCGGCTGTGGGATCAGCACGATGCCGGTGGGAACGGAGTAGCTTCCGCTGCCCAGGCCCGTGCCGTTCAGGCCGGTCAGGCTGGCCGCGGGCACATAATCCGCGGTATTCGGCGGCAGGTTGGTATCGAGAAGCAGGGACGGATAGGAGTTGAGCATGACGTGGTAGGGATCGTACGGATCGGCGGTCAATCCATAGCCGGCGCGAATAACGGTATTCGGCCTGATGTTATAGGCGAATCCCAGGCGCGGCAGGAACTGCCCGATTCCCACATCGACTCCGTCGTTGCGTGGGGTACTGCCATAGCCGCCGATCGAGACGACGCCTGTTTGCAGATTCAGCCAGCGCAGACCTTTACCGTTGTCGGCGTATCCGAAGGGATAGTATTCCCAGCGAAGGCCATACGTCAGCGTCATTTTAGGAGTCATCTGCCATTGATCCTGCAGGTACCACGCCCAGGTCCCCCATCGCTCCGCATTGGGGTTGAAGAGCTGTCTTGCCTTTCCGGTCTCGCTCGGCAGCCCGAGCAGGAAGTCGGCCCACTCGTTGAACCAGGTCGGGGTCGTTCCCTGCTCAGAAGTGGCGTCGCCATTGAACTGGAACTGGCCGCGTGCATTCTGGAATGTGCCTCCCTGCGCCTGGAAGTGGTTGATCAGGGTGTGCGTCCACTCGAAGCCGCCTTTGAAGTTGTGCCTCCCCCTGGTCCAGCTCAGATTGGCGTCGGTGACCAACATATCGTCCAAAAACGTGAACGGGTTGGCGACTTGCGCATTCCCGATGTTCAGGTCGCCCGGGGAGGAAAAGGAGAAACCCGGCCAGCCATAATACAAGGATGGATTGCCCGGAGCTCCTACGTTGTTGGTTCCGGGAATTTTCAACTGGTCGAGCCCTCGCGGCGAGGTGAGATCGAAGGTCGACCCCAGGTTTTGCCGGGTGTAGCCGAAGTTCCAGTCGAACAACAGGCTGGGCGTGAATGTGTGCGTAACGCCCATACCGACGAGTTGAACCAGGCCCGGAGCGTTGCCCAGCTGTCCGCCATTGGTGGCGTCGCCAATCGCTGTTCCCAGGAGAGGCGGATCGTAAACCAGGGTCTTGGAGAAGCTGTAGCGCCCCCATACTGCGGTGTTCTGATTCGGAACCCAGGTTACCTTGCTGTCGCTGTTGTTGCGGTTGAATAAGGCGGTGCCGCTACCCGTCCAATTAAGCAAACCGTTGCTGGTTGCCGTTTCCTGCGAGAACAATGGCGTCATCAGCCCAACCAATGTCGCGGCGGCGGGATCGATGCGGCCGGGGCAGATCGTATTGGCGACGCCATTGCAGGAGATTGGCGTCTTTCCGGCTCCGGCTGCGTTGCCCGTGGCCGGATCGTAGATGATCGGGTTCCCGGGCAGACTTGCGAAGTTTCCTGCGGCCATGGCGGCTGTGGGCAGGGTGCGCGTGTCCGGGCCCGCTAACTGTCGCGTCGTAGTGCGGTCGAAATCGAAGAAGAAGAAGAGCTTGTTCCTCAGCACGGGGCCGCCGACGGCGCCGCCGAACTCGTTCTGGTTGAAGCGGTTGATCTTGGGAAAGAGGGTGGGGTCGGTATCAAAATAATTCCGCGCCTCGAAGTTGTTGTCGGTATGGAATTCGTGACCATCGCCGTGGAACTGATTGGTGCCGGACTTGATCTCCACATTCACTTCGGCGCCGCCGGCCATGCCCTCCTGGGCGGTGAAGGAGTTCGTCACCACGTTCACCGTCTGGATAGCGTCTTCCGGCGGCACGTAGGCCACGTTGGCCGGAAGGTACGGATAGGCGTCCAGCACACCGTCGATGCGGGTGTCGATCGCCTGATACGACTGGCCGTTGAAGTTGGTATTGATGGCCCTCTGTGGGTTGCCGGCGGTCGAGTTGGTCTCCGAAGTCAGTCCCGAGCCGGGGACTTCCCGCAGCAAAGCCTGGAAGTTCGCTCCCTGAGTTCCAAAGATAGGCAGATTCTCTATCTGCCGGGTGGTTATATTCGTCTGCACGACGGCTGTTTCCGTTTGCAGCAGAGGGGCTGCCGTGGTGACGGTCACCGTTTGCGACGCCTGTCCCACTTTGAGTTTGACGTTCAACTGGGCGATTCCATTGACCTGAACGGCCACATTGGGGGTCGCCTGAGTTTCGAAACCATTGGCAGAGATGGACACCGTGTATGTGCCCGGTAGGAGGGCTGTGAAACGGTAGATGCCCTCGGAATTGGTGGTTGCGGTCTGCCTGACGCCGGTCTGGCTCTCCAGTGCCGTCACCTGGGCGCCGGTGATCGCCGCGCCGCTGGGATCCGTGACCGTGCCCGTCAGGGAGCCATATAACAACGCCTGCGCCCGAGCCGGCGCATCGCCTGCCAGCAGCAACGCGGCCACCAGTGCGACACCCAGCAGCCAGCGACTGGCTGTCAGGGCGTTCAAGTTTTTCATCATTGGCATCTCCTCCATAAATTCCCTCCCAACGGACAACCTGGACTCTGCCGCTTCTGAACGGCAAATGCTTTCCTGACCTTGTGGCCGGAAATCGCCGAAACGTCCTTCCCGAAGGCGATTGCCTCGTATTAGTAGGCGACACGAACTATAGGAGCGCGCCAGGAAAGTTGTCAAGAGCCATTCCCGAGCTCTGGCGCCGACCACTCCCCCGACAGCGGTCCGGTGCGCTCGTTCCTGAGCTTTTGTTTTGCGCGAGGGAGCGGTCAGGCGCGGGCGGTTTGGGTTGCGGAAACGGGAGGATTCCGGAGGGGAATTTCGCTGGCGGATTTCTCGTCCCAGGGCAGCTTGCGCTGGAAAACGAGTGCGGCAGCTCCGCGCAGGCGCGCGATCTCGCTTTCATGCGTTGGGCGAATCAGAGGCGGAGTGCCCGCCAGGGTGAGATCCGCCGCTTCCTGTTCGATGACCGGCCCGAAGCGGTGCCAGGCCGAGGTGATCTCGCCCGCGATGAGAATGGTACTGGGCGAAAGGCCGGCGATGATCATGCGCAGGCCGCGTCCGATCCATTGCGCCTGCCGCGCGACTGCCTGTTGCGCTGCCGTGTTGCCTTCTTCGGCCAGGTTGAGGAGTTCCTGAAACGTGTTGGCGGGTGGACCGGGGTCCATCTCGCGATAGTAGCGAAGCGCCGCCTGGCATGAGGCGAAGGTCTCCCAGCATCCCTTTTGACCGCAGGCACAACGGGGACCGGAGGGATCGAGCGGGATATGCCCGAATTCTCCGGCCATGCCGTGGGTCCCGGAGATCAGCTGACCATGGGCCAGCACACCCACGCCGACGCCCTCGGAAACAGTGACCAGCACCGCGTCCCGGGTGCCATCCATGCGGGCAAAGATGAGCTCGGCCAGCAGCGAAGCGGTGGCGGCGTTTTCCATTTTGACGGGAAGCCCCATCTCCTCCTCCAGCATCTTTTTCAGGTCGAAGTCGGGCCAGTGCAGGTTGGGGGCAAACACCAGGCGTTGCGACGCGGGATCCACGCGACCGGGCAGGCTGACGCCGATGCCTTCGGTAGACTGGCGGGGCAGGGCGGCACGCATTCTGCGCATGGACTCGATCATCAGCCGTGTGGAGGCCAGAGGGTCGGAGGAGAGCGGCACTAGCGAACGCGAGAGCAGCCGGCCATTCAGATCCACGACAGCAATGGTGGCCTGGCGCGGGTGGATATCGGCGGCGATCGCGACCAGGTCCTCGTTGAGTCCGATGAGGGTGGGGCGGCGGCCGCGTGGCGCGGCGGCGACGGATCCTTCGCGCACCCACTTTTCGCGGATCAGCTGCTCGACGATCTGCGAAACGGTGCTTCGCTGCAGGCCGGAGCGGCGCGCCAGATCGGCACGTGAGATGGGTTGGCTGGTGCGGATCAGCTCAAGGACGATGTCGCGGTTGATGTGCCGCGCGGTCTCGCTGGAGGCCAGCTGGAGATCGCTCAGATCGACATGGCGAATGCCACGCATCATGCGTAAGACCACAGGCGGCCGCCGAGAATCAGCAACGGTGGCGCGGGCGGCGGCCATTCCTCTCTCTCTCCGCAGATCGTGCTCGCATGGTCTGGGCGGAGCAGAATCCACTCTACACCGAATGGCGCCGCAACCTGGCGACCTCGGATCGGGAGCGGTCTTCCGGCAGGGACGCCAGCCCGCCGCTATTGATTCACGCCGCTGGCCAGATAGCCGCCGTCCACGGGCAGAATCTGTCCCGTGATAAAGGACGCGCTTTCGGAGGCGAGAAAGACGGCGGTCCCGACCAGTTCCTCGACCCGGCCGTAGCGATGCATAGGGGTGCGCATCAGCACCTCCTGGCCCCGCGGGGTCTGCTCCAGCAACTCCTGATTGAGAGCCGTAGGAAAAAAGCCCGGGGCAATGGCGTTCACACAGACTCCGTGCTGCGCGAGTTCGACGGCCAACGATTTGGTGAGGCCACCTGCACCGGCCTTGCTGGCGCCGTAAGCGGCCACCTCGCAGAAGGCGACAAACGTGGCCAGCGACGCGATGTTGATGATGCGTCCCCAGCGCTGGCGGACCATGCCGGGCGCCACAATCTGGCAGGCGCGAAAAACCCCGGTGAGATTCGTCTCCAGGATGGTGTGCCAGTCGTCTTCGGAACATTCGAGGGTGGGAACGCGTTTGGTGGTTCCGGCAGCATTGACCAAAATGTCGACCTTAGCGAACGCGGCCAGGACCTGGGCATGGAGTTCTTCGAGAGAGCTGCGCAGCAGCACATCGGAGGCGATCGAGAGAGAGCGACGGCCCCGGGCGCGAATCTCGTCCGCCATCTCATCGACGTCGGTCTGGCGGCGGGAGCTGGCGACGACGTCGGCGCCGGCATCGGCAAGACCCAGGGCAATGGCCCGGCCAATGCCGGAGGTGCCTCCGATCACGAGTGCCACCCGGCCGCTGAGATCGAATCGGTCCGCAGTCTTTTCGGCCGCCATGCTGACTTAGTCCTCGTAACGAACAAAATACCACCCATGGGCAGCCGGGGTCGAGGAACCGGGGGAGAGCCCACGGTAACCGGCTCTGGTGACAAATGCGGGATGGTGCCGATTTCGGGCCCAGGGCAGACTGTTTTCAAGGACTCCAGCCAAATGAAGATCCAGCTCGTCATGCGATTGAAAACGATGGACGGTGGTGCTTCGCCCACAGCACCTGTAAGTGTGCACGTCGCGGAGATTGTCTATTTCCACAGATTGGGCTGCGAGATATACTCGACCACGAAAATCAACCAGATCAACCCCGGACCCCGTCCAGGTCCCGGCGCACGACCGTTATAAGACGCAGACATCCGCGGTGGCTACGCTAACCACGTCGGAGACAGCGAACTTATCGGAGCGGTTCGACACTTCAGCGACAGAGACAACGGGAGCCAATCATGGCCAAAGCAATGCGCATCGGAATTGTGGGTTGTGGCTTTACTGCCGAGCATTACATGCTGAGTTTGACACGTTACCCCGAGCTGCAGCTCATCGGAGCAACGGACCGGGATACGCAACGGGCTGCGACGTTCAGCTCTCATTACAAGCTGAAGCATTACAAAGACCTGGCGGAGATGCTGGCCGACCCCGGCATCGAGATGGTCCTGAACCTGACTAATTCGAGCAGTCATTATGAGGTGTCGAAGCCGACCCTCGAAGCCGGCAAGCATTTGTTTACGGAGAAGCCTCTGGCATTGAAGTTTGAACAGGCGCAGGAGCTGGTGGACCTGGCCAAAGCCAAAGGTCTCGGCTTGTCGATGGCGCCTTGTAACCTGCTGGGGGAATCGGCGCAGACGATCTGGAAGGCTCTGCGAAACAATGAAATTGGCACCGTCCACGTGGCGCTGGCCGAGCTGGATGACGGTCCGTTCCATCTGGCGAATCCGGATACCTGGCGATCGGAAACCGGGGCCCCCTACGACTACCGGGAGGAATTCCGGGTGGGCGTAACGGTGGAGCATTCGCCGTACCATTTGAGCCTGCTGACGGCGTTCTTCGGACCGGCCAAAACCATCACGCCCTTTTCGGCGGTGGTGTGGCCGGACAAGCCGATTTCGCCCCAGGAGCGCCTGACGGTGACCACCCCCGACTTCTCGGTGTCCTGCATCACCTTTGAGACCGGGGTGGTGGCCCGGCTAACCTGCAGTCTGGTGTCGCCCTACAGCCACATGTTTCGACTCGTGGGTGACACGGGAACCATTACGGTCAACGAGTCCTGGAATTACGCGGCTCCGGTCTATCTCGACCGATTCTCTTCCCTTCGCTACAGGGCCGAGCGGTATTCAATCTCGAAGGAACATCCCTTCCTTAAGAATCTGGTCGGCAAGCATCCGCGGGTGTATCCGCCGGTCGTAAAGACGACGCTGAAGCAGCAGAATGCCCGATACCGGATGGATTATGCGCGAGGCGTGGTCGATCTGGTGCGAGCCATCGACCAGGGGCGCAACGCCCGGCTGGCGCCGGATTTCTGCCTGCATCTGACGGAGCTGGGGCTCGCGATTCAGAAAGCCGATCCTGGACCGTATCAGGTCAAGACCACCTTCGTACCGGTCGAGCCTCTGGATGAGGCGGCTCTGCAGGAACTGCGCAAGATGAAGTGGTAAATGCACGCGGCAATGCCGCGCGGGCGATTGGGCCGGGACGGAAAACGCCCCGACCGGACTAGTCCCCGCGAGGCTCCTTTGCAGAACCGAAGGCGAGAATCCACAGGTGAGAACCACCCCGGTGCCGCATCGCCGGCCATTCAGCGATTTTGCTGAACCGGGGTTTCTTCACATGGGAGAGTTTCTATCGGCTTTCGCCCCGTGATGCGCACGGCGCCTCGGCGGAGGATCGCCAGGGCAATCATCCACCACCTCGCGGCCAGCAAGGCAAATCCGTCCCGATAAAACCCGGTGCCGATCGCCTCTTTCGTCCAATAAAAGATCAGCCCGCCAAACCAGGCGGCTCTTCTGACTCTGTGTTCCCGGCCACCGGGATACACTCCATTCTTCGCCTTCCGCAATAAGGTATAGATTCCCTCAATGAACGGCTGGACCCGGCGCACGGCGTTCGTGGTGTGCATCCGATACCAGACGGTATCGGGCGAGAGCACCAGGAGTGTTTTGCCGGCAATCCCCAACTTGTTCAGGAGGTCCTGAATGTCCTGGTAAAAGATATCCTCCGACCATCCGCCTGCTGCCAGGAATGGAGCGCGCTCGACGACCAGAGAACTCGTGTTGTACACCCAGGGCCTGTCCTTGGCGAAGAAGTCAGGATACTCGACGAACTGAACTTCACTTGCGGGATTGGGCGGGTCCGGCAGCTTTCCATAACACCGAAACGACCGGCCCAGCAGGAGCGCCGGATGGCGAGCGGTGACGAGCTGACCGTAGATCGCCAGCGTCTGCGGTAACAGGGCGTCATCCCCATCGAGAAAGACCAGATACTTTCCACTGGCAAGGGAAGAGCCATGATTGCGAGCCGCGCCGGCTCCGCGATTCACAGGGAATCGCGCGAAGGTGATGGACGCGCCAAACGTGCTGAGAACTTCCGGCGTGCGGTCGCGCGAGCCATCGTCGACAACTATGACTTCCTTGCCGGGAAATGCCTGGGACAAAGCCGATTCAACGGCCGCCTGGACAAACGCTTCGTGGTTGTGACAGGCAATGACGACGCTAAACAGTGGCTCTGACAATCACGATCTCCGCGAAGCAAACCTGCCGCAGGCATGGTGCCTGCACCGACCCGAACGGCCGACCGGCAGGCATTGCCGCTCTGGGACCTGACGGCTCACTGCCCGGAGCGACCCGGGCCCGCAGACCTGGTTGCTCACGGGAATTGCACTGCAGCTCTTTCCGGTAAGCTCGCGCATCCGATTCTGCGAACTCAGGCATATCTGTTGCGGCCGCCCCGAGCATACGTTCTTCTCCAGGCCGAGAGCCGGTTCAGAGGCTTCAGCCGCTGGAAAGGTTCCTCCTGTGCCGCTATTCCGTTCGCATTTTGTTCATAATACGCTGGCGCGACGATCCATGAATAGCAGGTTTGGGTTAACTGTACCTGAACCTTCGGGGGCGCTTGCGAGACGCCGAAACACGCGTGGCCAGCGGCGGGAGCAGCTACTTTCCGATGCAGAAGCTGGAGAAAATGCGGTTGAGAATATCGTCGGCGGTGGTCTCGCCGGTCAGGCTGTCCAGGTGCCGCAGGGCTGTATAGAGGTCGAGCAGCAGCATCTCATGGGGGATATTGGCGGAGACGGCGGTGCGTGCTGCGTCGAGGGAGGCCAGGGCGCCCTGGACTGCCTCAAAATGGCGGAGGCTGGTGAGAAGGCCGGACTCGCTTTCGCCCGCCGGGTTGCGGACCTGATCGGCGAGCGCGGCGCGCAGCGCGGGCAGTCCCTCGCCGGTCAGGGCAGACGTGGCGACGGCCGGGATGGGTAACTCCGGCGCCGCCTCGGAAACAGGGTCGAGATCGCACTTGTTCCGAACGGCCAGAGCGCGGCGGCACGCGAGAGATGCGATCAGCTCCTGCTCATCTTCCCGGAGCGGCACCGAGGCGTCGAGAACCACGAGAACGATATCCGCTTCGGCCAGGGCCTCGCGTGATTTCACGATGCCCAGGGCTTCGGCCTCGTCGTGCGCCTCGCGCAGCCCGGCCGTATCGACCAGCTCGACAGGAATGCCCCCGAGCGAGAAGCGCTCCGTGACGAGGTCGCGAGTCGTCCCCGGCGACGCGGTGACAATGGCGCGATCGCGCTCGAGCAGCCGGTTAAAAAGAGAGGATTTTCCGACATTGGGCCGGCCGACAATGGTCAGCCTGAGTCCCGCATGCACGAGCCGTCCATGCTCGAAGGATCGCGCCAGAGGGCCGAGTTCGCCGGAAATGGTATCGATGCGCGTGACAATTTCCTGGCCCGGTGTGATCTCCACGTCGTCTTCGGCAAAGTCGATGCCGGCTTCGAGCAGCGCGATCAGCTCGACGAGCTTTTGCTTGGCCGGCTGCACGCGCCGCGAGAGAGATCCGCCCATCTGCTCCGCGGCGACGCGCACCTGGTAGAGAGTTTGCGCCTCGATCAGGTCGCGGACGGCTTCCGCCTGGGTAAGGTCGATGCGTCCCACGAGAAAGGCGCGCTCGGTGAACTCCCCGGGGCGTGCCAGACGCGCTCCGGCGCGCAGAGCCAGACGCACGAGCATCTCAAGAACAACCGGCGAACCGTGCGCACCGATCTCCACCAGGTCCTCACCCGTATAGGAGTGCGGCCGCGCGAAATATGTAACGATGGCCTCATCGATTGGCTCCCCCGTTTCCGGATCGGGGATGATGGCGAAGCGTGCACGGGCGTGCTCCAGAGGATAGCGCGGGCGGACAAGGCCCTGAGCGATTCCTACCGCCTGCGCCCCGGACAGCCGCACAATGCCGATCCCGCCGCGTCCGGGCGGCGTGGAAATAGCCACGATCGTCTCCTGCGCGATGGACTCTCGTTCTTTGGTTTGCGGATGAGGCTGCACAGTGGACGCTCCCTCGCCGGCGCGGCCCGTGCGGTTCCGGTTCTAGCGGCGGCGGCCGGAAATGCGGCCTTCGCGCGCGTCGGACTCGCGGTGTTCGTATCCTTTGGGATAGGCGACCACGTAGCGCCGCATTCCCTCCCCGCTGGAAGCGGTTTCCAGATCCGAATAGTTGCGGAACGCCAGGTGCAGCATGCGCCGCTCGCGCGAGCTCATGGGCGCGAAGCTGTACGGCTGTCCGGTGCGCCGCACGCGCTCCGCCGCGGTCTCAGCGGCCAGGCGCAGCTCCCGCGCGCGCAGGGCTTTGAAGTTCTCCGCGTCAAAGGAGATTTTGTCGTGCTCCTCGTTTTCGAGGCGCAGAATCTTGGCCGCCACGTGCTCCAGGGCGCGCAGCAGTTCGCCCCCGCGCTGGGTCAGCAGACCCGCGTCAGGACCCGCGAGTTCGATGTAGATTTCCCTGGCTTCGAGTCCGGCTGGGTCCGCGGCGCCGGGACCCGCCGTGATCCGGAATTTCAAATGCAGCCCGCCCGGATGGATCAGCGATTGCAGAAACTCTGCGATCTTTTGCGCAGCAGCGGAGTAGTCATCAATCGGCATCGGCTATTAGTATCGCATTCCGCCGTAATTAGAACATGCCGCTCGACCAGGCGACATTCAAATTTGCCTGATCATGCGCAGCACCGGCCTTTAGCGCTTCGCCAGGCGCTTCGCCGCCCGCTTCGCGGCGATGGCGCGAATTTCCTGCCCCATGCTGGTGCGGTTCATCACGAGCTGCTGGCCCACACCGAGCAGGTTACTGCCCGCCCAGTAGAGCGCAACCCCCGATCCAATATTCCACATCATCACGCCGAAGATCACCGGCATCATGAACGCCATCATGCGCTGCTGTTTGGGGTCCATGCCTGGTGAGGGTGTGAAGAACTGCGAGAGGAACATGGAGACGATAAAGAAGACGGGCAGAATATGCGTGGGATCGGGCGCCGACAAGTCAGGCAGCCACAGCCAGTGGGCCTGGCGCAGCTCGATGGCATAGCGCAACATCTCATAGAAGCCGATCAGCAGCGGATACTGCAGCAGCATGGGCACGCAGCCGCCGAACATGTTCACGCCTTCTTTGCGCTGGAGGGCGAACATCTCCTGGTTCATTTCCTGGCGGCGCGGATCGGTGGTCTTGTATTTCGCGAATTTGGCCTTGATAGCATCCATCTGCGGCTGGATGCGCTGCATCTTGAGCGACGATTTCATCGTCATGATGCGGGTGGGGATCATGGCCAGATTGAGGATGAGGGTGAGCACGAGAATGGCCCAGCCCCAGTTCCTGATGCCGTGATCGACGAAGAAGCGCAGCACCAGCAGCATCGGTTTGGCGATCCAGGTCCACCAGCCGAAGCTGACCACGTGCTCCAGGGTTTCCCCATTCGCCGTGCTGACCTTATCGAGCAGCCCGAGCAGTTTGGGGCCTACAAAAAGGCGGGCGTGCACGCCGTCCCCGTGGCCGACGGCTGCACCCAGCACCGGGACCGGGCTATCTTCCTTCGCTTCCGGGTGGTCGTGGCTGCGGGGGATCTTGATCGTATTGTGGAGCGTCACGACATTCGTATCGTCGGGCGCATCCGGCATAAAGACCGCCGCGAAATACATGTCGCTCACGCCCGCGTAGCCGAAGGAGCCATGCAGCGTATCGCCGCCAACGACCTTCTTGGCGGCCAGCGAGTCGGTCTTGCCGTTATCCGAGTTATCGAAAGTGCTCGCCGCGTAGCCCGCCAGATCCGTCTGATCGCCCAGGCCGGAAGGCCATTGCAGCAGCACGGCTACGGGTACGCCGTTCTGCGTGACCGTGACATCGGCGTGAATGACGTAGCTGGAGTCGAAGCGATAGGTCTTGTGAACGGTGAGACCGCCGGCGGAGTACTCAAAGCTCAGCGTGCCGGGCACAGTCAGCGTGCCGGACGACGAAGGCACATAGAGCGCGGAATTCAGCTTGTTCTTCAGAGTCGCGTCGTAAGTGAAGAGCGACAGAGGCAGGCCAAACTGCGGGGCCGCATCGTGGTTCACCAGATCGAGAGGCGTCTTTTGGTCGTCGGCCTTGTACTTCTTCAGGATCCAGGACTTAACCGCCGCGCCACGATTCGTGAAGGTGATGCGATACAGCTCGTTCTCGACAACGATGTCTTTCTCGCTGGTGGCTTCGACCGTGCTGACCGGGGCAGCCTTCGCATGGGCAGCGTGCTTCTTCGCGGTTGCCCTCGACTCAGCGGGAGCGGTTGCGGCGGACGATTCTGCCGGGATCGCAGCCGCCGGCGCGCTCTCGGCCGGCTGGCTCTTTTGCTGAGGGTGCTGAGGAGGCGTGGTCGGCTTCTTCGGACTGAAGTATTCGAAGCCGACCATCATCAGCACGAAGACGATCAGGAAGCCGAAGAGCGAGCGCGAGTCCTGCCCGCCGCCGCCGCCCTGCTGGTTCGGATTTTGTATCTCTGCCAAAACTTACTTTTCCTGTCTGTTGTCCGTGTGGGGAAGTTATTGCGTTGGCCTGGCCTGTATGCCGGAACTGGAAGCCTTGTGCCTGGGCGGCACCGGATCGAAGCCGCCCGGATGCAGCGGATGGCAGCGCGCGAGGCGGCCCAGCGCCATCAAGGTTCCACGGATAAAGCCGTGCTCCGCGATGGCGATCGCCGCATATTCCGAGCAGGTCGGCTGAAAGCGGCATGCGCCGGGCAGACCCGGAAGCGCATGGAGCGCCGGCGAGAGAACGCGCTTATAAACAACGAGCAGCGTCTCGACCATCCGAGTGCGCACCGTGCCGAGAACGGGTCGGGTCAAGGCCGGGCTCCCGCTGCTGCGGCGACGCCGGTAAAGATGCGCGACACTTCTCGCTCCAGCCGGGCAAACTCCATGTCGAGCACCACACGACGCGGATGCAGCACAACGTCCACGCTCGCCGGCAGTTCTGCCAGGTGCAGCCGCACGGCTTCGCGCATGCGCCGGCGAATGCGATTGCGCTCCACCGCGCCGCCCAGCACGCGGCCGGCTGTCAATCCAATACGCGGAAGAGTGCCCGCAGGATCCCCGTCTGGACGCGCGCGATAAAAGTAGCTCATGGATGCGGACGAATACCTTCGGCTTTCGCGATACACGCGCTGATAGTCCGCGTGTTTTCGCAGACGGGCACCGCGCCAGTCAAACCTTGCCTCCGGCATATCTCCATTCTGTCGCACTCTGGGAAGGCCAGCGAGCGAAACGATGCGCTGCCCGGGCCAAGCTGCTGAACGCGGATCGTGCGGAAGAAGTTAATCGCGGTAACCGGCGCTGACGGAAACACGCTTGCGGCCCCGGGCGCGCCTGCGCGACAGCACCGCGGCGCCGCCCTTCGTCTTCATACGGCTGCGGAAGCCGTGCGTCTTCGAACGGCTGCGGCGGTTGGGCTGAAATGTGCGCTTCGGCATGAAACCTGACTCCTGAACTTTTTGATCGGATGCTCGGGTATGCGCGCTGCTTCACTGCAGGGTCCAGTTCGGGCGCGCAAACCGCTCTCATCGGCCGCGCCACTGCTGAGAACACGCGTCTTCGCGGCAAGTTTAGAGTATATCTCATCGTTAGCGACGCCGCAAAAGACGCGTGCCTCGCGCGATTTTCACCAGCATCGGTGCAACTCGACAGCGGTCGAAATTTTCTCTCTCGCGGTGCGTTCTTTCGTCCTCCGGACTGTGCTACTATCGGCAACGTTCACTTAAGATTTTTCGACGCCCTGCGGTTGTCGGAAGAACCTTGACCGACGCTCCGATGCGTGACAGATCGGAGCCCATTCCTGGCCAGTACGGATCTGCTTTGAATCGCCCTGTTTCCACATGACAGGGTTACATCGGGCGTTTTCCGCAATAGGCCCTCCGGCTCCGGTCGCTTCCGCACTCAGGCGTTTGCATCGAGGATCGCGCATGTCTTCTTTCGCCGTCACGTCATCCGTTGTTCTGAATCCATGGGTCCAAATCCTCGCCGCACTTGAGAAGAAGGTTAATCGCCAGTCGTTCGACACCTGGCTGAAGCCGACCCGTTACAGCTATGTGCGCGAGCGGATGCTGTTTGTGCGGATTCCGACGCCGGAGTTCAAGCATGTCGGCGATCGTTACGGCGACCTGATCCAGGAAGCGATCGAAAATCTCCACCTCGAATTCGACGATGTGACGTTCATTACCGCGGAAGAAGATCCGACACTGCCGCGAGTGCGCGAAGACGGCGGATTTGCTCCGACTTCGTCGACGGACATTCCCGCGCATCGCACCAACGGCGGAACACGCCCGATGCCCGCCGGCGGACCGCAGCAGGCGCGCTTCGACTGGTCGACCGCGGCGCAACTGAATGCACGCTACACCTTCGACGGGTTCGTGTGCGGGCCGGGCAATCAGTTTGCGCGGGCGGCAGCGATGGCGGTCTCCGAGCAGCCGTCGAAGGCCTACAATCCGCTCTTCCTCTACGGCGGCGTGGGCATGGGCAAGACGCATCTGATGCATGCCATCGGCCACGAAATGAAGCGGCGGCAGCCGGAAGCGTCGATCTCGTACGTCTCTGCGGAAAAGTTCACGAACGAGATGATCAGCTCCGTGCGCTACGACAAGATGACCAGCTTCCGCGACCGTTTCCGCACGGTGGACCTGCTGCTCATCGACGACATCCAGTTCCTCTCGCAGAAGGAGCGGACGCAGGAAGAGTTCTTCCACACGTTCAACGCGCTGCACGACAACATGAAGCAGATCGTGATCGCGTCGGATCGGCCGCCGCGCGAGCTGGCGGAAATTGAAGATCGTCTGCGCAGCCGCTTCGAGTGGGGCCTGATCGCGGACATTCAGCCGCCGGATCTGGAGACGAAGGTAGCGATCCTGCAGAAGAAGGCGGAGAGCGAGCATCTGCCGGTGCCCTTGCCGATGGACGTGGCGCTGTTCATCGCGTCGAATGTGCGGACCAACGTGCGCGAGCTGGAAGGTGCCCTGGTGCGGCTGATCGCGTGGTGCGGGTTGAACGGCCTCGAGATCACGCTGCCCACCGCGCAGCAGTGCCTGAAGCAGTTCATCGATACGCAGGTGCGAAAGATCACCATCGAGGCGATTCAGCGCGCCGTCGCCGAGCAGTTCGGGATGCGGGTTTCGGAGCTGAAGCAGAAGAACAATTCCCGCGCTGTGGTTGTGCCGCGGCAGATCGCGATGTATCTGGCGAAGCAGCTGACGGAAGCCTCGCTGCCGGAAATTGGGCGGCAGTTTGGCGGGAAGCATCACACGACCGTGATGCACTCGATCGGCAAGATCGACGAACAGCGGCGCAACGACAAGAGCCTGAACAGCACCCTGAACAAACTGCAGGAAACGCTGAACGGGTAGTCCCTGACGGTGGGCTCACGCAGAAATCAGCATCGTTTTCGATGGCCTCCAGGATGGATACCACTGATTCTGCAGGGCCACTTGGGTTACTTTCTTCGGTAATGTCCTGGGATCGATGGCCCTCTGAGGGAAGCGGCCATGAGATGGCGGGGCGCTTCGGAAGGCGACCGTGCTGGGGTGCGGCGCTGCGGGCACTGCTCGTCTCCTGTGCAACAGAAAAGGCTGCCGGGTAGGCAGCCTTCGCGGGCAAGAAATTTCGTTTTTTTTCTCTATTTTCAGAATACCAAATGGCGCTGGATTTACTGCCAGTTTTGGGCGGGTGTTTTGGCGTGGAAGAGCTTTGGAATCAGGACTCATTACTTCGGTAAGGGCGCGAGGGGACTTGACACGATTTCCACAGAAGGGGCGAGAAAGAAATGTATTTGCTTCGCGCTTAGGGTTCGGCAGTCCGCTCCCGATCATTCCTTTCGTTTTCCGTCATCAACTCCTCGATCGTGGGGCGGTTGCGTGCGTCCGCTTCCCGCAGCGTGAGCTCCAATCCAAGCGCCGCCAGAATGTTGGTCACTTTGGAATAGCCGAGTTCGCCCATCCGGCCGTTTTCCAGCCCATCGATTGTGGATCGACTCACCCGGGCCTGTTTCGCCAAAGCGGACTGGCTCAGGCGGAGGGCTTTCCGCCTGGATGCAATTTGCTCGGCGATGGAGTGAAGGCTGAGCATGAATGCTTAATATACCACGCATAATCGCCATTATTAAAGCAATTGCTTAGTATAGTGAGCAGTATTGCTTGATAGTGTCTTCACTTTGTCCGCTGGAAGGCGATGGCTAAGCCGTCGTCATACGTCTTGTGCCAGCCCGGGGTGTGGCTGAGGAGGCAGACCAGGGCGTCGTCCTTTTTCTCGTCGAGGAGGACGGTGCGGATGCCGTACTTGTCGAAGACGGCGAAGGGGTCGCGGAGCTTGATGACTTTCACGTAGTCGGCGAGGACGCCCTCGTGGACGAAGATGTCGACGCGGCTGTCAATGAACTCCGGCACCTGGGGCACCTGCCACTCGAAATATGCACCCCAATTGAAGGTGGTGAAGAGGCGGTTGTCGGGCGTATTCGCCTGGGCGGCAAGGGAGCGCACGTACGGAATCGCCTTTTCCGGATAGCTTTCGGTGATCCCGGCATGGAGCTTTTGCGCCGTGGGGAAGAGGAACGCGATGACGCCGATCATGATCGCCACGGAGATGGCATTGGCGCGGCGGGGGTCGCCGGGCTCGTCGTAGGGCTTGAAGAAGGGCGCAAGCGAGACGGCGAGGAGCGGCGTGGCCAGGATGCCCGCGAGGAAGGTGAAGCGAACGTAGGTGACGCCTCCATAGAGGGCGATGGCCGCGAAGGCAAGGTCCTGGAGGGTCCAGCGGCGGGGGCGGATGAGCTGCAGGACGGCCAACAGCAGAAAGGTGAGGAGGAAGATCTTGCCGCGGGCGGAGTGGAAGTCGAGCGTGGCCCACTCGGCGATGTACTGCAGGGTGAGCTTCTGGCGGAAGGCGACGTCGAGGGGATAGGCGACCAGGCGCCATCCATAGGGATTGACGAAGAGGAGCGCGAAGGTGGCGGCGGCGACGGGAATGAGCCGGCGGAACTGGGCGGGCGAGAAGCGGCGGGCGATAACGTAGCCGCGCTTGAATTGCACAAGGCCGCAGGCGAACCAGACGCCGAAGAGAGCGAAGCCGATGAACCAGGAGCCGTGGGTGTTGATCCAGAGAAGGAAGAGCGGGGGCAGAGCCAGGGTGTAGTCGCGGCCGCGCTGATAGTTCCAGAGGATGGCGAGTTCGATGACGAGGAAGAGCCATCCGAAGAGCAGGGTGCGAGGCCCAAGCGAGACCGAGGCGAGGAGGAATCCCAGGACAGCCGCGGGAAAGGCAGCTTTGCAGTTGCCGGAGCGCAGGCAGCCGAGATAGTAGATGCCAACGAGGATGGCGCCGGCGGTGAGGAACAGGACGACGTAGACGCCGACATCGCCGAAGGTGCGGTACGCGAAGTAGTAGGGCAGATCGGCGAGCCACTCGAAGTTGATCCAGGGCTTGCCGGCGACGGTGTAAGTGAGCGCGTCGGCGCGGATGAAGTGGCCGGAGCGGAGGAGGAGCTGCGCGTCGCGGAGGTGCCACCAGATGTCAGGGTCGGCAATGGCGGTGACGACTTTGCCGCCGGAGACGGTGAGGTAGACGAGCAGGGTGACCAGCAACGTGGCGAAGACGGTAGGCAGGCGGAAGACGCGATGGAATGCGCGGGCTGCGGCTGAGGAGGGCGCGGTCCGGGAAGTTGGAAGGCGGGCCTGATCCCGGACCGCGTTTTGTGGTGCGGTCAACATGTTGCGGATGAGAGGAGATTACTGCGGGGTGTTCCCTGGGGATATCCCACAATGGGGGCGGGGAGATGGCACGGGGGTGGAGGGTGGTTGCACACGCCGCCGTCAGTGCGCCTCACTCGTGGATAGTTAAGTACTTCTCGCCGCGATTATGATGTTGCGGGCTGGGAGATTGGGTTCATGGCGCCAAACTATCGAAGGCGGGTCGTCATCATCGTTTCGGCGGCAGCTTTGTGGGGCGCAGGCCTCATATGGCTCGCGTTCCAGCGGAATCTGTTGGATCGGTTGGGGCCAAACTCGCTCTTCCTGATCATTCTCGGCTGCTTTGGCATCCCGGGAATCTTTGGCTGCTATTACGTCGCAAAGCGCCAGCCTGGGATCCGCATTGGAATCGCCGCGGTCGCCATAGTCTCCGCTTTGTGCCTGGCTGCGATCCTGTTGCTTCTCCTGAAGGTCAACAATGCCTGGACCGGGATGATCAATGGACTGATCGAGATACTCCTGCCTTTGTCTTGTGTAATCCTGATTTGGCAGAGCGTGCGGAAGGCCAGAGATCAAAAGCGCAGACAGGAGTAAAAGTCCGTATCAGAACTGAGGGCTGAGCCGAACTACAGCGCCACCGCTTGAGGTGCCTTTCGGCCGCTGTGCGACCGATTCCCTCCGCGCGAAGGGTTGTGATGACGCGTGCAGCCCGTTTCGCTACGGGGGTGCCATTCGACGCGGCGTCTGAACGACGCCTTGCTCAGGCCAGGCTCCTCGGCTGTGCGCCGGGAGGCGTCGTGCACCGCGGGATGGGCTTTCGGCCGGCGCTTCGCTCGGGATAACAACCTTCTTGGGGGCGCTGCGCTTGCGATGACATTTTTGCTCCTGCGCTCGACGATGACTCGGGGGTGTGACTCGGGTCACCGCGCCTGGGCCGGGATCGCGGTATCTTTCGGGCGCCAGCGAGGTCCATGCGATGGATGCGAAGAAAAAGATTGTCATTATTGGCGGCGGGATCGGCGGGCTGAGCGCCGCGGTGTATGCGCTGCGCTGCGGGTACGCGGTGGAGTTGCTGGAGATGAACAGCCAGGCGGGCGGTCTGGCCATGAGCTGGGAGCGGGGCGAGTACACGTTTGAAACTTGCCTGCACTGGCTGGTGGGGTCGCGGCCGGGCGCGGACCTTCACGAACGCTGGCGGGAGCTGCTGGACATCGGCAAGCTGACCTTCATCGATCCGGAGATCTTTGTGCGGATCGAGACGGAGCGGGGCGATGACGGGCTGACGATCTACACGAACGTCGATCGGCTGGAGATGGCGCTGCTGAAACGCACGCCTCAGGACGCGGCGGCGATTGGCGAATTCACCGATGCGGTGCGCAGCCTGAGCCGGTTCGAGATGCCGGACCCGTCAGAAGGACTGGCGGAGAACTGGCTGCCGCTGCTGCACGATTTGCCGCGGTTTCCGCTGCTGTACAGGCTGTCGCGGGTGAGCGGCAAGGACTATGGGCGGCGGTTTGCCGATCCGCTGCTGCGCCGGTTCTTTTCGGAGGGCGACATTGGGCGAATGAGCGCGATTGCGATCCTGTTCACGCTGGCGTGGATGCATGCGGGCAACGCGGGGTATTGCCTGGGCGGGTCGCAGGCGCTGATCCGGGGGATTGAGGCGACGGTGCGCCGGCTGGGCGGGACGATCCGGTTCAACACGAAGGTAGCGCGGATCCTGGTGGAGAATGGCCGGGCGGTGGGCGTGGAGCTGGCGAGCGGCGAGCGGGTCACGGCGGACTGGGTGATTTCGGCGGCGGATGGGCACGCAACGCTGTTTCGCCTGCTGGACGGGCGGTATATGACTGAGGCGCTGCGAAAGCGGTATGTAACGCGGCCGCTGTTTGCGTCGTACGTGCAGGTGTCGCTGGGGGTGGCGATGGATCTGCACGATCAGCCGCCCATGCTGAGCCTGCTGCTGGAGGAGCCGCTGGTGGTCGATCCGGGAACGGGGCTGGATCAGGCGTCATTCCGGTTCTTCCATTACGATCCGACGTTTGCGCCACCAGGCAAGACGGCGGTGACGAGTCTGCTGCCGACGCGGAATCATCGCTACTGGGCCGATCTGCGGGCCAACGATCCGCCCGGGTATTACGTGGAGAAGCATCGCGTGGCGGAGGCGGTACTTGCGGTGCTGGAGCGGCGGGTTCCGGGCGCGAGGGCGGCGATTGAGGCGATGGATGTATCGACGCCGGCGACGGTGATCCGCTACACGGGCAACTGGCAGGGCACGATGGAGGGTTGGCTGGTGGAGCCGGGAGATCGGTGGCGTTCGCTGCGGCAGACGCTGCCCGGGCTGGAACGCTTCATGATGGTGGGGCAGTGGATCGCACCGGGCGGCGGGCTGCCATCGGGCCCGATGACGGCGCGGCCAGCGGTGAAGGCGATCTGCAAGGCGGATCATGTGCCGTTTACGCCTCAGGCGGAGCCGGTGGGCGAGCTGGTGGGGGTGTAGGTCAGCGCTCGGCGAGGAGCTGGCGAATCTGCTTCTCCAGCGCGGGGAGGTTGGCGGCGCCGTCGATACGGGCGCGGACGATTCCCTGGCGGTCGATGAGGAAGGTGACGGGAACGCCGAGAACGCCGCCGTAGCGCTCGCCGAGACGGGCGTCGCCCATGAGGATGGGGTAGTTCACGTGCAACTTCTCGACGAAGGGGCGGACTGGTGTCGCGTCGTCGTCGATGGAGACGCCGACAATCTGGAGTCCCTCGGAACCGTATTGGTTTTGCCAGCCTACAAAGTGCGGCATTTCGAGGCGGCAGGGCGCGCACCAGGTGGCCCAGAAGTTGAGGAGCACGACTTTACCGCGGAGGGCGGCGAGACCGACGCGGTGATGGGCCAGGTCGGGACGGGCAAACTCCGGAGCGGGGTGGCTGACGAGCGCGCGGGAGGCCTGGGCGGCGGCCGGAGTCGGCAGGAAAGCAAGCAGGGCCACCAGAAGCGCCAGCAGGGGCAGCGCGGGTCTGCGATGCAAGCCCGCGCGGCTATTGCGAAGAGTCGGCATGGTAGCCCAGAGCAACCCAGTTGGCGCCAAAGTTGTTGGCGAGATACAGGACGCGGACCCTGGTGAAGCCCATGGCGTGGAGAAGCTGCCAGGCGGGGCCGACGTTGGGGCAGTGGTCCCAGGGGCAGCAGCCGCAGTAGATGACGATGGGCTGGGTGCGCGGCAGGCGCTGGACGCGGGCGCGGAGAGCGGCGAGACCTTCCTGGCTCGAAGTGGGACCGGCGTATTCGGCGCCGGGGATGTGAGCTTCCTGAAAGAGGACTCTGGAACCGACCTGGAGGATCAGGAGGCGAGCATGCGCTTCGAGCTCGCGGTGGAGTTGCTGGGGCTGGATTAAGTCGCTGTTGGGAATGACGGAGGCGCTGGCAGGTTCCGAACCGCCTCCGGCGAACTGCGCTTGCAGGGGCATGACGGCGAAGGCGGCGAGAAGAGGCAGAAGGAAAAGACGACGGTATTGGAGGCTCATGATGGCTTGCAGATCTCCTGAAGAGATTGTAGAAGGCACGGCCTGCGGCGATCTCACCGAATGGGCTCCTCTGCCGATAACCGGATCGAGAGGCGGCAGAAGCCGCCTGCTGGATGGAGGAGCGTGCGTCCATGGCGTTTATGGTGTGGAACGACCGGTTGATGACGGGTATTGCGGCGGTGGACAGCGATCACCGGCGCCTGGTGGCGATGATTAACGAGCTCTACGAGGCGATCCGGGCGGGTTCGAACGAGGATGGGGTGCGCCGAGTCCTGAACTCGCTGGTGGAATACACACGGTTCCATTTCGGGCGCGAAGAGGCCTTGTTCGCCCAGACCCGCTATGCGGAGCGACAGCAGCACAAGGCGGAGCACGATGCGATGGTGGCGTGGGTGGAGGAAATCCGGGCAAAGGTGGAGGAAGGCACAGCGAAAGCAGCGTCTCTGGAAATGATCGTCCGCCTCAAGGACTGGCTCTTCGACCACATTCTGGGAACGGACCAGCGCTATGTGGCCCACCTGACGGCCGCCGGGGTGCGGTAGCCTCAGCGCTCGCGAAAGAATAATGGGTAACAGGCGCGCTTACTTATATTGATAAGCCGCACCCTGAGCCGGGAATGACAGGCTCGGAGCGTGCGCGCAGGCTAACGGCTGGCTCTCCTTGCCGGTGGCGGGGGACGAGAAGACCTGATTAGCCAGCGCGCAACCGGACAGGTCCGGGAAGGCAGGACTGTCCGGCTGCAGGAAGTAAAGGTAACTAATACTGTTACCAATTATGATGCTTATGCCTGGTACTGCAGGACGGCTTTCCTGACTCGATCGACCAGGGGAGTGAGGATCTGCATCTGTTCGGTGGTGCGGCGGACGGTGACCTCGTTCTGCTCGGTCATGGTGGCCACCTGGGTGATGTTGCGGGTGATCTCGTTCATGGCCTCGGTCTGCTGGGTGGAGGAGTTGGCGATTTCGGAGACGCGCCGCACCGCTTCGCTCATGAGCTCGTTAATGCCGTTGAGGGTATCGCGGGCGCCCTGCACCAGGGTGACGCCGTCGGCGACCTGGGTGGCGCCGGTGCGCATGCCGCCGATGGCCCGATCGCTGTCGCCTTTGATCTTGACGATGAGGGAGTCAATGTTGGCGGTGGCTTTCATGGTGCGGTCGGCGAGGTTGCGGACTTCCGTGGCGACAACGGCAAAACCGCGGCCGGCCTCGCCGGCGCGGGCGGCTTCGATGGAGGCATTGAGGGCGAGGAGGTTGGTCTGGTCGGCGATTTCGCGGATGACGCCGGCAATCTGGCCGACTTCCGCGGAGGTGGCGCCGAGGGCTTCCACTTCGCTGGTGGCATTGCGGATGGCCTGGGCCAGGCTCTGAATTTGTGCCGCGGCGCGTTCGGAAACACCGGCCCCGGCGGTGGCCTGACGGCCGGTTTCGCCCACGGTGGTTTCCGTGGTCTGCAAGTGGCCGGAGACCTCGCGAATGGTGAGGTCGAGCTCGGCGGCGGCGGCGGCAACCGATCCGCTGGCGGCGCTTTGCGACTGTGCCGCTCTGTCGATTTCGAGAACTCCTTTAAGGACGTCTTCGGTCCCGAACTGGACGGCTGCAACCGCGTCGCCGATTGACAGAACGGTGGCTTCAACCCAGCCCACGAAGAGCGACAAGCGGCGGGCTACCGGCTCAAGACACCCGTTGCGGGGTAACTCTAAGCCTGTCTTCAGGTTCCCGGTGGTCAGGACGGCTTCCAGATAGCGGATGGCAGCGTCGAGTTCACGATGGATGCGGCGATCCACGAACACGAAGGCCGAAAGGGCGGCAAGGGCACTGAGGCCGAAGGCGGCAAGGGCCAGCGGACGGAGGATCGGCCAGGTTGGGCCATCGAGGAGGGCAGCGCTGCCGAGAATGGCGGCAACAAACGCCAGAATCAGGCCCAGGCGCAATTGGGTGCTCCATCCCAGGGCCCGCTCCATCCAGGCCGTACGCCGGGGGAGGGCCTGGCCATCCTGGATGATGAGGCTGCGGTCCCCTTCACGAATGCGGCGATAAGCTGCTTCCGCGCCGCGGATCTGCTCCCGGGAGGGCTTGAAGCGGATGGATTGATAGCCGACGACCTGACCGTTCTCGCGAATCGGGGAGGCATTGGCGATCACCCAGTAGAAGCCGCCATCTTTGCGGCGATTCTTGACGACACCCTGCCACGGGCGGCCTTTCTGGATGTTGCGCCACAGATCGGCAAAGGCCTCGCGAGGCATATCCGGGTGGCGCACGAGATTATGGGGCTTGCCAAGCATCTCCTCGACGGCGTAGCCGCTGATTTCGGCGAAGGCCGGATTGGCTTCGGTGATGCGGCCCTTGAGATCGGTGCGGGAATAGATAAAGACGCCCTCCGGCAGGACGGTTTCCTGCTGGGTGGTAAAGACGGAGACGGTCGATGCAGGCATGAGCTTCCTTTATTGGTGCGTATGGGATAGGCATCGTCAAAATTGGGCCAGGCATGAGTTGTTCCACGTGGAACATTGACCGATCTGGGCCGACTTTGGGAATTGCCGGGACGTTCCACGTGAAACACAGCAGATTTTTCCCGGAAATTCGTTCCCTCTTTTCCACCGGGCGTCTTTTACGGTCACAGGACTGTCACAATTCTCCGTAGCGCGTATCCCTCGCAAAAACAAGGAATTGCCAGTCCCGGCGCTCCTGGCGCCCAGGAGGATTCCACAAATGCGCCCCGTTGTGCACAGACGAATTGCCGTTGCGGCGGAGGTAAGCCGCCGGTAGTCTTGGGAAGTCATGGGGAGAGTCCTGGCTGTCGTGAATCAGAAGGGTGGGGTGGGCAAAACGACCACCGCTATCAATCTGTCGGCGGCCCTGGCTTTGGAGGGTCTGAAGGTCCTGCTGGTGGACTGCGATCCGCAGGCGAACTCGAGCGGCGGGTATGGCGTCTCGCGGGATGCCGACCGCCGCTCGTCGTATGACGTGCTGATGGGAGAGGCGACGGTTGCCGAAGCCGTCCTGAAGACGGAGATTGAGACCCTGGAGCTGGTGCCCTCGCATAAAAACCTGACCGGGGCGAATGTGGAGTTGATCCAGATGGAGCGCCGAGCCTATCGGCTGCGGGAAGCCCTTGATAAGGTTCGGGATCGCTATGACTACCTGATTCTGGACTGCCCGCCGGCGCTGGACCTGCTGACGCTGAATGCGCTGGTGGCGGCGGACCGGCTGCTGGTGCCGATGCAGGCGGAGTATTTCGCGCTGGAGGGCCTGAGCGAGCTGATGCACACCCTGCAGCGGGTGCGGGAGGCGTTCAATCCCGGTCTGGAAATTGAGGGCGTGCTGCTGACGATGTATGACGACCGCACGAATCTGGCGCAGCAGGTGACGGAGAACTTGCGGGAGTTCTTCAAGGACAAGCTGCTGAAAACGGTGATTCCGAGGAACGTGCGGCTGGCGGAGGCGCCGAGTTATGGGAAGCCCGTGCTGCTGTACGATCCGCGGTCGCGCGGGTCGGAGAGCTACCGAGAGCTGGCCGATGAGCTGCTGACACGGAATGGGATTGAGAGTCCGGCCGCAAAGGAGAGGAAGACGGCGCGGGCGGCCCGGGGCGATGTGAAGGTAAAGTTCTGGCCTTACGGATGAGGGAACTGAGACGAGGGAGCAGGGAGTAGGGTGTATCAAACCCTATTCCCTGCTTCCCATTCCCTACTCCCTGATTTTTTTGTTCCACGTGGAACATTTTCTGTTTTGGTTTTGAGGTGATGAGAGAAGTGAGGCGAAGAGGATGCAGACCGTGACGGAAGCACCAAAACGGAGGGCACTGGGCAAGGGGCTGGAGTCGCTGTTGCCGCGGGTGCAGGCGGTAGCCGAGGCGGCGCCGGCGCCGGTGGAGCAGGGCGGGAAGGCACGGGAAATTCCGGTGGGGGAGATTGATCGCAGTCCCTACCAGACGCGGACGCGGTTTGACGAAGTGCAGCTGGCCGAGCTGGCGGCTTCGATCGCGGAAACCGGGGTGGTGCAGCCGATTGTGGTGCGGCCGGTGGCGGGAGGCCGGTTCCAGCTGATCGCCGGGGAGCGGCGGTGGATGGCATCGCAGCGGGCAGGCAAGGAAACCGTACCGGCCATTGTGCGGCATGCATCGGATGAGCAGGCGATGGAGATGACCATCGTCGAAAACCTGCAGCGCACGGACCTGAACCCGATCGAGCAGGCGCGAGCCTACGAACGGCTGGCGCGGGAGTTCCAGCTGACGCAGGAGCAAATGGCGAAGCGGACGGGGAAAGACCGCGCGTCGGTGGCGAACTTTCTGCGACTGCTGAAGCTGCCGCAGGAGGTCCAGGGGCAAGTAGAGAGCGGGACTCTCAGCTTTGGGCATGCGCGGGCCCTGCTGCCGCTGGAGGATCCGGCGGCGATTCTGAAGGCGGCGCAGAAGCTGGTCGCGCTTTCGATGAGCGTCCGGCAGGCAGAAAGCTATGTGCAGGGGATTCTGAATCCCGAATCGAAAAAGAAGCCCGAAGGCGAACAAAAGGAGAATATGCAGGACCCCAATGTGCGCGAGGTGCAGGAGCAACTGCAGCGGTCGCTGGGAATGAAGGTGCGGGTCGAGGATCGCAAGGGACGCGGGCGCGTGATTATCGAATACGCGAAGCTGGAGGAGTTCGACCGGCTGCTGGAAATGCTGAACTGCAGGCAATAGGGAACAGGCAACAGGCAATCGGTTGCGGGTCCGGGCTTACTGGCTTGGTCATTGGCGGATCGAGGCGATCACAGCGTCTGCGGAGTCTGCTTCTGTCTCGGAGAACAGCGCTTTGATGACGGCGGCGGTGCGCTCCATTGAATAGTGATTCGCAAAGCAGGGCCTGGCGCGGGCGGACGTGGCGGCGCGCTCGATGGCGGGCATGGCCAACCAGCGGCGGAGGACACGCTCGGTACCCTCCAGGGTATCGTCGTCGATGAGGCCAGCACCGTCAGCCAGGATGTCTGGCGAGATATTGACCTTGTTGGAGATGAGGACGGGGCGGCCGGCGGCGAGCGATTCGACGATGGCGACGCCGAAGTTCTCGGTGTGCGAGGGAAGGACCAGGGCATCGGCGGCGCGCAGAGCCCCCCATTTGACATCGCCGCTGAGCATGCCCGGCCAATGGACGCGATCGGCGATTCCCGCCTCCGCACATTGCCGCTGGAGCGCGGCCTGCCAGCCCACCCTGTCGGGACCGGCCATAACGAGATCGACGTCGGGAAACTCCCTGGCAATGCGGGCAAAGGCGTCAATCAGCAGGTCGCAACCTTTAACCGGAACCAATCGGGAGAGGAAGAGGAGAAAAGGGCGGTCGCGCAGAGAAGGCATGTGGGCGAAGAACGCCTCCCGCTGGGCGCACGGATCGCCAACCGGTTCGATGATGCCGTAGGGGACACAGGCCGATCGCCACTGGTTGGGGCGGAAGCTGAGGGTGGCCTGCTCGCGCTCGGCGGCGGAGGTGAAAAGGACGCAGCGGGCGTCGCGCAGGACCGCGTATTGCAGCGGCCAATAGGCCATCTTCTTGATGTGCTTCAACCGGTACTGTTCGAACCACGGGCTGAGGGCGCCGTGGGCGAAGACCAGATAAGGCCGCTGCGCGGACCGGGCGGCGGCGCGGACGGCGATATCGGGGAAAATCCATAGGCCGTTCATGACGATCCCGTCGAAGCGGGCGGCGTTGCGATGGAGCCAGCGCCAGAAACGCGGGGAGAGGCCGAAGCGTCCCAGCCAGCGCTGGCCGAGAGCATGGACGGGAAAAGTCAGGGCGGTGAGAAAGGGAGCGTCGGGCGGATCCTGGCAGAGGACTTCGACGTCGACGCCGATTTTGGGGTACGCGCGGGCCAGATGGCGGACCGCCTCGGGAGGACCGCCATCGGCGGGCGAGAGGCTTCCAATAACGTGGAGAATGCGCATGCGCAACGGCTGAAGGCTGTCTCAGTGTAACTGACGAGGCTTCAGGCAGCGATCCATGGCTCCGTGGCGGCGGCAGTTTCGCGGAACCATCCTGATACAGAGAGGCACGGCGGGGCGGGTGTAGTATCAGGCCAACTGCGGATGGGTCCCGTGCGCCGGAGCATGCTTCCGGCTTGATTCTCATTGAGCATTTGAATCGCTGAGGCGAAGAGGATTCCACGGCTGTGGCGGCGGCGGAGAATGCGGGTGGGCAGTCCGGCGGGGACGCGCCGGGGGCATCGCCCGCCGCAGGCGGCCTGACGCCGGAGGAGACAATTGGCGACCGCTATGTGGTGAAGCGGCGGCTGGGCGCCGGGGGAATGGGCGAAGCCTGGCTGGCCGAAGACATCATGCTGCGCCGCAAGCTGGTGCTGAAGCGGCTGAAGGGGACGGCGCCCGAGGGAAACTGCCCAGGCAAGGGGAAAGCGCGCGGAGACGCTTTCACCGCAGAGGACACAGAGAGCACGGAGGATCCCCCGGCGCTGCGAGCTAGCCGAGGTAGCGGAGGTCGACGACGGTGCAGTCGTCGTCGGCGGCGAGAGAGCCGGAGAACTTCTCAACGCTGGAGAAAATGTCGTCGAGGCTGGTCTTTTCCAGTTCGGGAGCAATGAGACGGTCTTCTCCGTAGAACTCGCCGGCGGCGTCGGCCGATTCTGTAACACCGTCGGTGACAATGAGGACGCGCGAGCCGGGCTTGAGCTGAAGCGAGCCGGAAGAGAATGGAGCGCCTTCGATGAGGCCGACGGGGAGGTTGGACTCGGTCAGGCGGGAAGCGCCATTGGCATAGAGGAATGGCGGGACGTGTCCGCAATTGATGTAGTCGAGCTTGCCGGCGGGGGTGAGGCGGAGGATGGCCATGGTCGCGTACTTTTCGACATTCTTGCTGCAGATGTAGCGATTGACGACCTCGGCCAGGGTGGCCAGAGGCTGACGGGCGACCAGCAGCGAATAGATGAGTCCCTGGAGGGTGGCGCCGAGGATGGCAGCGGAGATGCCTTTGCCGGAGATGTCGGCGAGGACGACAGAAAGGGATTCGCCGTCTTCGACAATGTCGAAAAAGTCGCCGCCGACCTCGCGGCAGGGGACGGAGCGCGCGCCGACGGAGGCCCAGGACAAGATAGGCGGCTGCACGCTCATGAGGCCGCGCTGAATGTCGGCGGCAATGGACATTTCCTCGCGATAACGGCGTTCGCGCTGTTCGGCGAGGGTGAGCTGGGCGTTGTCAATGAGAGCGGCGGCGTCGGTGGCGATGGTGCGGAGGAGATCGTTATCGATGGCGGTGAGGCGTCCGGCTTTGAGGCGGCTGTCGAGGTAGAGGAGACCCAGAAGCTCGGCTTTGGCTCCTCCGGGGCGGCGCTTGCGGAGGGGGATGCAGATGACGGAGCGAATGCTGTGCGCGACGATGCTGGCCGAGCGGGTTTCGGGGTCGGCGGAAAGGGTGTCGGTGAGGATGAACTCGTCGGCGCTCATGGCCTGGCGCATGGCGCCGTGGGAGAGGGTGGACTCGTCGGTGAGCTCTTCGCCTTTGTCGCTGCGACCGACGGCAAGGCGCATTTCGCCGGCCTCATTGGCGAGGAAGACGTAGCCGCGCTCGACCTGGGTGAGCTGGAGCGTGGTGTCAAGGAGGGCGGTGAGGATCTGGTCGACGGCGTCGGAGGTGTTGAGCTTGCGGGCGGATTCGAAAAACCAGCGGAGCTTATCGAGGGGATTGCCGGCGCCGGCCTCGGGCATTTGGTCCATGATGGCGCGGATGGTGGAGGAGTCATGGGTTTCGACGGTGCCGAGGTGGAGGGCGGGACCATCGAGCGCGCCGAAGTGGATGGTGTCGTCGGGGGTGACGCGCTGGTGGGGTGTCGCAGGCTGACCATTGATAAAGGTGCCATGGCGGCTGCCCTGGTCGACGATGAAGTACTGATCGCCTTCGATGAGGATGTCGGCGTGGCGGCGGGAAACGTAGGGATGGGTGAGGACGAGATCGTTCTCCGGCAGGCGGCCGACGGTGAAGGGCGAATGCTCGATGGTCCCGGTGCTGCGGCTGGCGCCGTCGACGAGCACGAATGTTACAGGCGTGGCAAGCGCGGTGGACATGTTGGGAGACATTATGACAGGGACAGCGGGTAGCTGGTAGCCCGTAGCTGGGAGCTGGGAGCTGGGAGCTGGGAGCTGGGAGCTGGGAGCTGGGAGCTGGGAGCTGGGAGCTGGGAGCAAGACAAGTTCAGGTGGAGGCTAATGTCAACGGGTAGTGAGGAGACGGCGGAAGAAGACGATTGAGGCGATGGAGATTCCGAAGGACACGGCGATCCAGAGGACCACGTTCATCTGCTGGGTGGAGTGAAGGAAGGGCAGCAGCGCGGCGGTGTCGATGGCGCTGGCCTGGACGGGGGCGGCGGCGGACTCGGTCGACGCAGCGGGAGCGGACAGGGCCATCGAGACCAGGGTGGCGATAAGGAGGGCGAGAGCAGCGGCGATGGCGGCAAAGCCGGGAACGGCGCGCTTCCACGGGAACGGGATGGGGGCCGGCGCAGAGGCGTCGTGGGCGATGGAAGCCATCACCGACGCGGCAAAGCCGGAAGAGGGCAGGATGGGATCGTGCTCGGAGGCGAGCGCGCGGGCGATATCGGTGTCCGTAAGGGGCACAAAATTGGGGTTGGAGCGACGCGTTTTCATTGGGCCTCCTTGTGCTGGTGCGCGGCGAGGCTGGCGGAGTTGTTTGCGCGGCGGCTACGGGAGGACGGGCGCGCGAATTTGGAGCGCAGCAGTTCGCGGCCGCGGAAGAGCCGGGCCTTGACGGTGCCTTCGGGGATTTTGAGGGTACGGGCGGCGGCAGGGACATCCTGCTCGTGGAAATAAAAGAGGAGGATGGCGTCGCGATATTTGGGCGGCAGGGCGAGGACGGCTCGGCGCAGGGCTTCGTCGCGGGAGGTGTCTTCGAGGGCGGCGCCGGCCCGATGCGGGTCGGGCGGCTCGGCGATGTCGTCGAGAGAGAGCGGGGTGGCGGGCAGGCGGCGGAGCTCGGTGCGGTAGAGATTGGCGGCGAGCGAGAAGAGCCAGGTGGAGAAGGCGGATTCGCCGCGGAACTGGGCGAGATTGCGCCAGGCGCGGAGGAAGGCTTCCTGCGCCATTTCTTCGGCGCGGGTGCGGTCGCGGCAGAAGCGCCAGGCGAGGTTGACGAGCGGACCCTGCCAGCGGCGGACGATGGCTTCGAAGGCCGATGCGTCGCCGGCGAGGACACGCGCGATGGCGGCATCGTCGGTGAGGGTTGCGGGTTGGGCGGGGTCCGCGGTCATGGTTTGCCTGAAAGTGGGACCTGGAGATATGGTGCGCGGTTTCAAAATTTGTGTCGAGGGGGGAAAGTTGAAAGAGCCCGGAGCCCGGAGCCTGGAGCTGGGAGCCGGGAGCCGGGAGCGGTTCAGGTGATCGGGCTCCCCCAAAAAAAATGAAACCGGCCGGGATGGGGGCTGGTCGTACCGGGTGAAGGCGGAGAAGGCACGCCGCGAGGAGGTCGCATGATGTGGAGTCCGGATGTGATGGTGTTTGTCTTTCTGGCGGTGGGCGCGGTGGCGCTGTTCTCGTTCCTGGCGATTAATTCGTGGTCGGATGCGCGGCGCAAGGAGCGGGAGAGCTACTACAAGAACGACATGCTGAAGAAGCTGGCGGATTCGCAGGGTCCGGGGGCCGCTTCCGCGCTGGAGCTGATGCGGGAAGAGGCACGGCTGTCGACGATCCGAATGCGGCAGGGGCTGCAGATTGGCGGGCTGGTAACGGCGGCTGTGGGTCTGGCGCTGATGGTCTTCCTGGGCGCGCTGCCCACGGGCAAAGGGGTTTTTCTGTGCGGACTGATTCCCCTGTTGATTGGCATAGCGCTGTACGGGGGATCGTTTTTGGTGAAAACAGCGCAAGACGTGTAAGGCTCGAGAGAACCAGGGTTGGGCGCGGCCAGCGGGCTGCGCCCTTTTTCGTGTTTCACGCCTGATCGGCCGTGCTGGGCCGCTCCTTATTCATGTAGTAGCCGATGCCGGCGAGCATGAGACCGCCTGCGAAGAGGGCGCGGCGAACCGGTGGGGACCATAGGGTGCGGGCGATGGCCCAGAGGCTGGGCGGCGGCGTTTGACGGCGCAGATTGCGATCTTTGAACTGCGGCGGAATGGAGCGCTGCATCGCTTCAAAGAGCTCGGGATCGATTTGGCCGAAGATTTTGGTCAGCGCAATGAAATTGCGCATAGCGCGGATGGTTTCCGGCTGAGCCGCGGCCTGGGCGAGGTGGCTGACGAGGTCGTCACCAGCGGCGACGGCGCCGCGCAGGGTCGCGAGCACCTTTTGCTCGTGGAGGACCTCGAGCAGCTCGTAGAACTCGAGGATGGCGGCGGCGTGTTCCGCCGGGGCCTCAGCGAGGCGCTGCTGCAGCTCTGCCTGATGGTTGCGCGGAGGAAAATCGAGCTGGATGGGTTTCGCCATGGGTTAGGCCTTTCTGCTTGCCACCGGCTCGGGACGAGCGGCGGGCTGGATCTGGACGAGGCTGGAGCCGGGGAGGCGATAGTCGGAACGGGCCCACTTGCGCTCGACCTCGACACCGTTCTGCGGCGTCGCGTTGTGGAAGCGGTGGTTGGTGTGGGGCAGCGGCGGGCGGCCTTTCCGCTCCAGCGGCTCGATCTGGACCGGGGTTTCTTTGTAGGCCGGGGTGTGGACTGCGACATCGACATTGTTGCTGGTGAGGGTGTTGATGGGCTCCAGCCTGGAATTCAGCGGAGCGTACAGCTGATTGCCGCTGACACGATCGGTGACGAGGACGCGCAGGGTGATTTCGCCGTCGCGGGATTTGACCTTGACGTATCGGCCGCTCTCGAGGCCGCGCTCCTTCGCGAGTTCAGGCGAGACTTCGAGGAAGGTGTCCGGAGCCTTCATCACAATGCCGGGCACGCGGTAGGTCATATTGCCGGCTTCGAAGTGTTCGAGCATGCGGCCGTTGTTCAGATGGAGGTCGTACTCGGCGTCTTCTTTCTGGCTGGGCTCCGCCCACTCGACGGGGTGGAACTTTGCTTTGCCGTCGGGGAAGTGGAATTTGTCGGTGTAGAGGAGCGGCGTGTCGGTGCCGTCCTCATTCATGGGCCACTGCAGACTCTTGTAGCCGGCGAGGCGAGCATAGGTGACTCCGGCGAAGAGCGGGGCGATGCCGGCGCACTCGTCCATGATGTCGGAGGGCGATTTGTAACTCCAGTGCGCACCTAGTCGGTTGGCGACGTCCTGAATAATCTGCCAGTCGGGGCGGCAGCCGGGCAGCGGCTTCATCACTTCATAGAGGCGCTGGATGCGGCGCTCGGTGTTGACGTAGGTGCCTTCCTTTTCGAAGCTGGGCGTGCCGGGCAGGATGACGTCGGCGTACTGGGCGGTGAGGGTGAAGAAGATTTCCTGGAGGACGAAGAGTTCCAGCTTTTCGAGTCCGGCGGCGAGGTAGTGTTTGTTGGATTCGGAGCTGATCATGTCCTCGCCGATGAGGTAGAGCGACCGGATCTTGCCCTCGTGCATGCCGTCGACCATGACGTGGTTGTCCATGCCTTCGCGGTCGGGCAGCGGCACGCCCCAGGCAAGCTCCCACTGCTTGCGGATTTCGGGATCGGAGACATCCATGTAGCCGGGGAACTTGTCGGGCATGGAGCCGAAGTCGCTGCATCCCTGGACGTTGTTGTGTCCGCGGAGGGGATAGCCGCCGGTGCCCTCGCGTCCGTAGTTGCCGGTGAGCAGCAGCAGGTTGGAGATGGCGGTCGAGGTGTCGGATCCGTGTTTGTGCTGGGTGACGCCCATCGCCCAGAGGATGCAGACCTTTTCGGCGTGAGCGATGGTTTCGGCGACGGATTTGATCGTTGCGGCGGGGATGCCGGTGCGCTGCTCCGCGAACTCAAGGGTGAAGGGCTGGAGGCTATCGGCGTACTTGTCGAAATTGTTCACGCGACGCTCGATGAAGTCGTGAGCCTGCCAGCCGTTGTCGAGGATGTGTTTGGCGACGGTGTTGATCCAGATGAGATCGGTGGAGGGGTTGGGTCGGAGCCAGATGTCGGCGCGGGCGGCCATCTCGTTTTTGCGCAGGTCGGAGACGATGAGGCGCTGGCCGCGCAGCTTGTGGGCGCGTTTGACGCGAGTGGCGAGGACGGGATGGTTCTCGGCCGGGTTGGCGCCGACGATGACCACCACGTCGGCGCGCTCGATGTCGGAGATGGAGCCGGAGTCGCCGCCGTAACCGACGGTACGGGTGAGTCCTTTAGTCGCGGGCGACTGGCAGTAGCGCGAGCAGTTATCGATATTGTTGGTGCCGATCACGGCCCGGGCGAGCTTCTGCATGAGGTAGCTCTCCTCGTTGGTGCACTTGGAGGAGGCGATGAATTCGAGCGCGTCCGGGCCGTGCTGGGCTTTAATGGCCAGCATTTTTGAGGCGATGAAGTCGAGGGCTTCATCCCAGGTGGCCTGGCGGAACCTGTCGCCTTCGCGAATGAGGGGCGTGGTAATGCGGTCGCCGCTGTTGACGAAGTTGAAGCCGAATTTGCCTTTGACGCAGGTGGAGATGCCGTTGGCGGGGCCGTGAGCGGGCTCGATTTTGAGAATCTCGCGATCGTAGTGCCAGACGTCGAAGGAGCAGCCGACGCCGCAATAGGTGCAGACGGTCTTGGTCTTTTCCATGCGGGCAGAGCGCATGGCGGCTTCCGCCTGGGAGACGGTGAGGATAGGACCGTAGCCGAGATCGGGCTCGACGCCTTTGACGGTGTCGATCATGTGCTCGAGAGCCTGGCGGGGCAGGGCGGTGAAGTAACCGGCGTTGCCGAGCATGGATTTTTCCATCAGGGCGTTGCAGGGGCAGACGGTAATGCAGTGTCCGCAGGAGACGCAGGAGGATTCGCCGATGGTCGAGCCGCCGTCCCACAGGACACGCGGGTGCTCGTCTTCCCAGCGGATGGAGAGGGTTTCGTTGACCTGAACGTTTTGGCAGGCTTCGACGCAGCGTCCGCAGAGGATGCACTGGTCAGGATCGTAGCGATAGAAGGGGTTGGTTTCGTCCTTTTCGTAGGGCTTCTGGCGATAGGGGATGGACTGGTGCTCGACTTTGAGCAGCGCCGTGGTGTTGTGGACGGTGCAGTTTTCGTTGTTGTTGTCGCAGACCGTGCAGTAGAGCAGGTGGTTGCCGAGGATGCGGTCGAAGGCTTCGCGCTGGGCCGCCTGGGCGCGGTAGCTCTCAGTGAGGACGTTCATGTGCGTCTCGACGCGGGTGCCGCAGGCGCGGACGAGCTGGCCGTTGACCTCGATCATGCAGGTATCGCAGGTCTCAATGGGGCCGAGCGGCTGGAGATAGCAGACCTGGGCGAGTTCCTTGCCGGTTTCGCGATTGAGGGTGTCGATGAGCGGCTCGCCGAGCAGGCCTTCCACGGTGCGGCCATCGATGGTGACCCGAGTGGTGGCGGGCGCGGGCTGCTCGACACCTTCTTCAGCGTTCAGAAAGTGGGGGCGCACAGAATTCTCCAGGCTCATATCGATTTTGGATGCGGGGGCCGGGGGCCGCGAGGTCTCGCAGCATGGTACATGCGGGAACGAGGGGCATGCGAGGGCAACCGGGGACAGGGGGCGCGGGCGGCTCCGGAAATTCGCGGCGGTTGCGGCCGGGGCCGCCTGCACCGGCCGTGTTTCCGGCCTTCTTCCTGATTGCGAACCGGCCTTTGCGATGCGGCGGGCGGTGTGGCTCTTTCCCGCGCCCATTCTGCCGATGAAACCAGCATCCCTTCTCCCCGGTTGTGGAATCTGCCGGAATCCACGGCGCGCGCCTGTGGGGCACTGGGGGAAGGCCGTTGTCGGGAAGAGGCTTGCCGGATGGGAAGACGCTGGACGATCGGAAGGTTCCTGAGCGGCGCAGAAGAGGAGCCGGAAAGAGCCGGGGTTCAGAACGAGCCGCGGCCTGCGCAGGCGAAGACCACGGGCCCGTCGGACGCATCCGACGCAGCGGGAACGCGCGCCTTGTGGGCCGCGGCCGATGCGCTGGGGAAGGTGCTCGAGGAGTCGGAGTGCGAGATCGGCTGCCTGGCGAGTGAATTCGAGGCCATGGCACAAGCCACGCAGACGATGGTGGAAAGCGCGGCGGCGGTGGTGGGGTGCACGGAAAACGAGCGGGTGCGGGGAGTGCTGGTGGCCGTGCAGGGGTTGAGCACGGCGGCGCGGAGCTTTCTGCACCAGCGTCTGGATTCGACTGCGGGCATCGTGCAGGCGGTGACGGCCGAGGCGGCGCTGCTGGCGCGCCTGGCGCAGCTGACGCTCGCGCAGAAGGCAATCGTGCGCGAGACGGCGATGCTGCGGGTTCTGACCAATATCGAAGTGGCGCGCCTGGGTGAAGCGGGGGCCGGTTTCGAATACCTGGCGCGGGAGCTGGACGATTTTGCGACGTCGGTGGCGGAGAGCATCGGTGCGCTGACCGCACATACGGAGGAGCGGCGGACCGAGATCGATGCGATGCGGCGCGCGCTGACGGCAGAACGGCCGCGTCTGCAGGAGGAATACACCCAGCGGGAGGAGGCGCTGGTCCGGGCTCAGTCGGAGATGGATCGGACGCTGGCGGAGATCGAGGAGATACCGGCGCGCTTCCAGGGCTGCGTGGAGGAGATCGCGCGACAGGTGGCCGGAGTGGTGGCGGCGATTCAGGCGCATGACATCACGCGCCAGCAGATGGAGCACGTGCGCTCGGCGCTGATCGAGATCGCCGGGGAAATGGAGAACGGCGGCGTGGCGGCGGAGGTGGCGGCGGGGCTGACGATCCAGAGCTATCAGCTGCGCAGCATTCGGGCGACGGTGGAGGGATGGACGGGGCAGATCCACAGGTGTCTGGAAGGGATCGCGCAGCTGGCGGCGACGGAGATGCTGGAGCTGGGGCGCAGCCTGCTGGGGCGGGAACGGGGGATCGAGGCGGAGCTGGTGCGTATCCAGCAACTGGAAGAGCAGTGCGCCGCGGATAACGCGAAGGTGCAGGGTTCTCTGGCGGGCATCGCCGGCCTGATGGAGCTGGTGAGCGAGCATCTGGAGCGCTCGCGGGCGGTGCGCGAGCGCCTGCAGCTGCTGATGTTCAACTCCATCGTGGAAGCGAGCCATCTGGGCGCCCAGGCGGACGGGATTCTGGAGATATCGAACACGATCAAGCGACTTTCCAGGGACTGGAGTGCGATCACGCAGCAGTCGGAAGAGGCAATGCAGGAGATCCGCGTGCTGGTGGAGGAGACGCGGACGACAACGGAGGCTTTTTCCGGAGAGGCACAGGAGGGACTGCGGGGGGCGCGGGAACAGACCGGGGCCGGCTTGCTGATTCTGCGGGAAACGGCGGGCTGCGCGGAGAGCCGCGGCCGGCAAATTCAGGAAGAAGCCGGCGCGCTGCAGGGCCGCGTAGCCGAGGTGCGGGGGGCGGGCGAACGGCTGGAGAGGTGTCTCGCACAGTTGGGCGGCGTTTTCGCTGAGGTCGATGCGGTGCCAGGCGCACCGGGTTCGGTGCGGACCGATGGGACGACGGCCCGGTGGGATGCGAGCGCGATGGAAAGGCGTTTCGGATCGATATACACGACGGAAATGGAACGTGCGGTGCTGCGGGCAGCGCTGGGAGGCGGCCCATTGCCGGCGGCGCAGGCGAGTCTTGCGGGCAACGGCGTCGAGCTGTTTTGAAGGCAGGCGCAGCGGGAGCGCTCGACCGAATCGGGACGGCAACTCCGTGCGAGTGACTTTGGAGAGATAGAGAAAATCGGGGATCGCTCCGATGAAGGAAATCAGAACCCATGAAACAGGTGCTGACAGTGGATGACTCGGCAAGCGTGCGGCAGATGGTGAGCTTCACGCTGCGCAATGCCGGCTATGGCGTCGCGGAGGCCTGCGACGGGCGCGAAGGATGCGCCAAGGCGCAGGGACAGAAGTTCGATCTGATCGTCACCGATCTGAACATGCCGAACATGGACGGAATCGAGATGATCGCGGCAATCCGCAAGCTGCCGGCGTATGGATTTACGCCCATCCTGTTGCTGACCACGGAGTCGCAGCCGGAGAAGAAAGAAGCGGGGAAGAAGGCGGGAGCGACGGGATGGATTGTGAAGCCGTTTCAGGCCGAGCAGCTGACCGCGGTGGTGCAGAAGCTGGTGCGGTGAGAGAGCGGGGAGGAGCCACGGTGGAAGGAATCTTCGATCGCAGCACAACGCCGGTGACCCTGCGCCTCACAGGTGAACTGGAAATTGGCGAGGCAGCCGAGCTGCAGGCGCGTCTGTTGGAGGCGCTGGCCCTGGGCGAGCCGATCCAATTGGCGATGGAGGCTGTGAGCGGTGTGGATGTGACCGGGTTGCAGCTGCTGACGGCGGCGGAGCGGGCAGCCGCAGCGCGCGGTGGGCCGTGGGTTCGCAGCGGGGCTTTGCCGGAAAGTCTGCGGCGGGCGGCCGAAGAAGCGGGATGGAACGAGGTTCCTTTTGCGGGGGATGCGCTGTGAGGCGGAGAGCGTGACAGGGATGGGCAACAATCCGGAGGTATTCCGGGCGGCGTTCCGCGAGGAGGCGCGAGAGATCCTGGTGGATCTGGAGGCGAGCCTGCTGGAGCTGAACGAGAGGCCCGGGGACAGTGAGCTGGTGGGGCGCGTCTTTCGCGCGCTGCACACGATCAAGGGATCGGGCGCGATGTTCGGCTTCGACGATCTGGCCGCCTTCACGCATAACCTCGAGAACGCCTTCGATGAAGTGCGCAAGGGGCGGCTGGCCGTGACGCCGGAGCTGGTGGATCTGGCGCTTTCGGCGCTCGACCAGATTCGCGCCATGGTGGAGGCGCAGGCGGGCGAAGCGGCGGCCGATCCGGCCCTGTGCGCGAAGATTCTCGAGCGCGTGCGCAGGGTGACGAGTGAGTCGGAGCCCGGCGATGAGCGCCCGGCGGTGGCAGCGCAGACCTCGCCGGAACCCGGCGGCAGCAGCGAACCGAACAACGATATGCAGGAGAAGCAGCCGGAGCGGCGCTGGCGGATCGACTTCGCGCCCGGACCGGAGCTGATGCGGAGCGGCGCCGATCCGCTGCTGCTGCTGCGGGAACTGCGGCAGATGGGGCGGCTGGAGGCGCGGGCGCAGACCGATGCCCTGCCGCCGCTCAAAGAAATGGACCCGGTGCGCTGTTATGCAAGCTGGGAGATGACCTTGACGACGGCGGCGAGCCTGGACGCGATCCGGGATGTCTTCATCTTCGTCGAGGACGCGTGCGAGCTGACGATCGAAGCAGAATCCCCTGCGATAGATTCTCTGCCCGGCGCGGCGGCGGTTGAGCCGGCGAAGGCTCCGGAAAAGGCGATCGAGGAAAAACGCAGCGGAACGGGACGGCGCGCGACCGACAAGCCGGAGACGGCGGCGGCCAGCCTGCGGGTGCCGGCGGCGCGGCTGGATGCGCTGGTGGATCTGGTAGGCGAGATGGTGACGGTTCAGGCGCGGCTGAGCGAGGTGGCGGCGCGGATGGAAGATGCCGACGTGTCGGCGGTCGCGGAAGAGATCGAGCGGCTGACCTCGGCGCTGCGCGAGAACTCGATGACGCTGCGCATGCTGCCCATCCGCGCGACCTTCGAGAAGTTCCGGCGGCTGGTGCACGATCTGGCGCGCGATCTGGGCAAGGACGTGGAGCTGACGATCGAGGGCGCAGAGACGGAGCTGGACAAGACGGTGCTCGACGCGCTGGGCGATCCGCTGATGCATTTGATCCGCAACAGCATGGATCACGGGATTGAGGCGCCGGAGAAGCGGGCTGCGGCCGGCAAGCCGCGAACGGCGACGATTCACCTTTCGGCGCGGCATTCCGGAGCGAGCGTGCTGATCGGGGTGTCCGACGATGGAGGCGGCATCGACGCGGATGCGGTGCGCTGCCGCGCGGTGGAACGCGGACTGGTGAGCGCGGAGGCGGTGCTGACCGAGCAGGAGATCTACTCTCTCCTTTTCCAGCCGGGATTCTCAACGGCACGGGTGGTGACCGGCCTCTCCGGACGCGGTGTGGGCATGGATGTGGTGCGGCAGCGCGTGGAAAGCCTGCGCGGAACGATCGACGTCGCCAGCCGCCCGGGCGCGGGCACCACGGTAACGCTGCGTCTGCCGCTGACCCTGGCGATTATCGACGGGCTGCTGGTGTCGGTGGGCGAGGCGCTGTTTGTGCTTCCACTGGGTTCAACGCTGGAGTGCATCGAACTGACCCGCGATGAGGTGGAACGGGCGAATGGCAAGCAGGTGGCGAACGTGCGCGGGGAGATCGTGCCGTATGTCCGGCTGCGGCAGTATTTCGCGATAGGGACAGCGCCGCCGGAGCGCGAACAGATCATGGTGGTGGAAAGCGATGAAGGACGCTGCGGCCTGGTGGTGGATCAGGTGCTGGGCGATTGCCAGACGGTGATCCGCAGCCTGGGGCGCCTGTACAGGCACGTGCAGGTGGTTTCGGGCGCGACCATTCTGGGCAACGGCGCGGTGGCGCTGATTCTCGACCCGCAGCGGCTGGTGCAGGAAGCGGCGCGGGCCAGGGCGCAGGCGGGCCGGGCGCGGCCGTGTTCTTCGGGGTCGGGGAGCAGTCCTCCGCAGGACGAGAAGGTGATGGGAAAGGCGATGGGCGCCGGCACGAAGGCCGGCCCGCTGGAACGAACGACCGTTTGAACCGGCCTGATCCGAGCAGGGATGAGGCAGAGAAAGGGAAAGCAATGCCAGGGACAGTGAGCAGTGAGGGCCGGAAGGCCAACGGATTCGCCGGCCACGCCGTGCCGGAGAAGAGAAATGAAGGCAGCCGCAGACAGGACGACGCGCTGCTGGTCTCCCAGGAGATCCTGCGGCTCGTCGACGCCTCGAAAGAGGGGCGGCTGACGGAGCGCGGCCGCGTGAGCGAATTCACCGGGGTCTATCGCGAGATGGTGGAGGGCATCAACGAGATGCTGGACGCCATTCTGCTGCCCATCGGCGAAGGCAACCGGATTCTGGCGCAAATTTCCTCCGGCAAGATCGATGAGCTGATCGCGCAAACCTACAAAGGCGACCACGAAAAGATGAAGGTGGCTGTCAATAATGTGGCCGTCGTCACCCAGACTCTCCAGAAAGAGCTCGCCCGTCTGATCGAAGCGTCGCGGGAAGGCCAGCTCTCCGAGCGCGGCAAGCCGGAGCAGTTCCAGGGCGCGTATGCCGAGATCGTGCGCGGGGTGAACGCCATGCTGGACGCGATTCTGCTGCCCATCGGCGAAGGCAACCGGATTCTGGCCCAGATTTCCGGAGGCAAAATCGATGAGCTGATCGCGCAAACCTACAAGGGCGATCACGAGAAGATGAAAGTCGCCGTCAACAGCGTCGGCTCGGTGCTGCAGGTTCTGCAAAAGGAGCTGGTGCGGCTGACGGATGCCTCCCGGGAAGGACAACTCTCCGAGCGCGGCAAGCCGGAGCAGTTCCAGGGCGCGTTTGCGGAAATCGTACGCGGCGTGAACGCCATGCTGGACGCGATTCTGCTGCCCATTGGCGAAGGCAACCGGATTCTGGCCCAGATCTCCGGAGGCAAAATCGACGAGCTGATCGCGCAAACCTACAAGGGCGATCACGAGAAGATGAAGCAGGCGGTGAACAATGTCGGCTCTGTCGTGCAGGCGCTGCACAAGGAGCTGGACCGCCTGATCGAGGCATCCCGTCGAGGCGAGCTGGCGGAGCGCGGCAGGGTAGAGCAGTTCCAGGGCGCTTATGCGGAGATCGTGCGCGGCGTGAATACCATGCTGGACGCTGTGATCGGGCCGCTGAACGTCTCGGCGCGCTACGTGGACCGCATTTCGAAGGGAGACATTCCCCCGGCGATCGCCGAGGTCTACAACGGCGACTTCAACACCATCAAGAACAATCTGAACACGCTGATCGTGGCGATGAATGACATTACCGCGGCCGCCGAGCAGATCGCCGGCGGGAACATGACAGTGACGCTGCAGGAGCGTTCGCCGGAAGACAAGCTGATGCGGGCTCTGACCGCGATGGTAGGAGGGCTGACCCAGACGGTGTCGGAGATTCGCTCCATTGCGAGTGAGGTCGCGGCCGCCAGCCAGTCCATCTCGACGGCGTCGATCCAGGTGTCGAAGGGGGCCAGCTCCCAGGCAGCGGCGGCCGAAGAGGCCTCGTCGTCGATGGAGGAGATGGTGTCCAACATCCGGCAGAACGCCGACAACGCGCAACAGACGGACAAGATCGCCAACAAGAGCGCGCGCGACGCGCAGGAGAGCGGGAAGAGCGTTCTCGAGGCCGTCGCGGCGATGAAGGAGATTGCCAACAAGATCTCGATCATCGAGGAAATCGCGCGGCAAACCAACCTGCTGGCACTGAACGCGGCCATTGAGGCGGCCCGGGCCGGCGAGCACGGGAAGGGCTTCGCGGTGGTGGCGGCCGAGGTGCGCAAGCTGGCGGAGCGCAGCCAGAAGGCGGCCGGCGAGATCAATCAACTGTCGGGCTCGACGCTGCGGGTCTCGGAGAAATCCGGCGAGATGCTGGACAAGCTGGTGCCGGATATTCAGCGGACCGCCGAGCTGGTGCAGGAGATCACGGCGGCCAGCAAGGAGCAGGACACCGGGGCGGAGCAGATCAACAAGGCGCTGCAGCAGCTGGAGCAGGTGATCCAGCAGAACGCCTCGGCGGCCGAGGAGATGGCCTCGACCACGGAGGAGCTGACCGGGCAGTCGGAACAGCTGGTGAGCGCGCTGTCATTCTTCCGCACCGGAGAGGAGGCGGCGGTACGCCGGGGCAAGCCGGCGGCTTCGGTGCCGGCGCCTGGGGCGCATGCTCCCAGGGTGGCCGCAGCCGGAGCACGTCCCGCCAAAGCGGGCAAGGGCGGCGGCGTGAGCCTGAAGCTCGGCGAGAAGCGCGACGATCTGGACGGCGACTTCGAACGGTACTGACCCGGAGGGGCGGAATCGGCGCGGGCGGGAGCGAGAGCCGCCTGCGCCCTTTCTTCACGAGACGAAAGGAGGAAGAGGATGAGCACGGGCGAGATTACGGAGACACGGCAGTATCTGACCTTCCGGCTGGGAAATGAGATTTTCGCGACGGATGTGGCTAAGGTGCGTGAGGTGCTGGATCTGACCAGCATCACGGCGATTCCGCGCACGCCGGATTTCATGGCGGGGGTCATCAATTTGCGGGGCAGCGTGGTGCCGGTGGTGGATCTGCGGCTCTGTTTCGAGATGTCGAAGACGGAAACCACGCGCAACACCTGCATCGTGGTGGTGGAAGTGCAGCTGGACGGCGAGACCGCGATCATTGGCGCGCTGGCCGATTCGGTGGAAGAGGTGATCGATCTGGAGCCGGAGCAGATTCAACCGGCGCCGCGGATCGGCTTGCAGATCCGGACCGACTTCATCCGCGGCATGGGGAAACGGGACACGCAGTTCATCATGATCCTCGACATCGATCGGGTCTTTTCGGCCGACGAGCTGGGGGCGGTGCGTGGGCAGGAGGCGGGCTCGCCAGCGGAAGCGGCGGCCTGAGTCCCTTGTGGCGGAAGGAGCTATGAGCATTCACGAAGCGACGCTGTCGGCACGGGACTTCAACCGGCTGTCCGCCTTTGTTTATCGGGAGGCGGGCATCCGGCTGGGGCCGGAAAAGCGGACGATGCTGGAGGCGCGGCTCAGGCGCCGGCTGCGCAGCCTGAACCTCGAGTCCTATAGCCGGTATTGCGATTACCTGTTCGCGGATGAGGGACGACGCGAAGAAGTCGTTCCCTTTCTGGACGTGGTGACCACGAACAAGACGGATTTTTTTCGCGAGGCGGGGCATTTCACCTTTCTTTCCGAGCAGGCTCTGCCGGAGATGGCGGCGCGGGCGGAAGGGCGGCCGGTACTGGTGTGGAGCGCGGGATGCTCGTCGGGCGAGGAGCCGTACACGCTGGCGATGGTGCTGAGCGAGTACGCGGAGACGCACCCGGGATTCCGGTTCCAGGTGCTGGCCACGGATATCTCGACGCAGGTTCTGGAGAAGGCGCAGCTGGGGATTTACACGGCGGAGGGAGTGGAGCCGGTGCCGCCGGCCCTGCGCAGGAAATATCTGATGAGGGGCCGGGAGCGCAGCTCGGACCAGGTGCGGGTGGTGCCGGAAATGCGGCGGCTGGTGGAGTTCCGGCGGCTCAACTTTATGGATACCGATTACGGGCTGGCCGGCCAGGCCGATGCGATTTTCTGCCGGAACGTCATCATCTATTTCGATCGCCCCACCCAGGAGAAGATTCTGCAAAGGCTCGCGCGGCAGCTGGTGCCGCAGGGTTATCTGTTCGTCGGGCACTCGGAGACGCTGCACGACATGCAGCTGCCGGTGGTGGCCATCGGACCGGCGCTCTATCGGAAGAGCCATGGACGCGGCTGAGGAGGCGAGAGGCATGGCGGACATCTACGTCCAGCCGGGCGAGCTGCATCTGGTGCGGGGGCCGGCCATCCTGCGGACGGTGCTGGGCTCCTGTGTGGGCGTGACCTTCTGGAATGAGCGGCTGGAGATCGGAGCGCTGTGCCATCCCATGCTGCCGCGGTGTCCCTCGGCAGAAGGGGGGCGGCTGAGCGTGGCCGCGCTGCGCCGCTATGTGGATTCGGCGATTCGCGAGGTAGCGGAAAAACTGGACGCCCTGGGCGCGCGCCGGCAGGAGACCGAAGTGAAGGTCTTTGGCGGGGGGGACGTGCTGCAGGTGGAGCGCACAGACAAACGGCCGACGGTGGGCCGGCTGAATGCCGATCGCGCGCTGCAGATTCTGGCGGAGGAACGCTATTCGATCGTCGCGCAGCGGCTGGGGGGGCGGCAGGGGATCCACATCGATTTCCTGACCACGAACGGCGAAGTGCGGCTGCGCAAGCTGTAGCCGGCGGGACGGTGGAGATGCAGGAACGAAAGATTCGCGTACTGATCGTGGACGATTCGGCGGTGGTGCGGCAGACACTGGCAACGCTGCTGGCCTCGGATGCGGAGATCGAGGTGATGGGGACGGCGGGCGATCCCTACGCGGCGGCGGAGAAGATTGCCGAGCAGCTGCCGGATGTGATCACGCTGGATATCGAGATGCCGCGCATGGACGGGCTGACCTTTCTGCGCAGAATCATGGCCCAGCATCCGATCCCGGTGGTGATCTGCTCGAGCCTGGCCGAGGAAGGGACCCAGAGCGCGCTGCAGGCGCTGGAATTGGGAGCGGTGGAGATTGTGACCAAGCCGCGGCTGGGGGTGCGGCAGTTTCTGGAGGAATCGCGGACGACGCTCTGCGAGGCGGTCAGGGCGGCGGCGAGAGCGCGGGTGCGTCCGCAGCACACGCCGCACCGGGTGGAGCCGAAGCTGACGGCGGATGCGGTGCTGGCGCCGGCCACCTGTGCCATGGCGAGGACGACAGAAAAAGTGGTGATGGTCGGGGCTTCCACAGGTGGAACCGAAGCGCTGAAGACGTTGCTGGAGGCGCTGCCCGCGGACACGCCGGGCATTGTAATCGTGCAGCACATGCCGGAGCTGTTCACGCGGGCCTTTGCCAATCGTCTGGACGGGCTGTGCGCGATTACGGTGAAAGAAGCAGAGTCCGGGGACACGGTGCTGCGTGGGCGGGCGCTGATCGCGCCGGGCAATCACCATCTGCTGCTGCAGCGCAGCGGGGCTCGCTATTACGTGGAGGTGAAGGAGGGGCCGCTGGTGTGCCGCCATCGGCCGTCGGTGGATGTGCTGTTTCGCTCGGCGGCGCGCTACGCCGGGCCGAATGCGGTGGGCGTGATCCTGACGGGGATGGGCGACGATGGGGCGCGGGGGATGCTGGAGATGAAGCAGGCCGGCGCGACAACCCTTGCGCAGGACGAGGCCACGTGCGTGGTCTTCGGCATGCCCAAAGAGGCGATCAAGCTGAACGGCGTGGACAAGGTGATGCCGCTGGAGTCGATTGCGGGGGCAATTCTGAGCTGCGCTCGGTGAAGCGGGACTGGCTCCTCTCGTGAGTGCAGCCGTCTGGCTACTTGAAAGCTTTCATTGCTCTCTCCGAAGCGTCGTGCCGGGTTAAAACAGTTGTCAAAGGCATCGAATCCCGGCTCCCCGATGCGAAGTGAAAACGGAACCCGAAAGCGCACAGCCAGGCAGCAGCCTGCTGGCCCTCAGCGCCACGTCAGCGCACTCTCTCCTGGGTGGCTGAACGCCGGATTTCCTCTGCTATGCTGTGTGAAACCATTCAGGAGCCCGGGCCCTGATCTTCGCAGGGGACGGCTTTTCGGTGAGTGGTGCGGCAGGGTATGCGCCGCAGTCGGTTTGGCTTCGCCCACGGCGGAAAAGCAGGCGCGTCACGCCGGAAAGGGAGGCACCGCGATGCCCAACATGAAGCAGATCGCCGCCCTGGCCGGCGTCTCGCTGGGCACCGTTTCTCACGTGCTGAACGACACGGCGCGGGTCCGCGAGCCGCTGCGCAAGCGGGTTCTGGATGCGGTGAAAACCACCGGCTACCAGCCCAGCCAGCTGGCCCGCGGGCTGCGGCGCGACAAGACGAACATTCTTGCCATGATCATCCCGGATATTCTGAATCCCTTTTTCCCGGGGGTGGTGCGCGGCGCCGAGGATGTGGCCTTTGCCAACGGCTATCGCCTGGTGCTCTGCAATACCGACAACGATCATGCCAAGGAAGTGATGCACCTGAACGCGCTGCGAACCTATCTGCCGTCGGGCCTGATCGTGATTCCCTCCGATTTCAGCGATCTGACTGCGCAAACCGAATCGTATCGGCAGGCAGGGGCGGCGGTGGTGTGCATCGATCGCCTGCCGCGGAACTGGGATGGCGACAGCGTCACCATCGACAATGTGGCCGGCGCCCTTCACGCGACGTCCTATCTGATCGGCCTGGGACACCGGCAGCTGGCCGCGATCACCGGACCGCTGCACCTGACCAGCGCGCAGGATCGATTGAAGGGGTTCAAACGCGCGCTGAAGAAGGCCGGCATTAACGCGGATCCCGGATATTTGCAGGAAACCACCTTCGACCGGGCCGGCGGCTTTGCGAAGACGAAGATCCTGCTGAAGATGATTCCCCGCCCTACGGCGATTCTTGCCTGCAACGATCTGATCGCGCTGGGAGCGCTGCTGGCTATCCGCGAAGAGGGGCTGCATTGCCCTGACGATATCTCCATCATCGGCTTTGACGGACTGGACCTGACCGAAACCACCACACCGCAGTTGTCCTCGGTCTACCAGTCGTCGTATCGGCTGGGGGCAGAGGCCGCACAGCTGGCACTCGACCGCGTGGCGCAGCAGGAGAGCCCGGTGCGGCAGATCGTTCTTAAGACCGAGCTGCGCATTCGCGATTCCGTGGCGCCGCCGGTGCCGATCTCGCTGAAGAAGTCGCGGTCGATCTCCGCGCGCGCCTGACGCGCACCTCCGCCGTTCAGCGATTCCGGGTATTGTTCAATGCATGGGAATCCGATCGACGTTCCGATGAAGGTTGAACCCCTTCAACCGTCCGCCACTCTCGCGCAGGGTTCGCGAGTTCTGTCTGCATATCAGTCTGCTCTCAGGAGAAATTATCGATGTTGAAGAAGCTCAATGTTCTGCACACGCCGGACTTACTGCACGTCCTGGCGTCGATGGGCCATGGCGACGAGATCGCGCTCGTGGATGCGAATTTTCCCGCGGTTTCAATGGCGCAGCGCCTGGTCCGGCTCGACGGAGCCGACCTGCCTTCCGCCGTGGAAGCCTGCATGGATCTGATGCCGCTGGATACTTTCGTCGACAAACCCGCGCTCCGCATGATGCAGGTTCATGCACCCAATGAGATTCCGGAAGTGCAGCAGATTTGCCAGAAGGTTATCGACAAGGCGGAAGGACGACACGTGGAACTGGCCGGCATTCCGCGCGAGGATTTTTATGAGCGCACGAAGAAGGCCTTCGCCGTGGTCTCCACGGCCGAGCGGCGCGTCTACGGCTGCCTGATTCTGACAAAGGGCGTGGTTTTCCCCGACTAAAGAGGTCGAATCCTCTTTGAATTTGTCGATCCGCGGCACCCCCGTCCCCATCGACGTGCCGTAATGGATTACTATGCACTGCAGAATCTTCTGGAGCCGGGCAAGGCCTGGTTCCAGATGTATTCCGGACGGGGTTCCACCGGCCTCGGCGCTTTTGGCACCGTTGCCGGCAAATGGATTCCGCTCGCACCCCTGCTAACGTAACGGCGTTGATCCCCAATCGAGGTTTCGCCCATGGCCGCTACCACGACCGCCGCACCAGCCACCACGGGCACCGGCCGGCTGCTCTCTATCGATATCGCCCGCGGCATCACCATCGCCTTCATGATCATGGTGAACAACAACGGCGCGGACGCCTACGCGCCGTTTCGCCACTCGCTGTGGAACGGCTGGACGCCCACTGATCTGGTCTTTCCCACCTTTGTATTTCTGGTTGGGACATCGATCGTGCTGGCCTTCAGCCGCCGCCTGGAAAAGGGCGCGTCGAAAGGCACGATCGCGATCAGCATCATCCGCCGCACCATCATCCTGTTCGCGCTGGGTCTGGTGGTGAACGGGTTCCCGTATTTTCCGTTGGGCACGCTGCGTATTTATGGAGTGCTGCAGCGCATCGCACTTGTCTATTTGTGCGTCGGTCTGTTCTATTTGTGGCGCCGCGACGTCCGGAGCAAGGTTGTGGCCATCGTAGTGCTGCTGGTCGGCTACTACATCCTGATGCGCTTTGTGCCCGTGCCCGGAGCAGGCGTGCCCACGCGCAATATCCCCCTGCTCGATCCCAATCAGAACTGGGTGGCCTGGCTCGACCGCAAGCTGCTCTATGGCCGGCTCTATGAGGGCGTGCGCGATCCCGAAGGCCTGCTGAGCACCTTCCCGGCGATTGCCACCGGGCTGCTGGGCCTGCTGGCGGGCCTGTGGATCAAGTCCGAACGGCCGCGCCGGCAGATTGCGCTTGGCCTTCTCGTAGCAGGTCTGGTGCTGATCGGCCTCGGCGAGCTGTGGAATCCCTGGTTCCCCATCAACAAGAAACTCTGGACCAGCTCCTACGTGCTGTTCTGCGGCGGCTGCTCGGCGCTGCTGGTGGCGCTGCTCTACTGGTGCATGGAGGTGAAGGAATGGCGCCGCGGCTGGAAGCAGCCGTGGATTGTCTTTGGCACCAATGCCATCTTCGCTTACATGCTTTCCGAGTTGCTGTCGTCCACCCTGGGGGCCGTCCATGTCCACGGCAGAGAGACGCTCTACACCTGGATTTACACGCCGATCTTCTCGCACATCCATCCGGTGGGCATTGGATCGCTGCTGTACTCTATGGCATTCGCCGGCGTGTGCTGGGTGGTGACTTACCCGTTGTGGCGGAAGAAGATCTTCCTCAAGATCTGAAGCGGCTGCAGACGTGTTCGGTATACGACTGATTGACACCCGAAAACGGCGCGCGTAAACTCGGCCACGAGCGGCAGGTGAAACGTTTCAAGCAGGCGCTGCCCTGCTACTTAAACCTGCCCGGCGGAAACCCGTATGCGTGAATCCATCGTGGTAGTCGGCAGCGTCAATCTCGATCTTGTGTGCGTCGGGAAGAGAATCCCCGCGCCCGGCGAGACGGTCTGGGGCAATCGGTTCCAGACTTTTCACGGCGGCAAGGGCGCTAATCAGGCCGTGGCTGTGGCACGTCTCGGCTACCCCGTCAGCATGGTCGCGAAGGTCGGCGACGACGATTTCGGCAGCCGCCTGCGCCAGGGGCTGCGCGCCGCTCACGTGAATGTGCGGGCGGTCTCCACGGCCAAAGCCACCGCCTCAGGCGTAGCCCTGATCACCGTGGACAACCGAGGGCAAAACAGCATCACCATCATTCCGGGAGCCAATGGAGAACTGCGGCCGGCGGATCTCGAAAAATCCCTTCCCTCTCTGCGCTCCGCGGGCATGATCCTCACCCAGCTCGAAGTGCCTATGGAGACAGTCGAGTACCTGGGCAGTCTTGCCGCGCGTCTCAAGGTGCCGATGATGCTCGATCCTGCGCCGGCCCGGTCCATCCCCCGCAAAATCCTGCGCAGCGTCACGTATCTCACCCCCAATGAAACGGAGACCTGCACCCTCTGCGGCATCGCACCCGCCCACCTGACGCAGGCCACCGTCGCCGGGTGTGCCGAGAAGCTGCAGCGCGAAGGGGCGGCGAACGTGATCATCAAAATGGGCAAAGATGGCGCCTTCATCGCCAGCGCCGACGGCCTGCGCAAGAAGGTGCCCGCTTTCAAAGTAAAGGCCGTGGATTCGACCGCTGCCGGCGATGCCTTCAATGGCGCCTTCGCCGTCGCTCTCATGCGCGGATTCAGCCTCGAGGACGCGGTGCGTTTTGCTGCCGCCGCCGGCGCTATGTCGGCGACCCGCGCCGGAGCCCAGACCTCGATGCCTGCTTCGGAAGAAGTCGCCCGTCTGCTCCATGGGCACGGCAGCAAACGACTCCGCGCCATAAAATGACCGATGGGTACGTCCCATTGAAACCGCCTTCGCCGAGGATCCCGACCGTGCGCCACTGGAAACTCCACCTTCTCCCCCTCATCGCGCTGCTGGCGTGCTCCGTCTGCCTGCATGCCGCACCGGCGCCAAAGCCCGTGCCCATCCTCCTCGATACCGACATCGGCAGCGATATCGACGACGCGTTTGCCGTCGCGCTCATCCTGCACAGCCCCGAGCTGGACCTGCGCGCGGTCACCACGGTTTCCGGCGATACCGAAGCCCGCGCCCGGCTCGTCGCCAAAATGCTCTGGGTCGACGGACGCCGCAACATTCCCGTCGCTGCCGGCGTCCCTGGCAGCAAGCTCGATATCGCGCAAACCCGCTGGGCCGACGGATTCACCAGCCCTTCTCTGCTCAGGGAACCGGCCGTCGAACTGATGAAGTCGACCATTGACCACGAGCACGGAAGGATCGTCCTGATAGCCATTGGTCCGCTCACCAACGTAGCGGCATTGCTGCGTCAGTATCCTCAGGAGAAGAAGAAGATTCGGGAAATCGTGCTGATGGGCGGATCCATCGCGCGCGGATATGCTCCAGGTTCGGCCCCGGCAGCGGAATACAACATCGTCTCCGATGTGCCCGCGGCCCAGGTCGTGTTTACCTCCGGCATTCCCATCCTCATGGCGCCTCTCGATGTGACGGCGATGCTGCAGCTCGATGCAGCGAACCGCCGGCGCATCTTTGCGCAGGGGACGCCTCTCACCGATGCGCTGCAGGCCGTCTATAAGCTATGGGGGCAGCCAACGCCCACCCTGTACGACCCGATGGCCGTCGCCCTGTTCCTCGATCCGCACCTGTGCACCACCAGGCATCTCGCTATTCAGGTAGACGATAAAGGCATGACCCTCGTCGAGAAGGGCAAGCCGGCCAATGCCGAGGTCGGCGTCGAGACCGACCCAGCGCGGTTCTTCGCTTTCTATATGCGCCGCGTTGCACCCTGATGATGGGGCGGCGCTAGACCAGGCGCAGCAGCAGCACGACGCCCACGCCGAGCACGACAAAAGGCACCCAGAAATGGCTGTCGGTAAGAATCGCTCGCAACAGGGTTTTCACGGTTCCCGAAGTATAACCGGTTCCTGCCGCAGCAATTTCTCATAACTTTCTCGCCGCCGCCTTGCATCGCAGCTTGCGTGAGTGATAAACCGAACCGATAGCCAGTCTCCCGAAGGAGGATACGATGAGCACCGCGCAACCCCTGCACCAGGAACCCCTGAAGCACGTGGAAGAGTGGGACGACTATGTCGCCGATCGCTATCGCGAAGGCAGGGAGCAGGCGGAGTTCCGCAACTTCGACCCCGACGCCAACCCTGGCATCGCGGAGTTTTACCGGCTGAACCACACTGGCCAGACGCTCGCCTTTGTACTGGAGAAGGAAGAACAGTACGGCTCGCTCGCGCGCGGCAAGCGCACTCTGTGGGAAGCGGCGGATTACCTCAACACGCTGGTGGATGACAGCGATCCCGACACGGACCTCTCGCAGATCGAGCACCTGCTCCAGACCTCTGAGGCCATTCGCAAAGACGGCCACCCCCGTTGGTTCGTGCTCGCCGGCTTCCTGCACGACCTCGGCAAGGTGCTCTGCCTCTATGGCGAGCCGCAATGGGCGGTGGTTGGCGATACCTTCCCGGTGGGCTGCGCGTGGTCCGATCAGATCGTCTTCCACGACTGCTTCGCGCAGAACCCCGACGCCAAGGTACCCGAGTACCAGACTCTCAATGGCATCTATGAGCCGCACTGCGGCCTGGATAAGGTGCACATGTCGTGGGGTCACGACGAATATATCTATCGTGTCGCCCGCAAGTATCTGCCCGAGCCCGCGCACTACATGCTGCGCTATCACTCCTTCTATCCTGCGCATCGCCACGGCGCCTATCGCCACCTCATGTCGCCGCACGACGAGGAGATGTTCGCCTGGGTGGAGAAGTTCAACCCCTACGATCTCTATTCAAAAGGCGCGGCCAAGCCTAACCTTAAAGAACTTCGCCCCTACTACCAGGACCTGATGGCGGAGTACTTCCCGTCGGAGATCGACTGGTAGGATCTCGCGGAGACCCTTGTTGAACCCCAACCTCGCCGCTAACCCGGAGCCGCTCCCCGCATCTGCTTCAGCTCCGGCGTCCCGCAGCCGGTTCGGGCTGGGGATTGTCTGCGCTCTGGCCGCCGGAGCATGGCTGGGCGCAGCCGAAGCTCCCGCCCGGTTGGTAGCCTCGGGCTTTTCTCCTTTTGCCATCTCCTTCTGCATGGTCTGGGGCGTCTTTCTCGCCCGGTGGACGCTCCCCATCGCCATGAAGGGCACGCACTCCGTCGTGCGCGATCTGCGCCAGCGCCCGCACCTGATGCTGTGGGCCGTTCTCGCCGGAGCCCTGTGGTCCGTCGCTAACACACTCACCATCTACGCCATCCGTGACGTCGGCCTTTCCATCGCCTTTCCCCTCTGGAACACCAACACGCTGGTCGGCATCTTCTGGGGCTGGGCGCTCTTTGGCGAGTTGCGCGGCGCCTCGGCTCGCAGCTGGGCCAAAGTGGCTGGCGGAGCGGTCGCCATTGTCGTTGGCTCGGTGCTGCTCTCCATGCTCTCCGTCCACACCATGTCCGCGACTCCCGGCCGTGCCCTCGCCGGAGTGGCGGCCGCTCTGGGAGCCGGACTGCTGTGGGGCACGATGTATGTGCCGTATCGCAAGGCCTACCTCAGCGGCGTCAATCCACTCTCGTTTGTCACCATCTTCACCTTCGGCGAAATCGGCACCATGCTCTTTTTGGCCGCCGTGCTGCCGGGCAGCGTGCACAGCCTCGTCCGCCAGCTCCACGCCATGCGCCCCTCCATCTTCTGGCTCCTGCTCGGCGGATTCTGCTGGGTTATCGGCGACCTCTTCCAGCAATACGCCACCAAATACGTCGGCATCAGCCGCGCCATCCCGCTCTCCAATACCAACCAGCTCTGGGGATTCGCGTGGGGCGTGCTGGTCTTCGGCGAGCTGGCCGGCGCCCACGGCTCCGACCGTCTCATGGCCCTCGGCGCCTCCGGAATCACCATCTGCGGCGCTATGCTCATTGCCGGAGCGACGGTCTCCGACCGCGAAGCCGCCTCCTCCGTCCGCGCCATCCGCCGCGAGTGCGACCGCTACGGCCTCGACATGGACGTCACGCTCCGCACCCAGGAGGGCTTCGACGAGGACTCCGTCGCCCCCCGCCGCCGCTCCTGGCTGGACTTCGCGATCCTCGCCGCCGCGGTCGCCGTCTTTGAATGGTTCGCCGTGTTCGTCCGCGTGCCGACCGTAAGCCTGCACATCCCCTCCGCCCTGGTCCTCAGCGCGATTCTCATCGCCGTTCTCGCCGGCGCCGGATGGCTCCTCTGGAAGACGACGCGTTTCGCATAACCACGGTGCTGCGCCACCTCCGCATCCATCTGGATCGCCTCGCGCCTTCCATTTACAGTGAGAGCAGCCGTTAAAGGATGACCTTCGCGACCATGGATATTGTGGGCGTCGGACTGAACGCCACCGACACGCTGATTCCCGTTTCGCACTACCCCGCTTCCGGTTCCAAAGTGGAGTTTCGCTCGGCCTCCGTCCTGCCCGGCGGCCAGGTGGCGACTGCCATGGTCGCCTGCCAGACCTGGGGCCTCCGCGCTCGCTACATCGGCAAACTGGGTGACGACGACGCGGCGGCGCTCCACCGCGAAGAGTTCCGCAAGGCCGGGGTCGAAACCCATCTCTTCTCCGCGCCCGGCTGCCCCAGCCAGCAGGCCTTCATCCTCGTCGAGGACTCCGGCGAGCGCACCGTGCTCTGGAAGCGCGATGACCGTCTCACCCTCCGTCCCGAGGATCTGCGCCGCGAGTGGATCGCCGACGCGCGCGCCATCCACCTGGACGGCCACGACACCGAAGCCGCCATCACCGCCGCCACCTGGGCCCGCGAGGCCGGCATCCCCGTCGTCGCCGATCTCGACGAGCTCTACCCCGGCGTCGAGCAGCTCCTCGAAAAAGTCGACTACCTCATCGTCAGCCGCGATATCCCGGGCCGCATCACCGGCAAGGCCGACCTCCCCGACGCTCTCGCACGCGTGCAGCGCCAGTTTGGATGCCGTCTCACCGCCGCCACCCTCGGCCACAACGGCGTCCTCGCCTGGACCCGAGATACCTGCTGCTACCGGCCCGCCTTCCGCGTCAACGTGGTAGACACCACCGGCGCCGGCGACATCTTCCACGCCGGCTTCATCTACGGTCTCCTGCAGAATTGGGCCCTGGAACGCACCCTCGACTTCGGCTGTGCCGCAGCCGCCCTCAACTGCACCGGCACCGGCGCCCGCGGCGGCGTTGGCCCAGTCGCGGAAATCGAAAAGCTGATCGCAACCGGCGCTCACCACCCCCCGGAATTCGACCGCTTCGACCGCCCTGCGGACGCGGATGGCTTGGGCCATCCTCTTCTAGCCTGTTAGCTTTCGGCTGACCTTTCCGGGAGCGAATTCGCCTTCCGACGCAAACCCTCACTGAAGTTCAGTTCGTGATATATTATGACCATGGTCCGTGACCATGGGAGAATACAGTGAAACCCGCTACCGTCCCTGCCGGTGAATTCAAATCCAAATGCCTGAAGCTTCTCGACGAAGTGGCCGCCAAACGCCACACCCTGGTCGTCACCAAGCGCGGCCGGCCGGTGGCCCAGGTCTCGCCGATTCCGCAGCAGGCCGATTTTGTGGGCTCGATGCAGGGGACGGGGGAGATCCTTGGAGACATCATTTCCCCCATGGACGTGGAATGGGAGGCCATGAAGTGAGCGCGAAGGCGCCTGACCCGTCACGAGCTTTGCTGCTGCTCGACACGCATGTTTTGCTCTGGGCCACTTTGAACGAACCCCGTTTGGGACGACAGGCCGCGAAGAGTATCAACCTTGCCTCGCGCCAGGACCGGCTTTCGGTTTCGGCGATTACCCCCTGGGAGATCGCGCTTCTGGAAAGCAAGGGGCGAATCACCCTGCAAAAGGACGTGCTGGAATGGATTCGCGATGCACTGGCCAAACCCGGCATAAGCCTTGTTCCGCTCGAGCCCGAGATCGCCGTCTCCAGCACCCGTCTGCCCTTCGAGATGCACGCTGACCCCGCCAACCGCATCCTCGTGGCGACGGCGCGTCACCTGGGCGCAACCCTGGTCACAGCCGACAAAGGTCTGCTCGACCTCGCAAAGAAGGACTACTTTCTGGCGATAGACGCGGGTAAATGAGTTTTCAGGAATACTTCATTCGACAACAAAGACGACGGTGGCGGCGCCCCCCTCAGATCCGCATCGGCATGATGATGTACCGGTACCGGTACTCATCCGACCCCTCTTCCGGCCGCATCTGCCCCGCCGACTGCGAGTCCTTGAACTCCAGCCGCACCTCGCCTTCGTTCCCGATCGCCTTCAGAAAATCGATCAGGTACGCCGAGTTGAAGCCCACCATAATCGGATCGAAGCTGTAGGGCGTCTCGATCGTATCCTCTGACTCGCCTGCTTCCGTCGAAGACGAGGAGACCTTCAGCTCGTTCTGCTCAATGCGCATCTTGATCGCGCCCGAGCGCTCATCGGCAAACTGCGCCACGCGCTGGATTGACGAGGAGAGATCTGTGCTGCGCACGATCACAAATTTGTTGTTGTCCTTCGGCATCACCGCTTCGTAGTTCGGGAACTGCCCCGTCAGCTTGCGGCTGGTCAGCACGCGATGCCCGATGCGGAAGAACAGCGTGCTGTCGTCATCGGCGAATTCCACGGTCTCAGCTTCAGTGTTCGCCAGCAGCGACTGCAGCTCCTGCAGTGCCTTGCGCGGAACCAGCGTCTTCTTCTCCGCGGTGATACCGGGGAAATTCTCTCCGGTCTTCTCGATATGCGCCAGCCTATGGCCGTCCGTCGCCACCATCGCAATCGACTCGGCCTTCAGGATCATCAGCGCGCCGTTCAGGGTGTAGCGCGATTCCTCGTTTGAAATCGAGAAGATCGTTCGCGCAATCAGCGTGCGCAGCGACCCTACCGGAATCTTCGTTACGCTGCTTTCCGGAAACTCCGGCACCTGCGGAAAGTTCGCCCGCGCCATCCCCACCATGCGGGTGTTCGAACGCCCGGCCCGGATCTGCACCCAGTGGTTCTCCAGCAGCTTGATCGAGATGTCTCCATCGCCCAGCAGCCGGATGTAGTCGTAGAGCTTACGCGCGGGAATCGTGCAGGACCCGGGCTTTTTGATCTTCGCCGCGCACGACGTCCGAATGCTCTGGTCCAGATCCGTCGCCGTGATCACAATGCGCTCGCCATCGGCTTCCAGCAGGAAGTTGGAGAGAATCGGGATCGTGGTCTTGCGCTCCACCACGCTCTGCGTCGCGGTCAGTTCACGCACCAGGTCCTGGCGGCTCACCGTGATCTCCATGGCCGCACTCCCGACGGCCTTTTCCTGTTCAACTCCAGCCGGCATAGTCGCTCCCCCGATTCAATTGGACTCACTGTACACCATGCGGGGCAGACAGCCGCAAGGTGCAGCGATTCAATCCATTCTAGTGACAAACCCGCGGAACGCGCCCTCTGGAAAACGCGGATGTTTCTGTGCGTTGCCTGGTTTTGTCGGTCGCGAAGGTCTGTCGTCCGGAAGACGGCGACGAAACAATGATTTCTATTTCTATTTCTCCAGTAGTCGTAGTCGTTCCTGGAGGAAAAGTGGAAACCACCGATCAAACCGCGCAGGGAGCGGCTGCGCCTGCGGTGCCGATTTTAGAAAACCGGGTCTGTGATAATCGCAAAAGTCGGAAAGCCGCCCCGCTTGGCAGTTTTCGTCCACCGGTTCTCCACGTTATAAACAGCCACTTCGAAAACGCATGTGGAAAGACGCCACGAAGAGCGGAAATCGGGGCTCCGCACAGGCAGGATGCGCCTTTGCGCACACCCTTCCTTCCACAGCACACCGCTTATCCGCATCATGCACAGGAAAAGGGCGGGAAGCAGTCTCCCCGTGGAAATCGCGGCCCCACCGGCCGCCCACATTGAGACCGCTTCCCCTGGGGGAGAATTTAGGCCGAGAACTTAGGCCGAGAAGTCAGGCCGAGAAGTCAGGCTCTCTCAGTCTTCCGCTTCCGCCGACGAGTCGCTGCGGCTGATGGTGACCCCGCCATTTACCGTCTGGACGTGAACCGTCGGGCCGCCGGATCCCAGATCGGTGTTGAGGTGATTCTTGATCTCACCCTGCACCGTCACAGGAAATCCCACCGAAATGCCACCGTTCACCGTTCCCGTTTCCAGATGCGCCGAGTAGTGGTCCGGGATGCGCAGGTCCACGCCCCCGTTGGTCGTCTGGGCGTACAGTCCGGCTCCCTGCCAGCGATCTCCGGCCAGGGCAATGTTCAGCCCCCCGTTCACCGTCGTCCCGCGCACATCGCCGGCCAGCTGATCCAGATTCACCCCGCCATTCGTCGTCTCGAACCGAATGGCTCCATCCAGGCGCGTCAGGTCGATCCCGCCGTTCATGCTGTGGAGTTCCGCCGCTACATGCCGCGGCACGTGCAGGTGATAATCCACGCTGTACCCTTCGCGGCCGAAGAAATGCGAGCGCGGCCCCTGGTCGCGAACGTTCCCGTTGGCCGTGTCGATCACCACCTCGCCCTGCAGGTTGTTCGCTTCCGATTCAGTCGGCGCCCACGTTTGCACCCGCGCTTCCAGTGCCACGTCGGACCGATCCTCGCCGATCACGTCGATGCCGCCGTTCGTGGTCTGGACGCTCAGGTGCCCGGCGGGCAGAGTAAACGTCGTGTGTCGCATCTGGCAGGCATGGGCCTCGCCCCAGTGGCCGCCGCGGTCTTCGCAGTTGCCGTTCTGCCAGTTGCCTGTGGGACGGGCCTGGGCTGCAGCGTGAGCGTTGACAGGGGCATGCGGCAACGTGACGCCGAGAACGACGATCGCCGTCAGGCTCAGGATAAACAGGATGAATCGGCGCATGGCACGCACCTCATGGCCGGAATACGCGGATGGAGGCATGACAGTTCCCTCGATTTTTCGCTTTGGGGGGACCCGAAGCTAAAGAAGGAGCACGCGAAAGGCCGAAACCCTCCACATCGCCGGACGCGCCTAATCAGGGACTTACGTCGAACGCCGTTCCCCCCGCCTGTCCGCAGGCCAAAACCCCTGTTCGGGAACGGACAGCCAGCGGCGCGAGCTCTTCCGTTTGGCTCCTGTCCAGGCCGGGCCTTCGAAGCCTTACGACCGCTCCTGGACAATCACTCGCTTGTCGCGCCCGTCGAAAGTGATGACCCAGTTTCGCAGAATGTCTCTGCCGATGAGGCAGGCATAATAGCGTTCCCTTGCGAAATCGGCTGAGACGATGCGGATGGGATCGTAGGATCGCAATTCGGTTCCCGGGAAGCTAATGGCTCCGGCATGCTCTCCACAGCGATGGATCGCTCCAATCGCCGAGATCTCGCTACCCGCGCTGGTTTGACGAAGCCTGCAGTATTCGGCGAATTTTCTGCTTATGACGGTTACCGACGCGCCGGTGTCCAGCAGTGCCCGAAGCGGGCGGGGCGGCGGATACTCCAGGCCAACAGCGCGCCCAGCTTCGATCACATCGCTGGAGTTCGTCACGAGCACGTCGATACAAGGCCCGGGATCAAGCTGAGCGAAAGGATCCCAGAAGAGCTCGACTTGACGCATTACGAAACGAGGTACACGGGCTCGGTTGTCCAGATTTGCTTCACAAGGAAATCACGCGCAACGTCGAACTTGTGAAGACCAGCTCTAAGGGCTTCAGCATAGGAACTGAAGAACCCTGCAACGACATCGTCCTGAATGGCGACGAATTCCCCTGGATGGGATATCGACCACTCCCTGCGGTGCCGTTCAAACAGGTCAAGTTCCGCGGTGAAGGGTTGGGTGGCGGCCATAGGATCCCTTCTTAAGTTTGATTATGCGACTTCTCGCGGCGGCTCCGAGGCCGGAACCCAAACCGTTATTATCGCATTATAACGTAATAATGCACAGATACTATAATGCAGTCAATTCGAATCTGAAACTCAATGAGTCCGCGCCCCAGGCACATCCCGGACGATGCTCAACGCACCACGATCTGTCTGACTGCCGAAGAAAATGTGGCGATTAGCTGGATTCGTGAGGCGCGTCGGATGAGAAAAGATACTCGGCGGACGAAGAACGACATCCTCGTTGATGCCCTCTGGTATTTCCTCGAGAAAACAGAAGGAAAGACCAGGGACCAGTTTCGGGCGCTTGTGCCGTCGCCGCCACCGGAAGAGAAATCTCAGAGTAAAGTCACCGAGATGCCCAAGCCAAAACCCGGCGCCAAATGACTTCAGGTATTCCCATAAAGCCAACCCTACCGCTTCCGCTCCCAGAACTCCTCATGTCGGTCGTCCCGGAACCGGATTCCCTTCACCTGCCCGTCCGCGTCGCGCTCAAACGTGAGCCGCCGCGTGCCCCCGGTTGGATAGAAGAACGTTGTCGCGCTCTCCGGCAGCAGCTCCGCCAGGTCGCCAATCCGGCTTCGTGCAAACAGCCTGTCACCCTGCCGGAACACCGTAGCGACCACCTCATTTTGATCCTCGTACTCGCCCACGTAGGCGCTGTATACGCCGGGATCCACCTTCGCCGGCACGGGATGGATCGGCACCAGAATCTGCTCCGCCGCCGGCGACAACCGCGGAATCGCGCTCAGCCGCTGCGCCAGCAGCCAGTGCGGCAATTGCGGCTCGCCGTACGCCCGATCCCAGACGTTGTGCCTGATGCCCGCATACTCCCAGAAGCGCACATCGCCGCCCTCCGCCTTCAGCGCCAGATACATCAGCAGCGACTGTCGTGGGTTCACCACCGGATCGTCCGAGCCATGGAAGATCCACGTCGGCGTCCGCCCCACCGCCCGCGCGTACTCCGCCGGCAGCGTATTCACCTCCCGCCATCGCTCCGGCTGGTACGACCAGAAGACGCCGCCGCACACCGGCACCAGCGCCGCAAAGCGGTTCGGATACGCCCGCGCCAACTCCCAAACCCCATAGCCGCCAAGCGAAAGTCCCGTCAGATAAACGCGATCCGGATCGCCACGGAACTCTTTGACCTCCGCCTCCAGCGCCGCCATCGCCATGCCCATCATCTCTGGGTCGGTCCAGTGGCGATGGCTGAACGGCACCTGCGGCATCACCACCACAAACGGCCACCGCTCCGGATGCAGCCGGATGGCCTGCGGCAACCCGATCTGCGTCTCGTCCATTCCCTCGGATCCGCGCTCCCCCGACCCGTGCAGGAACAAAATCACCGGCCATCGCCGCGATCGGTCCCAGTTCTCCGGCAGGTAGACCACGTACCGCCGCAGCACTCCCTCGTATTCGAGTGAGCGGTTCAGAAACCCGGTGTCCTGGCGGTGAGCCGCGGCCCACACCGGGGCGGCAAGACACACAACAAACAGGATTAGCAGCGCGCGACGTACCATGGGCAGATATGCACAGCGTATAGGCGACCGCCCCCGGCGAATAGCCAAAAAGTTCAGCCGGACCCGCCTTCTGTCTCCCTTCCATCACGCCTGTCCGGCAATGGACAGTTCTTCCGGTTTCCGGACAAACCCGTCTCTCGATCCCCTCCGTCATCCCAGCCCTAACAACCGCATTCCACAGAGAATCCAGCCATCCAGCCATTTGGTTCCGGAGATGCACCACCGTAACCGCCATTTCCCGTTCCCAGGGAGAATCATGCACGATTTCTGGACTGACCTGCGCATCGCCGCCCGCCGCCTCCGCCACGCGCCCGGCTTCGCCCTCATCGCCATCCTCTCGCTCACCATGGCCATCGCCGCCAATCTCGTCGTCTTCGGCGTGATGAACGCGGCCATCCTGCGCCCGCTCAACGTCGCCCACGCCGACCGCCTCCGCATGATCGAGCACAAGGAAAAGGGATACATCAGCCAGTCCTATCCCGACCTCGTCGACTTTCAGAAGCGCAACTCCACCTTCAGCGCCATCGCCGGCTACCGCATCAGCCAGGCGGGGGTCAGCACCCAGGGTTCGGCGCAGCAGGTCTGGGACTATGAGGTCACCAGCAACTACTTCGACATGCTCGGCGTCCAGCCCGAGCTGGGCCGCTTCTTCCACCCCAGCGACGAGCACGGGCCCAACTCGATGCCCTACCTGGTCATCAGCGACGCCTGGTGGCGCGCGCAGTTCAACGCGGACCCGGGAATCATCGGGGAGAAAGTCGATGTCAACAAGCAGCCCTTCACCGTCATCGGCGTCGCGCCCCCAACCTTCCATGGAACCGAGCTCTTCCTCTGGCCGAATTTCTTCGTCCCCATGGTGAACGAGCAGCAGCTCGAAGGCTACGATTTCCTGAATGAACGCTATAACCACGGAATCTTTGTCATCGGCCTGCTCAAGCCCGGCGTCACGGACCAACAGGCGCTCAGCAACCTCAACGGCATCGCCGCCCAGCTGTCAAAGCAGTATCCCGCCACCAACGACAAAATGAGCATCCGCCTCGGAACCCCCGGCCTCTTCGGCGACATCCTCGGCGACGCCGCCCGCGAATTCCTGACCGGCGTGATGCTGCTGGCCCTCCTCGTCCTCATCGCCGCCTGTGTCAACCTCGCCAGCATCTTCGCCGCCCGCGCCGCCGACCGCAACCGTGAGCTGGCCATCCGCCTCGCCATTGGCTCCAGCCGCTGGCGCGTCCTGCGTCAGGTGGTGGCCGAAGCCGCGGTGCTGTCAGTCGCCGGAGGCCTCATCGGCACCCTGGTGGCGAATACGCTCATGCGCTTTCTCAGCGAGTGGCATCCTATCGCGGCCTACCCGATCCATGTGACCGTGATGCCGGACGCGCGCGTCTACGCCATCGCCGTCCTGCTCGCCGCAGCCAGCGGCATTCTGCCTGCGATTCTCACAGCCCGACAGATCTGGCGAACCGACGCCATGCAGGTGATGAAGGCCGGTGCCGCGCAAGGTGTCTTCCGCCGCCTCACTCTCCGCGACATGCTGCTCGGCCTGCAGGTCGCTCTCTGCGCCCTGCTCGTCACCTGCGGCCTGGTCGGCCTCCGCGGCATGAGCCGTCAGCTCCACGCCCCCATGGGCTTCCAGCCGGAAGGCGCGGAGCTGATGAGCACTTCGATGAAGATGGCCGGCTACACCGATGCGACTTCCCTGCCCGTCCAAAAGCGCATGATCGACGACGCCGAGCAGATCCCCGGCGTCACCGCGGTCGGCACCATCGACGAACCTCCGCTCAACGGCGGCGGCAGCAGCACCCCGGTCTGGCGCGAAGGCACCGCCGATTTCCGCAATTCCAACAGCGTGATGGAGGCGAAGTTCTTCATCATCTCGCCCGGACTCCTGAAGGCCGCCGGCACGCGCCTGCTGGCCGGCCGCGACTTCACCTGGCACGACGACACGACCACGCCCCACGTCGCCATCGTCAACCAGACCTTCGCGCACATCCTCTTCGGCAACCAGCCCGCCGTCGGCCGGCATTTCGCCATGTCCGGCAAGAACTCGCCCGACCTGTATGAGGTTATCGGTGTCGTTGAAAACGGCAAATACGACTCACTCACCGAAGATCCGCAGCCGGCGATGTACTGGGCCCTCGGCCAGAACAATGAAAACGACACTACCCTCGTCGTTCGCTCCACCCGCTCTCCCGCCGAAATGGCTGCGGCTCTCAGCACCATGATGAGCCGGATCGATCCCACCCTCCCCCTCACCATCCAGAGCTGGCCCGAGGCTCTCGCTCTGCCGCTCTTCCCGGCCCGCGTTGCCACCGTGGCTCTCGGCCTCCTCGGCCTGCTCGCCGCCATGCTCGCCGCCACCGGCATCTTCGGCATGGCCAGCTACACCGTCGCTCGCCGCCTGCGGGAAATGGGCATCCGCGTCGCCCTCGGCGCCCAGCGCGTCCAGGTCCTCCGCGCCGCCCTCGGACGAACCGTGCTCCTGCTCAGTCTCGGATCGGTCGCCGGCCTGCTCCTCGGCATTCTCGGCAGCCGCTTCCTCGCCAGCATCGTTTATGAGGCCACGGTCTACGACCCCGTCGTCCTCTCCGGAGCCGTCGCCGCCATGATCGCCATCGGCGCCCTGGCCGCGCTCGTCCCCGCCCGCCGCGCCGTCGGCGTCGAACCCGCCGTGCTGCTAAGAGAGGAATAACGGCCGTCATCCCGGCCGGAGCAAAGCGGAGCGGAGGGCTTTCGGGCGCACATCGGAGGAATTTCGCGATCTGCGAATTGGCTCTCGACGGCCTACTGAAACGGGTTGGTCACACGCATGCTCCCGAAGCGCTGCCCATCCTGGAAATCCTCGCTGTACAGCAACGCGCAATCGGCCTCCAGCGCGGCGGCGACGATGAGCGAATCGTACCAGGAGAGCCGATAACGCTCCAGTACGCGCAGTGCCTCGTTGTAGAGCGGCATGGACGAGTGCACCATCGTCAGCGACCCGAAAACCGTCTCCAGATAGCGGTGCAAATCGGCTGGCTCGATGGGCCGGGCAAACTGTCTGAGGGTTACGTTGACCAGCTCCTGGAACACCTGGTAACTGACGACGCCGCGCCGGCTCTCCGTTCCCTCAGCGATCAGATCCTGGGCGCGACGCGCCTTTTCCGGGTAGCCCTGATCGGCCGCATAGACGAAGACATTCGTATCGAGGAAGAACCTATCGCCGCTCATTCATCTCTTCGCGGGTAAATCGCCGGCCACCGGAGTTCACGTATCGCAGGCTCTGGAAGAATTCCTCGAGCTCCCTTCTGCGTGCTCTTCTTCCCGCATACTGCACCAGCCATTCCCGAAAAGCTGCATTGAGCGTGGTTCGGCGAGAACGCGCCACTGCCCGGGCTTCTTCGATCAGGTTCTCGTCCGCGCTCAGGGTAACATTTTTCATACGATTCCAGTGTACACGAAATTAGTGCGCTTTGCGGCCCCCCGGCCGTCTCAGATAGGCGCCGCCAGGCCACTCGCGCTCCACGTCCTACAATGGCCGCGGAGGTTTCCATGCACCTGTCCCGCCGCGACTTTTCCCGCCTCAGCGCCCTCACCGCCGTTTCCGCCGCTCTGCCCCGCCTCCACGCCCAGGATGACACGCAGCAGAGTTCCGGCCGCAAACTCGGCTGGTGCATCGTCGGCCTTGGCCGCATCTCCATGGAACACTTCATGCCCGGCGCGGCGGACTCGAAGACCGGCAAGCTGACCGCCCTCGTCAGCGGCCATCGCGAGAAAGCCGAGAAGCAGGCGGCGATGTACAACGTCCCCTCGCCCTCCATCTACAGCTACGAGAATTTCGACGAGATTCGCGATAACAAGGACATTGACGCCGTCTACATCGCCCTGCCCAACGCCATGCACGCCGAGTACACCATCCGCGCCGCTAAAGCCGGCAAGCACGTGCTCTGCGAAAAGCCCATGGCCACCAGCCTCTCCGACTGCCGCGCCATGATCGAGGCCTGCCAGAAGCACAACGTCAAGCTCATGATCGCCTACCGCTGCCAGTACAACGCTCTTCACCTCAAGGCCATCGACCTCATCCGCTCCGGCGCGCTCGGCCAGGTGCAGATCATCGAAGCCGGCTTCGGCTTCAACATCCAGCCGACGTTTGTGCTGGACGGCGTCAGGAGCCCGGAGTGGCGCATCGACAGGAAGCTGGCCGGCGGCGGCCCGCTCTTTGACGTCGGCATCTATTGCCTCAACGCCAGCCGCTATCTCACCGGCGAAGAGCCCGGCGATATCAAGGCCAACTCGTCCGTCATCGATCACGACGGCCGCTTCAACGATATCGAAGAGAACGATGGCTGGACCCTGAAGTTCCCCTCCGGCATCCTCGCCAGCTGCAACACCACTTATGGCGCCAACGGCGCGAACTACTACCGTGTCCACGGATCGAAGGGCACTCTCGAGATGGACCCCGCCTACAGCTACGACCAGATGCACCTGACGGCACGCTTCTCCGACGGCCAGACCCTCGATATGCCGGAGCAGGCGCACGACCCGGTCGACTTCCGCAGTCAGGCCGACTACTTCGCCGGCTGCGTCTGGAACAACCGCGAGCCCAAAACCGACGGCCAGGAAGGCCTCCGCGACATGACCTACATCTCGCAGATCTACCAGTCGGCTGGGTTAAAGGGGCTGTAACTGAATGGGAGTGCCGGTAAAGCGCTGCGGATGAGGGATTTTGAGCAGCAGGGGTTTACATCCCCGGTTTTCTACCTTTTATTTTGTGGCGATTCTGCGCTGCCACAGCTGGTGCAGAAACACCGCAACGACGATGAAAACTAACGCGTGTGTTTCAAAGCGGAATCGTTCATTCTCACCTATTTCTGCCAGATTTCCCACGAGAGCGCCATAGATCACGGTCACGGATATCACCGCCAATGCAACCCTCGATTCGTGTGCACCCTGCCAGAAAACTGTGCGACCCAGCGAGAGGACAGAGAGGAAAAAAAGGGCATAGAGCAAAAGAGCACCGAGGCATAGTTGTGCCAACACATTGACAATGTGGTGCATCCGACCGCTGGTTACAACACGATCCGGTTCGGGGTCCACAGCGAATCCGAGTGGGTTGCAGCAAATGCGCCCAACAAAGGAATCGAAAGGCTGCAGCACCAGATAATTTCGCATAATATCTCGGGTCCCCCGCTCTCCCCTGGCAACTGTGATGTAGTAGTGCTCCGAAGGGTAAAAGTAAATCATCGCCCCCTGGGCGGCCCTGACAACATAATCTCGAGGATCGGAGCGCAGGAGAACGGAGTCGTCCTTCTGTCGTGCGTTGAGCAGGTTGAGCATCGTGAGTGAGTTCCAGTTCAACGCGCCTCCGTCAGGCCGCGTGATGTCATCCAGTTCAGGAAAGCCGGTTGGAGGTGCCTGCCACTGCTTCCGAAGTCGCTCCTCAAACTGAGAGTTTGATTCGTCCGGGGGGGCATAGGTGTGAAGCAGGCCGCGGCGAACCAGATTCTCTACGACAGGGTTATCCGCATCCCAGTGCTTGGAAATACTAAGCGGAGCCCAGGTCGTGGAATTGAAGTGGCCGAAAAGAAAGGCATTCTTGGCTGGCCAGAGCAGGCTGAAAAACAAGGCCACGAGGGCGGCAACCTGGATCTGGCTCCTGTTTTTCGGTAGCTGAAACCAGAGAGTCGCGAAGATGAGAGCAACCCAAATCCACTGGTAGGAAGACCGTGTCAGGGTGAGCACTGTCGCGAGCGCAGCCATCCAATAAAGGGGTCTCATCGACGGACGCCGCACATATACAGATAGTGGCGAGCGCCAGGAAGCTGTTAAGAGCGACCACGATCATCGTGTATAACGGATCGAACTCGAACAGGATCTGCGAAGGATTTAGCAGTATTAGAAGACTCACGACCAGACTGAAAACGGGCGTGACGCCTAAGAGCACCAGGCACAGATAGTCGCAAAGTACCGAGCTAAGGCTCAACACGAGATAGAGGCAAAGTATCAACAGTCCGTAGTGGGACCCCGCGATCTTCTCGGCCACCCCTGTCAGCGCGTTAAGCAAAGGCGGCTGAGCATGAAGGTGAATGAGGCTCCGGACAAGATGGTGCCGAAGCCAGTCAATGTCGAGAAACTGCATAAACCATAGGGTTTCAGAGGTGAGAGGCCGTAGGCCAAGCACGACAGCCAGCACTCGGGTTACCACGAAGGCCACAATCAGTAAGGAGATGTTATTCCGGTGCGTTCTGCTCGATACTGTGGCGGGATCCAGATTGTCCTCCTGACGGATGCTGACGAAATTTTCTCATAGTGCAATTGGCGACCCTGCTCCTCTCGGAAGGATCGAAGAGTTCACGAAGGCCTCCGCGGAGTAGCACTTTACCATCCGTCTTGCAAAATCCCGATCCATACGAAGCGAGGGTAGCGTTACAGCCGGGGGACGGAGAGGGATCATCCGCTTCGATCTCTGGCGCCATGCTGGCCCCAGGGTAACGATTCGTCGGGGTTCCAGCAAGTTGTTGTCTTACAGGGAAATACAATAAAATACCGCTATGGCCAAAGCAGCGACGAATATCAGCGTGAGTTTTCGCGCCCCGCAACATCAGATTGAGAAGCTGGACGCATTCGCAAAGCGGCAAAGCCGGGATCGCACGCAACTGATTGGCGAAGCCATCGATCAGTATCTCGCTCTGCAGGATATGCATCTGGCGAGAATCGATGAGGGGATCGCCGACGCCGATCGCGGAGACTTCGCCTCCGAGAACGAAGTCCGGGCCGAGTTTGACCGGTGGCGCGCAAAGTGAGGGTCCTCTGGACTCGGGCGGCCCTCAAACACCTTTCCGAAGTCCGCGAGTTCATCGCTATCGATCAGCCGTCCGCCGCGGACCGGCAAATTCAAAGGATTGAACTGACCATAAACCGTCTGCGGTCATTTCCAATGATGGGACGCAACGGTATGAGGCCGCGTACTCGCGAATTTCCCGTGCCCCGAACACCCTATATTTTGGTCTATCGCGTCGAAGAGCAGACTCTTCAGATTCTTGCTGTCCTCCATGGAGCCCGCAACTGGAAGCGCGAACCTCACCCCGCAATGGGTGAGCGATGAGAGGGGCAAGAAAGATGAAAAACACCTCGTGACCAAAGTTTCCTCTCGACGCCGATTTTACTTGCCCTCAACTTTGCAGGAGCGTCACACTAACAATGGAACCTGTACCAGGAGGACTCGCCAGCGCGAGTCCTTTTTCGTTGCTGCCGATTTCTCCAGGTTCCGTCGGGTCCCAGGACCCAGGCGCCCACGCGGCGCCCAATAGTTCTTTGCCAATTGGTGCTGCATTTCGACGACTGGGGACTGGGGACCAGCAACTGGGGACTGGGCACTGGGGACCAGCAACTGGGGACTGGAGACTGGAAACCGGGGACTCGTCCCAGCGCAAGCCCTTTGAATTCCACACATACGCAAGAGGGCCCGACTAAGTGCCTTGTTTGCCACACATACACATGGGGGCGTCACAAGTGCTTTGCTTGCCACACATGCACATTTGCAATGTTTTTTTCTGCGCCGCAAAGCGGGCTTTACGCCCTCAATCTCGTTCCAACCAGCAACACCGCCTGTTCCGCGCCGGGAATCGCGACCGCCTCGCCCCATCGGATTCCGGGAATCGCCCGCAGCGCCTCCTCGGTCGCCCGCGTGGCGAACGCGCCCATCCAGCCGCCGTTGGTCAGCCGATGCACGCCCGTCCGGCACGCTGCGGGCATCTTGTCCACGGCCCGTAACGTGACCGCGTCGAAGACCCGCTCTTGCGGCATTGCCTCCACGCGATCGGCCCAGACCTCAGCCTTCAGCCCGAGTGTCCGCACAGCTTCCCGCAGGAACGCCGCCTTCTTCCCCTGCGACTCGGCCAGCGTCACCGTGATCTCCGGCCGGCAAATCGCAATCGGAATTCCCGGGAATCCGGCTCCGGATCCGAAATCCAGCAACGTCTTCGCCTCCGGAGGAAGCTGCCGTGCCGCAAAGATCGACTCGGCAAAATGCCGATGCACAATCTCCTCCGGTTTCCGCACCGAAGTCAGATTGATCCGTGCATTCCATTTCAGAAGCAGGGAAAGGTATGGCTCGAATCGCTCCGCCATCGCGGGTTCGAGATCCAGGTTCACGGTCCGCTCGCTGAACGCCTCGGTCAGTCTGCGACTGACTCGCGAATCATCCGCGGCTCCCACTCCGCCGCCGCATCCACGAAGGCCTGGAACAGGCACTGCGCCGCTTTGCTTTCGTTCAGCACGCGCTCCGGATGCCACTGCACGCCGACCAGGAAGGAATCGCCGTGTCCTTCGGCCGCCTCGATCACTTCGTCCTCCGGCGACCACGCCGCGCGAATCAGTCCGTCGCCGAGAATCCCGACGGCCTGATGATGGCTGCTGTTCACCTGGAAAGCCGTTTTCGATCCGAGGCGGAGCACGCGCCGCAGCCGCGACCGCGGATCGATCTCGACCGCATGCGCCTCCAGCACCTCGCGCCCCGCCGCATGGTTCACCTGGGTGTTCAGGTGCTGCACCAGTGTTCCGCCGCGCCACACGTTCAGCGCCTGGAATCCATAGCAAATGCCCAGCAGCGGCTTGTACAGATTCGAAGCGTCCTGCAGCAGCAGCTCATCCGCCGCTTCCCGCGCGGGATCGCAGGCATTGCAATCCGCATCCGCATCTTCGCCGTACTTCTGCGGATTCACGTCCGCCGGGCTGCCCGGCAACAGCACGCCCTCGCACGAGGCGACCAATTGCGCCACCTTCGCCGGTGAGTCCGTCAGCGGCACTTTCACCGGCACGCCGCCGGCCCACTCGACGGCGCGCGCGTATTGCGGCCAGGCTCGTTCGCTGTACTCGCGGTCGCCGAGGTTCGGGTCCGGAATCGCGATGCGTGGTGCCTTCATGATTTCTGCGCCCCCTCACTACGATCATTCGCAAGGTCCGGCGAAACCGTCAACTCGGCCAAATTGCCACCCTCATGATTCCGCTCCGGCCCGCCCTCGATTTCCGGCCGTTTTCGCCAGGAGTGCTCATAATACAGCGCGGCGATCCGTTCCTCCAGTTCCGCCGTCACCGCGTCCACTTGTTTCATGGTCAACCCTTTGGTTTCCATCGGCTCGCCAACCACAAGCGTGACCGGAACCGGATGAAACTCGCGCGAGTGAATCGGCAGCAGTTCATGGGTTCCGATCAGCGCCATTGGGATCAGCGGCAGCTGCGCTCGAATCGCCATAAAGGCAGGACCGTTGAGGAATTTCGCCGGATGGCCGGTTTCCGTCCGTCCACCCTCGGGAAAGATGAACAGCGGCATGCCGCTCTGCAGGGTCCTCACCGACTTGACCAGGCTCGCGATGGAGGCGCGCGGATTGACCACATCCACCGGCACCTGTCCCGAGCGCTGCAGCCACCAGCCGATGAACGGCAGACCCCACAGATCGTGCCGCGCGACGATCCGAAACTGGAAGGGCAGCGAACTGAAGATCACCGGCGTGTCCATGTACGAAAGGTGATTGCAAACGTAGACCGCCGGCTGTGCTTTCAACCGCTCGGGATGCAGAAGCGTGACCCTCGCTCCGCTGATGGTGACGCACGCGCGCGCCCACGCCTGGGCGATTCGGTGCTGGCGGCGGCCGTCTTTTTCGAACAGGGACGCCAGCAGCGACAGGCTGCCGTAGAAACTCGTTGCCAGGAAGAACAACGGCGCCCGCCCGCCATAACTCACCACGCGCTCGCCGAGCGGCAGTGGATCGGGTCGCGGCTCCAGCGGTTTCATGGTGCGGTCTCCGGCGCCACGAGCAGCGGGCGCACCTCGCCGACGAGGTAAACGGAGCCGGCGACGATAATCCGGTCATTCACCGAGGTTTCGGCCCAGGCCCGGTCGAGAGCGTCGCGACCGTCTCGGGCAGCCATCGCCCGGACGCCGGTTTTGGCGGCTGCCGCGACGATCTCTTCGGCGCTGGCGGAGCGCGGTGAGGGTACCGGCGTGGCGATGACGAGGTCGAAGAGCGGGAAGAGGATCTGCGCCATCTCCTCGTACGCTTTGTCGTGCATGCAGCCGAAGACCAGGATTTTGCGGTGCGGCGGCTCGTCGTCCAGCGAAGAGATCGCGGCTCGGAGCGCCCAGGCTCCGGCGGGATTGTGGGCGACATCGAGGAGGACCTCGGCCTTGCCGGGGATCCTGATCCGTTCCAGGCGGCCCGGCCAGCGGGTTTGCCGGATTCCGGCTTCGATCTGGCTCGGCGTGATCCGGAAGCCGTGATGCTGGCTCAGCTCGACGGAGGCGGCGATGGCCAGAGCGATGTTGCGGCGCTGGTGCGCGCCTGCTAGCGGCGAGTCCACCTCGATCGCTTCGCCCATCACGCTCAGCGGGTAGCGGTTGCGCAGGGTCGAGGTTTCGATGGGTCCGGCGAAGGCCGGTACGTATTCGGCGGCGTTGACGCCACGGACGTTGAGGGCGACGGCGACTTCGCCAATGGCCTGATTCGCCTCGGGGTGCTGGGGCAACGTGACCAGGACGCCATTCGGGCGGAGGATACCGGCCTTCTCGCGGGCGATCTCAGGAATGGTATGACCCAGCCACTCCATGTGATCGAGGGAGATGTCAGTGATCACGGAGAGGAGCGGGTCGACGACGTTGGTGGCGTCGAGGCGGCCGCCCATGCCGACTTCGAGAACAGCGAGATCCACCTCGGCTTCGGCGAAGGCGGAGAAGGCGAGAGCGGTGAGGGTCTCGAAGAAGCTCGGGTAATCGGGCAGGTGGCCTTCGCTGACGAGTTGGCCGGCGCAATCATCCACTCGGAAGTAGTGGCGGGCAAAGTCGGCGTCGGAGATCAGCGTGCCGGCGATGCGGATGCGCTCGTTGACGCGGTCCAGATGGGGCGAGGTGTAGAGACCGGAGCGATAGCCGGCGGCGAGGAGGATCGCGGAAAGCGTGGCTGAGGTGGATCCTTTGCCGTTGGTGCCGGCGATCAGGACGGAGCGAAAGCGCTGTTCCGGATGGCCGAGGGCGGCGACGAGCGTCCGCATCTCTTCGAGTCGAAACTTGCGGCGGGGCTGGCCAGGGGCGACGTGGAGCTCGGCGGTTCGGGCGTGCAGACGGTCGAGGGCGGCGGCGTAGGACATGCGTCAGTTCCGGGTTGCGGGGGCGTCCGAAAAAAGCTGCTTTCGATCCATAGGTATGTGGCCTGGATTCAGCAGCCTACATTATTGACCAGGAGCCCCATCGGTTCATTTACCTGAGTGGAGATTACTTTGAGGAGGCTCCTCATGATTTTACCCGCGTGGTGCAGAGATTCGTGGCGTCCGAATCGTTGGCGGCGGTCGGCGCAGGGAGAACTGTGAGGTTGGCGCAAGAATACGGGGGTATCGGGAGAGAAAGCGATTCACCACAGAGTGCACAGAGAGCGCAGAGGGCCCGCGACATGGGACGACCAGTATGCCCACTGAATGCAGGCGGAAACGAGGCGAGCGGAGGGCGCTGCTGTTCCTATTGACATTCTGTATGAACACGGGCTATGTTCCTATAGAAATTCTGCAGGAGGACTGAATGGGGCGAAGGCAAACGAATCTCCTGCAGGGCACGCTGGACCTGCTGATCCTGAAGGCGATTGGAGACGGAGAGTTTCACGGACTGGGGGTCTCGCGCCGCATCGAGCAGATCACGCATGGCACGTTCCAGGTGAAGCCTGGATCGCTGTTTCCCGCCCTGCATCGCCTGGAAGAGTCTGGGTGGCTGAGTTCGTTCTGGGGTGAGTCGGAGAACAACCGCCGGGCCAAATACTACAAGCGAACCAGGGCCGGCGCGCGCCAGCTGGGGATTGAAACCGAGCAGTGGACGACGATTGCCCAGGCCATGGCCCATGCCCTGAAAGCCAACTGAAGTTCAGGCAGGAGGAGCACCGTGAGACGGGTCTTCCGTATCGGCGCGATGGCGCGGAACCTGCTGCGCTGCAACGATTGCACTCGGGATTCTTGGCGCGCTCGCCCTTCTGCTTGAGGCAGCGGGTCAGCGGCAGGGTTGTGAGTCGAATTTCAGCGTGACACTTGAATGTTTCAGCCTCACGCCGGTTATCCCACCCGAGACGTTCAGCAGCGGATCGGGATGGGATCGGGATGAATGTAGAGATTGTTCTTGTTCGCGCTCAGGGTCTGCGTTTTGCTGAAATGCGCGTAGTCGGCCAGGTTCCTGCCGAAGAGATCCATCAGGCCCTTTTCGTGGTGGCCGTTGCGCTGGATGTGCCTGGCATGCAGCTTCACCGCACCACTGCTCACCGGGCGCAGGGGGCCGCTGATCGATATGGGAGTGCCATTTTTCCTGAGGGAAACCTTCAGTGTCCTGCCGCTTTCGACGGTGAGATGCAGGTCGCTGAAATGCGAATGAGCCCCATTCAATTTCTGATTGAACAGGTCGCTGAGCTGCTGTAAGCCGATGGTGATTTCGTTTCCATGGCGCGTCATCAGGTGGGCATTGCAGGCAGGCAAATCCTGGGCTGCGGCGCGCGGCGTGGAAAGCGACAGGATGAGCAGGATCGCGAAGGAAATCGCACCGGCAACGCGCATGGTTCGTCCCTGAGGGGTTAGGATGCGCGGGCTTCGGAACGCGGCGTGGGAAGAGAGTACCGAATCGTCGGGACGGCAAAAGAATGAACCGGAGCCTGGGCTAGCCGTTCCGATCGGCGGGAGCAGAGTTTTTGTTGAGAAACATGACGCTGCGAATCCCGGCTTGTTGGGTGAGGAGAATCCCCGGACCCGGAATCGGCTCCAGCTCTTCGCCATTCGATGTCACCCACGCCGCTCGCTCCAGGAAGATCGAAGCATCGTCCGGATCGTCGGAGTAGTAGCTGACCCAGCCCATGACACTGCGACCGTCCGACAGCTCAACCTGAGCGACGCCGTCAACATCCTGGAGTACATCATTCCAGGTGGAAGCCCGGCTGGTGCGATCGGTGAGAGAAAGCCGGCGGAAAAGGCGGAGGAGCGAATCATGCTGCATTAGCCACGCCGAAGCGAGGCCGAAGAGGATGGGGAGGAAAAGCAGGATCAGGAGCCGCCACCAGGAGCCGTTGACCGTCCAGGACTGGTTGCCGGCGGCATCGACGGTGGCGCGCCAGGAAATGGGGAGCGCGGTGCCGATGAGCAGGATGGAGGTGAGATAGATGACGAAGCTGAAGATCAGCGCCTCGATTACCTTTTCAAGATCGGTTTGTTTCGGGCGGGTGACGAGGGCCTGGAGAATATAGGCGGCAAGAAAGCCGGGCAGGAGAATCAACAGAGCCGCGAGAGCCTGCAACGTGCCGGGCATCGGCTTATGCTATCGGCCGTTCGGCGGCGCGGGCGGGGGCGGGATCTTGACCGGCTTCGGCAGGACGAGATTCACGGGCGGTCTGGGCTTGTTTGCTCTGTCGAAAGTGGGAGCGGAGGCGCGCGCGGTACGGTCAGTGTTTGCGTTCGGCATCGAATGCATCCTCCTCTCTCATTATCTCACTGAAGAGAAGCCCGGGGTGACGCGCGGGGTAAACTGGGAGCAGGATGATCCTCCCCTTTGTCCGCGAGCTGCTGGCGGACCTGGAGCACTCCCCCGCATTTGAACAGGCAAGAAGGCACCTGGCCCTTGCCCGTGGGCGCCGTCGTGTCTCCGGACTGACGTCAACAGCGCGGGCTCTGTACACTCCTTTGTTTGCGCGGGCCGCGGACGTGCCCGTGGTGCTGATTGTGGCCGATAACAAGGCTGCCGACGCCGCGCTGCTGGCGGTGCGGACGGGCTGCGAGTTGACCGGCGTGCTGGCTCCGGAACGGGTGCTGCTGCTGCCGGCGCACGATGTGCTGCCGTTTGAGAATCTGTCGCCGCACCCCGACATTCAGGAGCAGCGGGCGAAGACGCTGTGGAAGATTGCCACCGGCGAGGCGTCGATTGTGATTGCCCCGGTGGAATCGGCGGCGATGAAGCTGTTTCCGGCGCCGTTTTATGCGGGGCTGGCGCAGGTGCTGCGGCGCGGCGAGGAAGTGGACGTCGAGACGCTGCTGGCGCACCTGACCAGCATCGGCTACACGCACAACGACATTGTGGAGATGCCGGGGCAGTTCACGCGGAGGGGCGGCATTCTCGACGTGTATTCGCCGGAGGCGGACCGGCCGGTGCGGCTGGAGTTCTTTGGCGACGAGATTGAGTCGATCAGGAAATTCGATCCGGAGACGCAGCGCTCCGCGGCGCCGCTGGACGAGGCGCGGCTGCTGCCGCTGACGGAGACGCCGGTGACGGAGCGGCTGCTGGCCGCTGTACATACGCGGCTGAGCGGGGAGCGCCTGGAGTCGACGGAAGATCCGGAGATGGTGGAGGCGGCGATTGCCGCGGGCGGCGTGAGCGTGTTTCCGGGGTGGGAGTTTTTCGCCGGAGTGAGCGGCGCGACGGGAACGCTGCTGGATCTGTTTCCGAAGGCGTCGTTGTTTGTGGAAGAGCCGGCGATGATCCGTAACCAGGTGGACCGGTGGTGGAACAAAGTCGAGCAGCGGCACGAGCGGGCGAGCATCGGATCGCTGATCCGGCCGGAGGATATTTACGTGCGGCCGGAGCTGCTGCAGGCGCGGCTGACGTCGCATCCGGGGATCGACATCGATCAGCTGGGCGTGGTGGATGTTCTGGACGAGGACGAGACGCTGGGGGAGATCGAGTTCACGTCGCGGCCGACGCTGCGGTTTCACGGGTCGATTCCGGCGCTGGTGGAGCAGATTCGGACGCTGATGCAGCAGGAGGTGAGGACGCTGCTGGTCGCGCCGAATCAGGGGGAAGTGGAGCGGTTGGCGAGTCTGCTGCGCGAGTATGAGCTGCCCTACCGGCTGGGAAGCCGGATTCAGCACACGGGCAGCGAGACGATGTACGACGAGAGCAGCTACCTGGCGGGCGATCTGCGGACGCCGGTGATTGTGCGGACGTCGCTGGCGAGCGGGGTGAGCTTGCCGGCTGCGCGGCTGATGATCTTTGGGGCGCAGGACTTCTTCGACGAAGCGGATGTGACGGCGCGGCCGGCTCCGAAGAAGTCAAAGACGGCGGCGTTTGTCTCGGATTTTCGCGATCTGACGGTGGGCGATTACGTGGTGCACGTGGAGCACGGGATCGCGCGGTATCAGGGATTGCGGGAGATTGAGCAGGACGGAATCTCGCTGGAGTTCATGATTCTGGAGTTCGCCGAATCGGCGCGGCTGTACGTGCCGCTGACGCGGCTGGATCTGATCCAGAAGTATCGATCGACGGAGGCGGGACCGGCGCCGATGCTGAATCGGCTGGGTTCGCAACAGTGGGCGAAGACCAAGGCGCGCGTGAAGAAGGCCATGGAGGATATGGCCGACGAGCTGCTGAAGCTGTACGCGCAGCGCAAGACCGCGCAGGGGCACGCGTTTCCGGCGGACAACGAGTTCCAGAAGGAATTTGAGGACGCGTTCGACTACAACGAGACGGACGATCAGATTTCGGCGATTGCGGACATCAAGAAGGATATGGAGTCGACGCTGCCGATGGATCGGCTGCTGTGCGGGGATGTGGGGTACGGCAAGACAGAAGTGGCGATGCGGGCGGCGTTCAAGGCTGTGCAGGACGGGAAGCAGGCGGCGGTGCTGACGCCGACGACGGTGCTGAGCTTCCAGCATTTCGAGACGTTCAAGAACCGGTTCCGGCAGTTCCCGATCACGGTCGAGATGATCTCGCGGTTCCGGACGGCGAAGGAGCAGAAGCTGATCCTGGAGCAGGTGGAAACGGGGCGGGTGGACATTCTGATCGGGACGCACCGGCTGCTGTCGAAGGATATTAAGTTCCACGATCTGGGACTGCTGGTGGTGGACGAGGAGCAGCGCTTCGGGGTGCGGCACAAGGAGCGGCTGAAGCAGATGCGGCGGGAGATCGATGTGCTGGCCATGTCGGCGACGCCGATACCGCGGACGCTGCATATGTCGCTGGTGGGCTTGCGGGATATGAGCGTGATCGAGACGCCGCCGCGGGATCGGATGGCGATTCAGACGGTGGTGGCGAAGTTCGACGAGAAGCTGATTCGGAGCGCGATTGAAGTCGAGCTGGAGCGCGGCGGGCAGATTTACTTCGTCCACAACCGCGTGGAGACGATTTACGAGATCGCCGCGAAGATCCAGGAGCTGGCGCCGACGGCGCGGGTGGTGGTGGGGCATGGGCAGATGAGCGAGAACGAGCTGGAAAAGGTGATGCTCTCGTTCATGCACCACGAGCACGATGTGCTGGTGGCGACGACGATCATCGAAAACGGGCTGGATATCCCGCTGGCCAACACGATGATCGTGAACCGCGCGGACCGGCACGGGCTCTCGGAGCTGTATCAGCTGCGGGGACGCGTGGGGCGGTCGAATCGGCGGGCGTATGCGTATCTGCTGATTCCCCCGGAGCAGGAGCTGATGGAGGTGGCGCGACGGCGGCTGGCGGCGCTGAAGGAATTTTCGGATCTGGGAGCGGGGTTCAAGATTGCGGCGCTGGATCTGGAGCTGCGCGGAGCGGGGAATCTGCTGGGCGGCGAACAGAGCGGGCACATTGAGGCGGTCGGGTTCGAGATGTACACGTCGATGCTGGAAGAGGCGGTGGGGCGGCTGAAGGGCGAGGAGCGGGTGGAGCGTCCGGCGGTGCAGCTGAGTTTGGGGATCGCGCTGCGCATCGACGAAAGCTATATCGCGGAGGAGAACCAGCGGCTGCGGATGTACAAGCGGATCGCGGGGGTGGAGGACGAGCGGGCGCTCGACGAGGTGCGGGCGGAGCTGGAGGACCGGTATGGGCCGCCGCCGGTGAGCGTGGCGCATCTGCTGGAGGCGGCGCGGCTGCGGATGGAGTGCGAGCGGATCGGGGTGGCGCAGGTGGATCGGAAGCGGGATCAACTGCACATCCGGTTCACGGAGACGGCGGCGGTGGATCCGGGGCGGCTGATGAAGCTGGTGGCGAAGAACGCGAAGCGCGGGGCGCAGTTCACGCCGCAGGGAGTGCTGAAGTTTCCGCTGGCGGCGGTGAAGCCGGACGAGGTGCTGGCCGAGGTGCGGGGGCTGCTGGAGCAATTGGCCGACAGGGCACAGGGCACAGAGCTCAGAGCGCAGGAAGTGCGGTAACGGAGCACGGGCTCAGGGCGCGTCCACGATGGGGCGCATCCATTCGCGAAACCAGGCGGCTAGGCGGTCCTCCGCGAGGGAGCCGTCGGCGACGGCGAGCATGGTGCGGACGATGTCTTCGTTGGAGGCGTTTAGCTCGTAATCATTGAGAGGCAGGAACACACCGGCGGCAACCACGATCGCCGTCCGCTTGTTGCCGTCGACGAAGGCGCGATTACGAGCGATGCCGACGGTATAAGCGGCAGCGAGATCGGCCCGATCGGGATCTCCATACGCGGCCATGTTGCGCGGCCGGGCGAGCGCCGAGAGCAGGAGGGATTCGTCGCGCAGCCCCGCCGCGCCTCCATGCTCGGCGATCTGCTCATCATGCAGCGCGAGGACGACCGACTCCAGGACCCAACGGATTTCCGCGCCAGTCACTTTGCCAATTCGCGCAGGGCATCCCGGCGCTTCCGCATAAACTTCCGCGCATGGTTCATCTGTTCTTCGAATTCGGGATCGTAGGCGGTGATGCGAAAACCCTCCGGCGATTCGGTGAGGAAGACGGTATCGCCTTTGGCAACGCGGAGGCGGGCCAGCACTTCCTTCGGGAGAATGATTCCGGCGGAGCTGCCGACGGTGGTGACTTTGAGCTTGACGATTCCATTCGCCATACCGGGATTATAACGATTATTAGAATCGGGCGCCATTCGCGATCAGAAGTGCCGCAGCAAAGCCCGGAAGCTCTCGACGTCCAGCAGGCGCTGGCCTTCCGGGGCCGGGTCAATCTTGTCGTGTTCGAGGACCCAGGTGCTGGGGTGGTGGATATAGACGGCATGGAGGCCGGAGGCGAGGGCGGGGTTGATGTCGGACCGGGGGCTGTTGCCGATCATCCAGGTGGTGTGCGGGGCGAGTTCGTATTTCTCGCAGACGCTGCGGTAGGCGGCGGGATCTTTCTCGCGGCAAATTTCGACGGCGGTGAAGTGCGGAGCGAGGCCGGAACGGACGAGCTTGTCGGCCTGTTCGGCCTCATTGCCCTTGGTCATGAGGATGAGGCGGTGGAGGGTGGCGAGCGCCGGGAGGGTTTCAGAGACCCCAGCGAGCAGCTCGATCTCCTGGTCGGCGATGGACTGGGCGAAGCTGAGGATGCGTTCGTGCTTTTCCGGCGTGACCGGCTCTGTGGAAAGGCGCTCGAAGCAGGTGACCAGGGCGCGGCGGAAGCTGACCAGGCCGTAGCCGTGGAGGCGGACGTTTTCGCGCTCGACCTCGTTGAGCTTTTCCCGGACCTGGTCGGGGGAGTACTCCTTGTGATCGGTGTAAGAGATGAAGGCGGCGATGGCGCGCTCGAAATAGATGTTGTTCTCCCAGAGGGTATCGTCGGCGTCGATGAGGAGGGTCTGGCCGGGAGCGAATCGGGTGGGTGTCGTCATGCGTATCAGCAGGCTATCAGCAGGGAAAATGCGCATCTAAATATCTGTCGGCCGAGGGCCGGCGATTTTCGCTGCAGTGTCGCGCAACTATGTGGGAGATTGCGGGTTAACCACGTCGGGTCCTATGAACTGGCTTGACCGGAGATCGAATGATGAGACCGCACAATTCGCTGCGATCCCTTTTGCCGATTCTGCTCGTCTGGGTCTGTGCGACCTTCGCCTGTTCTTCGGCTTTTGGTGACGCCTCCCTGCTGCTGGAAGAGCCGTTCGGCGATTTCGGAGCGATGAATCCGACCGGGCACGCGGCGATCTGGCTGAACCATGTGTGCGCCGAGAGCCCAACGCGGCTGCGGCGGTGCGGGGAGGGCGAAGCCGGGGTGGTTCTGAGCCGGTATCACCGGGTGGATGGGTATGACTGGCTGGCGATTCCGCTGATTCCCTACTTGTATGCGGTGGATGACGTCTCGGAGATCCCCGATACGGCGACGCCGCGCCTCGAGCGAAAGCTGCGGGATGAATACCGGCGGGATCACCTGGAGGCGCTGGTGCCGGACAGCCCAAAGTATGAAATTCCGAAGGGTGACTGGATCCAGCTGGTGGGGGCCTCGTACGACCGGAAGATCTGGGGCTTTGAAGTGACGACGACGCCGGAACAGGATGCCGCCCTGATGCGGCGGTTCAACCACCGGAAGAATGTGTCGCATTTCAATCTGTTCTTTCACAACTGCGCAGACTTCTCCGAGATGGTGCTGAATTTCTACTACCCGCATGCGGTGCATCGGAACTTCATTGCGGATGTGGGCGTGATGACGCCGAAGCAGGCGGCAAAGTCCCTGGTGAAATACAGCCGCCGGCATCCGGATACGGATCTGGAGACATTTGTGATTCCACAGGTGCCGGGGACGATTCGGCGGAGCACGCCGGTGGATGGCGTGGTGGAGTCGCTGGTGAAGTCGAAGAAGTATGTTGTGCCGCTCGCGGTGCTGAATCCTTATGTGACCGGGACGCTGATCGCGGCGTATGTTTCGGATGGGCGGTTTCATCCGAACCCGGAAGCGGCTGTCTTCAATCCGGAAGTGGATCTCGAACCGGGTGTGGAGGCGCGGTCGCCGACGCCCCCGGCAGCGCGTACGTGGCTGGGGCAGCAGATGCGGGAGATACCCGCAAGCGAACAGCGGAGGCGCTGAGCCCTGGTGGGCGGGAGCGACGGGGGTCCGATCCGATCCTCTTTCTACAATCCGGGAAGGGGCGGGAACGGCGTAATGGCTCGGGTATGATCGGTGTTTGCGATCAGGAGGCTCGATGCGATTTCGTGGGCTCGTCATGGCCGGATGTCTGTTTCCGGTGCTCGCCGTTTCGTGTTCTGCACAGGCGGTTGCGGCTCCGCAAACGGGCGAGGCGATGAAGCAGTTCGAGCCCATTCCAGGGTTCGATCCGACGGCGATGGACACGACGGCGGATCCCTGCGTGGACTTCTACCAGTACGCCTGCGGGAATTTTGCGAAGCTGCATCCGATTCCCGCGGATACGCCGGTCTTTGACGAGTTCTACAACCTGTATGAGTTCAACACACAGGCGCTGCACCAGTTGGTGGAGAAGGCAGCGGCGGCGCATGCGGCGCCGGGCAGCAACGAGCAAAAGATCGGTGACTATTACCAGAGCTGCATGGATACAGAGGCGATCGACAAGGCGGGGCTGGCGCCGATCGAGCCGGAACTGAAGCGGATTGCCGCGCTGCGCGCGAAGGACGAACTGCCGGCGCTGATCGCGCACCTGAACCGGATGGGAGCAGGAGTCTTTTTCGATTACGGGTCAATGCAGGACTTTAAGGATGCGACGCGAGAGATCGCCTACGTCGATCAGAGCGGGCTGGGGCTGCCAGAGAAGGACTATTACTTCCGCACCGATGCCAAAAGCGAGCAGCTGCGGAAGGAATGCGTTGCGCATATGGCGAAGATGCTGCAGCTGCTGGGGGATTCGCAGGAAGCAGCGGGAGCGGAAGCGCAAAAGGTGATGGAGCTGGAGACGGCGCTGGCGAAGGCGTCGCAGGGAGTGGTGGAGCGGCGGGATCCCGCGAGGATTTATCACATGATGCCGCTTGCTACCTTTTCCACGACGGCGCCGGCGATTGAGGCGCAGAAATACGTGGAGATGATCGGCTCGCCGGCGATTCAGGAGCTGAACGTGATGGCTCCGGATTTCTTCAAAGCGTACGGGCAGACGATCCAGGAGACGGATCTGGCAACGATCCGCGCCTACCTGCGCGTGCACCTGGCGGACTCGTTTTCCATGCGGCTGCCGGAGGCGTTCGATGACGAGAATTTCGACTTCTACGGGCGGAAGCTGGAGGGGACGCCGCAGGAGCAGGCGCGGTGGAAGCGCTGCGTGGATTCGACGGATGGATCGCTGGGGGAGGCACTGGGCAAGCTGTATGTGGCGCAATACTTCACGCCGGACATGAAGGCCCAGGCGGTGCAGATGGTGCACGATATCGAGACAGCGATGGGGAAGGATATCAATGCGATCGACTGGATGAGCCCGGAGACGAAGGTCAAGGCGGAAGAGAAGCTGCACGCGGTGGCGGACAAGATCGGGTATCCGAATAAGTGGCGGGATTACTCAAAGCTGGAAATTCGGCCGGGACAGGCGTTTGGGAATTTGAAGCGGGCACGCGAGTTTGAGACGGCGTACGAACTGAACAAGATCGGCAAACCGGTCAACCGTGATGAGTGGGACATGTCACCGCCGACGGTGAACGCGTATTACGACCCGAGCATGAACACCATTAATTTTCCCGCGGGCATCCTGCAGCCGGCCTTCTACGACAAGAATGCGACGCATGCAACGAACTACGGGCATATTGGCGCGATCGTCGGACATGAGCTAACGCACGGCTTCGATGACGAGGGCGCGAAGTTCGACGCGCACGGCAATTTGCACAACTGGTGGACGCCGGAGGATGAGAAGAAGTTTAACGATCGGACGGGATGCATCGCGAACGAGTACAGCCAGTTCACGGCGGTGGGCGATTTGAAGGTGAACGGAAAGCTCACGCTGGGAGAGAACACCGCCGATAACGGGGGGTTGCGGCTGGCTCTGATGGCTCTGATGGCGCGGGAAGCGATGGGGGGCGCGGCGGTGGAGACAGCGGAGGCAAAGAGCGAGGGGAAATTCACGCCGGTGCAGCAGCTGTTTCTGGGCTATGCGCAGAACTGGTGCTCCACGGAGCGGCCGGCGTACGTGAGAATGCTGGCGCAGACCGACCCGCACTCACCGGACCCGATCCGTGTGAAGGGGGTGCTGGTGAATATGCCGGAGTTTGCGAAGGCTTTTGGATGCAAGGGGGGCCAGCCGATGGCGCCGGTGAAGGAATGCGAGGTGTGGTAGGCCAGCGACGAGGATAAGTTAAGCGCCGGCGGCAGGTTACAGGAGAGTAAAGAAGCAGGAAATGAGGCAGGGCGGGCGCGAGATAGGGGGAGATAGTTCCATGTCCGGACCGGATCGGGGGGGGATAGATTACTAAAGTTATAATTGCGATGAGCATCCCTTGACGTTTCGGGGTACTCTTAGTAGGCGCGCAATGCGCCACAGAGGACCTCTCCCAATGAAAAAGGCAACGCGGTATTTGGTGTTGTTTGGAGCGCTGGCATTATCGGCAGCGCCGGTTTTTGCCACTGGACCGGGCGGCACCGATCCGCCGCCGCCGCCAAGCAATCAGCCAGTGAATGGCACGAGCAGCACGGGCACCGGCTTGGTGGCCGCGATTCTGGCGTATCTGGGACTCTAACGCACGGCGTAGCCCGAGAAGGGGACGACAGGCCCCCGCGTTTCGAAAACGGACGCGGGGGATGTCGTATCTTAGGTAACGGGCGAACCGATGCATCTGACGGCACTGGCCAAATTCTGGTGGGGGGCGGGCTTCCTGTCGACGGTGGCCTTGCTCGTGGTCCTGCTGGGACGGGGACGATGGCGGCAGTTTCCTGTGCTGACGAGTTGGTTCGCGTTTCTGGCGGCCCGAACGATGCTTCTGTTCGTGCTGTGGGACGCGCAGTGGTTCCACGCCTACAGGATGGCGTGGTATGTGGGACTGTGGGTTGATTTTGGGCTGCAACTGGGCGTTGCGCTGGAAATCGCGCGGATTGTGCTGCGACCGACTGGGACCTGGGTGCAGGACGCACGGGCTCGTTTTGCTGTGGCTGGGGTGGCTGGGGCGGTGGTCGCCGGGCTGCTGGCGTGGTGGGTTTCGCCTCCGCCTACGACGGTCTCGATGCTATGGAGGATTCGCGGCGACCTGTTCACGAGTCTGGTGATCTGCGAATTGTTTGTGGTGATGAGTCTGATGGCGAATCGGCTGGGTCTGGGATGGAGGAACCATGTTATGGCGGTGGGCCAGGGACTTACCGCCTGGACTAGCGTGATGGTGGTTACGACGGCGCTGCAAAGTTTTTTTGGATGGCAGCGGTTTTATGCCGATCTGGACTATATACGGGATTTGGCGTACTTATGCGCGACCTTATGGATAGCTGTCCAGTTATGGGTCCCCGAGCCGGAGAGACAGCCGATTTCGGCGGATTTGCAGGAATACATTCTTGCGCTTCACCGGCGAGTCGAGTACGATCTTCGGAGACTTGACACGCCGCGATAAACGGGTGGTTATCCGAGGCCGGCGGATGGGCGTCCGCAGCGTCGGGAAGAAAGGGTTTTTCGGTGGTGGTTTACCTCCTCCTGGGTGCGGTAGTTGGCGGCCTTCTGGTGGCTGCGATCCGAACCCAAATCTCGGCCGTGAAGGTGGATCGGCGAAGCTGGGCCGATCTGGTTGCGGCGATTGAGCGTATCGAATTCGAGCGCATCAAGTCTGTGGCTCGCGATTATCTGGATCCGCAGGAGGGGCAGATCGCGCTGGAGCCGACCGACATGTGGCTGATGCTGGGGGGGCGGGACGGCCTGCGGCGGATGCGGCAAAATGCAAAGGTCATGTTGTTGCTGGCGGCACACGCGCAGCAGTGGAATTTCGATGAAGGCGTGATTGTGACGGAGCGAATCCGGCGGGATGCGCTGCGGCTGCAGGCGGCTGTGCGCCAGATCGAAATGGCTCTGATGTTGCATCGGGTGATGCGCCGCTCGGCGACCCTGATTCCCTTTCACCTGCACGAAGCGGCTTCGTCCTATTACCTGATGCGGCAGAGACTGCTGGCTCTGTATCAAACCAGCCACGCCGGTCTGTATCCACGGCTGGTCGAAGTCCTTTAAGAGATCGCCGAAAAACAGGGTGTGACGGCCGCATTCGTCATGTCATAGGTAGCCTTCGCGCTCGGTCGCGATTGGCTGCGGCTTGCCGGGTGCGGCGGCGCGCTTTTTCCAACAAACTCAGGCCGTTTTCCGACGTGCTGGCCGTTTCCGGTTCGCTCCTTCACCGACATTCTGCGATTCAGCCTTCGCAGGGCGCTTCTGCGTGCCGGCGGTTGGCAGCGCCGCGCTGATGTCGGCTGACGCATCGCCGAAATTCTGCGCGCCATAGTCATAGTCCGTGCCGCCACGATGTTGCTGAGCGGGCGGGATGTGGCGGCGCTCGTCCTCGTTGAGTCCCCAACCCTGCTCGTGAGCGTTTTCGCTGGAGGACCTGCGGGTGTGTTCGCTGAATCCACGCGGTTCCGGTGAGGACTGTGGGTCTGGGAGAGCCTGGGCCATGGGGTCACCTCTTCTTTTTCTGGATGCGGGCGATGGGCGGGGCGGTGGCCTTCGAACCTGAGCAGAAATGATGGCAGACAACTTGCGGTGGCCTATGGCTCTCCGAAGGGGCAGGGCCGGAGATCAGACGCGCAGTTTGCCGCCGAGCGTTTCGAGAGCGGCGACGATCTGCTGCGACCAGGCCTGCACTTCTTCTTCGCGCAGGGTGCGCTCGTGGGACTGGAAGACCACGCCCAGCAACAGCGAATAGTGACCGGAGGGGACAAGCTTTCCCTTGGCATCGCGGAGGATTTCTTTGGGGGCGAGGCTTTGCAACTCAGGGATCGGGAGCGACTCGAGCGATGAGCGAAGACGGCCCCAGGTGACCGTGTCGGGGAGAATGACCGAGAAGTCGCGACGGACGGGCTGGTAGCGGGAGAGCTCGCGGACCGCGGGCTGACGCAGGTCGTGTCGATAGAGCCGGTCGAGGTAGAACTCGCCGAGGAAGATGGGTTGTTTCAGCTTGCGGCGATCGGCTTCCGTTGGATGGAGCTGGCCGAACCAGCCGACGGTGGCGGCGTCGAGGACGGCGCGCGCGCTGCGGCCGGGATGGAGCCATGCGGGCATGAGGCCGGAGGCGGCGGGGAAGCGGTCGAATTCGACCCTGCGGGCGGAGAACTTCGCCAGAAGCTGCTCGGCGGCGCCTTTCAGATCGGAAAATTCGACGGGGTCCGCGCCGAAAGCAGAGCCAGTGGAGCCGATGGCGAGCGAGGGCCGCTCGTCGACCCGCGCATAGGCAGATTCGGGCGTGCCGGAAAAGACGGTGCCCATCTCGAAAAGTGCCGCCCCTTCGACGTCGCGGCTGATGTTGAGAGCGAGCATGTCGAGCATGCCGGGAAGAAGCGAGGGGCGGAGCATGCCGGCTTCGGCGCTGAGCGGATTGCCGAGAGCGACGGAGGAATTGGGCTCGCGGGAGAAGCGGGCGGCGTCGTCGGCGGAACAGAAGGTGGAAGCGATGGCCTCATTCCAGCCGAGGGCGAGGACGGTGCGGCGCACGGCGGCTTCTTTTTCGGCCCAGGGAAGCTCGACGACGGTGCCGGCGAAGGAAGGCAGGGTGTTGCGGAAGCGGTTGTAGCCGTAGACGCGGGCGAGTTCTTCGATGAGGTCGATTTCGCGCTCGAGGTCGAGACGCCAGCTGGGGAGTGTGACCGCCTTGCCGGCGGAGGCGGACGCCTCGGTCGGTGGCTGAGGCGCGGAAGCGATCTCGCAACCGAGGCCGGTGAGGATCGTCTCCGCGAGTGAGGCAGTGATGCCCTGCGGATCTTCGGTGGGGCCGAGGATGCGCTGGATTTCGGAGGGGCGGAAGCGGACGGGCACGCGGTGGGCGGTGCGCGCCTGGGCTTCGGGGATGATTGCGTCGACGAGGCCGCCTTCGACGTGGCCTCCCGCTTCGAGGATGATGCGGCTGACAAGGGCGGAGGCGACGGGAGGCGCGTTGAAGTCTGCGCCGCGTTCGAAGCGATGGGAAGCGTCGGTGTGGATGAGGTGACGCTTTGAGGAGCGGCGGACGGTGGCGGGGTCAAACCAGGCGGCTTCGACGAGGATGTTTTTGGTGGTGGCGGAGATGGCGGTTTCGAGGCCGCCCATGACACCGGCAAGGCCGACGGCTTTCTTTTCGTCGGCGATGACGAGGTCGTCGGGGTCGAGGGTGCGCTCCACTCCGTCGAGGGTGACCAGCTTTTCGCCTTTGCGGGCGCGGCGCACGATGATGCCGCCTTCGAGTTTGTCGAGGTCGAAGGCGTGGGTGGGGTGACCCATGGCGAGGACGACGTAGTTGGTGGCGTCAACGGCGTTGAAGATCGGTTTCTGGTCGAGGAGGCGGAAGCGCTCGGCCAAAGGCTCTTTACGAGTTAACTCCTGGGAGCTGCCGATCTTCACATTGCGGAGAATCCGGGCGGTAAAGCGGCCGCAGCCGTCCTTCGCTTCGATTCGAACCGGATAACCCGGTCCGTCCGCCGGTTTCGGCAGAGTCGCTTCAAGTGGGGACAGCTGCAACCCATAGATGGTCGCGGCTTCGCGGGCGATGCCGTAGTGGTTCATGGCATCGACGCGATTGGTGGTGATGTCCATCTCGAAGAGTGAGCCGTGCGCGCCAAGGTCGAAGACGCCTTCGACGGCGATGCCGCGGAGGGTGAGGTCGTCGGCGAGTTGACGGTCGGAGACGGCGATGCCGGGGACGCAGGAGCGGAGCCAGTTGGAGAGAATGCGCATAGCAAGTCAGCGAGTCAGCGAGTTAGCAAGTCAGCCTTCCAGGACAGCTAACAGTCCGTTCAGCATCCTGCCAATCTCGCGACAGCTCTCGATTAACCTTTTCCCCGCTTCCGGTGCAAGCAAATCCAGTCCGGAAGCAAGCTCGATTTGAGTTTCCAATTCGAATAGCGAGCCCCTCGCCTGGGCAAGGAAGACTCGCATATTACCGTCGGACAATCTGCCGTGACCTTCTGCGATATTGCTGGGCACGGAAACCGCCGCTCTTCGCATTTGGCTTGTCAGGCCAAACAATTCTGCCTTCGGAAAGCGCGAAGTCTCTCGATACACCGAGCGTGCCAGATCCATCGCCTTCTGCCACACAACCAGATCGCGAAAATAGCGAGTCCTCGGCATAGATTTTCCGCTGACTCGCTGACTTGCTCGCGAAGCGCTGACTGGCTGCTTCATGCGAACTGCTCCAGGAAACGAAGGTCGCCGGAATAGAGGAGGCCGATGTCGCCGATGCCGTACTTCATCATGGCGATGCGGTCGATGCCCATGCCGAAGGCGAAGCCGCTGATCTTCTCGGGGTCGTAGGCGGGCTGCTTGAGGCGGGCGAATTCGAAGACCGCCGGATCGACCATGCCGCAACCGAGAAGCTCAATCCAGCCGGAGTATTTGCACTTGCGGCAGCCAACCTCGCCGCAGAAGGGGCAGCTGATCTGCACGTCGGCGCTGGGCTCGGTGAAGGGAAAGAAGGACGGGAAGAAGCGGGTCTTCACGCTGGAGCCGAAGAAGGCTTTCATGGCGTAATCGAGGGTGCCCTTCAGGTCGGCAAAGGTGATGTTGGTATCGACGCAGAGGCCTTCAACCTGATGGAAGATGGGGAAGTGCGTCGCGTCGGCGGCGTCGTTACGGTGGACCTTGCCGGGGATGACGATGCGAACGGGCGGCGGCTGCTGCTCCATGGTGCGGATCTGCACAGGCGAGGTGTGGGTGCGCATGAGGAGGCGGTCGCGGAGGGGCTTGCGCTCCTGGTGGGCGACGACGAGGGTGTCCTGGGTGTCGCGAGCGGGATGGCCGGGCGGGAAGTTGAGGGACTCGAAGTTGTAGAAGTCGGTTTCGACCTCGGGGCCGACGCCGACGGAGTAGCCCATGCGCTGGAAGACGGAGACGATCTCGTTCCATGTGCGAATGAGGGGGTGCTCTGCGCCGAGCTTGCGGGCGGTGCCGGGGAGGGTGATGTCGATGGCCTCGGCTTCAAGAGCGGCGTCGGGGGTGCTGGCCGCTGCCGCCTGGTCGAGGCGCTGCTCGATGTGGGCTTTCAGCGTGTTGAAGCGCAGGCCGAGGGGCCTTTTCGCATCGGGGGGCGCGGCTTTGAGCCAGGCGTCGCTGATGGCTTTGAGGCGGCCCTGCTTGCGGCCGAGCCAGTAGAGGCGGAACCGTTCCCAGTCTCCCGGAGAGCCGAGAAAAGTAGCGTAGGATTCGACCTCGTTGGCCAAGTCGGCGAAGGCACGGTCGAGTTCCTTTTCCGACCAGCCGGATAAGGCTGGGATTGGGCGTGGTGCTTCCTGCTCCAGCATGATTCTCTTGAGGATAAATCAGCGGAGAGTCGTAACTGAAAGGCAGTGAGAATTACGCCGGCACAGCCACTTCGATGACGCGTGTGGTCGGCTCTGGAACAGGATCACCGTCGGCCCGCAGCCCCTCGATGTGAAACTCGATGCCCTCGCGGATCAACTGCTCGGTTTCTTCGAAGGTGGTTCCAGCGACTCCCAGCCCGGGAAGGTCGGGGGCGTAGGCGCTCCAGCCGGTTTCCGTCTGCTCGAAAATGGCGACAAATTTCCTTGTGTTTCGATCTGCCGACAGGCTCATAATGCTGAAGCTAAACTAAGGTCATGATCCGTTCCTGGCAGGGGAAGACGCCGGTGATTCCCGCGACCTGCTACGTCGATGTTTCGGCGCAGGTGATTGGCGACGTGGTGCTGGGGGAGCATGCGAGCGTCTGGATGAATGCGGTGGTGCGCGGGGATGTGCACGAGATTCGGATCGGGGCGCACTCGAATGTGCAGGACTGCGCGGTGCTGCATGGGATGCGCTACAAGCATCCGGTGATTGTGGGCGACTGGGTGACGATTGGACACAACGCGACGGTGCACGGTTGCGTAGTGGAGGATGCGTGCCTGATCGGGATGGGCGCGACGATCCTCAACGGCGCGCGGATCGGCGATGGATCGATTGTGGCGGCGGGGGCGGTGATTCCTGAGGGGATGATCGTGCCGCCTCGGTCGTTGGTGGCAGGCGTACCGGGCAAGGTGCGGCGGGATCTGACGTCGGACGATCGCGAGGAGATCCTGCAGTACGCGCGGAATTATCTGGACTACGTGAAGATCTACTTGGCGGAAAGACAGGCAACAGGCAACAGGGAATAGGCAACAGGGAATCGGTGCGCTGAAGAGGGATCCGGACGTTGTCCGGATCCCTTTTGGTTTTAGCGTGCAGACGAGGCAGAGGTCGCAGAGCAGCTTGAGGCGTTGGGGTCGCTGAGGGTGGCGGTTTGCGGGTTGGAGCTGGAGGCGCGGCGGAGGAAAGCGCCGAGGAGCTCGTACTGATCGCTGGCGATGTAATCGACGCCAGCCCGCTGGGCAGCGCGCCAGCGTTGTTCGGCCGCGGGGAGTGAGCCGAAGTTGTAGCTGTGGAACCAGCCATTGCAGCTTTCTTCTTTTTCGGTCGCGCCGTCGAGCGTGTAGAAGCGGATCCAGAGACCGTTCTGGTGGGCGTGGCGGACGAGGGCGCGGAGGCGCCGATCGTCGGCATCGGTCCAGGCGCCGGCGTGCTGCTGGCCTCCTGCTTCCACGACATCCCAGGGGTTATTCCACCAGCGGCGGTAGTTGCTGGCGGACTCGGGCTCGAGGACATCGGGCGGGGCCATGGGATTTTGCGTGTGGGTGTGGACGGCGCCAAAAACCAGGAGACGCCCGCCGACGGGGACCTCGTCATAGAAGACAGCCTGCTGCGCGTCGGACTCGCCGGTGAGGACGAGGATGGGGCGGATCGTCAGCGGCTGAACGCGGGCGGGGTCGCTGGTTTTGGGTGCGGTGCTGAGCCAGTCCTGATATTTGGAGAGCAGCGCCCAGATGGCGTGCAGGTGCGCGGGCTCTTCGGTTTTGAGGTCGAGGTTGAGGGTGATGAGCGGCCAGTTGCCGTGATTGCCGTCTTTGAGAGCCTGCTCGACGATGGGGCGGACGCGATCGAAGAAGTAGTGCTCCATGGTGGGCTCGTGGCCGCTGACGGGCACGCCGTGGGCGACGATGGACCAGGACTTACCGGTCTTTGGGTCGGTGTACCAGTAGAGGTCCTGTTCGATGGCGAGTGGGGTTCCGGCAGAGAGGGCACGGTCGATGCGGTCGTTCCACCACCCGTAGTAGGGGTAGCAGTTGTGGGCATCCATGACGGAGCGGCTGCCGGGCCGTGACGGGTCGCGCATGTTGGACGGGGCGGCGAGCGCGAGCGAGGTGGAGGCGAGAAGAATCAGGCAAAAAATTCGGCGCATAGGGATGCTCCCGATCATAGGGATCGATGGCCGTCCGGAGCAGACCGTGGTTGCGGTCTGCCCGGAATGGATGCGTTCAGAAGGAGACGCGGAGAGCGAACTGCATCACGCGGGGATCGCCGGCGAGGCTGGTGATGCTGCCGACGCCGCCGCTGGTGATGTTGCCGCTGGGCTGTCCGAACTCCGGCGTATTGGTGACGTTGAAGACTTCCCAGCGGGCCTGAACGGCCCAGCCTTCGGTAATGGGGAAGTTGCGGAGCAGGGCTGCGTCGAGGACATCGACATCGGGACCCCGGAGCGTATTGCGGCCGACGTTGCCGATGGCGCCGACGGCGGTGGTGGCGTAGGCATCCGTGGATCCGGTGGGAGCTTTCGCACCGCAGGCGGAGTCCTTGCTGGCATAGAACCAGCAGTCAGGATCGCCGACGACGCGAGGTTTGCCCACCTGGTTGGGGGTCGCGGTGGTGTAACCGTACGGATCGAGGATGGAGTTGTGGTTGCCATCGTTTTCGTTGATCTGGAAGGGATGGCCGCTGTAGTAGGTGTAGACGCCGGAGGTTTCCCAGTCGCCGAGAATCCAGGCAGCGGGGCCGTGCTGGAGCATGGCCTGTTTGCGACCGAAAGGCAGGTCGTAGACGTAGCTGGCGGCGACACGATTCGGAACGTCGAAGTCGCTGGGGCCGTACCAGGCGGCGTCATCGCGGCCGTTGGGGGCGTCGCCGGAGTTGCTCTCCAGTTCCTCAGGCGTGTCGTCGAGGCTGCGGGAGTGGGTGAATGCGGCGCGCAACTCCAGACCGGAGGTCATGCGACGGGTGAGGCTCGCCTGCAAGCCGTTGTAGTTGCCGGAGCCGATGGGCGCGGTCCACTCGATCTGGCCGAAGTTAGTGTAAGGAACGACGCCGGTGCTGACGCCGCCGGAGATGAGGGGCTGGTTGTAGTCGCGGATGACATCGAGGTGGGTGGATTTGGTTCCGACGTAATCGATTTCCGCGGCCCATGCCTGGCCGATCTGGCGCTGGATGCCGAGGCTCCACTGCTGGACGTAGGGGTCAGGATCGGAGGTGGGCTGCGAGCGGATGTGGAACGCGGTGAGATTGCTGAAATTCACCGTGGCAGGATCGAGGAAGTTGGAGGGGAAACCGACGGAGGGGGTGAGCACCGGCGCCGTGTTGCTGACCAGCTGTTTATTGATCAGGAAGGGCGGGTTCAGAGCGAGTTCGTCTTCGCTGCCGATGCGCTCGAGGAGGGTGTAGTAAATGCCATAGCCGCCGCGGAAGACGGTTTTCGCGTCCGGAGAGAAGGCGAAGCCGAAGCGAGGGCCGAAGTTCTTTGTGTTGGGGTGAACGATGGTGCGGCCCTGCAGGGATCCGCCTTTGGCGAAGATCAGCGAGCCTGAAGTCGGATCGAAGTCCGCCATGCGATTCTGGCCTTCTTCTGCCGGCGTCGCGAAGTCGTAGCGAAGGCCGAGGTTGAGAGTCAACTTCGGCGTGGCCTTCCAGTCATCTTCAAAGAAGCCGGAGGCCATCCAGAGACGCTGGTCGACGAAGAAGACATTGGTCAGCGTCGCGGTCTGGGTATAGCCGAGGAGGCCGTCGGCGTAGGAGAGACCGGTGCCGGAGACACACTTGCCGGGTGCGCTGTGCTGGCAGGTGAAGACGCCGGTGTAGTCCAGATCGCCGCGGGTGCTGGGCTCATCCTGGAAGAGGTTGCGCATGGGAGCGTAAATGCTGACGCCGAACTTCCAGGTCTGGCGGCCGCGCACCATCGAGAGAGTGTCGTTGTATTGATACTGCATGGGGACCTGCTGCTTGGGCAGGAAGTCGGGCGAGCCCTCGAAGGCGTAGTTGGAAAACTCGGTGAGAGGAACGCCGCCGCCGAGCGCGGGATTATCGGGAATGCCGGGAACGAAGTCGCCGGCGTACTGGGTCAGCGTGAAGGGCTGCTGTTGCGCGTAGGAATAGTCACGCACCCAGCCGAAGCGGAATTCATTCACCATGCTCTGGCTGAGGATATGGGTCCAGCCGAGGACGTCGCTGTAAGCCTTGAGGATCTGGTTGCCCCAGGCGGATGTGGAGGTGCCGTCAGCCAGGCCGCCGAGGTAGCCGGGGATATCGCGGTTGCGGGTGGAGAAGTTATAGCGCATGAAGAGGGTGTCCTTTGAAGAAGGCGTCCAGTCCACGCGGGCGTCGTAGTTGTCTTCGAAATCGGTAAGGGGGGCGTTGCGAATGTAGTTGTTCAGGTCGGGCGGGCTGCCGGCGGTGGTGGTGTTGGGCAGCGGGAAGAGCGCCATCAACTTCTGCATGGTGGGGTCGAGGCTGCCGCTCGGTACGGAGTTATTGGCAAAGGGCTGGCAGTTCGATCCGGAGAAGGCCGGCGAGCAGGTGGTGGGGTCGTAGATGGTCGGATAGTTGACACCGACGGCGGCGGCCGTGGCCGGGCTGAAGTCGCCGATGCGCTCGTTGGGCAGCGGAACGGTGGAGGTGCGCAGGACTCCCTGCTTGATGCGGGTGCCTTCGTAATCGAAGAAGAAGAAGAGGCGGTTCTTCAGGACGGGGCCACCCAGGTTGCCGCCGAACTGGTTCTGGTTGTACTTCGGCTTGGGCAGGCCATGGCGGTCGGAGAAGAAGTCGTTGGAGTCGAAGTAATTATTGCGAACGTACTCGTAGCCGAGGCCGTGGAACCGGTTGGTGCCGCTCTTGGTATTGACCGAAACAACGGCGCCGGGGCTGCGGCCGTATTCAGCGGAGTAGGGATTGGTGATGACATTGAACTCGGCGATGGTGTCGACGGAGGGGTGAGCCGACTCGGTGCTGAGTTCCTGGACGTTTTCGCTGAACGTGTTGTTGTCGATGCCGTCGAGGATGAAGTCGTTTTGCAGAGAATGCACGCCATTGACGTTGAAGTCGCCGACGCGGCCGGCGGAGGTAGCGCCGCTTTGCTGGGTAAAGCGGCTGATCTGTACGCCGGGTACAACGCGCAGCAGGTCATCCCAGTTGCGGAGAGCGAGGGGGGTTTGCTCGATGGTGGTGGATCCAATTTCCGTGCTGATGGAGGCGTCATCGGGAGAAAGCATAGGCGCCGTGCTCTGCACCTGAACCGTTTGCTGCGTGGAGCCGACTTTGAGGTGAAAGTCCTCGCGGGCGCGCTGGCCGACTGTCAATGTGACCTGTTCCTTCAGTGAACTGAATCCCGGATCGCTGATGTCGAGCGAATAATTTCCGATGGGGAGTTCCTGGAAGGAGTACGCGCCTGCATTATCGGTTTCGACGGTGCGCGCGTAGCCGGTCTCGACGTCGGTTGCGGTGATGGTGACGTGCGGGAGGGCGGCGCCACTGGGATCGGTGGCCAGGCCGGAAAGACTGGCGGTATTGACCTGGGCCTCCAAAAAAGCTGCTGGCGCACAGAGCAGCAGGAGCAGGCAGGCAACTCGGAACGATGAAGACATCGTGGAATTCCTCTCTTTTCTTTGAGTTGAGTTGGGGTTGAACCGAGGAGCCGGTTGGCCGGAACCGACTGCAGCTCCACGCGAGCCGCGCCTCTCCATTTTCAGCAGGGAATGTTACTAGTCAGCTAACAGAGTGTGAAAAGCATTTCAAATTAAGAAATCCCGGATCGCGGCAGGGGCAACCTCGACAGGGGGGCGCGGACTGTGCTCAGGCGGGGAGGGGCGGCTGGGCGAGTTCGAACGCCGGCCGTAAGTGCCTGAATTGGGGTGACAAACCGCTAAAAGTTGTATGGCGAAGGGGGGGTAGAAGACCCATGATCGTGAGATGGAGCGACGCAGCGTCAGGACCCGCCTGGGGGCGATACTGGGATCCCTGTTTGGTGCAGCCCTGCTGGGGGTGGCCTTCTGGGGGTGGTCTGCCGCTAACCGGCACGACCCAGTGCAAATGCTTCAGGAGCTTCCTGTTCATTCCGTCGTACATCTGGCCGGGGTGGTCACGTATGTCGATCAGCCGGGGAACCGATTCTGGATCGAGGATGAAACGGCCGCGATTCCGCTGCCGCTGCCGGGGAATCCCGTCCAGGCCGGTATCCTTGTGGGCTCAACGGTTCAGGTCGATGCGGTCAAGACGGCGAGGTATGACCCGGACCAGGGGCTCGCCAGTGTGCATCTGCAGCAGATTCGCGTAGCACCGTCTCCGCGGGCGGTGCAACTGCCCGCTCCCATCCCGGTCACGCTTGCCGAGTTTCCCAGGCCGGAGAAAAACGGGGTGCGCGTGCAGGTGAGCGCCGTGGTTCGCGCGGTGCAGATCGACAGCCACGGGCAGGCGGATCTGTTCATCGCCGACCGCGGGCGGGATGTCGAACTGGTGATTCCGCGACCGGATCGCGATTACACGAAGCTGGTGGACAGCCGCATCGGGATTATCGCGTTGCCGGAGCAGATTCGCACTGCCCAGGGGGCTCTGCTTCTGAACCGGCTCTGGTTGCCGGCGGGGAGCGATCTGCAGGTGGAAGAGCCGGCGCCGAGCGCGGTGCCGCGGGTGGATATTCGGACGCTTTACCTGCACAGCCATACAGGGCAGGGACACCGCGTGCGGATTCAGGGGCAGGTGGCCGCGGTTTACCCCGATTCAATTCTCCTCGAAGACTCCTGGGGGGCGATCCGGTGCAATCTGACCGACACCAGCCGACTGCAGCCCGGAAGAGGCGTGGAGGTTTCGGGCTTCCCCAGTTTGGATGGCCTGGAGGTCAACCTGGTGCATGCGCGGGTGACCCGGCTGGTGGAGGACGAGGAAAGCAGCGCAACGGCGGAGCGGCTGCCGTCGGCTCTGTCGACCGTGGCCGCGGTGCGCGAACTATCTGCCGCTCAGGCCGCGCAGGCCCTGCCCGTGAGCGTAACGGGTGTAGTGACCTACGTCGATAACGAACTGCGGGAGTTGTTTCTTCAGGACGCGACCGGTGGGATTTACGTGAAGTACTCCGGCGACGATCCGGAACTGGCTGTGGGCAGGCAGGCGACGCTGACGGGGCTTACGAACGCAGGCGATTACGCGCCGGTGATCGTCGCTCCCAAATTTCGCATCACGGGGAATGCGCCGCTGCCGGCACCGGAGTCCGTGACTCTGGAAAAATCGGAGTCGGGATCTCTGGACTCGCACTACGTGGCGATCGAGGGCGTGGTTCACCCGATGAAGCTGCGCGAAGAACCGGACCACCCGGCGCTGGCCTTCGACATCTTCACGGCGGTCGGGCAGGTGCATGTCTACACCTCGCCCCTGTTCCCCGGCCTGGAGGAGTCCCGCAACCTGGAAGACGCACGGGTTCGGATTCGCGGGGTGTTCGGGACGGTCTTCAACTCTCGTCGTCAGCTGGTGGGCTATCAGCTGGTGGTGGAGAAACGGTCGGATATCGAGGTACTGGAGCCGGGGGCGCCCGATCCATTTGCGGCAAAGGCGACACCGATTGGAGCCCTGCTCCGCTTTTCTCCGCATGCGCAGTTCGGACATCGTGTGAAGGTGGAAGGCACGGTGACCCTTGCGGGGCGGGATTTTCTCTACCTCCAGGATGCGACGGACGGCGTGGAAATCCGGGGCGATGCTTCCGCCTTCAAAGTGGGCGATCGGGTGGACGCCATCGGTTATCCGACGCTGGCGGGGCGATATTCGCCGGTGATCACGGATGCGGAGTTCCGGCTGCTGGGACCTTCGGGGGGCGCAGCGCCGAAGAACGTGACGGCGGATTCAGTTCTGCAGGGGCATCAGGACTCGATGCTGGTGACGCTGGAGGGGCGCCTTCTGACGTCGGTGAGAACGCCCGCGCGCGAGACCCTGGTGCTGCAGTCGGGAATGCGCACGTTCACGGCGCACCTGGACACCCTGGATCAGGGAGCGGTACCGCTGCCGCTGCGGCCAGGCAGTGTGCTGCGACTGACGGGAGTGGTGTCGACGCAGGTCGATCCGAGCCGGCTGTACCGAATCCTCGAGGAGGATCCGACGGGTTTTCAGATGTTTCTGCGATCCCCTGGCGACGTGAGGATTCTGCGCCGTGCTCCGGTCTGGACCATGGAGACGGTGCTCTCGCTGCTCGCCATGCTGTCACCGATAATTTTCGCAATCCTGGTGTGGGTCATCCTGCTGCGCCGACGGGTTCGGAAGCAGATGGCGGATCTGCGGAGAGCGGCGGACACGGCGCGGGCGATCCGGGATCTCTCCATTGCCATGCAGAATGTCTCGCGGGAACAGCGGTTCGACACCGAAGTATCGGTGCGCGGCAGTGAAGCCATCGCGCAGCTGGTGGTGGGCTTCAATCGCATGCTGGTGGAGTTGCAGCAACGGGAGAAGGCAAAACAGAAGGCGGAAGCCCAGCTGCAGCATATGGCTCTGATCGACGATCTGACAGGCTTGCCGAACCGGCGCCTGCTGGCGGAGCGGCTGTCGTATTGCCTGGCGCGGGCGCGGCGCGAACAGAGAATCCTTGCGCTGCTGTACATCGACCTCGACGGCTTCAAGCTGGTGAACGACAGTCTGGGACATGCGGTTGGCGACCAGCTACTGAGTCAGGTGTCACAGAGATTGCGGGCGCGGTTCCGTCAGTCCGACACATTGGCGCGGCTGGGCGGGGACGAATTCACGCTGATTCTGGATGGCGTGCAGCAGGAGAGTGACGCGGTGCAGGCGGGGGAGAGCCTGCTCGCAGTGCTGGAGCCTCCCTTCGAAATCGAGGGCCATTCGATCCGGATCACGGCCAGCGTCGGGATCAGCCTCTTCCCGAACCACGGAAACGAAGGGGGCCCGTTGCTGCAGCAGGCCGACTGCGCGATGTATGCGGCCAAGCGCAATGGCAAGAATCGTGTGGTGCAGTTCGGAGATCATCTGGGGCACGCGGCGCGCGAGCGGCTGACGCTGGAGGGCGAACTGCGACGGGCCCTGGCCAACAAAGAGATCAGCGCGCACTATCAGCCGGAGTTCGACCTGGCGAGCCATACGATTGTGCGTTTCGAGGCTCTGGCGCGATGGACGCACCCCACCATGGGGAACATTCCTCCGCTGAGCTTCATTCCGGTGGCCGAGGAAAGCGGGCTGATCGTTCCGCTGGGCGCCTACATTATGGAGCGGGCGTGCACCGACGCCGTGCAGTGGCAGCAGTATGCGAATCGGCCCATTCAGGTGGCGGTCAACGTATCCAGCGTGCAGTTTGCCCGCGATTCATTCGTCGAAGAGGTCGACGACATTCTGCGGCGCACCGGGCTCGATCCTTCTCTGCTGCAAATTGAGCTGACGGAATCGGCAACGCTGAATGGCGTGGAGCGGGCGGCGGAAATGATGCGCAGGCTGAAGAGCAAAGGCATCAGCATCGCAATGGACGATTTCGGAACGGGCTACTCCTGCCTGAGCTATCTGCCGAAGTTGTCATTTGATGCGCTGAAGCTCGATCGGTCGTTCGTGAACGAGTTGATCGTGCGCCCCGAGACGCGAGGTTTTGTGAAGTCGATTCTGATGCTGGCTCACAACCTCAACATGAAGGTGATCGTGGAAGGGATCGAGACCCGGGAGCAACTGGAACTGATCCGCGCTCTGGGAACCAATGAAGCGCAGGGCTATCTGCTGGGCCGTCCTTCGCCCAATCCGCTGGACTACCTGCGGAAGCCGTTCGTGCTGGACGAAATTTCGCCGGAGACGCCGGCGGAAGATCTGGAGACGGTTCGCTGATGGCGGGGCCCATGGAGACTACGGGGACAATCCGGCATCAGCCGCGCGGCATAGCGAGCGCGGGAAGCGCCGCGTGGGAGCGCCGAAGAGAGTATGCGCGTCAAGCCCGCCAGGCTTTTTGGGCGATAGCGTTCCTGCCGATGATGATGGGACCGTCTGCGCTGGCGTTGAATCCGGCAAGGGCGATCACGCAGTACATGCAGACCTCGTGGACGAGCGAGTCGGGACTGCCGCAGAACACGGTGCAGGCGATCGCGCAGACGAAGGATGGGTATCTCTGGTTCGGAACGCAGGAAGGTCTGACGCGATTCGACGGCGTTCATTTCGTGACCTATACGCGGCACAATGCTCCCGGGTTGGCGTCCAGCAATATTGAGGCGCTCGCCGCCAGCCGCGATGGAAGCCTGTGGGTGGGGACGGACAGCGGGCTGAGCCATTACGTCCCGGCCGCGATGCCCGGCGATACCGGTACGTTTACCTCACTGACAATGCGGGAGGGGTTGGCCGGAGACAACATTACGGCTCTGCGCGAGGACCGCGAGGGAGGACTGTGGGTGGGCAGCACCCTGGGCCTGAATCGCATCGTGCACGGACAAATTGAGAGCTGGCCTGTGACCCGGGGCGCCGCGGATCCGACCGTCAACGCCATGGTCATCGATAAAGGGGGCACCCTGTGGGTGGGAACGCAGCAGGGCCTGGTTCGTTTCGACCACGGGCACTTTGTCGCGTACCCGCTGCGTTATGGGCTGGCCAGGGATCCAGTGGTCGCCCTGGCGGCCGCACCGGACGGGTCGGTGTGGGTCGGGACAGCCTCCAATCGGCTGGTGCAGATTCGGCGAGACGGTGTATTTCCGGTGCCGCTGCAGCTGCCGGGCGGTGAGATGTCGTCGCTGCTGGCGGATCACGACGGAGCGGTCTGGATTTCGTTTGTGCGGCACGGGATTGCGCGGCTTTATCACGGCAAGCTGGAATTCTATGGAGCGGCCCGCGGGCTGCCGAGTGACCGTTGCGCCAAGGCCCTGATGGAAGACCGCGAAGGCAGTCTGTGGGTCGGTCTGCTGGACGTGGGAGTGGTGCAGCTGCGCGACGGCAAGTTTTCGGTTTTCGGCACGCCGGAAGGGCTGTCGGGCAATTACACGGGAAACGTTCTGCAGGCGCAGGACGGCACGATGTGGATGGGCGCCGACAATAACGGGCTCGATCATGTGCTGGCGGACGGACGCGTGGAGGTCTGGAACCAGAGCCGAGGGCTGCCGAATCAGGCGGTGTATTCGATTCTCCAGCGACGCGACGGCAGCCTCTGGGTGGGCTATCAGCGGGGCACGATTGCCGAAATCCGAAACGGACACGTATTGACCTGGCATGACCCGCAGGCCAGCGATGTCTCGATTAATGCCCTGTATGAAGACCAGGACGGCCGACTCTGGGTTGGGTTCTTCGGCCGCGGTCTGGCCCAGTTCGACCACGGAGTGTTCCACCACGTCACGGAGTCCGGACGCGTTTCCGGCATGACCCAGACTCGGGACGGCGCCCTGTGGATGGCCCTGGACGGAGATGGCCTGGAACGGCTGCAGGGAGGCGCTCTGACCCGCTATACGACCGCCAACGGGCTGCACAGCAATCACGTGATGTGCGTGTATGCGGACCCGGACGGCAGCCTGTGGGCGGGGACCTCAGGCGGGGGAATTAGCCATATTCACGACGGGCGCGTGGACACATGGACGCCGGACCAGGACGTGCCGGATACCTCGATCGGCTCGATTCTCGAGGACAACAACGGGAATCTCTGGTTTGGCGGCGACACGGGCATCTTCCGGATTGCGAAGCGGCAGTTCCTGACGACAGCGGGAAAGCCGGCCGAGAAGCTGCAGCCGGTGTTGTATGGGACGGCGGACGGCCTGCGCTCCCGCGAGACGCTGTACGGCAGCATGCCCTGCGCCTGGAAGAGCCGCGACGGACGCCTTTGGTTCGGAACGATTGACGGTGTGGCAGTCATCGATCCAGCGCACATCCCGATTAACACAATTGTGCCGCCGGTGTGGATTGAGCGGGTAACGTTCGACGGGCACTCCATTCCGCTGCAGAACGGCATCCGGCTGAAGCACGGTTCCGGCAATCTGGAGGTGTCGTTCACCGCGCCGAGCTTTGTCGCGCCGCAGCGGGTGCGCTTTCGCTACCGGCTGGTGGGCTTCGATCCCGCCTGGATTTACTCGGGGACGCGGCGGAATGCGTGGTACACCAATCTTCCGCCGGGGAACTACACGTTCATCGTGCAGGCGGAGAACGACGACCTGGTTGTGAACCAAACGGGAGCGTCCTTCAGCTTCGTTCTGCGGGCGCCTCTGACGCAGACGCCGCTGGCGTACTTGTTCTACGGGCTCGCGGGTCTGCTGCTGACGTGGGGCTTCATCGGGTTCCGTACGCGGAGCCTGACAAACCGTCAGGAGCAACTCACACGGCTGGTAGCCGAGCGCACAGCGCAGCTGGTGGCGGAGAAAGCAGCCCTGGAGGAGGCTCGGAGTGCACTGCACATCCAGGCGACCCACGATTCGCTCACCGGCATCTACAATCGCGCGGCGATGCTGGACCATCTGGAGCGCGAGATCGCCCGCGCCACCCGCGATCAGGCACCGCTGGGCGTCCTGATTGCCGATCTCGATCATTTTAAGAATCTGAATGACAGCTACGGGCACCTTTGCGGGGACGACGTGATTCGCGAGGCCGCGCAGCGCTTTCGCGAGACGATGCGGGCCTACGATGTCGTCGGCCGCTATGGGGGAGAGGAATTCCTCATCCTGCTCCCGGGCTGGGATCCGACGATGGCCCCACAGCGGATCGACGATCTGCTGGAGGCGATCCGGTCGCTGCCCTTCGCGGCGAGCGACACAGAGATCCGGCTTACCTGCAGCATCGGTGTGGCGACCTTCCGCCCCGGGCTGGATGCGCCGTCGATGCGCGAGGTTCTGAGTCGCGCCGACACGGCCTTGTACGTCGCCAAGAACTCCGGCCGCAACTGCGCTCGCTATGAGTCCCGCGAAGCCACCAACCGGAATTCGGCCGCGGACCTGGTGATGGTCGACTCAGTGGAGCAGAAACCCTAGGCGGGCCGTCCGCGGGCATTCCCGAACACCGAAGCCAGGAAACCGGGCACCCCGGCCGCACCACCGGGATCGAAACCACGCAAGGCACGCTGCATCCAATCGATAGAGTTTGTTTCCGCTCCACTGGACGGGTTGAAAAGCACAGGCACCTGGCGGTACACTCTGATATAGGACTGCTTTAGTCGTATATTGCGCCGAAGGGCCGGAGGGGTAGCTGGGCTGCCCCGGAGCCGAGGAGAGGTGAATGAGCACCGATATGAATGTCGTGCACGAGCTGGCCAGCCGGGAATATGAGTGGGGTTTCGTCACGCAGATTGAGGAAGACCGGATTCCCAAAGGACTGAGCGAGGACGTGATCCGGCTGATTTCGAAGAAGAAGAACGAACCGGAGTTCATGCTGGAGTGGCGTCTGAATGCCTACCGCTACTGGATGAGCCAGGAGCGGGCGCAGGCGGAGCCGAAGTGGGCGAATGTGCAGTTCCCGCCCATCAATTATCAGGACATGGTCTATTACTCGGCGCCGAAGCAGAAGAAACAGTTGCAGAGCCTGGATGAGCTGGATCCGGAGATTCTGCGGACGTACGAAAAACTGGGGATTCCGCTGGCGGAGCAGAAGCTGCTGGCCAACGTCGCGGTGGACGCGGTGTTTGACTCGGTGAGCGTGGCGACGACGTTCAAGGCGAAGCTGGCGGAGGCAGGCGTGATCTTTTGCTCCTTCAGCGAGGCGGTGCAAAAACATCCGGATCTGGTGAAGAAGTATCTGGGATCGGTGGTGCCGCACACGGATAATTTCTACGCGGCGCTGAACGCGGCGGTGTTCAGCGACGGATCGTTTGTGTATGTGCCGAAGGGCGTGCGCTGCCCCATGGAACTGTCGACGTACTTCCGCATCAACGCGCAGGAGACGGGGCAGTTCGAGCGGACGCTGATTGTCGCGGATGAGGGCGCGTATGTGAGCTATCTGGAGGGATGCACGGCGCCGGTGCGCGATGAGAATCAGTTGCACGCCGCGGTGGTGGAACTGGTGGCGCTGGATAACGCGCAGATTCGCTACTCGACGGTGCAGAACTGGTATCCGGGCGATAAGAACGGCAAGGGCGGGATCTATAACTTCGTGACCAAGCGCGGCAAATGCCTGGGGCGTAATTCCAAAATTTCGTGGACGCAGGTAGAGACGGGTTCGGCAATTACGTGGAAGTATCCCAGCTGCATTCTGCAGGGAGATAACTCGGTGGGCGAGTTCTATTCGGTGGCGCTGACAAATAACTATCAGCAGGCCGATACGGGGACGAAGATGATCCACCTGGGCAAGAACACGAAGAGCACGATTATCTCCAAGGGCATCAGCGCGGGGCACGGGCAGAACACTTATCGCGGCATGGTGAAGATCATGAAGGGCGCGGAGGGCGCGCGCAATTACACGCAGTGCGACTCGCTGCTGATCGGCGACAAGTGCGGTGCGCATACCTTTCCCTACATCGAGGTGAAGAACGCGTCGGCGCGGATGGAGCATGAGGCGGCGACGTCGAAGATCGGCGAGGACCAGCTGTTTTATCTGCAGCAGCGCGGCCTGAAGACGGAAGATGCCGTATCGATGATCGTGAATGGCTTCTGCAAGCAGGTGTTCAAGGAGCTGCCGATGGAGTTTGCCGTGGAAGCGCAGAAGCTGCTGAGCGTGAGCCTGGAAGGCAGCGTGGGTTAGCTGCAGAGTTTAAAAATCAGAGTTTAAAGTTTAATGATTCGAGGGAAAGAATGAGTTTGCTGGAAATCAGGAATCTGCACGTCAACGTGGATGGGAACGAGATTTTGAAGGGGATCGACCTGACGGTGAATGCCGGCGAAGTGCACTCCATTATGGGGCCGAACGGTTCAGGCAAGAGCACTCTGGCGCAGGTGCTGGCGCGGCGCGACGCGTACAACGTGACAGAAGGGTCAATCACCTTCGACGGCAAAGATCTGCTGGCGATGAAGCCGGAGGAAGCGGCCTGTGAGGGCGTGTTTCTGGCGTTCCAGTACCCGGTGGAAATACCGGGCATCGGCAACACGTACTTTTTGCGATCGGCACTGAATGCGCAGCGGAAGCATCGGGGCCTGGACGAGATGGACGCGATGGACTTTCTGCCAATGTTCCGCGAAAAGCTGGCGTTGCTGGAAATGGATGACAAGCTGATGAGCCGCTCGCTGAATGAGGGTTTTTCCGGCGGCGAGAAGAAGCGCAACGAAATTCTCCAAATGGCCGTGCTGGAGCCGAAGCTCGCCATTCTGGATGAGACGGATTCGGGGCTGGACATCGACGCGCTGCGCATCGTGGCAAACGGCGTGAATTCCCTGCGCGGCAAAGATCGGGCGATGCTGGTGGTGACGCACTATCAGCGGTTGCTGAACTATATCGTCCCGGATTTCGTGCACGTGCTGGTGGACGGCCGCATTGTGCTCTCGGGCAGCAAAGAGCTGGCGCTGGAGCTGGAAGAGAAAGGCTACGCCTGGACGGAGAAAGAGACGCCGCAGGTCGCGGGAGCGCGGGCGTGAGGGAGACGGCGGTGACGGCGACGGAACAGGTGCAGAGCTGGCTGGAAAATTTCACCGAATTTGAGAAGTCCGCTCCCGGGGCAAAGCTCGCCTGGCTGAAGCGCGTGCGCGAAGATGCCTTTGCGCGATTCTGCGAGGCAGGATTTCCGACGACGCGCGACGAGGACTGGCGCTTCACGAATGTGTCGGCGATTGCGCGGACGGTCTTCCGGCCGGCGAACGCGGCGAAGCTGACGAAGGACAAACTGGCGGCGTTTCGGGCAGCGGGGGAAAGCGCGGCACGGCTGGTCTTCGTGAACGGCCGGTATGCGCGGGAGCTTTCGCAGGTGGATACCCTGCCGAAGCGCGTGACGGTGACGAGTCTGCGGGAGCAGATCGAGACGCATCCGGAGACGCTGGAGAAGCACCTTGGCCGGTATGCCGACACGCAGCGGGATGCGTTTGTTGCGCTGAACACGGCGTTCCTGGCGGATGGTGCGTATGTGCATGTGCCGCGTGGAGTGGTGGTCGAGGCGCCGATCACTCTGCTCTACCTGTCGACGGAGGAAGCAGCGCCGACGGTGACGCATCCGCGGAACCTGATTGTTGCCGAGGATGCGAGCCAGGTGGCGATCATCGAGGATTATGTCTCGGTCGGCGGCGAGTCTGTGGTGCTTTCGAATGCGGTGACCGAGCTGATTGCCGGCGAAAGCACCGTGGCGCAGCACTACCTGATTGAGCGCGAGCACCTGAAGGCCTTCAATGTGTCCACGCTGCGGATTCAGCAGGGGCGCAGTGCGAATGTGGCCTCGCATTCCCTGCTGCTGGGCGGCGGGCTGGTGCGGAATAACGTGCATCCGGTGCTGGCGGGCGAGGGCGGCGAGTGTCTCATCAACGGACTGTACCTGGGCACCGGGCGGCAGCATCTGGACAACTTCATGCATGTGGAGCATGCGAGCCCGCACTGCGGCAGCCGCCAGTTCTACAACGGGATTCTGGATGGGCAGGCGCACGGCGTTTTTCACGGACGCATTGTGGTTCACAAGGACGCGCAGAAGACCGACGCCAAGCAAACGAATCGGAATCTGCTGCTGAGTGACGATGCGCAGATCGACACGAAGCCGCAGCTGGAGATCTATGCCGATGACGTGAAGTGCACGCACGGCGCGACCATTGGGCAGATCGAGGAGAACGCGCTGTTCTATCTGCGGTCGCGTGGCCTCAGCGAGGCGGAAGCCCGCAAACTGCTGCTGCTGGCGTTTGCCGAAGAATGCGTGGAGCGAATGCATTCGGCCCCGGCCCGGGAGCATATCGAAGAGCTGATCCGGCAGCATCTGCTGTTCATGGAAAATGCGCCGCAGGCGAGTACGGGACGGGTGGTCGAACGAGCGATGGAGGAAGTGGGATGAGCGCCGCAACTGCTGTGCCGGTGAGGGAGACAGCCTCCGAAGCCGCTTATGACGTGGAAAAGATCCGCGCCGATTTTCCGATTCTGCACCGGATGGTGCACGGGCGGGAACTAGTGTACCTGGACAATGCCGCGACCTCGCAGAAGCCGCAGAGCGTGATCGATGCGATCGTGCGGTATTACGAAGGAGAGAACGCGAACATCCATCGCGGGGTGCACTACCTGTCGCAGATTGCGACGGAGGAGTTCGAAGCAGGGCGCGCCACGGTGCAGCGTTTTGTGAACGCCGCGCAGTCGAGCGAGATCATCTTCACGCGCGGGACAACCGAAGCCATCAACCTGGTGGCGCAGACCTGGGGGCGCGCGCATGTGGGCGCGGGCGACGAGGTGCTGATTACCGCGATGGAGCACCACTCGAACATCGTGCCGTGGCAGCTCCTGTGCGAAGAAAAGGGCGCCCGGCTGCGGGTGGTTCCCATGAACGACGCAGGCGAACTGCTGCTGGACGCGTACGAGAAGCTGTTGAGGCCGCGGACGCGGATCGTCGGTATGACGCATGTCTCGAACGCGCTGGGGACCATCAATCCCGTGAAACGGATGATTGCCGCAGCGCACGCACGAGGCATCCCGGTGCTGGTGGACGGCGCACAGGCCGCGCCGCACATCGCCGTGGATGTGCAGGATCTCGACTGCGATTTTTACGCTCTTTCGGGGCACAAGATGTATGGGCCGACGGGCATCGGGGTGCTTTACGGCAAGAGCGCACTCCTGGACGCGATGCCCCCCTATCAGGGCGGCGGGGACATGATCAGCTCCGTGACTTTCGAGAAGACGACGTACAACAAGCTGCCGCACAAATTTGAAGCGGGCACACCGGACATGGCGGGGGTGGCGGGACTGAAGGCGGCCATCGAGTACATGAATCGAGTGGGCGTGGCGAAGATCGCGGCCCACGAGCACGATCTGCTGGAGTACGCGACGGAGGTCGTGGGCGGGTTGCCGGGCGTGCGGCTGATCGGGACGGCGCGAGAGAAAGCCAGCGTGTTGTCGTTCGTGCTGGAGGACGTGCACCCGCACGACATCGGGACCATCCTGGATCAGGAAGGCATCGCGGTGCGGACGGGACACCACTGTGCGCAGCCGGTGATGGAGCGGTTCGGCATTCCGGCCACGGTGCGGGCGTCGTTTGCCATGTACAACACGCGCGCCGAAGTGGATGCTCTGGCACGAGGACTGCGGAAGGTGCAGGAGGTCTTTGCCTGATGCCGGAGCTGCGCGATCTTTATCAGGAAGTGATTCTCGAGCACAGCCGGGCACCCAGGAACTATAAGGCGCTGCCAGCGGCGAATCACAAGGCCGAAGGCTACAACCCTCTGTGCGGGGACCGCTTCACCGTCTATCTGGAAATGGACGGCGACGCGATTCGCGACGTCAGCTTCGAAGGCGCTGGATGCGCGATCTCAAAGGCGTCCGCGTCGATGATGACGCAGAGCGTGAAAGGCAAGACGAAGGCTGAGGCGCAGCACATTTTCGAGAAGTTTCATGAGCTGGTGACCGGGCATTCCAACGAACCTGCGGCAGATCTGGGCAAGCTGACGGTGTTTTCGGGGGTTTCGGAATTTCCGGTGCGGGTGAAGTGCGCCACCCTGGCCTGGCATACGCTGCATGCGGCGCTGGAAGGCAAGCAGGACAAGATTTCGACGGAGTAATGCAGCCGGTAGCTGTAGCCGCAGGCAGCAGCAAGTTTCGTCGCCGAGGGGTCGTTACAGGCTACTGACTGGAAGCTATTGCATGATCATTACCAACCAAACCGTGACGCTGAAGCGCGATTGCCCGGCCATTGCGGTGCCTGCCGGGTCGCTGCAGGTGCTTCCGGCGGGGACGACGGTGCGGATCACGCAGGCGGCGGGGACCAGCTATACGGTTGCAGCCGGCGGCGCTCTCTACCGCATCGAGGAGAAGGACGCGGATGCACTCGGACTCAGCGGCCCCTCCCAGGAGACGCGGGCGCCGTCCAGCTTTAGCGAGCGCATGGTATGGGACCAGCTCAAGACGGTCTACGATCCGGAGATTCCGGTGAATATCGTCGATCTGGGGCTGATTTACTCCTCTGAGATCAGCGATCATCCGGAGGGCGGGAAGAAGATCGACGTAGCAATGTCGCTCACGGCTCCAGGATGCGGCATGTCCGACGTGCTGAAGGCCGATGTGGAACGCAAACTGGCGCGTTTGCCGGAGGTGCGGGAGGTACGGGTGGAGGTGGTCTTCGATCCGCCATGGAGCCCGGCGCGCATGTCAGAGGCGGCGAAGCTGCAGCTGGGCTTTGATCTCGACTACGGCAATGGCGGGGGCAGCGCGTTTCCGATTCTGCGCTAGCCGCTGCCTCAAAGCGTGAACGGTTACGCCTCGACCGGCTCCACATAGAACATTTCGTTGGTGGGGCGAAAGCCGTTCGCTTCGTAGAGGCGGCGACCCTCTTCGGTGGAATGGAGCGCCACGACGCGGATGCGGCGCCGGCGGGCTTCGGCGAGGGCGAGCTCAATGAGCTGACTGGCGAGACGGCGACGGCGATATTCCGGCTCCACGTAGACATTGAGCAGATAGCCACGCTTGGTTGAGCGGGGATCGAGCGGGTGCGGCGGCCAGTCGAGCAGGAGCAGACCCGCGCCAGCCACCGGCACGCCTTCGTCTTCCGTGATCCAGCCTATGTACAGGCCGTCGGCGATGGCTTTGGCGACCCAGGGCTCATGCGCCTGAGCCATGAGCTCCAGAATCTGGTCGTCGCGGCGCCCGGCATCGACAAACATACGGCGACGATGGCGGGTGATGAGGGCAGCATCGGCAGCAATCGCCAGCTTGGTTCTCAGCATGAAGAGCAGTATAAGCCGAGGCTCGCCGACCGGGTGCCCGTCGGCGTCGGCAGCGCGCGTTTGAACCAGCGTTGCGGAGAGCGGCTAGCATGGAGGCGTGACACCAGCGCCCAGAATCGATGGCCGGGAGCTGCACGCGGGGATGCAGGTAGCCGTGGCTGCGTCCGGCGGTGCGGATTCGGTGGGTCTGCTCCGTACTCTGGTCTTAGGCGCCCGGGAGATCGGAATGGTGCTGTCGGTGGCGCATGTCCACCACGGCATCCGGGGCGAGGCGGCCGACGAGGATGCGCATTTTGTTGAAGAGCTGGCCAGGCAGCTGCAGCTCCCGTTCCTGGTGCACCGAACGGACACGCCAGCGAGGGCACGGGATCAGGGGCAGACCCTGGAAGAAGCAGGCCGGCACGACCGGTACGCGTGGTTCCGCGAACTGCTGGCGCAGGGCACGGTGAGCGCTGTCGCCACTGCGCACACCCTCGACGATCAGGCTGAGACGGTTCTGCATCGGCTGCTGCGGGGTGCGTGGACGGAGGGCCTGGGCGGGATTCATCCCGTGATCGTTTGTCCTGGAGGTCGGATTGTGCGGCCGTTCCTGGAGACGAGGCGCGCTGAGATCAGCGCGTGGCTGCGAGCCATCGGCCAGCCCTGGCGCGAAGATGCCTCCAATGAGGATCGGAGATTTACACGCAATCGCATCCGGCACGAACTGTTGCCACAGTTGGCCGAGTACAACCCACGGATCGAAGAGCAGCTGGCTCGTGTGGCGACGCTGGCGCGGGATGAAGAAGCGTGGTGGGACGCTGAGCTGCGCAGGCTGTTGCCGTCCCTGGTTCTGCCGGGCCGTCCCGTGCGGGGCGGAGGACGGGCCGTGTCCACGCATCCGGACGAGGGCAGCCTGGGGATCGAATTGGAGAGGCTGCGCGAGCTGGCGCCGGCCCTGCGACGGCGGGTCCTGCGGGCGGCAGCGCAGCAGCTGGGCTGCGAACTCAATTTCGAACAGACGGATCGTCTGATGAATCTGGGCGATCCGGCGGCTCCCCGGCGGCAGCAACTGAGCGCCGAGCTGCAGGCGGAGCGGACGGCACGGGAATTGCGGCTGGTGCGGGAAGCTTCAGCGATTCAGGGGACGCCGGCAACGAAGCCTGTGGAGCTACCGATCCCGGGGGAAGCCGCAGGCTTCGGTGTACGTCTGCGGGCGGCGGTTCGTGGCGCGGAGCTGAATCCACATCCCGCTCCGGCGAAGCTTCGCGGGCCGCGGCCGGGCGATCGGGTACGGGTGCGTCACTCCCGGAACGCTCGACCCCTGAAAGAGATTTTTGAGCGGATGCAGGTGGAAGCGGAGCGGCGCAGGAATTGGCCCCTGCTGGTGTGGGACGGACGGATCGTCTGGATGCAGGGTGTCGATGTGGATCCGGAGACAGATCTGCCGTTCGAGATTGAGGCAGTCAGCGAGGAAGCGGAGGAACGCGGCGGCGTGGCGGCTCAGCGAGGTCCGTTCGGCGGCCAATCATAGACCACCACACCCAGGTCGCTGAGCGTTTGCATGGTGGATTCCAGGTTACGGCGGACCTGCGCGCGGTCCCGGCGGGGTGCGGTGGGATCTTCTTCCACGGCGATCACTCTTCCATACGGCCAGACATCGGCCGGAGTAGCGTCCAGGGCCCTGGGCAGGTCGGAGAGGCGAAGGTCAAGCAGGCGACGCCGCGCGGCGACGGGCCGCAGAAATTCGCTGCCCGGGCTGTTGGCAGGACCGTTATCCGGATACAGAACGCTGAGGCTCACGGTGGACTTGCTGACGATGAGGAACGGATTCACCCAGCTTTGGCGGGTATGGATAGCCATGTAGACGTTCTTGGAAGGCGGAGGAATGCTGTCCAGCTCCTGACGGTCCTGATCCTCGGCTGCGGCGGTGGCGCGCTCCTGCTGCAGCGCGTGCTCTTTGGCTGCGGCCGCCGCGGCGACCGTAGCGACAGGATGACGAGCGGACCTGGAACAGCCTGCCATCAGTAAGGCCAGCACCAGAGCGCCGGTGCGGCCAGCACGGGGTTTCATCGAGCGATTCACAAGTCTTTGAGCTATCAGAATACCAAGCTGCGGCGGCCTTTCGGCGGACAAGTAGAGTTGGGGCTTCCGGCGCCATTGGCCGGGCGTGACGGAGTGTGCCGCATTTCTCGTGGTGTTCCGGGGAGGGGATAGAATCAACCCGGTGAAGACGAGCCTCTTTGATCTCTATAAGGTCGGGATCGGGCCGTCCAGCTCCCACGCCATGGGACCGATGCGAGCCGCGCCGCGCGAAACGGCAAACTGCATCAACCAGGCTGCCCCCAGCAGACGACGCAGTCATGCTTCATCGTGACGCGGCCGTCCTTCTGGGTTTCGTCAAAGAGGCGGCGAACGGCTTCGCGCATTGCTTCGAACCGCGGATGGGCCGCCTGCGGCATGTAGGAAGACGACAAAATCCGTCCTTCGAGGCCTTCCAGTCTGAACGACTGCTCGTTGGGCAGCACCGCAGATTCCATCGGCGACGGTGCGAAGAACGCCGCGAGCCGCTTCCGCCCCATGTGCTGCTGCTGCACCGCCGTGTAGTCGACGCCGAATTCCTGCAGCAGGCGTTCGTAGCCTTCGTGGAAGGCGTCGCCGCCCGGATGCCGATTGTTGTAAAGCACCGCGCACCATCCGCGCGGTTTCAGGATGCGGACAAACTCCGCACGCGCCTTGTCCAGGTCGAACCAGTGCATCGCCTGGGCCACGGTGATCAGGTCGACGGAATCGTCGGGCAATCGGGTCGCCTCGGCGGTTCCTTCGACGACGTCCAACTTAGGAAACTCCCGCGTGAGCCCGGTGCAGGCGGCGCGCATCTCGGTGTTCGGCTCGACGGCGATGACACGGAAGTTTGCGGCGAGAAAGATTTCGGTCAGCAGTCCGGTGCCAGCGGCGATATCGGCGATGACGGAATCGGAAGTCAGCCCGCAGGCTCGACCCAGGAGGTCGACCAGGGCCGGCGGATAACCGGGCCGATAGCGTCGATAGCTCTCGACCCGGCCGGTGAATCGTTCCGTGGGAGCAGGAATCACTGGGACTCGTCCCGCTCAAGAGCCATGGCCACGGAATTGCCGCCTCCCAGGCAGAGAGCCACCACACCGCGACGCGCCTTGCGCTGGACCATCTCATAGAGCAGTGTCACAAGGACGCGCGCGCCGCTGGCTCCAATCGGATGACCAATGGCGACCGATCCGCCGCTGACGTTCACCTTCTCCAGCGGCACGCCGAGTTCGCGGGTCAGGGCGAGGGCCTGCACGGCGAAGGCCTCGTTCAGTTCAAAAAGGTCGACATCGCCGACCGACCAGCCGGCGCGGCTCAATACGCGGCGGACGCCGGTGACGGGCGCCATCATCACCCATTTGGGATCGACGCCGCTGGTGGCATGGGCCACGATGCGGACCATCGGCTTCAAACCGAGTTCCCGCGCTTTGCGCGCGGAGGTGACCACGACGGCGGCGGCTGCATCGTTCACGCCAGGCGCATTGCCGGCTGTGACGGTGCCGTCTTTTTTGAAGGCAGGCTTGAGCGCGCGAAGCGACTCGATGCTGGCGTCTGCCCGCACGGACTCATCGCGAGCGAACAGTGTCGACGGCTGTCCTTTCTTTTTAGCCGGGATCTCCACTGGGATGACCTCCTCGGTGAAGCGGCCGCCGCGCCAGGCGGCTGCCGCTTTTTGGTGAGAACCGAGAGCGTAAACATCCTGCTCCTCGCGGGAAATGCCATACTTCTCGGCGACCAGCTCCGCAGTCTGTCCCATGTGGAAGTCGTTGTAGATGTCCCAGAGACCGTCGTTCACCATTGAGTCGACGACGGTGGCGTTGCCCATGCGGAAGCCGCTGCGCGCCTGCGGCAGCAGATACGGGGCATTGGTCATGGATTCCATGCCGCCGGCGACAACGATCTCAGAGTTGCCGGTTGCGACGGATTGGGCGGCCAGCGCCACTGCGCGCAGTCCCGATCCGCAGACCATGTTGATAGTGAGCGCGCTCACCTCCGGTGGCAGACCTCCGTAGATGGCTGCCTGGCGCGCAGGGTTCTGGCCAAGACCCGCGGAGATCACATTGCCCATGATGCATTCGTCGATCTGTTCCGGCTTGAGCCGGGCGCGCTGAACGGCTTCGCGCACGACAATCGCGCCCAGGCGGGTTGCGGGAATGTCGGACAGCGAGCCCTGAAATTTACCAACCGGCGTGCGAACGCCGGCAACAATCACCATCTCATCCATAGGCCTTCCTGTTTTATTCGATGCGGCAGCGAGCCATTAGAATCCAGAGGAAGATACCAGAGGGAAGGGGTCGCATGCACGAGCAGCCGCCGCACCGCCCGCATCTCGGCCATTCGCTGGCGCGGCCATCGCCCCCTGGTGGCATACAGCGCTGCTGGTTGCGCTGCTCGCAGGTGGATCGCTGCTGAGCGCGCATCAGGCGCACCGCGCCACCATGGGGAGTCATCATGCTGCCCGTTATGGGCTGACGATTCTTTCCGAGCTGGTGCTTCTGCTGCTGGCGTGGTGGGGACTACGGATGCGCCGCGTGCCGATGGCGGAGGTACTGCAGTTCCAGCGTGGCTGGCGCGCCTGGATGGATGATCTTGTGGCAGCCGCGGTGTTCTGGCTCGCCTCAGCCGCGATCCTGGTGGCGATCGGATTGGCCCTGCGCGTGGCGCATCTCGCCATCCCGGAGAAGACGGTGATGGCGCTGGCACCGCGCACGGGGCTCGAACTGCTGCTTTGGATCGCGCTCAGCATCACGGCGGGATTCTGCGAAGAGTTCGTCTTCCGCGGATATTTTCTGCGGCAGTTCTCTTCGCTGGGCGCGGGCGTCGGGCTCGGCTTGCTTGCCTCTTCCCTGCTGTTTGGCGTGAGTCACGGATACGAAGGAGCGGCGGGGATGATCGCGATCACCGTGTATGGCGCGCTGTTCTGCGTTCTCGTCCTGCTGCGTCGCAGCCTGCGACCGGGAATGATGGCGCATGCGTGGCACGATATTTTCAGCGGAGTAATGCTCGCTGTGCTGCGCCATGTTCATCCGCTGTGAGTCGTATCCCTCGTTCGTGGGATACGCGCGATTTCCGCGCGCGCGATTCCGATGCGAATTTCGAATTTTTTTCTTGACACTCCATGCGGAGAACTCTATACATTCGTTAACTGCAGCATTTATGTTGCAGACTTCGATGTATACATCGAAAAGGGAGAATAGAAAACATGGCAACGAAAAAGGCAGCTAAGAAACCGGCGAAGAAGGCAGCCAAAAAGACCTCGAAGAAAAAGTAAGAGCTCGAGGGTAACGGATCGGGGGGACGCGTGAGCGTCCCCCCGATGCTTTTGCGAGGAATTGCGCAGAGTGGAAATGCGCGGTTCTCCCCACCCCAGGGCCGCAACACGAGTCGCCCTTCGCTGTAGGCTGGAAGAGTGACGCGCCGCCGCTGGATCGCCGACACCTGGGATGAAGCGACAGCCTCGCTAAGCGGGGCGCAGGCAGAACACCTGATTCGCGTGCTTCGCGCTCAGGCGGGCATGGAGTTCGACATCGTCGCAGGCGGCCGCGTATGGCACGCGGTGATCGCCGGCATCAGCGGCGACAGCGTCCGCTTCAATCTGGTCGCCGAAATCCAGTCCGATCCCGCCCTGCCCATCACTCTGCTGCTCTCGGTCTTTAAGTTCGACCGTATGGAATGGGCCATCGAGAAAGTAACCGAGCTGGGAGCGGAGCGGATTGTGCCGGTGATTGCCCGCCGGAGCGAGAAGCATCTCGTCCAGACCGCGGCCGGCCGCGCCGAACGATGGAGGCGCCTCGCGCTGGAAGCCTCGAAGCAGGCCCGGCGATCGGACGTTTTGCAAATCGACGATCCTTTGCCACTCAAAGCAGCGTTGCGCCAGGAAAACAACGCCATACGGCTGGTGCTCGCCGAGCAGGAGCGCTCGACGACCCTGCATGGCGCCATCGGCGACGTTCTCGCGGCGGCCGGCGATGAGGTCCCATCCCTTCGCATGGCCATCGGTCCCGAAGGGGGATGGACCGCGGAGGAGGAAGGGATGTTCGACGCGGAAAACTGGAAGCCGGTTAGCCTGGGGCCGCGCATCCTGCGCGTGGAGACGGCCGCAATCGCGGCGATGGCAGTGGCCGCGGCGCTTCTGGAGTAAGGCTGCTCCCGGTTACGAGAAAATCTCTTTCACTTTTTCAAGAATGCCGCGCGACGCCGGCGTGTTCTCCACGGTCACTGTCTCGCTAAGCACCCGCAGCAATTCCTTCTGCGCTTTGGTGAGCTTCGTGGGCGTGTGTACCACGACCTGGGCGATGAGATCGCCGCGGCCGTATTCGTTCAGATGGGGAACGCCCTTTCCACGGATGCGAAACTCCTGTCCGCTCTGCGTACCCTCGGGAATTTTGAGTTTCGTCACGCCGTCCAGCGTAGTCAGGCTGATCTCCGCACCCAGCGCCGCCTGCGGAAACGAAATGGGAACGACGCAATGCAGGTCGTTGCCTTCCCGATCGAAGAACTTGTGGTGCCTGACCTTGAGCACGATGTAGAGGTCGCCCCCCGGTCCGCCGAACCGCCCCGTATCGCCTTCGCCCTGGTAGCGGATACGGGTTCCGTCTTCGACGCCGGCCGGGATGCTGACCGAGATCTCGTGCTGCCGCTCCACGCGTCCTTCGCCGCGACAGCTGTTGCACGGGTCGGTAATTACGGTCCCGGTGCCGCCACAGGCGCTGCAGGTGCGGGCGATCGAGAAGAATCCCTGCTGGTAGCGAACCTGGCCGCGGCCCTGGCAGTGCGCGCAGGTGGAAGGTCCGCGGCCGGTCGCAGTGCCGGTCCCGCGGCAGTCCTTGCAGGCTTCCATACGGCGAATCGTGACCCTGGTTTCCTTGCCGAAAACAGCTTCCTCAAACTCAATCGTGAGATCGTGGCGGATGTCGCGGCCCTTCTGCACGCGTGAGCCGCGCCGGCTGCTTCCGCCCATGTTGAACATTTCGCCGAAGAGGTCGCCGAAAATGTCGCCGATGTCCTGGGCTCCGAACGGATTGCCGTCGAACCCCCCGGCAGCGCCGACCCCGGCGTGACCGTAACGGTCGTAGGCGGCGCGCTTCTGTGGGTCGCTGAGCACCTGATAGGCTTCACTGCACACTTTGAAACGCTCCTCGGCCTCCATGTCGCCGGGATTGCGATCCGGATGATGTTGCAGAGCCAGCTTGCGGTAGGCAGCTTTCAGCTCCGGGTCGGTTGCTGTACGGGAGACGCCAAGGACTTCGTAATAGTCGGCTTTAGTCACGTTTTCAGTTCTGCTCATGCTTCCTTTTGCTCTGCGTTACTGGCAATCCGGACCAGCGCGGGGCGCAGCAAGCGGTCCCGGATGCGATAGCCGCGACGCACTTCCTCGATTACCTGATGATCGGGGACGTCGTTGCGCTCCACCATTTCCAGGGCCTCGTGCACGCGAGGATCGAAGACGGCGCCGACCGACTCGACGGGCTGAACACTCAGCGAGCGCAGCGCCTCTTCCATCTGCTTCACAATCAGCTCCACACCGGTTCGCAGCTGCTCGGCCGAGCCGGAGGATTTGAGAGCGAGCTGGAAATTGTCCAGGACGGGAAGAAACTGCTCAACCGCATTGGCGGTGGCGAAGTCGCGGAACTCTGCCCGCTCTTTTGCCTCGCGCTTGCGTGCGTTATCGAATTCCGCCTGCAGACGCGCCAGCCGGTCGAAGAGAAGGTCCCGCTCGGCCTTCAGGCGGTCGTACTCTTCCTGCGGCACCGTCGCCTTTTCCAGTACCACGAGCGGCTCCTTCGCCTCTTCGCTGTCGCCCCCCGGGGCTGTGGCTTCCGCCGCGCTGTCCATCCCGTCGTCTTCCGTCGCCTGGGTGTCGGCTGCGGCGTTGTGCTTCTTCTCGACCATGATTCGACGCATACCTCTGACTCAATTCCGATTGCAGGGGAAATCACCTGCCGTCTGTTTTTCCGTTCGATGCAGGTCTCTCAGTGCGGCGGCTGGAAAAGCCTGGCGGACAACTGGGCAATGTAGGACACCGCGTGGATGGTTTCCTGATACTGAATCCGCGTGGGGCCGATCACAGCGACGGTTCCGAGATTATCGCCACCCAGCCGCGCCGTGGTGCCGATCAAAACAAAATCGCGAAGCTCCGGAATCGCCTCTTCGAGTCCAACCACCACCCGAACGGTCCGCTGGCGGGCGTCTACATATGCGTTCAGCAGCTCGATCAGCCGTTCCTTCGCCTCCAGGGCGTGCAGCATGGTCCGCAGGCGTTCGCGATCCGTCTCGCCGCTCAGCAAATTAGCGACGCCTTCCATAAAGATGACGGGACTGGCAGTGTCTTCGGCAGCCAGTGCCCCTTTTCGGCAAAGCTCATCCAGCGAACGCATCAGCCGGTCGTACTCGCTGCGCTCGGCTTCCAGCCGCCGCGCCACTTCAGTGTGAATGCGCTCGATCGACCAGCCGTGAAAATTCTCATTCAGGAACCGGGCGGCTGTTTCCAGTTCGGGCATGGTCAGATCGTGGTCGAGCAGCAGAACGCGATCGAGCACGGTCCCCGCCTTTGTAATGAGGACTGCGAGAACCCGGCCCGCCGCCAGCCGGGAGAAGTGGATGTGCTCCAGCGTATGCATTTCCTGGGTCGCGCCCAGGGCAACACCCAGCCCGCTGGAGATGAGAGCCAGCACGTGCGAGGTGCGCTCAAGATACTGCTCGCTGGTGCCGATGCCGGCAAAGCTCTCCTCGATCTGCTCCAGCCGCTCCGGAGCCAGGATCGCGATATGAGGCGAGCTTAGGTGTTCGACATAGAAGCGAAACGCCTGCGGCGTGGGGACGCGGCCCGCGGAGGTGTGCGGCTGATCCAGCAGACCGGCGTCGGCCAAAGAAGCCATGACGTTGCGGATGGTCGCGGAGCTCATCCCTTCCTGGTTGCCGAAATGGCGCGCAAGGGCCTGCGAGGCCACGGGTTCCCCGGTCGCGATGTACGTCTCCACAATCGCGGTCAAAACCGTTCTTTCACGAGGACTTAGCCGCGGTTCAAGCGCCATTCATACCACCCGGACACCCTGCGAGGGGCATTTCTCCTATATAGATTGTAGGTTTGCAAAAAAAGTGGGTCAAGAAATGTATAGAAAGGCCAGCCGACACGAACTTCCAGGCCGGGCAGTGTGTACCGTCGTTTGACCGGCTCACCTTAATACTCGCCGATCACTCGGTTCTCCAGCGGCTCCCCCCGCAGATAGCGACCCACCTGAGCCGAGGCGAACTGCATGGCGCGCCGCATGAACATGGGGGTCGAGCCGGCGATGTGCGGTGTGATCAGCAGATTCGGAGCACTCCACAGAGGATGCGCCTCCGGCAGAGGCTCCGGATCGGTGACATCGATCGCCGCCTGGATGCGCCCCTCGTGCAGGGCGGCCAGCAGCGCCTCGGTGTCGACCACCGGTCCGCGCGCCGCGTTTACCAGCAGCGCTCCCTGCTTCATCCTCGCGATCTGCTGCGCGCCCATCATGCCCGTGGTTTCGCTTGTAAACGGGACGATCAGGACGACGATATCCGCCGCCGGCAACAGGTCCATCAGCTTTTCGACGCCGTAGACGCCGTCCCGAGCCGTCCGGGCCACGCGCACGATCTCCACGCCGAACGGCAGCAGGCGAGCCTCGATGGCCTGGCCGATATCGCCATAGCCCACGATAAGCACCTGCTGTCCGTGCAGCTCCTGGCACAGAACCGTCGGATACAGCTTTTCCTGCGACGGATGCAGAGCCTGGTAGCGAGCCTCCCCCTCTTTACGGCGCGACCAGATCCCGGCTCGCTGGACGTCGGCATACAGGGGCAGATACTTCAGCGAGCCCAGAATCGCGGCGACGGCCAACTCCGCCGTGGGAATGGTATGCGCTCCTCGCGCATCGCACAGCACCACGTCTTTCGGGAACAGGGAGAGAATTCCATCCACGCCTGCGACCGTCGCCTGGACCACCCGAACGCCGCGCAACCACGGCCACGCCTGGTGCGCATGATGCGTCCACGGCGGAGCAATCCAAAATTCGACCTCAAAGGGCCGGTTCGGCTGAAAAGGAATCACTTCCAGCGCGACGCCCTCCGGAAACAGACTGTGCAGCTCCGGATTGACAGCCTCAGGAATCCCGACCTTCAACATGAGGGGGTTGCTCCGCTCCAGGAGATACTTCGATCCTATCGCCCTCTGGCATGGACGTCGGGAACAGAAGTAATCAGGGCCGGCGAGCCGCGTGAGCGAGTCTCTGTCGCCGCCGCGGTTTCAGTCTTTCTGGTGGAAGAAGCGGCTGTTCAGATCCGGCCAGAATTCCTGAAAGACGTAGGTGAACCCGTCGAGACTGACATTGATCAACCACCGTTGACCGGTCTTCGTCCACGTCCGCTCCTCAGAGGGATAGTAGAGATCGGAAATGCCCGAGGCTGCCCCCGCCCCCACAATCTCAGAAGCATTAAAGGCCTCGTGGCTGGAGTCGGTGCGCGTGACGAAAATTCGGCTGAACGCGTAGCTGGCGCGTTTGATCACGCCGCCGTGGCCAAGCGTATAAAAGCGCGGGTCCTGATGAAGAACGACGGGGAAAAAAAACTCGACCTGGTAATCCTCATCGACCTGATCGGCAAACGTGTGCCAGAAGTACCGCCCATAGCCCGCCGCACCCTGACGGAATTCAGGGACGGAGTTTTCGGCCTGGGCTATGCCCGCCAGCGCGCCGGAGTAGATCACATCGGAATAGTCGAAGGCGTCCAGACTGCTTTCCTTGAACTTTTCCTTCACGGATTCCGGGGGCAGCTTCTGATCGACCGAAACGGATCGGAAGTTGGGAATGATGCCCAGAATGCGCTTCGTCTGGTGCCCCGCAAGAGTACTGGCATTATCGCTCTGCGTTGGGGTGGGGCTGGGGCGAGGAGCGGCCGGATTTGAAGGATTCTGAGAATTGGTCTGTGCAGGAGCAAGTCCGTCGGGGTCGTTGGGAAGAGAAGAAGTGCCTGCAACGTCGTGGGCGGCCTGCGCATGCAGGGCGGGACGGGTCCCGGTGCCCAGCGCAAGAGCCAGAATTAGAAGACGCTGCAACCGGCAGATTCTTTCCATATGGGACAGATGCCGCGATTCAGCCAAAGGGACCGGATTACTGCATCAATGGACGCACAAATCGCGCACGAGGATACAAACTCTCCGATCAATTTTTGGCGTGGATTGGCCAACAGCTAAGCGAGAGCCTGCCGCAATGCCTTCAGGCCGGCCTGAATGGCCTCAGGCGAGACAGCGTAGCTGAAGCGCACATGCCCCTCGCCCTGCGCGCCGAAGACAACGCCCGGGATCGTGGCCACGTGTGCCTTTTCAAGCAACAGAGAGGCCACTCGACGGCTGTCTTTACTAATTTTTGCCACGCGCGGGAAGGCATAGAACGCGCCTGCGGGCAGCTCACACTCCAGCCCCAGTTCATTCAGCCCGGCGACCAGCAAATCCCGCCGCTGCCGATATTCCTCCCGCCGGGAGGCAATCGCGCTCTGCGGAACCGCCAGGGCCTCAAGCGCCGCCCATTGCGTGGGCGTGGAGACGCCATTGGTCGAATAGAGCACCAGCTTCCGCAACCCCGTCATGAATGGTTCCTTCGCTACGGCATAGCCAATGCGCCATCCGGTCATGGCGTAGGTTTTCGAGAAGGTATAGCAGGTGATCGTCCGCTCCGCCATGCCAGGCAGCGAGGCAATCGAGACGTGCTCGCCTTCGTAGACCAGGTCCTCGTAGGCTTCGTCGGCGACGACGACGAGATTATGTTGAATGGCGAACGCGGCGACCTCTTCCGCTTCCTGACGTGAGAAGACCAGCCCGGAGGGATTCTGCGGCGTGTTGTAGTAGATGGCGCGCGTGCGGGGAGTGGAATAGTGCTCCAGCGTCGCCGTAATCCCATTCCGCCGCGCACCGGATGTGGGAATCATCACCGGCCGCGCCTGCGCCATGGTGATCATGTCCCGGATCGGCGTCCAGTAGGGGGCGAACAGCATCATGTCATCGCCGGGATCGAGGATGGCCTGGAAGGCCACGTACAGAGCATGAGCGCCGCCGGCGGTGACGATCACGTCTTCAACCGTGGCAGGAATGGCGTTCCGCTCCTGCAGCTTGCGAACCAGCGCCGTCCGCAGCGGCTCAACGCCGGAAGATGGCGCATAGCGCGTCCGGTTCTCCGACAAGGCGCGTGTCGACGCCTCCTTGATGGACTCCGGCGTTTCGAAGAACGGCTCGCCTCCATGGAAAGCATGGACGGCCTGGCCGGCGGCTCGCAGTTCCAGCACCTTGTTACGAATCTGCACGATGTCGGAAAAGCCCACTTCATCGAGGCGTTTTGCCAGATGCATCTCTTTCCTTCGGATGATCATGTTCGTCCGCCCGCCAGACCGGACGTTACAGCTTAGAGCATTTCCACGTCTCCGGGGATGGAAATCCCCTCGGAATCACGTGGCCAGAAGCCCGGAATAAACGGCCATCCCCGCGACAGCATCCACGCCCATCGCTTCCAGAGCATCGATCTCTTCCCGGCTGCGAATGCCGCCGGCGACGATGAGTTGCCGTCTGGTGAGCGGCCGCAGGCTGCGCGCCGCTTCCATCGGGAATCCGCTGAGCGTGCCTTCCGTATCGACGTGCGTGTACAGGAAGGCGCCGCACCAGGGCTCCAGGGCGGCGATCGCTTCCTCCGGCGTCACATTGACCTGCTCGCGCCAGCCGCGCACGGCGATGCGTCCCGCTTTTGTGTCAATGCCCGCGACAAAAGCCTGCAGTCCAATCGCGGCGGAGACGGAAGCGGCCACCTCCGTATCGACTCCCTCCTGGCGAAACAGAGCCGAGCCGAAGATCACCCGCCGCGCTCCCGCATCGAGCAGAGCCCGAGCCTGAGCGGCTGTACGCACGCCCCCGCCCACCTGGACAGGCAGACGGCGGGCAATCTGTTCGACCAGCCGGCGGTTGTCGCCGACGCGTTTCGCCGCGTCCAGATCGATCAGTTGCACGAGCGGATAGCGGGAGAAGCGTTCCAGCCAGGGCTCGAAGTCGTCGAAGGCCAGCCGAAGCTCCTCGCCACGCTCCAGCTGGACGATGCGCCCGCCCATCAGGTCGATCGACGGAATCAGCATGGCAGCCTCACCGGGATGCCGTCGCGGCGCAATTCTTCCTTCAGCGAACGCACGTCGGCGATGCCGAAATGAAAGATGCCGGCCGCCAGAGCGGCGTCGGCTTTGCCTTCGCGAAACACCTGCGTAAAGTGCGCGGCCGTGCCGGCTCCTCCCGAGGCGATTACCGGAATCTGCACGGACTCACTCACCGCAGCCGTCAATTCGCAATCAAAGCCGGCTCGGGTGCCGTCGGCATCCATGGAGGTGAGAAGAATCTCGCCGGCGCCCCGCGATTCGGCCTCTCTCGCCCATTCGATGGCTCCGCGACCCGTCGGCTTGCGGCCTCCGGCGATGTAAACCTGCGCTTCGTTAATGGGGTCGCCCTCTGCGGCGCGTCGAGCGTCGATGGCGACCACTACGGCCTGGGCGCCGAACCGTGCGCCAATCTCGCCAATCAGCTCCGGCCGTGTTAGAGCTGCCGAGTTGATGCTGATCTTGTCCGCCCCGGCATCGAACACGGCCGCAGCTTCGTCCCCGGTGCGAATGCCGCCTCCAACCGTGAAGGGAATGAAGAGGCGCTGCGCCGTCCGGCGGACCGTCTCCAGCAGAGTGCCGCGCCGTTCATGCGTCGCCGTAATGTCCAACAGGACAATCTCGTCGGCTCCCGAGGCTGCATGGAGGGCGGCCAGTTCGGCGGGATCGCCCGCATCGACAAGGTCGACGAACTGCACCCCTTTGACCACGCGGCCGTCCCGGACGTCGAGACAGGCGATGATGCGTTGGGTCAGCAAGAGGGAAACTCCAGAAAATTGCGCAGGACCCTGAGGCCTGTCTCTCCGGATTTCTCCGGGTGGAACTGCACCCCCATCAGGCTGCCGCGCTCGACGGCCGCGCTGAAGGGCTCGCCGTATTCTGTTACCGCGACGGTGTCTTGTGTAACAGGAACCCAGTAGGCGTGAGTGAAGTAGGCGAAGCTGCTGTCGCCGATCCCCGCCAGCAGGCGCGATTCGGGGCGAATCGAAAGCGAATTCCATCCCACGTGGGGCACCTTCTTGCCCGGAGCAAAGCGCTGGCAGCTCCCGGAAAGCGCGGCCAGCCCGGGGCATTCCGGAGCCTCCGTGCTGCCGGCGAAGAGCCACTGCAGGCCGACGCAGATGCCGAGAAATGGAACCTGCCGAGTCATGGCCTCGGCGACGGCGGCCCGGATTCCGGTTTCCTCCAGCCGCCGCGTCGCCGCAAAGTGACCCACCCCGGGGAGTACGATGCGCTCGGCGCCTCTCACCCGTTCAGGATCCTCCGTAACGACCACCTCCGCCCCCAGTGACCGCAGTGCCTTCACCACGGAGGTGAGATTGCCGGCCCGATAATCGATAACGGTCACGCGCATTACAGCAGGCCCTTCGTACTCGGCAGCATTTCTTTCAGCTGCGGATCGCGCGAGCAGGCAAACCGCAGCGCACGAGCAAAGGCCTTGAAGAGCGCCTCGATCTTGTGGTGGTTCGAGCGGCCATACATCGTCTTCACGTGCACATTAGCGCGTGCGCCCCTCGCAAAACCTTCGAAGAAATCCTCAACGAGTTCCGATTGCAAATCCCCAACCAGGCGGGTCCTCACCTTCGTTTCCACCACGTGCGAGGCTCGGCCGCTCAGGTCGACCGCGGCCATGCCCAGGGTCTCGTCCATGGTCATCAGAAAATAGCCTGCTCTCAGAATCCCTCGCTTATCGCCCAGAGCCTTGTCGAACGCCTCGCCCAGCGCGATGCCGACATCTTCGACCGTGTGGTGCTGGTCCACGTCCAGATCGCCCTGGCAGCGCAGTTCCAGGTCAAAGGCGCCATGCCGCGCAAACAGCTCCAGCATGTGATCGAAGAAGCGAATGCCGGTCGAAACGCTGTACCGGCCCGAGCCTTCAATCGTCAGGCGCAGGTGGATTTCCGTCTCCGACGTCCTGCGATCGATCGCCGCTGTTCGCTTGCCTTTCATGGCACTGCCTCCGTCCAGCCAATCTCCGCAAGAGACGCCTGCAGGGCGGTCACGGCCTGCTTGGTTTGCTCCTGCGTTCCCAGCGTGATGCGCACGCATCCGTCGCAGCCGGGATCCGCCGAGCGATCCCGAACCAGAACGCTGCGGGCTCGCATGGCCTCGACGAAGGCGCGATGCCTCGGCCCGATCTTCACCAGGACGAAGTTGGCCTGCGAAGGCCAGAACGGCAGGCCCATGCGCTGCAGCTCCGATTCGAACACCCGACGCGACGCGAGAACCTCGCTGGTATACCAGCGCACGTAGTCTTCGTCCTCGATCACCGCCGTGAGGCAGGCGAGCGCCACCGAATTGACGCTGTACGGGGAGATGGCGCGCCGCATCCACTGCATGGCGTCCTCACCGGCAGCCAGAACTCCCAGGCGCAGCCCCGCCAGCCCATAGGCCTTGGAAAAGGTGCGGGCGACGATTACATTCTGCAGTTGGCCAACGAGGTCGATCACCGTTTCGCCGAAGAAATGGAAGTAAGCCTCATCCACCAGCACTGCTGCGTGCGGAGCTGCCTCGATCACACGCAGCAGGTCCTCGCGCCGCACCGACTGGCCCGTGGGACTGTTGGGATTGGCGATCGCGATCAGGCGCGTCGCCGGCGTAATCGCATCCAGGATCGCAGCGAGAGGAAAACGAAATCCATCCTCGGCCGGGACTGCCACAATCCGCGCCGCCGTTCCCGACGCATAGACCTCGTACATGGCATACGTGGGCACGGGCACGAGCATTTCCGTGCCGGCGTCGAGATATGTCTGGCAAAGAACATGAATGGCCTCATCGACGCCATTTGTCAGCAACACCTGAGAGGGCTGGAGCCCGAGATGCTCCGCCACGCGGCGCTCCACCGGCTCGCGTTCCGGATAGCGCGTCAGATCACCGCGGCTGATCGCTCCCAGCGCCTCCAGCACGCGCGGCGAACAGGCGATCGTGTTTTCATTGAAGTCCAGGCGCAGCCCGCTGCGATCGCCCAGCGGCGGGTGATATTCCTTCATCCGCTGCACAGTCGCCGATGGCTGCGGGGTCGGGATCCTGACCTCAGTCATGCGCGCCTCGCATCCGAATGGCCTCCGCGTGCCCTGCTAATCCCTCCGCCTTCGCGAGGCGGATGGCAGCCCGTCCCAGTTGCTGCACGCCTTCCTCGGAGTACTCCTGCACGGTGGTGAGCTTCAGAAAATCCAGCACGCTCAGACCGCCGCGCGCCCGTGCCTGGCCGCCCGTGGGCAGGGTGTGATTGGGCCCGGAGATATAGTCGCCCAGCGGCTGTGCCGACCATCGCCCGACAAAGACCGACCCGGCGTGGCGCACCCATGCCAGATCCGTCTGGCTGTCGACGGTCAGATGTTCCGGAGCGATTTGATTGGTCAATGTGTGCGCTTCATCCACGGTGCGCGCCACAATCGCCAATCCATGCTTCGCCAGCGCCTGCGCGGCGACCTTGTTGTTCCGTACTCTGGCCTTCACTTCCGCCATCACCGCCCGGGCCAGAGCCACTCGGGTGGTGATCAGGATAGCCATCGCATCGGGATCATGTTCCCCCTGCGCGACGAGGTCGGCGGCGATCGCCGCAGGGTCGCCCGTCTCGCTGGTGACGACGATCTCGGTGGGTCCGGCGAGCATATCGATGGCGCAATCGAAAGCCACCAGCTTCTTCGCCGCAGTCACCCACGCGTTCCCGGGCCCCACAATCTTGTCCACGCGCGGAAGGCTGGCCGTTCCATAGGCGAGCGCGGCAATCGCGTGCGCGCCGCCGATCCTGTAGAACTCCGTGACGCCCAGCAGAGCCGCCGCCGCAAGCGTCTCTTTGGCGGGATGGGGCGACACCGTAACAACGCGCTGCACGCCTGCGACCTGTGCTGGAATCACCGTCATCAGCAGAGTCGAAGGCAGCGGATAGCGCCCGCTGGGCACATAGCACCCCACCGAATCCAGCGGAATTACGCGCTGGCCGGCGCTTACGCCGCGCGCGATCTTCAGGCTGAATTCCTTCGGCCGCTGGCGGGTCGCGAAGAGGCGGATATTCCGAGCCGCCGTCTTCAAGGCCTCTCGTACGGGTTCGGGAGTGCTTTCCCACGCGAGCCGCATCTCCACCTCGGAAATCCGTAACGGCGCCTGCGACGGAACGCCATCCAGGCGGGAGCGCAACCGCAGCAGCGCCTCGTCTCCACCGCCGCGCACCGACTCGATAATCCGGCGCACCTGCGGCAGGACGCGATCCCAGGAAGGCGTGCGACGCTCGGTCAGCGCCGCCAGTGTCTCCCGTCCGCGTCCGGTGGTGCGTATCAGCTTCACAAGACCACCTTGTTCAGCGGGTATTCGACGATCCCCGTCGCCTTCGCCGCTTTCAGCTTCGGTATCACCTCGCGCACCGTCCTCTCTTCCAGAATCGTATTCACCGCCACCCATTTCGAGTCGCTCAGCTCGGAAATCGTCGGCGCATTCAGCGCGGGCAGAACGCTCAGAACGCTGGCAAGATTTTCTTTTTCCACGTTCAGCATCAGACCCACCTGCCCCTGGGCGTCGATCGCGCCCCGCAGCATCAGCGCCAGGTTGTCGATCTTCTGCTTTTTCCAGGGATCGGCGCAGGCGCTGCGATTGGCAATCAGGCGCGTCTCGCTCTCCATCACCGTGTCGATAATCCGCAGCCGATTAGCCCGCAGCGAACTGCCCGTCTCCGTGACCTCGACGATGGCATCGGCGAGCATGGGCGGTTTCACTTCCGTTGCGCCCCAGCTGAATTCCACCCGGACCGGAATATTCTTCTGCGCGAAATAGCGCTTTGTGACCTCAACCAACTCCGTTGCGATGATCTTGCCCGCCAGATCTTCCGCGCGCTGCCAGGGTGAACCTTCCGGAACCGCCAGCACCCACCGCACCCGTCGCCGGCTCTGCTTGGCGTAGACCAGGCTGGTGATGCTTTCGACCTCCAGTCCGCTTTCCACCACCCAGTCGATGCCGGTCAGTCCGGCGTCCAGCACGCCGTGGTCGACGTAGCGTGCCATCTCCTGCGCGCGGATCAGCATGCACTCGATCTCCGCATCGTCGATGCTCGGAAAGTAGGAGCGCCCGTCCGCGTAGATATTCCAGCCTGCCCGCCCGAACAGCGCAATCGTTGCATCCTGCAGACTGCCTTTGGGAATGCCGAGACGCAGCTTATTGCTCATGCCCGCACCTCGGCGCTCGCGGCCAGCGGCCTTGTAAAGCAGCTGACGGTTCCCTCGTGGCACACCAGGCCGTCGCCTTCCACTTCCACCCGGAAGAGCAGCGCATCCTGATCGCAGTCGGTCGCGACCTCGATAATCCGCAGCCGATTGCCGCTGGTCTCGCCCTTCATCCACAGCTTCTGCCGCGTTCGGCTCCAAAACGTAACAAAGCCGGTTTCCTGGGTTTTGCGCCAGCTCTCTTCGTTCAGAAATCCCAGCATCAGCACCTGACCCGTGCGCGCGTCCTGCACAATTCCGGGCGCCAGGCCATCCATCTTCGCAAAATCAATCGTCGGTTCCGTCATTCGCTCATCCTTTGTGTGGGCAAAAAGGTCAAAAGCCCGTCAGCGCTCTCTGCGCCGGCGGGCTTTTCAATCCTGGTGGTTGGTCTTGCTAACTCAACCGTGGAGAAAGATTCGCCGGCACGCTCGTCACGTGATGATGGTGATGATGACGATGATGGCGGTGAATCTGCATCTCCTTCCACCTTAGGATGCGATCCGGCGCGCTGTCAACTCACCGAAGTTTCAGGACCGAGAATTTCCGCGAAGTGAACCGCGCGACGAGTCGTGTTCTGGGCAATCTGCTCGCGGCAGCTAAATCCGTCCGCCACCAGGATCGTTCCCGGTGCCGCAGCGCGCACCGCCGGCAGCAAAACCCGCTCCGCCAGCGCCTGGGAGACCTCGAATTTCTCGCGCTCGAAGCCGAATGGCCCCGCCATGCCGCAGCATCCGGAGTCGAGCATCTCCACAGCGGCCCCGGTGCGTTGCAGCAGATCCATCTCCGCGGTCATCTTCAGCACCGACTTGTGGTGGCAGTGCCCCTGCACAAGAATCCGCCGGTCGGTGAGCTCCGGCGGCCGATACGCAGGGGCATGCCGGACGAGAAAGTCACTGAGCAGCAGCGTCTGGTCGCGGAGACGCAGCGCCCGCTCCTCCGCAGGGAAGAAATTCACCAACTCGTCGCGGAAGACGCTGGCGCAGCTCGGCTCCAGAAAAACGAAAGGCATTCCGGCGTCGATCTGCGGCGCAAAGGTTCTGAGAATGTTCTCGAGATACCCGCGCGCCTGCCGCAGAAAGCCAAAATCGTAAAGAGGCCGGCCGCAGCAGACGTGCTGTCGCGGCACGTCCACTGAAAATCCTGCGCCTTCCAGCACGCGTGCCGCCGCCTGCAGCGATTGCGGATGGTAGTAGTTATTCCACGTATCCGGCCAAAGCAGCACGTTCGGCTCACCGGCACCTTGTCTCTGCCAAACGGCCTGGAAGCTCCGGGCTGCAAAGTGCGGCAGCCTGCGCTGCTGAGCCACTCCCAGAGCCGCCTTCACGACTTGCGAAATGCCGGGCAGCCTTAGCGGCAGATTCGCCAGACCCGGGGTGACGCCGGGAATCAGCGATGCCGCCCGCGCCAGCCGATCCATGAACCCAAACGCATAGTGATGCAGCGGCCGGATTTGCTCCCCATAGTAGTGAGCGAGGAACTCGGCCTTATACGTCGCGACGTCCACATTCACCGGGCACTCGCTCTTGCAGGCTTTGCATGACAGGCACAGATCCAGTGCCTCACGCACGCCCTCGTTGTGCCAGTCGGGATCGAGCACCTTGCCCTGCATCAGCTCCCACAGCAGGTGGGCCCGGCCGCGCGTGGAGTGGCGCTCTTCGCGCGTAGCCATGTAGCTGGGGCACATCGTGCCACCGCTCTCCTTGCGGCACGCCCCCACACCCACGCAGCGCAGGGTCGCCTCATGGAACGAGCCGTGGTCGCCCGGGAACTGAAAGAAGGTCTCCGGCCGCTTAGACTCATACCCGGCCCCCAGGCGCAAATTATCCTCCGGCTGATACACAGCCTCCGGAGCGATCATCTTGTCGGGGTTCATCCGGTTGTCCGGATCCCAGAGTGCCTTGAACTCGCGGAAGGCCTGCATCAGCTCTGGCCCGAACATCTTCGGCAGCAGCGCCCCGCGCGCCTGCCCATCGCCGTGCTCACCGGAAATGGAGCCCCCGTGCGCGATCACGATATCGGTCGCGCGGTCGAGGAACTCCCGGAACTTGCGAATGCCGGCTTCGCTCTCCAGATCGAAATTGATGCGCGTATGCACGCATCCCTGGCCGAAGTGACCGTACATCGGGCTGCGATAGCCGTACTCCGCCATTAGCGCGAAGAGCTGGCGCAGGTACGAGCCCAGTCGTTCCGGCGGTACCGCCGCATCTTCCCAACCCTCCCATCCATGCGGCTCGCCGGGAACAAAGACCGTCGCACCCAGCGCCGACTCCCGCACACGCCAGATGCGCACGGCTTCCTCCGTCGAGCAAAGTCGCCCCACCGGCGATCCCGGCAGCTTCGACGCCGCAGCGATCAGCTCGCGCGCTTTCGCCTCGGCCTCCGCATCGCTCTCCGCGCCAAATTCCGCCAGCAGAAATGCTCCGCCGGGTGGCAGCAGCTTCACTTCTTCCTCCGCCAGATGCTTTCGCTGCATAAAATCCAGCAACATGGCGTCGATGCCTTCCAGCCCGATCGGCTCGTGCCGGATCACCTCAGGCACAGCATCGGCGGCCAAAAACGCATCCGGGAAGCCCAGCACCGCCAGGCGTCGGCATGGCGGACTATGCATCAGGTCCAGCGTCGCGCGCACCACCGTGGCCAGCGTGCCCTCGGCGCCCACCAGCGCGCGCGCCACCTGGAATCCACGCTCCGGCAGCAGTTCGTCCAGATTGTAGCCGGAGACCCGCCGCGGAATCTGCGGGAAGCCGCGCCGAATCTCCTCCGCATAGCGATCGCGAATCCGGCGCATCCCCGCGTAAATCTGCCCCGCGCGTCCGCCCCGCGCGATGGTCGCCTCTACCTGTTCTTCTGTCGTCGCGCCCACCGTCATCCGCGTGCCGTCGTACAGCACCACATTGAGCGAGCGAATGTTGTTGGCGGTCAGGCCGCCCATCACGCTGTGGGTTCCGCAGGAGTTGTTGCCGATCATGCCGCCAATCGTGCACCGGCTGTGCGTCGCAGGATCCGGAGCGAACGTCAGGTGGTGCAGCTCCGCCGCCTCGCGCACCCTGTCCAGCACGATGCCTGGCTCTACCACCGCAGTCTTCCGCTCCGGGTCCAGCGCCACCAGCCGGCGCATAGTTTTCGAGAAGTCCAGCACCACCGCAACGTTGCAGCATTGGCCGGCCAGGCTGGTGCCGGCGCCGCGTGGCAAGACGGCCGCATCCAGTGCGCGGCAGGCGGCGAGGGCCGCTTCGACATCGGCCGCATCGTGCGGAATCACCACTCCAATCGGCGTCTGCCGGTAATTCGAAGCGTCCGTCGCATAAAGCGCGCGCGAGGCTGCATCGAAGCGGACTTCGCCGCGCACGGTGGCACGCAGCCTTGCCTCCAGTTCGCGTGCCGCCTCGAACTGCTCATGGCGTCGGCGGGAGGGTTGAATGACCGGCAGAGGCACGCCCATTCACAGCTCCTTTCGCAGCCAGGCGATTTCCAGCGCCTCGGCCTGCCGCAGCACCGGATTCTGGTTGTATCGCTCGACCGGAGCAAATCCCATCGACCGATAGAGGCCATATGCGGCCTGCATGCTCGCCGGCATTGTGTCCAGAACCATCGCGTGATAGCCGCGTGCGCGTGCGGCCTCTATAACCGCCTCGGCGAGCTGCCGTCCCAGCCCCGTGCCCTGCTGTCCGGGCCTTACCCAAAGCCGCTTCATCTCGCAGGCACGCTCCTCCGGCGGGCGGCTGGGAATCCTCAGCGGCTTCAGCGCGACACACCCTGCCGCTTCATCCTCCACGAATCCCAGCAGCACCGTTCCGCCCGGCTCGGCATACGCGCCTGGTAACTCCGCTAGTTCTTTCTCCAGGCTCTCCACGCAGATGTGCTCCCCGCCGACGGAGGAGTTCAGGTACGCAGCATACTCGCGCATCAGCGTCCGGCACAGATCCGCATCGTTCGTGGCTTCCCACTGTGCCGCCCGGATGGAGTGCATACCCGCATCATACCGGCGCTTCGACTGCATCGCGCTTCACGACGGGAACCTGATATAAAGACGCCCATGACGAAACACCCCTCCTGCTTCTCTGTTTTGGCGATCCTCTCTGTGTTCTGCGTTGTCTCCGCCCCCGCCCAGAGCGCGCCCGCGGCTCCCGTGCACGACCCCCGCATCACGCAGCTCGTCAACTTCCTCGGGCAGGTCAAAATGATTCGGGAAACGGCGCTCTCGCCGGATGCCAACCTCATTGAATGGGATATCGCCGGTCATGGCGGGTCGGACATTGAAGTCGCCCCGCTCGATCATCCCTCGGCGGCTCGTCAGGTCACCGCCTGCGCGTCCGGCGATCATGGGCAGGAGAGCGACGCGGTCTTTTCGCCCGATTCGCAGAAGCTGGCGTTTTTCTCGAATTGCAATGTCGAGCACAAAACGGCCATCTACCTGGCGGATGCCTCCGGCTCCTCCGCGCCGCACCAGTTGGTGCAGCTCAACGGCTACGCCAAAGAGATGCAGTGGTCACCCGACGGCAAACACCTGACGTTCCTCTATGTGGAGGGAGCCACCCGGCCCTCCGGGGCGCTGGCTGCGGAAAAGCCGCCTTCAGGCGTGATTGGCGTCCAGGGTCTGGAGGTGCAGCGCGTCGCCAATGTTGACGTGGCCACCGGACAGCTCACCCAGATCACGCCGCCGCATCTGCACGTCTTCGAATTTGACTGGTCGCCCGATTCCTTGCGGCTCGTTTATGTCGCCGCCGCCCCGCCCGGCGAGAACAACTGGTGGATCGCCAAACTCTACACCCAGGCGCCGGACCAGCAGCCCACCGCGATCCTCGATCCGCAAACCGTTACCGGGTCCCTCCACGGCCTCCAGATCGCGGTGCCCCGCTGGTCCCCCGATGGCCAGCGCATCGCCTTCATCGGCGGCCTCATGTCGGACCAGGGCGCGACTGGCGGCGATATTTACGTGATGCCGGCCACCGGCGGCCAGCCGGAAGACGTGACTCCCGACCGCCGTGCCACCCCCGCCTGGTTCAAATGGCTCGATAACGAGCAGATGGGGGTCGCCGAAGTCCAGGGCGGTTCCTCGCACCTGTTCGTCTACAACATCCAGACCTACGAGGATTCCCCTGACTATAGCCTCACGCTGCCTGACTCCGTCGGTGCGGGGGGGCTGATGATGCGAGTTTCCGTCGAGAACAACAAAGTCGCCCTCATTCGCTCTTCGTTTGAGAATCCGCCCGAGGTTTGGGCAGGCGACCTGATGGACCTGCAGCAGATCACCCATGTCAACGACGCGGCCAGGCCCCTGTGGGGCAAATCGGAATCCGTGGAGTGGGACAACGACGGCTTCCATGTGCAGGGCTGGCTGCTGCTTCCCGCCCACTACGATCCGGCGAAGAAGTACCCGCTCATCGTCTATGTGCACGGAGGACCCTCCTCCGCCGTCGTTCCCCGCTGGCCTGGCGCGGGCTACGGTTCCGTCCCTTTCTCCGCGCTCGATTATTTCGTGCTGATGCCCAACCCCCGCGGCTCCTATGGCCAGGGCGAGAAGTTCACCCAGGCGAATCGCAAAGACTTCGGCTACGGCGATTTTCGTGACATCCTGACCGGCGTGGATGCTGTCGAGAAGAAATATCCGATCGACGATCACCGCCTCGGCCTCACCGGCTGGAGCTACGGCGGCTTCATGACCATGTTCGGCGTCACCCAGACTCACCGCTTTGCGGCCGCGGTATCGGGCGCCGGACTTTCCGACTGGCTCAGCTACTACGGCGAGAACTCCATTGACCAGTGGATGATTCCCTTCTTCGGGACCTCGGTCTACGACGATCCGGCGGTCTACGCCAGGAGTTCAGCGATCAACTTCATCAAAAATGTGCGGACGCCGACCCTCATCGTCGTGGGCGACCGCGACGGAGAATGCCCGGCGCCTCAGTCCTTCGAATTCTGGCACGCCCTGCGCGATCTGGGCGTCCCTACTGAGTTGGTTGTCTACCCCAATGAAGGTCACGGATTCGTGAACCCCGCCCACCGCATCGACGTCCTGGAGCGGGCCCTCGGCTGGTTCCAGAAATACATGCCGTAGACCCGGGCCGGCTTGGGCTCCCAACCCCTCCGGCCGCCCACAATTGCCCTGCCGAGCTCCGCTGACGGCCCGGTGACGGCTGGGCTGCGCACCCTTTCGTTTGTTATTCTGAATCGCACCCGGTTCTTTCTGGTGTTTTGACCGTCTGAGTGACCCGATCGCCCAGACGGGGAGGTTTCATGCGGCGGTTCGTTGCTTTTCTAGTGCTCTTTGCGTGTTCGGTTCCGGTTGGGCTTTCCATCTCGGGCTGTGGCCATAATCCCGACAATTACTGCATCAAGAATGGTCACGCTTACGGGGTTCTCACCACCCAGGTCGTCTATGTCACCCTGCAGCCGGAGACCACCGGCCTCTCTCTTGCATGGGGGCAGACGGCCTCCCTCGGTACGCCGCAGGCCTATAACTGCAACAATCAGTCCGAATCGGTGAGCAAGTGGATCTACGGCAGCAAGAACCTGCAGTTGGCGGACATCTCCCCGAGTGGCCAACTCTGCGGCGGGACATGGAACCGCAACAGCCCCGGCGGCGTTCCCAATTTCACCATCTGCACCCCGCCTGCCGGCGCTTCCCTTTCCGCTTTCTCCGGCTGCACTGGATCCACGTGCGGAACGGTTCAGGTGAACGCTGAGGGGGGAGGCGCTACCAGCAATCCCGTCAACGTGTACGTGCACCCGCCCATCACGTCGATTACCATTCCCACCCAGACCGCGTGTTATTCCCAGGGGCAGACGCTCACCACGTCTTTCCTGTCGGAAACAACGGTGAGCGGCCCGGGGGGAGCGATCCTCTGCTGTCCGACCGGATCGACATTGCAGAATGGCACCGCATGTCCCGCCACGGTTCCGGCGTGCACCAGTCCCAGCGCGAATGTCGGCACCATCGCCTATGCCGCCGTCACCCCTAGCGTGGTAACCATCGACAATACCGGCTCCGCCACGACCACGACGTCGAATCCGAACCCCAACGGAATCGCCACCGCCAATCTGCCCGGATCGACGGTGATCAATGCCTCAAACTCTGAGGTCACATCGGCCGCGGGCTTCTTCTCCACGTGTCCTCCTCAGAGGATTGCGCTGTCCCTCAACGGCGGCACCTCCGGCACCGTCACGACCAGTTCGCCCCAGACGGTCGTCTCGAACGTGACAGATACCAACTTGACCGCGATCACGGGTCTCCCGCTTACCTACTCGTCTACGGAGCCCCAGAATCTCAGCGTCAGCAGTACCGGCCTGGTGACGGCCACGTTTCCCAGCCATGCGACAGTGACCGCCGTTTGTCAGCCGCCCAGCTGTAACCCGGCCCCCGTCAACCTCATTGGAACTCTCGGCAACGGCATGCCTGTAGCCGGCAACACCGTCTCTATCAATTCGCCTGGCCGGAGCAGCAACCGGATCTGGATGGCCTCCTCGCAGTCGCCCTACTTCTCCGAGGTGGACCTGGAGACCGGCGGTGCGGCTTCCCCTGTCCGCATGCCGTACACGCCCAACTCCATGATCGCGGACCAGGCCGGCGATTCGCTGTTCTTCGGCAGCTATCACGAGTTGATGATCTACGGCACCGATGCGAATGCTCTTAGCAAGGAAGTCCCCGCCGTTCCCGGCGTCGTCGTGGCCGTCTCGCCCACCGGATCCACGGTTGTCGTCAACGACCAGCTCCGCCAGGTGATTTACCTCTATACCGTCTCCTCGGGAGCGGTCTCCAGCATCGGCGGCCTTGCCAACCACGCCCAGTACTCTACCGATGGCAGCACGGTTTACATCACCGGCTACGATCCGGCCAAAAGCAGTTATGCGCTATTTGTCTACAGCGCCAGTACCGGATGGTCCGAGTACCCCCTTGCCAATCAGGCGACTACCACCTGGAGCTGCCCTCTGGAAGCCAGCGGGAGCGCCGCCGTGCCGGCTTATAACTCCTTATTCGATCCCTTCTGCGGACCCACCCAGACCATCACGGTTCCTCAGGTGGCTGCCTTGATCTCAGGCTCGACCGCAACCGCCGCCTACAGCTATTGCCCCAGCGCGACCGCCACCCCCCCGTATTTCCCGCCCGCAGGCGATGTCGGCGTTGCCACAGCGCAGCTAAGCGCCACCGCGGACGGCAATCACGTTCTGGGCGCGAGCGGGAGCACCTTCTCCGATACCTGGCTTTTTCAGGACGCGGGGAAAACCACGCCCGGTGTGCCCATCAACGCATGTCCCGCCTACAACGGCCCCGCTCCGCTCACCCTGAATACGACCGCGAACACCGGAACTCTTGCTGTTTCCCCGGCGGAGATCGATCAGGTGGTGTCTTCGCCCGATTCCAGCGTGGCCTTCGTCACTTATAACTACAACGGCTTTGCCGCGAGCTTTGCCAATCCCTCTGCCGGCACGGGTGGGACCGGCCTGCTGCCGTACTATCAGCCGTCAGCTTCAAACGGCGCCTTCGGCACCCTGGGGACGCCCATTCAGCTCTCCACTGTGACGAATTACGCGGCGCCGCAGTCGCCGCTGGCCGGCATCTTCAGCCCCGATGGCTCGATCTTCTTCGTGAGCACCAGCGGCGACAATCTCGTCCACATGGTGGACACAACCTCGCTCACCGATACAGGCACGATCAATCCCAAGCTCGTGGACGGTTCCGGCAACCCTGTTCCGCCGATCTTCCTGGCGGTGCAGAGCCGCTCCACCACCTAGAATTCAGCCCGATCCTCACCAACGGCCGGCGTCCTGCCGGCCGTTGCCTCATGCCCGATCCGCGCCTGGAATGCCGCAGCCCCTGCTGGCGGTACACTGAACCTCATGCCGAGGGTCGCCATCATCTCCAAGCCGCAGAAGGAAGAACTGCGCCAACTGATGCCGGAACTCATTCTCTGGCTCAGGGCTCACGGCTATGAACCCCTGCTCGATCCCGTCAGCGCGAACTATGTCATGGACGGGCATGTCTCTCCTCGCCCCGAGCTCCCCTCGCTGAATCCCGACCTGGTGATTGTGCTGGGTGGCGACGGGACCCTGCTGGCGGCGGCGCGCGTCTTTGCCCGCAGTGGTGTTCCCATCCTGAGTGTCAATCTGGGGGCGCTGGGCTTTCTCACCGAAGTCCCGCTCGCAGATATTTACTCTCATCTGGAAGCCTGGGGGAAAGACGGCTGCGCCCTTGAATCCAGGGCCATGCTGCACAGCGAGCTGTGGCGCGACGAAAAGAAATACTGTGAACACGAGGCTCTGAATGACGTTGTCATCGCCAAGGGAGCCATCGCCCGGATGGGCAACTTTCAGGTGAAGGTGAACGAGCGGCTCGCCGCTTCCTTCCGCGCCGACGGCGTCATCGTGGCCACCCCGACCGGTTCTACCGCTTACTCCCTCGCTGCCGGGGGGCCCGTCCTCGTTCCTGGCGTCGATGTGCTGGTGGTAACGCCGATCTGCCCTCATCAGCTCACGCTGCGGCCCATCGTGGTTCCCGGCGACGCGCGCATCCAGGTGCGTGTCGAGGGCGTTCCGGATCAGACATTCCTGACCGTGGACGGCCAGGAAGCCATTCAGGTTCGGCTCGGAGACGAGCTTCGCTGCCGCCGCTCCGACTTCTCGGTCAGGCTGGTGCGCCTCGAAGGCAACAGTTTCTTTGATGTGCTGCGTGCCAAACTGAAATGGGGCGAACGCTAGTACTACTGTGTTATAAGTCTGATTCCTGTTCCCGGAATTTCCTGGCTCTCAGATCGGGGTGGCAGTAACCTGGCCCGGTGAGGACATCTTCCGGTGTGGCCGAGGTGCGGCAGCGGCGGCTGA
>JBAUOP010000058.1:0-2565 GCA_049579805.1 Acidobacteriaceae bacterium
GACGCAGGCGCTGGGGCCGGCGCCGGCGCGAAACCGTCCGAGGGCGACGCGGCGGCTGTGCGGCTCGCACGGCATTGCGCGAGAAACTGCGGCCAGGTCTGGCCGCCGGTCGTTCCCGCCGCCTTCGCCTCTTTCCATTGGGTCGCGCACAGTCTCATGACGCTTTCGGCGTTCGCCGCAGTCGTAGCGACGACTGGGACCCCAAGGACGATCGCCGCGGCCGTCGCCCAGGAAACGAACGAGTTACGCATGTCACTTCCCCAAACCGCGCCCTGGATCGGGCTCCCCGTCAGCCTATCGCGAGGAGGAGCGCTCCGCCAAGCGGATCCGCGCCCGTTTTTTTCACGAATTGGCGGTCTGCCTGACCCGATCAGCCGGAACGGACGCGGCCATGCGTTCGGGCGTCCCGCTTGGCGCCGCGCGCAGATATTGCCTGGGCCACGGCGCGACCTGCCCGAGTTCTTGCGCCGCGTGCAGCGGCCAGTAGGGGTCGCGCAGCATCTCCCGCGCGATGAGCACGATATCCGCCTGATCGTTGCGGATGATCTGGTCGGCTTGAGCCGGCGCGGTGATCATGCCGACCGCGGCGGTGGCGATATTCGCCTCACGCCGAATCCGCTCGGCGAAGGGCGTCTGATATCCGGGTCCGACAGGAATCTCCGCCTTCTCGAGGTTGCCGCCCGAGGAGCAATCGATCACATCGACCCCGAGAGCCAGCAGGAGGCGCGCGAGTTCGACCGATTGATCGATGTCCCATCCGCCTTCAACCCAGTCCGTCGACGAGATTCGCACGAAGAGCGGACAGCGCTCGGGCGCCACGCGTCGCACCGCCGCGACGCATTCGCGGATAAACCGCGTTCGGTTGTCGAATGAGCCGCCGTAGGAGTCAGTGCGGCGATTGCTCAACGGCGACAGAAACTCGTGAATCAAATAGCCATGGGCGCCGTGGATCTCGATCACCGCGAAACCGGCGGCCGCCGCGCGTTCAGCCGCGATCGCGAATGCGGTCTGCAACGCCTTGATCTCGTCCAAAGTCAGTTCGTCCGGCCTGGCGTAGCTGTCGCTGAACGCAATCGCGCTCGGCGCGACCGGACGCCAGCCGCCGGCGGCTTCGGGAATCGCGCCGTGTCCGGCGCCGGGGCGATACGTGCTGCCCTTTCGTCCGGCCTGCGCGAGTTGAATGCCGGCGCGGGCGCCTTGCGAATCGATGAAACGCGCAATCCGCTCGAGCGGCTCGAAATGCCTTTCGCTCCAGGCGCCGAGATCCTGGGGCGAAATCCGGCCCTCGGGGGTGACCGCGGCGGCCTCGGTGAACACCAGCGCCGCGCCGCCGATCGCGCGCGAAGCGAGATGGGCGAAATGCCAATCGTTCGCGTAACCGTCAACGCAAGAATATTGGCACATCGGCGAAACGCCGATCCGGTTGGCGAAGTCAACGTCGCGCATGCGAAGCTTGCTGAACAAATGCGGCATGATTCAAGGGTCTCGAACGGGAAGGGGAGGGGAGGTCAGCTGTTGATTTGGCGGGTAACGCCTCGCTTGAAGGCTCGCGATGGCGGCAGCGTCGACGGACGATAGCTTGCGGCGTCGCGCCGTCAAGCCGGACAGGTTCAGGCGAGTGTCCGCCGCCGCGAGAGGCCTGGCCGCCTGGCGCCTACTGGTAGCCGAGCCGATGCGGCAGCCAAAGCGTCAGGCCGGGGACGAACGCGATGACGAGGAGGCACAGCAGAAGCAGGCCGAGATAGCCCAGCATCGGCCTCACCGTCGACTCGATCGGAACGCCGCCGATCAGGCATGCGCCATAAAGTCCAAGGCCGAGCGGCGGGGCGAACAACCCGATTCCCATGGCGATTACGAGAACCACGCCAAAGTGCAGTCCGCTGATTCCGATCTGGGCTGCGACCGGGATCAAGAGCGGGCCGAAGATAATGAGCGCCGTGGCCCCCTCCAGAATGGAGCCCATGACAATCAGGATGAGGATGGACAGAAGCAGGAACGGCCATGCCCCGGCGTTCTGCGACAGGGCGACCATCGCTTGCGCCACGGCATGGGGAAACTGTTGCAGAGTCAACACGAAGGCGAGCGATTGGGCCGCGGCGACGATGAACAGCACAAGCCCCGAGCGGGTCGCCGCGTTGATGAAGCTTCGCGCCGCGGCGCGCGGTCCAAGCTCGCGGAACGCGAGGCCCCCGACGATCAGCGCGTAGAGCGCGGCGAAGGCGGAGATTTCGGTCGCGGTGGCGATTCCGAACCTGAACCCGGCGAAAATGATCAGCAGCAGTCCGAGCGTGACGATCGCGCCGCGCCACAGTTGCGCGAGCGACGCCCTGGTCAACAGACCTTCGTCCGCGGCCGGGGCGCCGCCGCCAAGCAAAATCACGGCGCCGATCAGCACGAGCGCCATCAGGCCGGCCGGCGCCAGTCCCGCCATGAACAGCCCGCCGATCGAGAGATTGGCGACGAAGCCGAGGATGATCAGATTGATGCAGGGTGGAATGGTCTCCGCCATGACCGCGGACGCCGCCAGCAACGCCACGGCGGCGCCCGGGTTCTGCCGCGACCGCC
>JBAUOP010000059.1:0-12369 GCA_049579805.1 Acidobacteriaceae bacterium
TTATGGGCCTCATGCAGGAAGAGTCCGGTCAGGACCTGATTGAATATGCGTTGATTGCCGCCTTGATTGCTCTCGGAGCCATCGTTGCGATGGGCTCTCTCAGCAATTCCATCTCCAGTGAGTTCAACTCGATCGGCAGCAGTCTGTAGCCCTCCCCTGGTAAAGCAGTCTTCCCCAGTTCTGTCGTCGGCGTAGAGTAGCTGACTAGGGCCGGACGCGTTCCGGCCCTGTTGTTTAGATCCCGTTGTCTGGGTCAATATGACTCCGCGCCCCTCGATCGACTTCTCTGCCATTCGAGTGCTCGATGGCGGCCTCGCCACGGAACTGGCGCGGCGCGGCTGCGACATCACCGGTCCTCTCTGGTCAGCACATGGGCTTGATCGTTCCCCGGCTGCTTTGACCGCAGTCCACCTGGATTATTTGCGGGCCGGCGCGGACTGCATCGCGACGGCAAGTTACCAGATTTCGGCCATGGGCTATAGCGACCTCGGGCTGAACGCGCCGGATGCCGCGACCGCCGCCGAACGCGCCCTGCTTCAGTCGGTGACGATTGCGGAGGAGGCGCGGGCGCAGTATGCGCGTGAGAACCCGCGCCGCGTCTGGATCGCTGCTTCTCTGGGGCCTTACGGAGCTGCGCTCCATAACGGAGCCGAGTACCACGGCCGCTACGACATCGATGAGGATGCGCTGGCCGCCTTTCACGCTGAGCGCCTGAAGGTGATGGCAGAGACCAGCGCCGATCTTATCGCTTTCGAAACGGTTCCCTCGCTCCCCGAAGCGAAGGCGATGGTTCGCGCGCTCGCGCAGTTCCCGCAGATAGCTGCGTGGATTTCTTTTACCTGTCGCGACGCCGTGCACGTCGCCCACGGTGAGCTGATGCAGGCTTGTGCAGAGATGTTGTCGGAGGTGCCTCAGATCGTCGCGATTGGGATCAACTGTACCGCGCCCCATCTCATCCTGCCGCTCCTGGCTGCGGCGCAGCGCGGCGCCCACGGACAGACGCCGGTCATCGTCTATCCCAATTCCGGAGAGGTCTGGGATGCGGCCACGCGCAGCTGGCACGGCGAGAACAACACTTTGGGCTTTGGAACGATGGCTCGATCGTGGTTTGCGGCCGGCGCTCAGGCGGTTGGAGGATGCTGCCGCACCGGTCCGGACCACATCGCGGCCGTGGCGGAGGCCGCCCGCTCCGCTATTTCTGCAGCCGTGTCGTAGTATTCTGGGAGAACGCGCCCGTAGCTCAGCTGGATAGAGCGGATGCCTCCGGAGCATCAGGTCGGGAGTTCGAATCTCTCCGGGCGCACCATGTCTCCCCTCCCGTCACTTCAGTTTCCCGTCACTGCCATTCCGCGGCCATGTTGTCGTCGGTCACCGTCCGCGCATGCTGCAGCCGCGCCATCAGGCTGGCGCGCGTTTCGATGGTACGATCGAGGCTCCGTCCATGCGTCTCCGCCTGCTCGGGAATCGCGACCAGTTCCTCCAGCCGTGCGCGGTCTTCGGGCCTGGATAAGTCGAAGACCGGGCGGCCGTCGACCCGGTAATTTTCGAGCAGCGTCCGCAGACGCCCCCGATCCAGCACCACGGGGCTGTCGCTCACCGCGAGATGGTTGGAAATGCGCAAAACATAAGGAAAGGTCCGCGCGCCAGTGGCCTGCACTTCGGGCGAATCCGTGGTGTTGTAGAAGGCGACGCCGCCGGGATTCATATGTTGCCGGATCAGCTCCAGGAATTCCACGGAGAGGAGATTGGTGGCATTCGCACGCCAATGCTGCGTTGTATTCATCACCATGTAGTCGAACTTTATGTCCGGATGGCTCACCAGCCAGCGGCGCCCATCGTCGATCACGATCTGCACCTTCGGGTTGTGCAACAGGCTGGCGACCTCAGGATGCTCCCGGATCAGTGGCAGATAGCCGGGGTTGATCTCCACGACCGTCAGGTGCTGAACGCGCGGATCGCTGGCCACAATCTGCGCCCATGAGCCGGACGAAAGCCCGATCATGAGCACCTCTTTGGGATTGGCAGGCAGCGACTCCGCCACGTAAGGGCGAAAGACCCCGTTGGTGTCGTGGATCGGATCGAGGTTGAAGTGGCCGTCGTAGACACCATTGCCATAGACCGTTTGGAGTGAATCCACGGCGATAACGCCGCTCCGGTTCTCGATCAGGCTGATGAAGTGCACGTTTCCATGCTGCACCCGGCCATAGAGCAATCGCTCGTACATCCGGAAGAAGAGCCGCGGGCTGAAAATGGTGAGCGCCAGGCCCAGGGCCAGGCCGAACCCGAGGGCCATGCGGGGTGTCGCCGGGCGCGCCATCCACGCCAGAACCGCGGCCGCCACCAGGCCTAGCCCCAGGAGCAGCAGGGAAACGGTGCCGGTAGACCAGTGGTCCAGCACGACAAACCCGATCAGAAAGCTGCCCAGAGCCGAACCGATGATATTGCTCAGGTAGAGATAGCCGAGGCTTTTGCCGGCCTGCTCATGCGGTCCAATGGAGGCATGTGACAGGAGGGGAAAGGCTGCCCCAAGGAGTGCGGCAGCGACCGCGATCAGAGCCAGAGTCACGTCGGGCAGCACCACCCGAACGGCCACAGACATGAGCGGACCCACCAGAAACGCGGTGATCGTTCCTGCCATAACGACCAGCGATCCGATCCGCAGTGTGCGCGGCAGATCGTCCTGGAGCCGCTTTCTGCAGATATCGTGGACGGCCACCGAGCCGTATGCGATTCCGAACAGATAGAAAGCCAGCAATTTCGCAAAGCTGGCTGAGGAGCCGCCGGATGCGAAGGAATAAAGGCGATACCAGAGAATCTCAAAAGCCAGCGCGATGAATCCGGTCACTCCGGCGAGCAGCATCCCGGTACGCAGCGGGATGGTCCGGGCTCGTTCCGGAGCCACCGCCTGCACCTGCGGGCGCCAGGGCTCGTGGGGCATCGCCCGGCGGGACAACAACAGCGCGGTCGTCCCCACGAGAATGTTGAACGAAGCGGCCAGCCACACCGTTCCCGACTCGCCCAGAAGGCGCATGAGAAACAGCGCAGCCAGAAGGCAGGCGAACGCCGATCCCGCGGTATTCACTGCATAAAGAGACCCGACCGACTCCCCAACATTGGCGGAACGGCGCACCAGATGCTCCACCAGCAAGGGGAGCGTACTGCCCATCAGCAGCGTGGGGATGAGGAGCAGTAGGAAGGAGATTCCTCCCGTGGCCACCGTGGAAGCGCCTGCCGTGAACCGCGCCACCGCGTGAAACAGGGGCAGCGAGAGGATACCGAAGACGCCGATCGAGAACTCGATGGCTCCGAACGCCCGCAGCGCGGGAATGCCCCGCAGCGTCGACAGTCGGCCTCCGGCGAGGCTGCCCAGGCCCAGGCCGAGCATAAAGACGGTCACGATGACCGTGACAGACTGGACGTTCACGCCATAAATCGTGAAGAGAGCCCGCTGCCACACAATTTGGTAGAGCAGCGCCGGGAATCCGGAGATGAAGAAAAGTACGTAGTACGGCAGCGTCTTTTCCGATTTCGCGAGGACAGATGCCTCGACCGGAGAATGCAGCGTTGCGGAGGCCATAATTGCCATTGATGGTATCGGCCCCGGCGCGCTCCGACGATCACCCTTTTGGGCCAAACCCAAAGAAACACGGGGTATATAGTGGCCATCATGACTGCGCGTCGGCTCTTTCGCTCGATCCTCATCCCCTGCGCCTGTGTGGCGCTTCTGCAGGCCGTTGCGCCTGCATCGCAGCGCGCAAACTCGCCAATCGGACTGTTCGAGGGCCAGTCGGATGTTGGCTCGGTTACGCCTTCCGGAACAGGAAGCTACGACTCAGCCATGGGTACCTACACCCTAACGGCCGCAGGCGCCAATCTCTGGTCGACAACGGATGCCTTTCACTTCTTATGGAAGAAAATGTCCGGGGATGCGGTTCTCACGGCCGACATCAGTTTTCCCGTCACGACCGGCGAACACAATCCGCATCGCAAAGCCATTCTGATCTTTCGCCAGAACCTCACTCCCGGCAGCCCCTATGTGGATGCGGCGCAGCACGGCGTGGGTCTGATGGGTCTGCAGTATCGCCGGGCGGAGGACGCGACCACCGACGACATTGAGCTGCCCGTCGAGAAAGCGCCACGGCGGCTGCGCCTGATCAAGCGCGGCGACACCTTCACCATGGAACTGAGCATGGACGGCGAGCCTCTGCACCCGGTCGGCGCGTCCATCCAGCTTCATCTGCAGGAGCCGTTTTACCTGGGCATCGGCGTCTGCTCACACGATCCCACTCGGGTCGAAAAGGCCGTCTTCTCCCACGTAACCATCGAGAAGCCCCAGCCCCTTCCGGCAACCCTCACCCTGAACAGCACCTTGCAGACCGTAAACACGGACAATGATTTCGCCCGTGCCATCGCTGTCTACTCCGCGCCGGCACACTTTGAGGCGCCCAACTGGTCTCGCGACGGCAAAACGCTGATCTTCGACGAGGGCGGTAAAATCATGACTCTTCCCGCGGAAGGCGGGACCCCGCAGCCCCTCAACATCGGCAACGCGACCCGCTGCAACGGCAGCCATGGCCTGTCGCCCGACGGCCAGTGGCTGGCCATCACCTGCAGTACGCCGGGCAAGCCTGAATCGCGCGTCTACATCGTTCCCGCCACCGGCGGCACGCCGCGCCTCGTGACCGAGCATCCCAATTCGTACTTCCACAGCTGGTCGGCGGACGGCAAAACCATCATCTTCACCCGTCCCGATCACGGTGCCAGCAACATCCACGCCATAGCGGCCAGCGGTGGGCCGGAGCGCGCCCTCACCACCGGAACCGGCATCAGCGACGATCCCGACGCCTCCCCGGATGGCAAGTGGATCTACTTCAACTCGGACCGTGGCGGCAGCATGCAGATCTGGCGCATGCATCCCGACGGCAGCGGCGCCGAGCCGATGACCGACGACGCCTTCGTCAACTGGACACCCCACGTTTCCCCCGATGGAAAATCCGTCGTTTTCATCAGCTATGAGCCAGGCACGGCGGGTCACCCCGTCAACCGGCCCATCGCCCTGCGTCTGCTGTCGCTGGAAAATGGCAGCATCCGGGTCCTCGTGCATCTCACCGGCGGTTCCGGCACCATGAACGTCTCCTCCTGGGCGCCGGACAGCCATCACCTGGCCTTTGTCAGCTATCAGGAGTTGCCTGAATTCGACCCTTCACCGGGAAACTGAATTCTCCATTCAACTTGCAAACCGTGCGACTCAGGGTGCTCTCGGCACATCTAACTGAACGGGATGTGCTCTGCCTGCCGCCTGCGGTACACTCAGGGCAGAGATGTTGTCCCCAGGAGATTGCAGCCTATGGCTACTTCCACCGTTTCCACAACTACTGCGACGCCCGAAGTTGTTCCCGCGCCGAAGACGACCCCGGTCCGGATCACCGACAGTGCCGTGAACAAGGTGCGTGAGATTATGGCGACCCAGGATCCGCTGCCTGCCGGACTCCGCATCGGTGTGGTTGGCGGCGGCTGCTCCGGCTTCCAGTATTCGATGTCGTTCGAAAACCAGTCCGGCATGATGGACAAGGTGTACGACTTTAATGGCCTGAAGGTCTTTGTCGACGCAACCTCTCTCGTGTATCTGAATGGCTGCGTCGTCGATTACGTCGAGACCCTCGAAGCGGCCGGCTTCAAGTTCGACAACCCCACGGTAAAGAGCACCTGCGGATGCGGGTCTTCCTTTACGGTCTAAGCTTCGGAAATGAGTATCGAGAGAGGCCCGCTCCCGCAGCGGGCCTTTTCTATTTGTGGCTGGTCTATTGTGGCTGGGTCGTCTGTGGCTGGGGCGTCGAATTGTCGGTTGAATTCGTCGAACTATCCGGTGATATGAGTGTGGATCCATTGTTCGGCGGCTGCTGCGTGGTGCCGCCAAATGAGTTTCCGTTCTGCGTGCCCGTCGTCGTCCCGTTCGGGTTCGTTGCGCCTGCGCCACCGCCCAGCCCGGCCATCGCCTGCGCCTGATCCGCCATGGGGTCGTAATTAAACTCCCAGTGGTTGTAGCTGGTCTGCTTCATGTAGTCGATCAGCGAGGGCTTCTTCACAGGCAGCGTAAAGCCCACGATTGGGCCGCCCCCGCCAAACGTCGTAGCGGATGTGCCCGTTCCCGGCGAACTGGAACTGGCGCCGAAGCCCGTGCCCGGCGAAGTGGAGCTCGAGCCGAATGTGCTCCCGCCCATCGGGGAGGTTGAACTGCCGCCCATCGGCGAGGACGGATTACTGCCGAACATCGACCCCGATCCTGACGTCGATCCGGGAGAACTGCCGAACCCAGTGCCGGGCGTACTCGGGCTGCTCCCAAACCCGCTGCTCGCGGAGCTGCCGCTTGCCGGTTGAGCCGCGCTCGCATCGCCTGAACCGTCAGGGCTCGCGATCGGAACCCCGTTGGCATCGGTGGCCACGGCTACCGGGGCATACATGGAGACCGTTGAGCCAGTCAGCCCCGCCATCGCCATCAGCGGCTGGCCGAAGAAACCCAAAGGCCGCACATGCGCCTGCCCGAAATAGACAGGCTTCCAGTCATCCTTGCCGGTCAACGGATCCGCGTACTTCTTGCGCAGAAAGCGCATCTGGTTCGTTTCGACCAGCTGATCGATCGAGGTCGGATAATTGCCGAATTTCCGGTAGTACAGCTGAATCGCTCGCCGGTACTGCTCGCCACGGTGAATCGTCTCCAGCTCCTTGTCGCGCTGGATCGACCGCGCCATTTTCGGTGCGGCGATCGCAACGCTGATCAGCAGCAGGACGCAAAGAAAAATCGCCGCCAGAAGGACGAATCCGGCTTCCGTATCGCATTGGGACGTCTTGGGGGAAGGCTGCATAGGAAACTCAGCTCTGCGACAAAGGCAGCGTCTGCGTATTGTTGTACAGCAGATCCGTCACCTGAATCGACAGCGGGTTGATCTTGACAATTTTGTAGTGGTGATCCACCACGTCGCCTTCCGACGCAATGAACACATCGTCATTGTGCAGCAGAAAGGCCTTCTTCGCGCCCCCTTCTGCCTCGTACCCAAAGAATTTCAGATCGATCGGCGGCGGTGGCGGCGGACCTTTGGCGATCTCCGTCTGCTCCGTCGGCCGAACCGGCCCGATCGGTTTCTCGATCTTCACCGGCGCCGAGTTCATCGAGAAGATATTCCGGCCTGAGCCGGTGTACTCCAGCGACTCCGCTCCCGCCATCACTTCCGGATGCAGGGTTGGATCGAGCTTCGCGAGTGAGGGAATCTTCTGAGCTGCATGTTCTCCCCCCGGGCCGGGTGCCGGCTGCGCGGAGGCCGCCGGCGCGGGTGTGACCGCTGTGGTGCCCCCGCCGACGAAGACCGATCGCACGAAATAGACGCTTGTGGCGATGAGAACGACGAGCAGGATCGCCATAATCGTGACGTTCCGCTTGTTATCGAGGCCGGTCTTCATGGCGTGACCTCGGCGCCCGTCGGTTCCAGGCCGGCGCTGCTGCCTCGGGCCGGCGGCAGATCGGTCGCCCCCGCTCGCAAATACGTCCGCAATCGCAGCCGCAGATTCACCAGGCCGCCCTGCTGTCCGGTCAGCGTCACTCCATCGATGATGAAGAAAACGTGATCCTTGTCCCGTTCCAGATCGTTGATGAAGTGCATCAGGTCCGTGTACTGCCCGCTCAGTCCGGCGTCGATCTCCACCTCCGTCAGCCCGTCAATCGACGGAACGGGGCTGTACCCTGCTCGCGACAGCCGAACCTTGTTCTTTGACGCGACCGAGCCGAGCTGGGCCAGGATCGTCGAGAAATCGGGCGCGATCCGCGCATCGAAGAACGTCTGCGCGTCCCCGTTCGCCTGCTCCACCTTCTTCGGCAATCCGTTCAGGTGCTGCATCTGTGCTTCAAGCTGCCCATAGCGCAGTTCTTCCTGAACATAGGCGTCGGACTGACCGGAGCGAATCGCTTCCCAGGCCAGCCCGAATTTCACGGCCAGAAAGATGTCGGCCGCCAGCACCAGACCCAGCACGGCGAAATGCGCGTTCAGTTTCGTGAAGAGGGCGCGGCGTCTCATGGCGTCTTCTTTCCCCCATTCACCGCAGCGGCCGGCTTCTTCGATTCTTTCCTGTGGGCAGGATGATGGGTGCCCGCCGCGTGAGAACTCTTCTTTTCTTCGGGAGGCTTCGTCTCTACTTTTTGACTCCCACCCGATTCAAGGGGCAGCGGCCGGTAATCCGCCAAAATGTCGAAGTTTACCTGGTTACTGGTGCTCGCATTCTGCACGCCGCCCTGATTGCCCTGGGTCGCCAGACTCTCCGACGCCACACGGGGCGAAGCGAAATGCCGCGACTTCTCCAGATTGCGCACCAGGTCCAGCGCTCGATCCCGGTCGCCCGTGACCCGCAGCCGGATCGTTACGTGTCCGTCGGGCGCGACAATCGGATCGAGGCTCAGCACCTGCACGCCGGTCGGCAGCACCGTCTCCAGATCCGTCATGGTGGCCGTCCACGAAAACGCCTTCTGCCGGAACAGTCCGTTCAGGAAATCCGACTGGCGAAGAATGGAGGCATTCTTCGGCTGCTGCATCATCGCCTGATAGTTCTGTCTCCGCTGCTCCAGTTGCTGGACCCGATTCTCTACGTTCGCGACTCGCGCCTGCGCCTCCTCGGCCTGGCCGCGCTCATTGTGGTACAGGAACCACAGCGCCAGCCCCACCAGGATGAGGATCAGCGACCATGTGCGCAGCCGTCTGTAGACCGGCCGCAACTCCACATATGGATGGCTCGCGAGATTGACCGAGATGCGCATCAGCCCGCCAGTGCTCCCGTCACGCCCGCTGCCAGTCCAGCCGGAATACCTACCATCGTCGATGACGGTTCGGGACCGGCAAAGTCCTCAATCTGCGGGACAGGTTCCACCATGGCCGCCCACGGCGCCGTTCGGGCCGCCGCCGCTCCGCCCGATCCTGCATAACGCAGGATCCGCGGCGTGCTCCGCAGGGTGTCTTCATACCAGGCCAGTGTTGTAATCACCGCCTGTGCCATCTCCTGATCGCGGGCCCGTTTCTCGGCCGGTAACTCCATCAGGCGATGCAGCAGCATCTCGTTACCCTGCGTCACCGCTGTTGTTATGCATGAGCCGGCGTGGTTCACGATCAGAGCCGCTTCGCCGCTCTCGATGGCTGCGGAGGAGGCCAGCGTGCTGGGAAGCACCACTCCCGGGGAATGTCCCGCTTTCCGGATCACTCCTTCGTACTCCGCCAAAACCTCGCCAGGCATCACCGTCACCAGAACGCTCAGTTGTCCGCCCTGCTCGGCCATCACCTGGTAGCTCACCGCCGCCGATTCCACGTCGAAGGGCACCATCTTGCGCAGCCGGAAGCGCACCACCGACAACGCCTCCGCCCGTTTCGCCGGCAGGGTGTCAAAGTCCAGCAACAGCACGCGTGCGGCGGCGTCCGGAACCACCAGGGTCAGGTCTTTGGTCTTCGCGTTTACCTCGCCCAATGCCGATTCCACAGCTGCCGTCACGGCGTCTGCATCGGCCAGGTTGGGCACTTTGAGTCCCGGCAGCAGCGCGCCTCCGGCCAGCGAGGCAAAGGCCATCACCGTCTCGCCCCTGTGGCGATGCGTCGAGCCCCGCGCCGCGATGACGCCTTCCGGGCGAACTTCGCACGCCAGCCTGGGGCGAATTCCCGCTTTGTGAATACTCGTCCGTTCTGCCACTAGCGCGAAGCCTCAATGAACGTCACTTTATTGATTTCCTTCAGCGTGGTCAGTCCCCGCCGTACGCGGTCCAGCGCACTTTCCCGCAGGAAGTGCATCCCTTCCTGCTGCGCCAGCTTCCGCACCTCCGAGCTGGGTTTCTTTTCCAGAATGATTTCCCGAATGGGGTCCGTCAAATCCAGCAGTTCGTGAATCGCCGTTCGCCCCCGATACCCCGTTCCCCCGCATTCAATGCACCCACGCCCCTCGCGAAAGGGAAAGCCCCGCCACTCGTTCAGTTCCAGACCGCTCTGCGTCAGCGTCTCGTCATCGTACCGCACCTCCTGCACGCAGTAGTCGCAGATGGTGCGCACCAGCCGCTGCGCCAGAATGCAGTTCAGCGCCGAGACAAAGTTGTACGCCTCCACGCCCATGTTCAGAAAGCGCCCCAGCACATCCACCACGTTGTTGGCGTGAACCGTCGTGAATACCAGGTGACCCGTCAGCGCCGAGTTGATGGCGATCTGCGCCGTCTCCTGGTCGCGGATCTCGCCGACCAGAATCTTGTCCGGATCGTGCCGCAGGATCGACCGCAGCCCGCGGGCGAAGGTCAGGCCTTTCTTCTCGTTCACCGGGATCTGCGTGATCCCGCGTATTTGGTATTCGACCGGGTCTTCAATGGTGATGATCTTGTCTTCGTCGCTCTTGATCTCGTTCAGTGCCGCGTACAGCGTCGTCGTCTTGCCCGAACCCGTCGGTCCGGTCACCAGCACCATGCCGTACGGCTCGCGAATGTAGCGCCGGAACCGCTTCAGATCGTCTTCCGCGAAGCCCACTACATCGAGGGTCAGCTTGCGGAACTTCTCGCTCATCGATTCCTTGTCGAGGACGCGCAGCACGGCGTTTTCCCCATGCACCGTCGGCATAATCGACACGCGAAAGTCGATCAGCCGCCCCTTGTACCGCACTCGGAAGCGCCCGTCCTGCGGAACGCGGCGCTCGGCAATGTCCAGCTCGCTCATCACCTTAATGCGCGACAGAATCGTCGTGTGATGCTCGCGCGCAATCGGCGCCAACGCCATCTGCAGCACGCCGTCGATGCGGTACTTCACAATCACCGAATCGTCGTACGTTTCAATGTGAACGTCCGACGCCCGCCGTTCCAGCGCCGTGAAGATCGTCGTATCCACCAGGCGGATGATCGGGCTGATGTCCTCTTCCGAGGTCAGCTTCTCGATCGAGATGTTTTCGTCGGGATTGTCTTCGGATGACAGTACGTCAAACGTCAGCCCTTCCGAAGCCTCGTCCAGAACACGCTGCGACTGCTCGGTTTTCTTCAGCAGATCGGTGATCTGCGACAGCGTCGCAACCCGGGTCACGATCCGCTTGCCCAACAGTCCGCTGATTTCGTCCAGCATCATCAGCTTGCTGGGATCGCTCACCGCGATCATCAGGCGTTCTTCGTCCAGTTGCTCCAGCGGTACGAAGTTGTAGCGGAACATCATGTCCACGGGAACCGACCGCAGCACCTCGTGCTGAATGCGGAAGTTCCGCAGATCGACGAACTCGCAGCGATAGCGGCGCGCCAGCGTCTGAGCCTGCAGTGCCTCGTCCTGCTCGGTCGGAATCGGAATGGGGGGAGCCTGGGCCATACTCAAAACCTCGTTCACTACCTGTTTACAACTGCTCTTTGCTGTCACCCTGAGCGAGTCGCCAGCGGCCGGCGAGTCGATGGGCGAAGGCTAAGGCGCTCGAGCGCATCAGCCGCCAAAATTCGCCGCGTTGCTCATCGAGAAGATGGGCAGATACAGCGCGATCAGAATCACCACCACCACCACACCCATCACCATCAGAATCGCCGGCTCAATCAACGCCAGAGCCGCGGTCAGCGCCGTCTGCACGTCTTCCTCGAAAAACTCGGCGACCGAGTTCAGCATCTGCGGCAGCGCGCCCGTCGACTCGCCCACCTCGATCATCTCGATGGAAAGCTCCGGGAAAACCTTCGTCGCCTCGAGGCTCTTCGCCAGTCCCTTTCCTTCCCGCACGCCGGTGACCGAAGTAAAAACGGCCTTGCTGATGCGTTTGCTCGTGATCGACCGCGCCGCTGTCTCCAGCGACGGCACCAGCGGAATGCCTCCGCTCAGCAGCGTCGACAGGGTGCGCGCAAACATCGCCACCTGGTACTTCAGCCAGATCTTCCCGAACAGGGGCAGGGCAATGCGGATCCGGTCGATCCGGTCCGCCCCCGCATCGCTGTGGCCCCAGCGCCAGAGCCCAAACACGATCAGCGCCAGCCCCGGCAGGATATACAGGATGTAGTGCTGTGCGCCCTTGCCCAGCGCCAGCATCATCAGCGTCAGTGTCGGCAGCTTCGTCCCGATCTGCGCGTACAGTTTCGCAAATTGCGGCACCACGAACGTGACCAGGAAAACGAACATCCCGAAAACCAGGGTGATCAGCAGCGCCGGATAAATCAGCGAGGCCTGCAGCTTCTTCCGGAACGCCAGCGAAATTCGCTGGAAGGCCAGATAGCGTCCCAGCACCTCTTCCAGATTCCCCGCTCGCTCGCCGGCCAGCAGGGTCGTCGTATACATCAGCGGAAAGCCGCCCTGTGCTTCGAAAGCCACAGAGATCGGCTCGCCGGTGCGCACCCGTGCCGACACGTTCTGCAGC
>JBAUOP010000060.1:0-59375 GCA_049579805.1 Acidobacteriaceae bacterium
CTGTGGAATGGTGTGGTTCTCATACGCAGGCAGCAGCATGTCCTGCGTGATGTAGACCTTGACGCGATGGCCCTCGCGGATCGTAATTGTCGGTGGAATCTGCAGGAAGCGGTCGAGGGCGGTCGACGCCGACTGCGACACACTCGACGCCGCACCTGTTGTAAACGCCTGTGACCCGCTGGTCGAAATGACTCCACCGCCTTCCTCGATCTCGCCGGCGCCGGCGATCACGCCCAGCGCGATGGAGGTTCCGAATATCTGCATATAGTGGTTGTTGACCTTGTCTTTCAATCCCTCCTCGCCGATCTGGTCGAGACCGTGAAACTGGTCGAGATCGACGGAGTACCCATCGGGCATAATCAACCTGTGAAAGACGACCGCCAAGCGGCGCTGCTGGCCGAAGCCGGAAGCGCCGATCTTGCGCGCCTCGCCCAGCACGATCGTTCCGTCGGGAATGAGCACGTGCTGCCGATCATGTGAGTAGACGGGATTCGACACGAGTACTTTGACCGGCCCGGCGGCATCCCCATCGAGACGATTCATCAGAACGGTGTCCAACGTGGTTCCCTCGTAGATCACGTAAGGCTGTCCCGTGGCCGCGTCGATATTGACTTCCGACCGGCGCTGGGCAGGTGTTTGGGTCGCCTGGGCAGCGGGCGGATCGGCTGCGGCACGCGGCGCGATCAGGCTGCTTGCGGCCGGATCGGGCACCGTCAAAAGCGAACTTTCACTCTGTTGTGTATGGGGTGCGCCTTCGTTCTCCGCCAAGGCCGCGGAGCGATCGTGCTGAGGCGTCTGGTCAGCTGTACCTTTGTAGACTAGATTCGACGCAAAGCGGGAGTCAAAGTTTAATTCCCGGTCTCTCGCCGCAAGCTGCTGCTCCTCCTGTTGTGCTGGAGTGAGTTGCGGTTGCATGGTTGCCGTCTGCTGCGTGCAAGGCTGACCTGCAACACACGGAAGCGGCTGTCCGTTAGGACCATACTTGGCCGCCGCTGCCTGTTGGGCTGGCGTCGCATTTTGAAGCGTGGGGTCCGTCGCGGTTCCGTCCTGCTGCGCCGCCTTCTGTTGTGCGGCAACCTGGTTCTTCAGGTCTTGCACGTTGTTGTCGGTGCTGTCCTGGAGCATCGGCTGCGGCGGCTGATTCGTAGATGTCCTCTTTTGCGCGGCCGTTTTCTTGCCTGTTCCGCTGAAGATGGCTGCCGCAATCACCAGTCCCGCCGCGCCCAAGTACAGCATCGGCTTCAGGTTCTTGCGCAGCACGCCGTTCGGGTCCAAAATCCTGCGGCGCAGCTCTGGCTCGCCCGGCAACGGACTCGGCGCTTTTGCAATCGGCTCTGCCATATTGGCCTCCGCTTATCCCTTGCGCGTGAAATCCATCTTTTTCTTACCCAGCTCGACATAGCCCGAATCCATCACCTTGGGGATGATGTAGGTGTCCTTGTTCAGTTGGTACGAGATCAGGTTGGGCTTGCCGTCGCGCATCTCGTAGACCGAAAACTTTTCCGGCGCGTCAGTCTTGATGTAGGTGAACTTGTCGTCGTGGTAGATCGCTTCGATGTCGAAGGGTGCCTGGTTGGCCTCGAAACTATAGTCGAACTTGAGCGAGAGCGGATAGGCGCTCTTGTACTCATCGACGGCTTCCGAGATGTGCGACTGCACGGCGGCGAGCGCCTGCTGTGACTGCTCCAGTTGCGCGGCGGGCACGAACTGCGGCGGCCCGCTGGCCGCCACAATCGAAGAGCGGTCGGCAGGCTCGACGATCACCTTCAGGTCCGGCGGCGGGTCCGATGCGCCCGCCGTGCCCGACACCTCCTGCAGGGTGAAGGAGTAGATGTTGCCCTTGTCGGTGATCAGGTTCAAATTCGAGCTGATGTTGGCCTTGGCCGGATGCAGGAAACAGAAGTTGCCCACCACGTCTACGATCCAGAAATCCTTGTCGCCAACAGCCGCTTCCATGATCTTTTCCGTGCTGGGGATCTCGATCAGCGTCGTGTACTTGAGTTTCGCGTGGATCGGAATGATGTCCTGCGCGTGGTACTGAACGGTGCGCGCCGACGCATCCTGCGCGCCGACGCGGAACGGAAAGAGTGCCAGGGCAAGCCCGGCGATGAAGATGAGTCTGGGGTTCATGCGGCAACTCCTTGGGGGGCGGTTGATTGTGTTGCGGCCGGCGTGCGCGGCCGGAAGGGAAAATCCTCGGCAAGCCGGCGCAGGCCCTCGGCGACGCCGAAACGCTCGAAATAATCGCGCTTTTTCAGGTTGTCGCGAGCATTGTTCGTCGCCATCCAGTGCGTGACCGAATCGACGTTGAGATGAACTTTCTTACTCGATTGCGCCTTGCGTATGAGCATTTGGCCTGGCGGTACAAGGCCGGCAATCAGATCCAGTTCCGTATCGTTCAGGTGGAACGCCTTCCGGTACACGTCACGATCCATCTCTGGGTTGGCGAGGAAGATTTTGGTAGGGCAGCTTTCGGAGACGATCTGCAACATACCCGATTCCTGCAGCTCCTTGATGGATTGCGTTGCCAGCACCATCGCCCCGTTCAACTTGCGCCAGGTTTTTTGTGCCTGTACTACATAATTCCGAATGGCCTCGTTACGGATAAAGAGCCACGCTTCGTCGAGAAGAAAGATTTTGAAGGTCGCGAGTTTCTTTGGATCGGCGATTTCATTCGAGGCCCGATGCAGCACATAGAAGAGCAGGGGCTCCAGCACGTCGGGGGCATCGCCCCAGCCGGCGAAGTTGAAGGTCTGGAAGCGGCTAAAAGTCAGCGTGTCAGTGGGATTGTCAAACAGAAATCCATATTGCCCGCCACGGGTCCAGCGGTGCAATCGGTCTTTTAACTCGCCGATGATGTTCACAAAGTTCGAGATGGTGCGCTGGCCGGCCTCCAGCATGTACACGCGCTCGACTGCATCCCACAGCTTGCGTTCTTCTTTGAAGTCCAGCCGGTATCGCTGTTCGTTTCCCTCAATGAGTACTCGGAAGAAGCTGAACAGGAATTGCAGGTTCTCTTTGGTGGACGGCAGCGAGAATGGGTTGATGGTGAAGTCCCGCGCCTCCTGGCCGACATTGAGGTAGCTCCCACCAAAAATGGTTGTGAGCGATTGAAACGAGGCGCCGATGTCGAAAACAAAAGTCAACGGGGCGTATTTTTGCGCGCTCTGCAGGATGGTATTAGCAAGGTAGGATTTGCCGCTTCCCGTCATTCCGAGGATTAAGGTGTGGGCCACCTCGCCGTTATGCAGGTTCAGAAAATAGGGCGTGCTGTTGTCGGTTTCGAGGACCGCTAGGTATTCAGTCCCGAGATGAGGGTTGACCTTTTCGCCGGGCAGGATCGTAAACAGAAAGCTCAGGTCGGCATAGTTTGTATTCAGCAGACAAAGCCTGCGGAGATTGAAGGCGTAGCCCCCCGGTACGGTGGCGAAATACGCATTGAGCTGGTTATAGGTTTCGACAACGAGGCTGCCATCGGAATTGGTGAAGACGCCGGCGAACTCGCCCACAAGCTGGTCGAGTGAATTCTTGTCCCGGCCGTACAGCACGATCGTCAGTGAGAATTCGCCAAGCTGGTGCCCGTCGCCCAGCGCGCGCAGGCAATCGCCCAGGTTTTCGATGTCCGCCTGCTTCGATTCATCGACCAGCACATCGCGCGGGTTGGTCTTGGCCGGGTCGTTCCCGAGCTGCGAAACGAACCCGGTCTTCGAGACGTTGAAATGCTTGCGGCGCTTGTTGACTTCCTTGCGCGCTTTTTCGGCCGACAGTGGAATCCATTCAGTCACGGCGTAGAAGTTTGCCGGGATCTTCAGGAGGGAATCGAGCACAAGCGGACGAGTTTCCCCGATGGACTCCTTCATCGTCAGAATGCGAACGTAGTGGTCTCCGACGCGAAGATGATCGCGTTCCGCTTCAATGTCGGAATTGACGATCTGGTAGTCGAGAAACTGCGTGTGCTTGGGACTGCCGGCAACGCGCCAGTCGTCGTAATTGAGTAGGCGGCGAAAGAAACGGAACTGATCCTGCTGGTTCTGAATCGCAATCTCGACAAAATCGCTGAGCTGTCGCATAAACGCCTGAACATGCTGTTCAAGGCGCGCAAGATCGTGCTCGATCTGCGAGCGCAGCAGCGTCTTCATTCCGTTGTTGGTGAACTGCGTCTGCAGCTCGTTCACGGCGCCAGCGGGATCGCGGAAGAGCTGAGCAAGTGCCGCTCTCACTCCGGTCTTCGACCGCGCTCCTTCAAGCAGAACGCAGTAGAAAATCTCGACCTGAAAGAGCCTGTCGGCTTTCTCCTCGAAGAATCGCCGCCGCTGGTTCACGGCTGTCTGCACAACTGGATCGTCATAGCTGGCGAAGGGTATTTCCGGCCGGTTGGTCTTGAAAAGATATTGGTAGACATGGAAGCCGGGGCCGAAAGACTTGAGCGCGGCCTCCAGCCGCTTGACCGCATACTCCTGCTCGGCGTGGTCGAGGCTTTCATAGTCCGCGCCGGCGACGCTAAGCACCATACCCAGGTCGCCGCTCTTGGTGAGAAATGCGGTCTCATTCCAGAAGCCATACAGGTTGATGTGATCCGAGAGCGCGGCGGCCTCTCTCCACGGTTTTATGACTCTATCCAGACGCAGCATTACACCACCTCCACGCGCGGAATGCTCGGCTTGGCTGCGTCGTACCGGCTTTTGTATTTCTCTGATTTCGCCAGGATGCGCAGAAAGGCCGGATCGCTGTTCGTCACCCAGTGACCGAATGCGAATCCGCCAATGAAAACGGCTACTCCAGCCAGGAGACTGTTGAAGAGGTTGAACGCACCCACGGCGCCGACGCACACGAAATAGAAAAGTGTCCGTTCGACGCCCAGGTACGTGAGGGGCTTGTGCAGGCTCTTAAAGACCCGGTTCCGACGGCGGGTTGTCGTGTGTGTCTGCATCGCTGCCCCTCACACTTGAAACGTCGATGGGTGATAGTTGCGGCTCTGGAGCGGAACACGTTCAGATACCCCAAAGCCAACTGAGGACGTTCACGGCCATCACGGCGATGCCTGTTCCTGCCGCTACGCCAGCTAAAGTTTTTTTGGCTCCAGGCTCTCCATGTGCGAACTGGTAGCCGCCGATGACGATAGCGATTAGGCTGGCAACTTTGGCGATCGTTCCGGTGAAGAGGGTTTGGAGATTGGTGAATCCTGTGTCGAAGGGTGTGCCGCTCTGCGCGAGCGCCAGAGCGGGAAAGAGAACGAGCAGGGTAAAGAGGGTGACGGATTGACGGATCTGGCGCGGCCATCGCCATGAGGCGAGTCGGTGCCGTGCCATTGATGGGGAAAGAGCAATCATTGGGCACCTCCAGCGGCCCGAAGGACCGCGATATGCCGTGAGGATCGTGCAGATTTCCGGTGCCGTCCAATATCTTTTTTCGAAGAGGTCTTCGGTTTTTTCGATCAGCCATGAGGAATGGCTTTAACACGTATAGGATGCGAGACAATTGCGCCGTCTTTGGCCCCGGACTTTAGTTGTGGATTGAAATCTCTGGCATAGGTTCATAAAGAGCCAGAATCGCTGGCAATCCGCGCACCGTGTCCGTAAGTGCATTGCCCTGGACGCAACAGTTGAGATACCGGGTCAAGGCAATTCACTGGACGCCAACAGACTGATCTCTCCCCGCCGCTGTCCCAGAGTTAGAGTCGATCGAGAAATCCAGAGGCGCTCGCATAACCGCTAGTGGATTTTTTCAGCCTGTATAGGCTTCATATTTGGCGGTGCCCCGATCGGATGGATTTCGGCATGGGTATCGTCCTTCAGGGTCACAACGAATCGAAAACCGTCCGCGACCCTGATGTGCAGCGCAGAACCTTCCAGAATTGCTCCGGCTATGCGCTTTGGCGTGGGGTCTTCACTCGGATCGGCCCGAAGCAATCCTCCGTCATCATTTAATGCGATTCGGGATGGAATGACGGTTCCCGTAAAGCCGGATCCGTCCCAGACCAGAATCATCGTGGAGAAACTCCTTCCGTCGAACATCCAGTGCCAAGTTCCTGCGAACTGTTCTGCCGTGTTGGAAGGATCAGAGCTTGCTTGAGGACTCATCGCGCACGCGACGTTTCCACTCGCACCCAAAGTAATGCTCGTTGTCAGGGCAAGCACAATTGCGCCAGCCCGCGCTAACCAACGTCTCTTTTCGGCCGAGATCATGATTCGATCCTCCAAACGGTTTTTGCAGTCGTTCGAGCCCAGCAGCGCAGACGTGAATTATTCCTGATGAAGAACGGATATGAGGTCGGTTCGGGCCGCCCCCACAGCAGGAATCATGCTTGCGAGTAGCGCAATCAGTGTCATCAGCGCCCATGCGAGTGAAAAAGACAGGGAATCATGAGCGGTGACTCCCACAAGTGTGCTGGCCAATAGTCTGCTCAGAAGCAAAGCGGACCCGAGTCCAACAGCTCCGCCGATAAGAATCAGCCGCGCAGCCTGCGTTAAGATCAGTCGGAGCAGGCGGCTGCGAGAGGAACCGAGAGCCAGTCGAATCCCCATCTCCTGCGTGCGCTGACTCACTGAATAAGTGAAGACTCCAAAAACGCCGACCGCGGCAAGAATCATTGCGAGCGCTGCAAAGGAAGCAATCAGAAACATGATCAGCTTTCTCTGCGCGACAAGGTCCGAAAGCCGTTGATTCATTGTTTCTACGTCAAAGAGGGGCTCTTTGTGATCGACAGCGATGACAGCTTCGCGCATCGCACTTGAAAGAGAAGCAGGATCAGCGCTGCTACGCAGGATCAGATCGACTTCCTCGGACGGAATCTGATCCATAGGAACGTAAACTTCGGGCTGCACCTTCTCCGCAAGTCCGTTGTGCCGTACATTCTCTGCTATCCCGACAATCGTCGTCGGCAGAAAGCGGAACTGACCGTTGTTAGACTGGCCAATATTGAAATGTTCCCCCAACGCGCCCCTAGAGAAAAACTGTTTTGCAAAAGCGAGATTCACAATCGCAACACGAGTCGAAGCAGTCGAGTCGCGACTGTCGAAGGCTCTCCCTTTGAACAGGGGCGTACCGACCGCGCGAAAGTACTCCGGTGTCACGCTGATCTTCGATATGGTCTGACGCAAGCCGAGAGGCGGATTGGGATCGTCGTCGAACGAAATCGCGCCAGCGTCCACATTCCCAAGCGGGAGTGCGCTGGCCAATGCACCGGCTTTGACGCCCGGGAGGGCCCCCAGCCGAGGTAACAGATTCTGAACGAAGTTTCGGCGTGCGTCAGGCAATTGGTAGCGATTGCCGGTAAGGAGGGCTTTTGCTGTGAGCGTATTGTTCGGATCAAAGCCGGAGTCGTATTGAAGCACATTAACAAAGCTTCGAGCCAGGAGGCCGGCGGCGGCCAGAAGCATGACTGCAAGGCCGATCTGCAGCACGAGCAGTGAGTGACGCAGGAACCGCTGTTCCCGACTGGCGGTGACACGGAGCACGGTAGTCTGTAACGCGTTTCTTAAGTTCGCCCGTCCGCTGCTAACCGCGGGCGCGAGGCCCGACAGCAGAGTAACGAGCAGAACCAGACCTACTGCGGAGCCCACCACCCAGCCGTTTACCTGAATCAGGGTACTTAGTTTTCCAAAAGGTAACTGGAATGATTGGCCGGCATAAGTAATGGTCGAGGCTTTTGAACTCAGTCCCGAATTGTGAATAAGAGCTGTCGCCAACAGAGCGATTGCAAGGCCAATCGTGCCAGCAAGTAACGAGACAATCAGGCTTTCAACCAGAGATTTGCGGATAAGCCGGAACCGGGAAGCGCCAAGCGCACCGCGCACGGCGGCTTCATGCTGGGATGATAGAGCGCGAGCCAGTTGTAGGTTGGCGACATTTGAGCAGGCTATTAGTAAAACGCCGCCAACTGCGGCAAGCAGTATCCAGAGAGGTTGGCGATCATCGCCCGTCAGATGTGTCCCCAGAGATTCGACTACCGCTTGCCGTCCACTAAAAATAGGCCCGAACGCAGAAGGGTAACTACGCGCGCGCGCTTCAAGGAACGTCTGCATTTCCGCTTGCGCCTGTTCGCTGCTGACCCCGGGCCGTAGCCTCCCGATCGCGAAGATGCCCATTACCCCCCTGTCAACGGAGAGGTTTGTCGCGCGGTCAATGTCTGCAGGCGCGTAGACGTCCGGCTCCAAGCCATAATTTGGAAAACTGAAGTTCCCAGGCAGCACGCCGATGATCGTTTCTTCTCGGCCGTCAATCGCGACTGACTTTCCAATCACTTTGGGATCAGCCCCGAACTGGCTGTGCCAAAACCGATTGCTCAGGATGATGAGCGATGGCCCACCCGGCCGATCCTCGCTCTCGGAGAAATCTCTCCCCAGTTGGGGACTCACTCCCAGCATAGGAAGAAAATTCGATGTCATCCCAGCGAAAACAATGCGAACGGGGTCCCCGGAGCCCGCCATGTTGCGATTCGCCCACCAGTAGCCCGCGAGTTGAGAGAAGGATTTGACCGCGTGTTGCGCTGCAATGAAATCTGGAGACACGAGCACGTCTAATTGAAACTTCGGGCTTGGGGCCGTGATGGATACCAGTTGATCGGGCTTTGAGTAAGGAAGAGGACGCAGCAGCAACGAGTACACGGCGGAGAAAATGGAGGTAGTCGCTCCGATACCCAGGCCGAGCGTAATGACTGCCGTCCAGGTAAACGACGGATTCCGTCGGAGCATTCGCAGCCCATAACGAATTTCTCCCCATAACAACTCGATGCTTGTACCGCTACGGCTGTCCCTCACCGCCTGCTTAACCTGTTCCATTCCCCCGATTTCTGCTAGCGCTTTGCGGCGCGCTTCGGACGGATCCATACCAGCATCGATCTTCTCGTCGGCGACTGCATCGACGTATCCGCGGATCTCTGCGTCGAGATTCGACTCGACTTTGTCTTTGTTCAGAAGATTTGAAGCCGCCGACTTGATGCGTCGCCAGGGTCTCATGCTCAATCTCCTATGTCGCCTTCAGTGCATCCCCGATTGCGTGAGCGATCGTCTCCCATTCCTTCGTTTCGATACCGAATTGCCGCTCGCCTGCCCGTGTCCGGCGGTAAAATTTGGCCCGTCGGTTGTTTTCTGACTCTCCCCAAAAGGAGCTCAGCCACCCCGCCTCTTCCATGCGGTGGAGGGCTGGGAAAAGCGAGCCCGGCTTGACCCGAAATGTGCCCTGTGTAATCTGGTCGATTCGGCGCGAGATCCCCAAGCCGTGAAACTCGCCGTCTCCGATCGCTTTGAGGATCAAAAGATCGAGAGTTCCTTGCAGGAGGTTTGTCTGGTTCTGTTTCATCGCGTGCCCCCTATCGACCGTCTATACAAGTATCAATCCGCGTCATACAGAATGTCAATAGGAGTGCGCCGGCCGCAGAGTAAGGTCCCGATTGGATCTCAGTCTAGCAACCGTCCGACCTCATCGCGTCGTGGGTGAGCACATCATCGCCAACGCACTCGTCTAGCCAATTTGTCATTGAACGGCGAGACCAGTAAAAAACAATTGCTCGGGCACCCTTCTCTCTGGTTCAGGCGGTCATTCAGCAATGCCGATCGAGGGCGCGGTTGCAGCTTTTGCACGGGGCTTCTTTGCCTGAACGGAGAATTGCTTCCTCTGCGTCCCAGGCTTACGCGGAAAGGCGCTCATCGGGAAGTTCGTCGAGCAGAGACAGCTGTTCCGGGGCTTTCCCGTTGGTCTTGGCGGGACTCTTGAGGCTGCCGTTGGGAGGAACGATCACAGCTTCTTTGGCAGGCTTTTTTGATTCTGCCGCAAGCTGACGCTTCAATTCGCGCAAGAGCAGGGGAATAGTTTTTGGATGATGTTCGTTGTGGTAAATGAACGCCGTATCCACCGTCCACGGTTTTCCGAGGATTGGCCGCGTCGTTAGCCCGGCAAGAAGCGCCGTTCCTTCGCGGATAAATGCCAGGCCGTCACCTTCCAAGACGAGCCGCTGCATATCGATGGGATGCGACACCCGAGAGTGTTCTTGCACCTGGACTCCGGCTTCCGCAAGCAGTTCAAGGAGCCGCTCATGGGCCGCGGGGTGCCGCGCTGGATCGTAAAAGATGCCCGGCCGTCCACAGAGGTCTGCTGGGCGTAGTACCGATTTTGTCATTGCCAGCGGATCGTCGGCGCGGAGACAGGCCACGAGGCGGTCACGCATAAGCAATTCAATGCGCAGATCCGGGGCATCGGCGGGCAGCGTGATCAGCGCGGCGTCGATCTTTCCTTCAACGACCTCGGCTGCCAGTTGCGCGGAGTCCGCGAGACTGTGGTGTATCTGGCAGGCCGGCAGGTAGCGCTTGTGAATGCCGCGAGCGGTGTTGAACAAATCCGGATCGACCCGCGTTCCGCATCCCAGGCGCAGGTCTTGAATCTCGCCTCTGTGGATGGCTTTCACAGCCGCGATCACTTCGTCTCGCACGTGGAACAAAAGGGGCGCCATTTCAATGAGCGCTTCGCCCGCTTCGGTCGGATTCAGGCGATTGTCTTTGCGGAACTCGTATAAGCGGACCCCGGACTGCTCCAGGAACTGCTTCGCCGCATCGCTGAAACTGGATTGAGACGTGTGCAGGTGCTCAGAAGCAACGCGGAAGTTCCGGCGTCGCAAGCCTTCCATGAGGAGTTTGAAAATCCGAAAATCTGCCCAATCGTTGTCCATACCGCATTGCTCCGCGGAGATAGGAATCGTACAGGGGGTGAATACACGGGCATTGCAGCCAATGCCCGGACCTTTTAAGCAGTTTTTTGAATGAAGGCGAATCTCGATCCGAAGAGCGTTCCAACCTGAAGGCGCAAGCTCGCAAAATAAAACGCGTCAAGACCCCTGCTTGCAGGGGGAATCCAGCTTGGCAATACTGACACGTTTTCCACAAATTAGTTGCGCTTTCCACAGGGGAGCGAGCGAGACGTGGAAGCTGCTGCTTTCAGGGCGGTTGCGCTGACCTGATCGGATTTTCCGAAGACCTGATCGGGAAAATGTTCTGGACGGAAAATACGATTCGCCGGAGGCTAGGAGCAAATCCTCGGCATCTGTCGATGCCGCTGCGACAGCGTTGGAGGCATATATGGCTATGACCGCGACGGTCGAACAAATGCCCATACGAGACTTTCTTCTGACTGTTGAAGAAGTCGCCGAGCGGCTCAGGGTATCGAAAGATTGGGTATGGGATCACTCCTCACGAAAGGCCCCCTATCTGCCCGTCATTCGCATGGGCGACGGCGCTCTTCGCTATCGCTCAAGTCGGATAGACGAGTTCGTGAATGAACGGGAACGCCTCTCCGTTTTGCGGCGGAAACGCCGGTAAAATGGATGCAGGCCCAATTGTTCCCGCCACAGAACTGAGGAATGAATGGGTACATCGCACCAACGGGGGTACGTCACCCTTCGCGGAAAGCAGTGGTACGGGTATTTCCGAAAAGTCGTCAACGACCCAGTCACGAACGAAGAGCGAATCGATCGGATTTCGGTCATTCTCGGATTGAAGTCGCAGATGTCCAAAGGGGAAGCCCGCGAAGCACTGCAACGCGAAATCACAAAGCAGATGGGGCAATCCGGCTCCGCAAACAGGATCATGAACGATGGTTCTGTGACATTCGAATGGTTCGTCAGGAATCGGTTTATCCCGCTAAAAGAGGCTGCCTGGAAAGAAGAGACGGCCAAGACCAAGAAACTTCTAATCCAGCGCGATCTCATCGACGATTTTGGTGAGATTCCAATGGTCAACTTCGACAAGTTCAGCTTGCAGGTTCATTTGAACAAGCTGGCTCTAACCCGGTCCAAGGACAGAGTGCTGCAAATGCGCGCCTACATGCGGGACATCTTTGCGGAGGCGGTCGATCAGGATTTTCTCGCAAAGGACCCTGCGCGCAAGGTGAAGGTACCCGCTCAACTGCGCGACACCGACACCACGACACTCACCTGGGATCAGCTCCGAAGCGCCCTTGTGAAACTGGCGCCAAGGGATCGCATTCTGCTGGAACTCGATATGACCAACGCTCTTCGTCCCAGTGAGCTGTTCGCTCTCAAATGGAAGTGCTTCGACAGTAAGGCATCCACCATGAGGGTCACTGAGACGGCCTACAAGGGCAAGATCCGTCCGTGGGGCAAAACCAGGAAGAGCCTCGCTACGGTTCATATCCCCAACATCCTTGCCGCCGATCTTGAGGACTGGCGAACCAAATGCCCAAACCCGTCCCCCGATGCCTACATCTTTGCGAACCAGGATGGGGGTTTTCTGGACACGGACAACTACCGCAAGCGAGTGCTACACAAACTGGCCCGAAATCTTGAATTGCCGAAACTGACATTTCAAGTGATTCGGCGGACGATTGCCACCTTAGCCCAGAAGAAGGGCACTGTGAAAGACGTGCAGGGCGTGCTCCGGCACTCCCGCACGGCGACGACCACCGATGTCTACATGCAGGAGATTCCTGAAAGCGTGCAGGCGACGGTTAACTCGATCAATCGGGAGTTAAGGAAGTCGGCGTCGGCCGGGAAGTCTCGGGCCAATTCAAAGAGAGCTTCCGCTGCGAAAGTCTCTCCTGGAAAGCCGCAGCAGCACAGCGCTGTTCCTGCGCGCGTCATTAGGAATTTGACACCAAATGACACCAAGTTGGAAAGGAGTCTGTCTGTAAGTTATTGATTTATTGGTGGACCTGGTCGGGATCGAACCGACGACCTCTTCCATGCCATGGAAGCGCGCTCCCAGCTGCGCCACAGGCCCACAGGCGGGACTATCCTATTTTCATGGACCAGGAACGATTCGTCAATGAAACCTGGGTGCGGCTGCAGCCCGGGTCCTGTGAGGGGCCAGGCGATTGTGAGCGCCGGGCTCTCGCGCCCGGGGAAAGAGCGCAACGCCCAAAGCAACCGAATCAGGGGCGTTGGCATCGTCGTGGTCATATGTTTCCGGCCCGTTCAGCGATTCTTCTGATTTTCGCGGTTGTTCCCTGGTCTCTAACAGCGCAACCTGCTGCGGCGGCTGCGGGTGCGCCGACTGTGCTCTCCGGCACGCTGCAGCCGGCGCTTTCGCGGGTGAGCCAGGCGATCTCCAGCATCGATATCGGGCGCTGGAAGGCGCCGAAATCGGTGAAGTCCGCGGCGGCCGGCGACGTTTCCTCCATTCAGGGCGACCTGTCCGGAACCCTGGCGGGCCTGATCAGCCAGGCGGAAGCCGCGCCTTCCTCGATTCCGTCTTCGTTTTCGGTGTATCGCAATGTGGATGCCCTTTACGACACGCTGCTGCGTGTGGTGGAGACGGCCGATTTGTCCGCGCCGGATGAGGATGCGATGGCGCTGGAGAACGCTTTGAGGCAGCTGGAAGCGGCGCGCGCCGATTTGGGCGACCGGATTCTGTTTGCGACCCAGTCGCAGCAGAATGAGGTGGTTCACCTGCGCACGCTCATCGTTCGAGCGGCGGCTGCTCCGCCTCCTCCGGTGAAGACCATCGTTGTGGACGATGGACCGGTGAAGAAGGAACGGAAGGAAGTGCATCACCATCGCGCCACAAAGAAGCCTGCGGAGAAGCCGGACTCGACGCAAAAGCCAAATCCCCAGTAGCACTTTCGCGGGATTCTTCCTGGTTTCGGGAACCCGCGCGGGGGGCGGTGTGTCTAAAGACATAGAGTGAGCGAGGCATCCCGGAAGTAACCCGGTGCGCTAACCAGCGTGCCGGGTACCGGATTCCGATGCCAGGATTGGCAGCATTCCTGCTACGCTGAAGGAGAAACTGGATGCAGGCGGGTACGGCCGTGGGGAATCTGGCAGGCGTTATCGGCGTTCATCCCGAAGAAGCTGCCGTCATCGAGCAGCTGAAGGCGGGGTCCGAGGAAGCGTTTGCCTGGCTGATTTCCCGGTATCAGCAGCCGCTCTACAGCCTGATTTACCGCATGCTGCCGAATCCCGGCGACGCTGCGGACATTACCCAGGAAGTCTTCGTCAAGATCTTTCGCGGCATTGGGCGATTCCATGGAGAAGCGAGTCTGCGCACGTGGATTTACCGCATCGCGCTGCATGAGGCACTGAACCAGCGGCGCTGGTGGTCGCGGCATCAGCGGCAGGAGCTGGCTCTGGACGCAGAGGCCGACGATCAATACGCTGCGCCGGTGGAGACCCTGATCGATCCACAGGATTCGCCGTTCGATGCAGCGGCGCATGCCGAAGTGGCGGCCCGCGTGGAAGCAGCGCTGCGCGAGGTGCCGGAACCATTCAGGACGGTGGTAGTGCTGCGCGACATCGAGGGCTTTGGCTACGAGGAGATCGCCGAGATACTGAATGCCAACATCGGGACCGTGAAGTCGCGGCTGATGCGTGGCCGGGCCCATCTGAAAAGCCGTCTCGCGCCGTTCATAGAAGCGGCCAGCCGGCGGCGTTCTCCCTCTTCTGTTTCCTCTCTTCCCCCCGCCTGCTCCCTTGAGGAGGCTGTATGAGTTCGTGCGAGTCCATTCGCGAGCAGTTCTCGGCGTATCTGGACGGAAATCTGACCGGCGTTGCGATGCAGTCGGTGGCAGCGCATCTGGACCGCTGCGGAGACTGCGCGGCAGACTTCGGACAATGGCGGACCCTGCAACATGCGCTGGGGACGCTGACACCGGTGCGGCCGCCGGCGGATCTGGGGCTGCGCATTCGCGTGGCGCTTTCGCAGGAGCAGGCGCGAACGACGCGGAATCTTCTGGCGAGCTGGAAGGTGCGCTGGGAGAATTCGGTAGCGCCGTTCCTGTGGCAGGCCGGAGCAGGGCTGGCGAGTTCGCTGGTGCTGGTTGGCACCATGGCGTTTCTGATCGGAGCGTTTGCCGTGCCGGAGCCGGCGGCGGCGCGCGACGAGCCGCTGGACATGGCAACCGGGCCGCATTTCCTGTATTCGACTGTCGAGGCGAATTCGGGAACGATGGGCGGAAAAGGGACGCCGGTGACGGTCGAGGTTTACGTGGATGCGCGGGGACGCGTCTATGACTACGACATCGTCTCGGGTCCGAGCGATCCGGCGACGCGGGCCGAACTGGAGACGCTGCTGCTCTCGAGCAAGTTCCAGCCGGCGGAGTGGTACGGCGAAGCGGTGCGCGGCGTGGCGGTGCTGTCGTTTTCGGGCGTCGACGTTCAGGGATAGCTGGGAGCTGGAAAAAAATCTCCGAAATATGCAAGTGTGTCAAAGGAAATCAGTTATCCTGGCAGGTTGTGTAAGTGTGGCAAACAGGGTACTTACTGAGGGCCTTTGATGTAAGTGCGGCAAAGACAGGAGATAGGTACAGAGGGTATACGTGCTTCGGGTTTTCGGCCGCAGCCAGGCCGCAGCGGTAGCGGTTGACGACTCATACGTTTCCTGGCCCTCCCAGGCCCAATGAGAAAGCCCGCGCGCGGCGGGCTTTTTTCTTTCTTACTCTATAAGTTCAGAATAGCAGACTGGAGCCGGTTTACTGCCAGCGATTTTGTCGTGCAAGTTGTTTGGCTGCAACGCAGGGAACTTTCGTAAGGGTTGACAAGAAATCCACAGAAGCGATGGAAAACCCATAATGCGGATCGCAGTGACTCGTCTCCTCAGCCATGAGGACCTTCCACCTGGGAATCACGGCGCCTCTTCATAAGCACGCTTGCAATCGAGATTGCCGGGATGTCGGAATTCCGGCAGTTTCATGCGGCGAAAGGTGCGCATGCCGGTCGTTCAGCAAATACCCACCACAGAGGACACAGAGAGCACGGAGTCTTTCCGGGGGGATGTCCGAAACGTCCGGACGCCGGTGACATGCAGCCAGGAAGCAAGGGGGCGGATGGCACTTTTGGCCGCAGAAATTCGCGTGTGCCGGAACTTCAGGGGTGAAGCGCCGGTTTAGTTGAATGGAAGGGACGCGGCAGGTCTTCCCAGAGTCATTTTCTCGGGGCAAAGGTGCTTTGCCTCAAGGCGAAGGCGCTCGGCTGGGTTGCGGTATCCACCGATGGTACACATGCAATACCGGCACACCAGAAGAGTGGACACTTTCCCCACGACACGAACGGGGGGAAGCTGACTGGGAATGACGTGCGTGGTCTTAACGGAAGGATTCATCGCTTACTCTCCTCAGAGTCGCGACGTGGCAGGCCCTGACGCCGTGGAACGCTCTTTCGCCTTTAGTATGGCAGAAATCCTGTGCGAAAACCGCGGGATTTCGTGAAATTCACAGGATGAGGTTACTAAAGGTGCGACGTGCAAGGCTGACACGCAGAGGACCGGCAACGCGGATGCTCGGCAATTAAAAGCAGAGATGCGGGCAACGGGGAGGGGGTTGCGGGGCGGACGGTGGGAGCGTTAAAGAAATCTAATGCCGAGGCCGATAGGGGCGGCAGGAGATTTCGATGGGAACGATGGTGACCGTCCACGTCAGCCCGATCGTGCTGGTGGGGTGCGCGGATACGGAGACGAGCGACGAACTGGGAGCGATTCTGGAGTCGTGGCACTACGCGGTGGAAGTGGCGGCGAGCGGGACGGAGGCTCTGGTGCGGCTGACCGGGGCGACTCCGCCGGCGATGGCGCTGCTGGACATGGACTTACCGGGGGTGGGCGGGGCGGAGATTGCAGCGGAGCTGCGGCGGCGCCGAGAGCCGCGGCCGGGCTGGGTGGTGCTGCTGAGCCGGCAGGCGAGCCGGGAGCGGGTGCGGATGGCGCTGGAGTCGGGATGCGACGACTTTCTGCGGGTTCCGGCGGATGCCAGCGATCTGAAGGTGCGGATCCGGGTGGCGGAGCGGGTGCTGGCGCTGACGAGTCAGGTGCAGAAGCAGTCGGCGGAGCTGCGGTACCACGCGACGCACGATGGGCTGACGGGGCTGTGGAATCGCGAGGCGCTGTTGAGCCTGATCTTTCAGGAGACCGACCGGGTGCAGCGGATGCGGACGCCGCTGAGCCTGATGCTGCTGGACCTGGACGATTTCTCCCAGGTGAATCACGACTATGGGTACGAAGCGGGGGACCGGGTGCTGGTGGAGCTGGCGAGCCGCTTCCGGCGGCAACTGCGAAGCTACGACCTGATCGGGCGGTGCGGGGAGGACGAGTTTTTGCTGGCGTTGCCGGGGTGCACGCTGGAAAGTGCGAAGGAACTGGCGGGACGAATCCGCGAAGGGATTCTGGCGAGGCCCTTTGCGGTGGGACATGAGGCGACGACGCTGACGGCAAGCATTGGGGTGGCGTCGAGCCGGGGACGGTCGCCGCTGATCGTGCTGCGGGAGGCGGAGCGGGGTCTGGCGGAAGCGAAGCTGGCGGGGAAGAATCGCGTATGCGGCGACGGGCCGGAGGTGTATGGGGCGGAGGCAGCCGCGATGACGGAGGATCGCGAGGCGGTGTGAGGAGGCGGGGTGTGCGCGCGATTCCCGAAGGCTTATTCGCAAGAAGCTTGAAAAGCGAAAAGCAGGTTCTTCGACTCACCACCCCCAAACTGAAAGACGTTTGGGGCCCCCTTCGCTCAGAATGACACCCCCCTTAGTGGGCGGACGAGCGGGTGCGCATGGACCAGGGAGAGCGGAGCGAAGGGGTAGCGGCGCGGACGCGCTGGGGACGGCGGAGCAGGAGGCGGTGGACCTGGAGGTCGCCGGTCTGGAGGTTGGTGGCGGTTTCGACGAGATAGAGGAGCCAGGCGCGGCGGCCGCGGTCGAGGGCAGCGGATTTGTCGAGCGCCTTGTCGAGGGCCTTGTCGAGCAACCAGGCCTGGCGAAGGCGATCGATCCAGACGCGGAGGGTCTGTTCGTATTCGTCAGCGAGGGATTCGACAGCGATGACGTCGAGGCCGGCGGACTCGGCGGTGGCGATTTGGGCGGAGAGGGGCTGGAAGGCGAAATCGGGATCGAGGGAACGCAGGGCAGGAGAGCCAGCGGAGCGGGCGCTGGTCATGCGATGGAGGAGGAGGAGGCCGCCGGGGACGAGCAGGTTCTGCATGGAGGCGAGGTAATCGGCGAGGCCGGAGGGCTTGACCTGCTCGAAGATGCCGATGTCGGCAATTTTGTCGAAGCATTCGGCGCGCCAGGGGGCGGCACGGAGGTCGCGATGCTCGACGGAGCAACGGCGCTGGAGGCCGCTGCGGCCGATGCGTTCGGCTGCGACTTCGGCCTGATGCTCGCTGGAGGCGATGCCCTGGACGTCGGCGTGGCGCGACTGGGCCGCGTAGAGGAGAAGGCTGCCCCAGCCGCAGGCGACATCGAGGAGGCGATCGCCGCGATCAAGGGCGAGGAAGGCGCAGGCGCTCTCGAGGGCATTGCGCTGGGCGCTGAGAAAATCTTCGGCGGGATCGCGAAACAGGGCGCAGGAGTGGGCGAGCAGGGAGCCGAGCCAGGACTCAAAAAACTGCACGGGGAGATCGGTGGGACAGGGGACGCAGTGCCAGCTGGAGAGGACGCTGTGGCGGCGGCCGGGGCGGATGCGGCGGGAGAAATCGGCGCTGAGGCGGCCGAGGGTTTGGATGAGGCTACCGCTGAGGCCTTCGGAATGGCGGAGGGTGTATTCGGCGACGGAGAGCAGGGAGAAGAGGTCGCCCTGGAGATCGAGGTCGCCGTCGAGAAAGATGCGGCCAAGGGTGGCTTCGGTGGCGTCGCCGATGACGGCGTCGAGGCGGTCGCGGGAGCGGAAGGTGGCGATGAAGGCGGGGGCGCGCAGGGCGGCGGAGGACCACGACCAGCCGTCGAGAGTGCGGACGGAGAAGGCGGTTCCGCGGTAGTCGCGGAAGAAGGCGCTGAATTCCAGAGTGCGGAGGGCGTCGCTGGGACGCGCGGGAACTTTGTAGACGGTGGAGCGGCCCGGTTCGAGTGCTTCGTGCGACATAGCCTGTGTTTGGCAGCGGGGCGGGATTCCGACCGGCGAGGGTATGATGGCACGACTGCCTTCGATCTGAAAAGAGGGAAGTCCGCGCGGGCTGCTTTGGGTGAGATGCACGAAGAGCGCCATTCGTGAGCCGAGGAGCGTGGATGCAGGATGCGGTAGTCCCTGGATGGGGATGCGAAGATTCCGCAGCAACACCAGCCGATGGCGTTGCGCTCCAAGCTGATTGATATGAGCGATCCCAGGAGTGAATCGTCGGAGCGGCGGCTGCGGTCGCGTACGGTTTTGTTTTTGGCTACGGCGGTGCTGGCGAACAGCTTCGGGAACCTGATGCTGGCGCTGGCCATGGACCGGATGCCGGCATTCACGCACGTGGCGCTGCTGCACTATGTGCTGTTGGCGCTGGCGAATCCGTTTTTGCTGCCGGGCGCGGTGCTGACGGCGGTGTACACGTTTGCGCAGCTGTCGCTGTTCAGCTGGGCCGATCTGAGCTTCGTGATTCCCTGCACCGCGACCTCGTACATCCTGACGACCATGCTGGGGGATCTGGTGCTGGGCGAGCATGTGGAGATGGCGCGATGGATCGGCGTGCTGCTGATCTTCGGGGGCGTGACGCTGGTGGCGCGGACGCCGATTGAGACGAAGGAGTATCCGGAGGGAGCCGAGTCATGACGTGGGGGCTGATCCTGCTGACGGTGTTCGCCAGCTCGGCGGGCGACATCCTGTGTGCGAAGGGGATGTCGGCAGCAGGAGAGATGCCGCATTTCGGGCCGTGGGGAGTGATGCGGGCGCTGCGGTACATTTTGCGGCGGAAGCTGGTGATTGTGGGCGGGGCTCTGTACGCGACGGCGTTTCTATCCCTGCTGGCGCTGCTGAGCGTGGCGCAGCTGAGCGCGGCGGTGCCGGCAACGGCGCTGAGTTTCGTGGTGGACACGCTGGGGGCGCGGTTCATCCTGCACGAGCATGTGCCGTGGAAGCGCTGGGCGGGGGTGATGTGCGTGACGGCGGGGGTGATTCTGGCGGTGAAGTCGGGGCCGGCGCAGGTACCTAACTCGGTCCTCCCGACCCAATCGAGCTCCCCTGCAGGCCTGCAAGGATCAGGCCGGACACAACCAGAGCCGTCCCGAGGGCTTTGATGAGGAGGGCGCGGCGGGTAAAGTCCTCGCGAAACCAGGAGGGCCTCCACATGGTGATGGCCCAGGCGAGCAGAAAGATGATCACATAGCGGACGCCGGAGATGGCTTCGACCATGGAGGGCGAGGTGCGGCTGACGGCGAAGATGACCAGGAAGGATCCAACGCCGGCGACGAAGCGGTTGATCATGTAGCCGGCTTTGCTGCGGGGCGGCGCCTGCTCAGAAGACTGAAAGATCTGACGGCGCCAGGTGGGGCGCAGGAGCAGAGCCATGGCTCCGCTGAAGGTGCCCAGGGTGAAGAAGACGTAGCCGGAGACGAAGTTGGTGGCGTTGAAGGCGAGCTTCTGGAGAACATCGGTGAGGCCGAAGAGAAGCGAGGCAGCGACGATGAGGGGGAGCATGCGGGACAGGGGCAGCTTCTCCGCAAAGAACATGACGAAGCCGCCGAGGGTCATGACGATGAAGCCGGCGAATTGTCCTCCATGGAGATGGACGCCGAGCAGAGGGATGGAGAGCAGCACGGTGGCCAAAGGCGTGAAGCCACCCATGGCGGCGAGCTCTTCGGAGGCTTCGCCGGCCTTGAGGGCGGCGTAATAGAACCAGGTCGCGAGCAGATCGCAGAAGCCGGCGACGAGGGCGAAAGCGGCGATTTTCCATGGCGGGAGGTGGAAGCCAAAGGGAATGAGGATGAGGCCGAAGATGCTGATGGCGCCGAGCCAGAAGACATAAGAGGCGAGGTTCTGCATGCCTTTGCGCTGGAGCAGGACCTTATCCCAGACGAGGGAGATGCCGATGAGGCCATGCGCAATGATGGCGATCAGGATGCCGTTGAGCAGGACGGATTTGAGAGAACCCATACGGCGGCCTCAGGTGGAGGAATCAGGAGAGGTCGGCGGGGGACGCACGGCGGGGCGGACTCCGGGTGAGAGACGGCGGACAACAGCGCGTAGCGGCTGCCGTCCGCGCTCGGGTTAGGTGTGCAGGAGCCGTTTGGCGGGCGAGATGCCGTAAACGGCGGAGAGGATGGTTTCCGCGGCCACGAATGTGAGGACGCCTTTCCACTTGTAGCTGAGCGGGGCAAAGATGGCGGCCGCGGCGGCGGCGGATCCGACACCGTAGCGGATTTTCTGTTCGGTCTCGCTCATTCTGAAGCCCTTTTCGATTTCATTGACAACGTCGGTCATAATTCTCCTTCGAAAATGGATTTCCCTGTGCGGGTTGGAGTCATTTTGCTTTCTCTCTGTCTGATGCCCGGCGCCGGAACGGCGTTTGAGCCTGTGCGTGGTTGAGATGTTCTTCGTCCAGGCCGTATCGAAATTGCAACCGAAGCTTCCGTACAGCCGGTTTTCGGCCAGAATGTTCGAATCGGGTGGATGGGGGCATCGGCAATTTGGCGTTCTTTGACCGTGAATGTTGACGGAATGTGACCACGGCGGCGACCAGGTGCGATCATGGTTGGCATCCACGTCGCCGGCGAGACGTGAGGAGTGACGATGTCTACTTTTCTTCAGGATTTACGCTATTCACTGCGGCAGATCTTCAAGAATCCAGGGGTTTCGCTCACAGCGATTCTCTCTCTCGCGTTAGGCATCGGCGCCACGGTCTCCGTCTTCAGTCTGATCTACTCCGTGCTCATGAATCCATGGCCCTACCAGGGCGCGGATCGTATCGCCAACATTGCACTACTGGACAAGTCCGGAGAGGAGGAGGGTTATGGACTTAACGGCCCGCAGACACGTGAACTGGCTAAAGCCAAATCACTGGAATACGTCGTGGCTTTCAACGGGTGGAACCTGACCGTGACCGGTAGCGACGTGCCGGAAGATGTCCAGGCAATGTATTTCACCGGCAATGTGTTTCAGATGCTGGGAGTTCCTCCCATGCTGGGGCGGTACTTCGTGCCATCCGACGCCCCCGACGGCCAGGACCCGCAACCGGTCATCGTGTTGAGCTACAAGTTCTGGAGGCGTCACTATAACGGCGACCGGTCGATCATCGGCAGGACCCTACAGCTGGTGCACAAAACCTATACCGTGATTGGCGTCATGCCGCCCCATTTCGGATTTCTTGGCCCCGATGTCTACCTCCCGTTGAAACTCTCCGATTCAGTCAGCGAACAGTACGGAACGTTTGTCAAGCTCAGGGCCGGAGTGAAGCCGGAAGCCGCCGCGAGTGAACTGGAGCCCTACTTCCAGGAATTCCGAAAACAAACACCCGATCACTATCCAAAGTTCTACAGAAAGCTTGCTATCGAGAACCTGAGCTACTGGGTCGGCCACACGATCGGCAAAACCCTCTACCTGCTGTTTGGAGCCGTAGGACTACTGCTGGCGATCGGTTGCGGAAATGTGTCGATCCTCTTGCTGGCGCGAGGCACGGCCCGGCAGCATGAATTTGCCGTAAGGTCCGCGGTGGGAGCCAGCAGCGCGCGGATTATTCGCCAGCTGCTCACCGAATCTTTGATCCTGGCGATTACCGGAGCGGGGCTCGGCGTTTTTCTCGCCTACTGGAGCCTGGGATTCATTGTCGCTCGCCTGCCGGAAGGGTCTTTCCCGAACGAAGCAGACTTCCACATCCACGTGCCTGTGCTGTTGTTCAGTGTCGGTCTTGCCGTAATTACGGGAATATTTTTTGGACTCGTTCCCGCCCTTCAGCTGGCGCGCCCCGAAATCAGCCAGGTCATGCAATCCAGTTCACGAAAAGTTGCCGGCAGCGTGCGGGGAAGACGATTCCACTCGGCCCTGATCGCCGGTCAAATCGCCCTGACGCTGCTTTTGCTGACCGCCGCGGGTGTAGCCATCCAGGGATTCGTGCGCATGCTGCACGTAAATCTCGGCTACAACCCGCACGATGTCATGTCGGTTGGAATTCCGGTTCATCAGCATACTTACTCCACATGGGCCGAGCGGTCAGATTACTTCGCCCAGCTTCGAGACAGGATCGCAAGCCTCCCGGATGTCGTCTCGACCGGAATCTCAACCAACGCCACTCCTCCTGACAGCGGCTGGAATCAGCCCTTTGAGCTTCAGGACAAGACAGCGACGGAAGATCAAAAAGCAAGCATCAACTTCGTCGATTCGCGCTATTTCAGCACCCTGGGGATTCCGCTCAGGAAGGGCAGGCTATGGGAAGACACGGAACTTAAACGCGGCGCTCCGATGGCCGTGGTCAATGAAGCATTTGTAAAGCACTACTTCCCCAACAGAGATCCTATTGGCGCTGCGATAAAAATCCCCTCTCTCAAAAGCGAACCTCCGGACAGACTGGTTGCGCCGGGCAGTGACGGTTGGCTGCAGGTCATTGGAGTAACCGCAGACGCGCTCGACGATGGCCTGGACAAACCCGCAAAGCCTGCAATTTATCTTCCCTACACGGTCAACATGTGGATGTGGACCCAGATTCTGGTGCGCAGCCGAGACGATCCGCGCAGCATAATCCACAGCGTCAGGCAGCAGATTGTCGCGGTCAATCCTGACCAACAGGCCACACTCTGGAACGACGGGGTGCTGGAATCGTGGATCAGAAATCAGCCGGTATTTGCGAGGGGACGCCTCATTTCGGTCCTCTTCGGCGCGTTTTCTGTGCTCGCGCTTCTCCTGGCCGCCACCGGTCTCTACAGCGTCGTTTCGTACTCCGTCGCGCAGCGCACAAGCGAATTTGGGATCCGAATGGCACTGGGTGCACAGAAGCGGCACGTGCTCAAAATCGTCTTCGCATCAGCGGGAATCAGCGTGGGTGTGGGCATTGTCGCGGGCCTTGGGCTAAGCTTCGCGCTCAACCGTCTCATTGCTCAGTGGGTTGAGAACGCGTCGGCGAGCCCTCTCATTCTCCTGGCTGCTTCTTCTCTGTTGCTTACCGTGGCTGCAACGGCCTGCCTGCTGCCGGCCCGGCGCGCCTCGGGGGTCGATCCTATGACCGCTCTGCGATGTGAATGACTTCGCTTGAAGGAACTTACTCAACCGGGTTTTGAGCGAATTGTCGGCAATTGGGAAGTTTTGGCCGGTACGTGCAGCCGTTCTGCGCCAAATTTTGTGCGAAATTGTGCGGCCAACCTGGCAGCATCGAGGAATCAGCAGCTTGTGTGTTTTCAACGCGCCGCTTGAATCGTGCCCTGATACAAAACCAAAGAGCGATTCTTTAGCGAACTTCAGGGGACACGACACTAGATCAGGCCGCGGAGGCGGGCGATGAGCTCGTCGGGGTGGATGGGTTTGGGGAAGAGCTCGAAGTGGTAGCCCTTCTCCTCGGCGCGGCGCATCAGTTCGCTGGTGGCGGCCTGGCCGGAGAAAAGAAGGACGCGGGTCTGGGGAAGCTCGGTGCGCAGGCAGACGCCGAGATCGACACCCGTCATGCGGGGCATGAGGACGTCGCTGAGGACGACGTCGGGGTGAAAGCTGCGGGCCAGGCGGAGGGCGTCTTCGCCGCAGATGGCTTCGATGGCTTCAAAGCCGTGGGCGTTCAGGATGGCGGCGATCGTTTGCGCGATCAGCGGCTCATCATCGACGACGAGGACACGCGGGCAGGTGGGGGCGGTCCGGGAACCGTCGGTTTCCGGATGCTCGGGCAGAGACGGCGGAGGGCCATCGTTGGGCAGGAAAGTAATCTGGTCCAGCAAGGGTGAGACTCCTGGCACCTACATGAGCCGGGGTGGAGGCGGTTGAGTCTTGTTTCGTGAATCCGCGACAGCCACCATCGGCAGAAATATCCTAAACGTTGTTCCGTGATTTGTCGGTTCGATATTGCTCACAACGCTAACAGTTCCACCCCAGGACTCGACAAATTGACGGACAACCCAGAGGCCGAGGCCGGTGCCGGCACCGGCTTTGGTGGTGAAAAAAGGCTCGAAAAGGCGAGCCAGGTTGGCGGCGGGGATGCCGGTGCCGGTGTCCTCGACGGTGACGAGGAGGCCCGGTTTGTCAGTGGATTCGCGGATGGAAAGAGTCAGCCCGCCGCCATCGCGCATGGCGTCGATGGCATTGGAGATGAGATTGGAGAAGACCTGGTGGAGCTCTCCGCGGAGGGCGCGGACGGTGGGGACGACGACGAAATCTTTGGTGAGCTGAATGCCCGAAGCACGCAGGCGGCTTTCGTAGACGGCAAGGACTTCTTCAAGGAGAGCGGGCAGGTCAATTTGCGAGGGGACGGAAGTCTCACGATAGAAGCCGAGGGTGTGGCGGGCAATGTGCGAGACGCGGTTGAGTTCCTTCTCGGCGGTGAGGAGATATTCGCGAATCTTATCCATTTCGGCGCGGGAGGTGCGCGCGAGGTAAATCAGGTTCAGGACGGACTCGAGCGGGTTGTTGATCTCGTGGGCGATGGTGGCGGCGAGGCGGCCGGTGGCGGCGAGCTTCTCCGAGAGGAGGAGTTTTTCCTGCTGGACGCGGCGCTCGGTGATGTCCTGGGCAAAGATGGAGAGGCCGTCCGGAGCGGGATAGGCATTGGCGTGAATCCAGCGGCCGGAGGGGGGGTAGTAGTCCTCCACCTGGACGGGCTTGCCGGTTTCCATGGCTTCGCGGATGGCTGCGCCGAATTTGGTTTCTTTGAGCGTGGTGGAGGTGTCCCAGACGCGCTGGCCGAGGATTTGCGCCAGGGGAAAGCCGCTGAGCGCGGCGGTCTGTTCGTTCGCATAGACGATGCGAAAATCGCGATCGAGAAAAACGAAGCCTTCGGAGATGCTTTCGAGGATGCCGCGGTACTGGCGCTCGGCGTTCTCGGCTTTGGTGCGCAGGTCGTGCTCGCGGCGGGTGAGCTCGACGCGGAGCCGGTGCATGGCGATATGAGAGCCGACGCGGGCGAGGAGTTCGCGGGCGGTAAAGGGCTTGACGAGGTAGTCGTCGGCGCCGGCTTCGAGGCCTTCGGATTCGGCTTCCTCACCGGCGCGGGCGGAAAGCATGACCACGGGCACAGCGGCAGTGGCTGGATCGGCGCGGAGGGCACGCAGGAGGGCGAAGCCATCCATGCGGGGCATCATGACATCGCTGAGCACGAGATCGGGCGGGTTGTCGATGGCGGCGCGCAGGGCCTGTTCACCGTCGGCAACGACTGAGACCTGATAGCGGCGGCCGAGGAGGCGCTGGACGTACTCGCGCATGTCGCGGTTGTCGTCGGCGAGGAGGACGCGAGGCCTGGGGGCGTTGGGCGGCTGGCGCGGGTCGAGAAGAAGTCCCAGGTCCTCGTTGGCGAGATCCTTGAGCATCTCCTCTTCGCCGGGCAAGGCGCCGGGGAGCCAGCGCAGAGCTTCCTGCACGTAAGGCGCGGCGCCGAGGGAAACGTCGGCGCCATGGCCGGACGAGGCGATGCGGTTCGGCGCGAGATGCGCGGTTCCGAGCGGGATGCGGACGGTGAAGGTGGTTCCCTGGCCCATGCGGCTTTCGACCGAGACGGCGCCGCCGTGCAGACGGACCAGTTCATCGACGAGAGCGAGGCCGATGCCGGTGCCCTCGTGGGTGCGGCCGGTGGCTCCCTCGATGCGATGGAAGCGCTCAAAGATGCGGGGCAGCTCGGATTCGGGAATGCCGGTGCCGGTGTCGCGGACGACCAGCTCGGCTGCATCATCGGCGGCGCGGAGAGTGACCGACACGCCGCCCTCAAGGGTGAACTTGAAGGCGTTGGAAACGAGGTTGAGGACAATCTTCTCCCACATGTCGAGATCGACGTAAACGGGGGCGGGGAGCGGCTCGCAGTCGATTTGGTAGGTGAGGCCGGCGCGTTCCATGGCGGAGTGGAAGACGCTGGCCAGCTCCCTGGTGCGCGCGGCGAGATCGACGGGGCGGTAGAGCGCCTGGACGCGCCCGGCTTCGATGCGAGAGAAGTCGAGGAGCGTATTTACCAGCTTGAGGAGACGGAGGCCGTTGCGGTGAACGGTGGCGATGTGATGCAGCTCGATGGGCGGGAGCTTGCTGGCGCGGGTGTTGAGGATGTCTTCGAGCGGGCCCAGCATGAGGGTGAGCGGGGTGCGGAATTCGTGACTGATATTGGAGAAGAAGATGGTTTTGGCGCGGTCGAGGGCGACGAGGGCTTCGGCGCGGCGGAGTTCCTGCTCGTAGGCGGCGGCGTTGGCGAGGGCGGCGGCGATCTGGCCAGCGACGAGTTCGATGAAGCCGGCGTACTCGAGGTCAAACTGGCGAAAGGGGCTGAGACCGGCGATGAAGAAGCCGGCGGCACGGCTCTGGGCCTGCTTCTGCAAGGGGACCAGGACGGCGCTGGAGGGCGGCTGATCCCAGGCGCCGGTGGGCAGATCGGGGAAGCGGCGCCGCAGGTCTTCCACCGTGACAATCCCTCTGCGTTCGAACATGGCGGCGACCGGCCAGGGAACGTTTGGGTCGCCCAGGAGCATTTCCTGCGGGGCCGCGGGATGGCCGATGTCGATGCCGCTGCGGGAGACGAGGCAGGCGCGGTCGTCGCCACGGAAGAGATAGGTAAGGGTGAAGGGCAGATCGCGCTGATTCTGGCGGAGGCAGGTATCGACGGCGGCCAGCACGTCGGCTTCGAGAATGGCGCCGCTGAGACCGGAGGCGAGGGAGCGCAGAAAGCTGAGGCGCCGCTCGCCGATGACGCGCTCGGTTTCTTCGGTGACGACGCAGAGCATGCCCATGATGCGGCCGTCGTCGCCGCTGAGCGGGCTGTAGGAAAAGGTGTGGTAGGTCTCTTCGCGGTAGCCGCTGCGTTCGAGGAAAAGCATGAGCGCTTCGTCCCAGGTGGCCTCACCGGTGTCGAGGACGCGCTGAATGCGGGGACCGACGTCGCTCCAGATTTCGGGCCAGACCTCGCGGGCGGGTTTGCCGAGAGCCCAGGGATGCTTTTCGGCCAGGGTCACGCGGGCGTAGGTGTCGTTATAGAGGAAGGTGAGATCGGGTCCCCAGCCCATCCACATGGCGTAGCGGGAAGTGAGCAGGATGCGGATGACGGTTTTGAGGCTTTGCGGCCAGGAGTCCACCGGACCGAGGGGTGTCTGCGACCAGTCCATGCGGCGCATGAGGTCGCCGAGTTCGCCACCGCCGGCAAAGAGATCGCTGGACGCTCGCGGGGAACGCTGCCGGGGTGAGCCAGGCTCTCTGACGGCGAGGTCTTCCGCCTCCTCCGGGAAGGCGCTCGCTTCTCCTGATTTCACGCAACAACCTCGAAGGACTATGGGACCCGGCGAAGACAGGGGGGACGGACACCGAAAATTGTAGAGAACTCCACCGACAGATGCGCAAGGTGGGGGCGAGGGTTGCCGGAGGCGGCCGGCAATCAAAAACCTGGCGGCGTTTCTCCGGCGACGCGGAAGGCGGTTTCGAGGGCGAGGCCGGCGACGCCCAGCCGACCCTCCTGGAAGGGTGGCGCGATCAGCGTGACGCCGTAGGGAACGCGGCGTGGCGGAGAGAACTTCGGCAGCGGATGCGCGGGATCGGGCGCCCAGTCGCTGCGGGCTTCGGAGACGTGAATGAATCCCGCGCGCAACGTGAGCGAGGGGTGGCCGGTGAAGTTGGTCACGGTGAGCGTCTCGTCGCGGAGCGAAGGGACGAGGAGCAGATCGACCTGGGCGAAGACCTGAGCCATGGCCTCGGCGACTTTGCGGCGGAAGCGGTCGGACTGGACGAAGTCGACGGCGGAGAGGAAGCGCGACTGGCGGAAGGAGTTCGGCCAGGCATCGGGGGTCTGCATGCGCATGGTGTCGACCTGATGGTTGAGCGTGATCTGCTCAAAGGCGGCGGCCGACTCCGCGAAGAGGATGACGTCGAGCGACTCGTAAGGCCAGTCAGGCAGGGAGACCTCAACGGGGGTCATGCCGAGCCGGCGGACGGTCTCGAGCGCGGCGCGGTCGACGTCGGTGGCGGGGGGCTCGTTCATCCATTTTGGAAAATAGCCGACGCGGAGGCCGCGCACGGAGGCGGTGGCGTCGAAGTCCAGATGGCTGAGGACGCTGTCGAGGTCGCCGGGATCGGGGCCGGCGATGGCGTTGAGGACGAGCAGCGCGTCCTCGACGGAGCGGGCCAGAGGACCTAGCTTGTCAAGGGACCAGCAGAGGGTCATGGCGCCGGTGCGGGCGACGCGGCCGAAGGTGGGGCGCAGGCCGGTGACGCCGCAGCGCATGCTGGGGCCGACGATGCTGCCGTCGGTTTCGCTGCCGATGGCGAAGGCGACGAGTCCGGCGGCGGTGGCTGCGCCGGGACCGGCGCTGGAGCCGGAGGAGCCTTCTTCGAGGAGCCAGGGATTTTTGGTTTGGCCGCCGAACCAGACATCGTTGAGCGCCAGGGCGCCGAGGCTAAGCTTGGCGACAAGAACGGCGCCTGCCTGGTCGAGACGATCGACGACGGCTGCGTTCTTCGTGGGAACGCGGTGGCGGAAGGGCTCCGCGCCATACGTGGTGGGGATGTTGGCGGTGTCGAGGAGATCCTTGGCGCCCCAGGGAACGCCGTGGAGCGGACCGCGGTAGTGGCCGGCGGCGATTTCGGCGTCGGCGCGGTGTGCCTGGTCGAGGGCCAGCGCGGGCGTGAGGGTGATGACACAAAGAAGCTTCGGGTCGAAGCGGCGCAGGCGCTCCAGATAGATCTTCGTCAGGCGTTCGGAGGTGAGCTGTCGCTGCTCGATCCAGCGGGAGAGGCGGGTGACCGGGGCGAAGGCGATGCCTTCGTCGGAGGCGGGCAGCGGTCCGGGATCGACGGAGCTGCGGACGAAGCGATCCTGCGCGGGGCCGGCGGAGATGCCGGGCTGGACGGCGGAGATGCGCGACCACGGCTGGAGAGCGGGTTCGAGTGCGACCGTGCGCGGTCCGGTGCGGCGCTCGTAGAGAGGCGCCATGGACTGGCGCCAGTTGGAGGCGGCTTCGGCACGGTCGTGCGGCGTCATCTCAACGCGGACCAGCTTTTCCGCTTCGGCGAAGGTGCCCGCGAAGACTTCCGGGCCGACGGCGGACGCGGTGCCGAAGGCGGGAGGCGTGCCGGGCGCGGGCGGAGTCTGCTGGGCGTCGAGATCGGCGAGGGCAGGCGAGACGGCGGCAGCCACAAGGCCGGCGGACGACTGGAGAAGGAAATGGCGGCGGGTTCGATCCATGGGGGTCCTCGGAAGTGCGTGGGGAGTCAGTACGGACTATAGCGCAGGGCGCGGCGGAGGAAGTGCGGCAGGGGGTAGACGATCTACAGCGCAAGGGGTAGATTGTCTACAACATGAAGAAGGAAGCGTATCAAAACCGGATCGAGCTGCTGCAGGGAACGCTGGACATGCTGATTCTGCAGGCGCTGCAGTGGGAGCCGCAGCACGGGTATGGCATCAGCCAGGCTTTGCGCAGCCGTTCGAGCGAGGTGCTGCAGGTGGAGACGGGATCGCTCTATCCGGCGCTGCACCGGATGGAGCGCACCAAGTGGATTGCGGCCGAGTGGCGAAAGACGGAGCAGAACCAGCGTGCGCGCTTCTACCGGATTACGGCGGAGGGGCGGCGGCAACTGGCCAGCGAGCGGGCAAAGTGGAGCGGGATGGTGCAGGCAATCGCCTCGATTCTGGAGGCGTAGCGGAGCGAGGAGGGCGCGATGAGCCTTTGGCGGCGGATTTTCGGGATGGATGCGCGGAAGTCGGAGCTGGACGACGAGATGGAGGCGCACCGGCGGATGGCGATGGCGGATCGCGTGGCGCGGGGCGAACCAGAAGACGCGGCGCGGGCGGCGGTGGAGCGCGAGATGGGGAATGGTGCGCTGGCGAAGGATGTGACGCGCGAGGCGTGGGGCTGGGTTTGGGTGGAATGGCTGCTGCAGGATGTGCGCTACGCGGTTCGGCAGATGAAGCGGAGCCGGGGATTTGCGGCGACGGTGATCGGCACGCTGGCGCTGGGGATCGGCGCGGCCACGGCGATGTTTACCGTGGTGGATCACGTGCTGCTGCGGCAGTTGCCGTATAAGGATGCGCAGCAGCTGGTGACGATGACGGAGCATGGACGCGATCCGCGCTTCAATAATGGGGTGCCGTGGCTCGATCTCGCGCAGTGGCGGGCGGCGAATCATTCCTTCGAGGACCTCGCGTTCTGGACGGGGATGGAGGGACGCAATTATCTGCAGGGCAATGCGACGGCTCTGCAGATCGACGGCCAGGAAATCAGCCCGAATCTTTTCTCGGTGCTGGGCGCGAAGCCGGCGCTGGGACCTGGGTTCATTGCGGAGCAGCCGGGATTCGGGGCGGTGAGGAATGCCGGTTCGATTGTGCTGAGCCACGCGGTTTGGGAGACGGCCTTCGGAGGAGACAAGGGAATCATCGGCCGGAAAGTGCGGGTGAACGACCAGCCCTGGACCGTGGTGGGCGTGATGCCCGCGGGATTCCAGTTCCCTTACGACAACTACCCGGCCGGGCAGGTGTGGACGGTGCGGCAGCTGGACGACAGCGACAAAACGCGGGACTCCAAAGGGGACAACGTGGCTCAGTACACCGTGATAGGGCGGCTGCGGCCCGGGGTGACGGTGGAAGCGGCGCGGGCGGAGATGGCGACGATCCAGAAACAGGTGGCGGCGCAGTACACCAATCCGGAGCAGCGCGCTTATCGCAACCTGGTGAGGGTGGAGCGCTACGGGGATATGCTGGTGGGCGCGGATATCCGGAAAGCACTGCTGGCTTTGCTGGCGGCGGCCGGAGTGCTGTGGCTGATTGCCAGCGTGAATGCGACGAATCTGCTGCTGGCGCGGAGTACGTCGCGGCAGCGAGAGATTGCCATGCGCGGAGCCCTGGGCGCGAGCCGGGGACGCGTGCTGCAGCAGATGATGGTGGAAGGCCTGGTGCTGAGCGGGTGCGCCGCGGGGCTGGGCATTGCTTTAGCGCTGCTGGCGATTCGTGTGACGAGCAGTGTGGCGCCCATTCATCTCATGGACGGGCCGCCCTTTATCTCTGATGCCGCGCATGCGGATTTCTCGACGCACGTGAACGGGACGATTCTCGCTGTGCTGTGCGGTCTGACTCTGGTATCGGCGGTGGTAGCGGCAGCGTGGCCGGCGTTGCTGGCTGTGCAGGCGCCCATCGAGCAGGCGCTGAAACAGGGTGGGCAGCAGACGGGCGCCGGGCGGCGGCACAACCGCATGCGCGGCGCGCTGGTGGCGGTTGAAGTGGCGATGTCGCTGACGCTGCTGGTGGCGTGCGGATTGCTGCTGCGCACGATCTACACCTTGCGGCATGTGCCGCTGGGATATCGCACGGATCACATCCTGGTGGCGAACCTGTCGATTCCAACGTATCGGTACACAGACACGAACGTGATGACGAGTCTGTATCAGCCGCTGCTGGAGCGGGTGCAGCATCTGCACGGCGTGCAGATGGCGGGCATGATGAGCGAGGTGCCGCTTGGGCAGACGTTCAATATCATGCTATCGCTGCGGTTGAATGGACAGATGATTACGGCGGCGTTGAAGCCGGTATCACGGCAGATCCAGCCGATCTTCGGCTTCCGCATGCTCGCCGGGCGCTTCTTCGACGAGCAGGATTCTCCGACCTCCCAGCAGGTGGTGGTGGTCAACCCGGCCTTTGCGCGGGAGTTCGCGCCCAACAAGCACGATCCGCAATCCATTATCGGGGCGGAGTTTATGAGCCTCAAGAAAAACACGCCGAAGGCCAGGGTTATTGGCGTCGTCGACAACCAGCGGCAAAAGACGATCAATCAGCCATCGCAGCCGGAGGTGGAAGTCTGCCTGTGCCAACTCGCCCCTGGAAACTTCGACTATCAGCCATCCACCATCGCGATGGATCTGGCCGTGCGTACGCACCTGCCAACGGCCGAGATGATTCCGGAGATTCGCGCGGCTCTGAAGCAGGCCAGCCCGGAGCTGGCCAACTCGAGCTTCTCGACCATGGATCAGATCGTCGAAGATTCGTTCGGGAGCCAGAGGCTGGCGGCGCATCTGCTGGAGATCTTCGGCGGATCGGCGCTGCTGCTGTGCGTGGCGGGTCTGTATGGGCTGCTGGCGTATGTCGTTTCGCAGCGGACGCGGGAACTGGGCGTGCGCATCGCGCTGGGGGCGCCGCGCGGAAATCTGCTGTGGCTGGTGCTGCGCCAGGCAGGGTGGATGCTGGTGATCGGCGTGGCGGTGGGCATGGGGCTGGCGTGGGCGTCGGCGCGGCTGTTGCGGGGATTCCTGTATGGCGTGCAGGCGCACGATGGCTGGACGCTGGCGGCGGCGGCGCTGCTGTTGCTGGCGAGCGGGATGCTCGCGGCGTATGTGCCGGCGAGGCGCGCGGCCAGTGTGGATCCGATGGAGGCGCTACGGTCGGAGTAGGACAGGGCACAGAGCTCAGGGCACAGAGCTCAGGAAGCCTGGCTGTGTCAGATCGGGTCGGCAGCTAATACAGGGTCGTGGTGGGGGCGGTAGCCGCGGAGTCCGAAGTAGAGGACGAAAACGTAGCACACGAGCGGCACGAGGAAGGCGACCTGGATGTTGGTCGCGTCGGAGATGCGGCCCATGAGGGCCGGGCAGACGGCTCCGCCGATGATGGACATGACCAGCAGGGATGAGCCCTTGTGCGTGGCCGGGCCGAGGTGACGGATGCTGAGCGCGAAGATGGTCGGGAACATGATGGAGTGGAAAAAGCCGAGCAGCACGATGCCGGCGAGCGCCGCGGGGCCGCGTGAGCTCAGCACGAGCGCGACCGAGACGAGGGATCCCACGGCAAAAGCGGCGAGCATATTGGCGGGAGCGATGCGCCGCATGAGGGCGGAGCCGCCGAAGCGGCCGATCATGAAGGCGAGCAGGTGGAGCTTGAGGTAGTTCGCCGCCTGGACGTCGGTGGTGCCAGGGTGGGTGAACTCCACGAAGCGGATGATGAAGCTGGCGACGCCCACCTGCGCTCCCACGTAGAAAAACTGCGCGGCCACGCCTTTGATGAGGTGGGGAAAATGCGTCACGCGGCGCGCCGCAACGGTATCGCTGTCGGCGGATTCGACCGAGATGCGGGGCAGGTGGGCGAGGGCGATGATCCCCGCCATTCCAAGAAAAATGCAGACGATGATGAGGTAGGGAAGGCGGACGATGGCGCCTTCCGCGGCTGCGGGATTGGCACTGTTGGCAAGCTCGTGGGCGCGGGCGAGGATGAGGGCCGATCCAAAGACGGGGGTGAGCACGGCGCCCAGCGCGTTGAACGACTGCGCGAGATTCAGGCGCTGCTCGGCGGTCTGCGGCGGACCGAGGAAGGTGACGTAGGGATTCGCGGAGACTTCGAGGAAGGACTGGCCGCAGGCCATGATGAAGAGTCCGACGAGGAAGGCGAAATAGATGTGAATGTAAGCGGCGGGGATGAGGAGGAACGCGCCGGTGGCGCAGATGAGGAGTCCGAAGACGATGCCGCGCTGGTAGCCGAGGCGCTCGGCGATTTTGCCTGCGGGCCACGCGCCGAGGAAGTATCCGCCAAAGAAGGCGACCTGGACGAAGGAGGATTGAAAGTCGGTGAGGTGAAAGGCCCGGTGCAGGTGGGGGATGAGGATGTCGTTGAGATTGACGCCGACGGCCCAGAGAAAAAAGAGGCTGGTGACGAGGATGAGCGGCAGGATGAAGCGCGGCTCGGTGAGCGTGGCGCGGCCGGCGCCAGGGGACGGTGGGGTCGCGGGCCGAGAATCCATCAGCTCCCTGCCCCGACGGGATTGATGAGCTGGCCCAGGCCTTCGACTTCCGCGACCATGGTTTCGCCGGGCTGCAGCCAGCGCCGCGGCGTGCGGCCGAGTCCGACACCGGCGGGCGTGCCGGTGCTGATGATGTCGCCGGGCTCGAGCGCGGTGATTGAGGAGAGATACGCGATCAGGTCGGGCGCCTTGAAGATGAGCTCGCGGGTGTTGGAGTGCTGGAGGATTTCGCCGCTGATGGAGAGGCGAATGTCGAGTGCGTGGGGGTCGGGGATCTCGTCGCCGGTGACGATGGCCGGACCGATGGGGCAAAAGGTGTCGAAGCTTTTGCCGAGAGTCCACTGCGAGGTGGCGAGCTGCACGTCGCGGGCGCTGACGTCGTTGAGAATCATGTAGCCGAAGACGTGGTCGCGCCAGTTTTCTTTGGGGATATCGCGGCCGGCTTTGCCGATGACGAGCGCCAGTTCGACTTCGTAGTCGGGCTGCTGCGTCATTGCGGGGATGCGGACGGTTTCTTCGGGGCCGATGACGGCGGAGGGGAGTTTCAGGAAGAAGGTGGGGACTTTGGGGATCTCCATCTTCGACTCGACGGCGTGGTCGCGATAGTTAAGGCCGACGCAGAAGATGCGCGGCGGGCGTGGGAGGGGCGCGAGCAGGCGCACGCCGGAGAGAGCGATGCGCGATGCGTCCGGCATCTCGAGGGCCTGACGGAGAGCGGTGGGGCCAACGGCGATGGCGCCGATGGTGTCGGGAACGCCTAGTGGAGTGAGGTCAAGGAGCTCGTCGCCAACCAGCAAGCCGGGATGCGGGGTGGGATCAGAAAAGAAGGCAAAGGAAACCAGCTTCATGCGTTTCTCCAGATGCGGCCGTCGGGATAGCTGTAATCGCGCAGGGTTTCGGGGAAGATTTCGGCGCTGTAGCCGGGCTGCGATGGGAGGCGGTAGTGGCCGTTCTCCACGCGGACGGGATCGACGAAGTGCTCGTGCAGGTGGTCGACGAACTCGACAACGCGATTTTCGAGAGTCGCGGAGACGCGCAGGTAGTCGAAGGCGGCGAGGTGCTGCACGTATTCGCACAATCCGACGCCACCGGCGTGGGGGCAGACGGGGATGCCGAATTTTGCGGCGAGCAGGATGACGGCGAGGTTTTCGTTGACGCCGGCGAGGCGGCAGCTGTCGATCTGGCAAACGTCGATGGCCTCGGCCTGCATGAACTGTTTAAAGAGGACGCGATTCGCGCAGTGCTCGCCAGTGGCGATGCGGACGCCGGGAACTTCGCGGCGGATGCGGGCGTGGCCGAGGACGTCGTCGGGACTGGTGGGCTCTTCCATCCACCAGGGATTGAAGGGCTGGAGCTCGCGAGTGCGCGCAATGGCTTCCTCGACGTCCCACTTCTGGTTGGCGTCCATCATGAGAAAACGAGCATCGCCGATTTTAGAGCGGAGGATGTGGGCGCGGCGGCGGTCGTCGTCCGGATTGCCGCCGACTTTGAGCTTGAAGTGGGTGAATCCGGCGGCGAGGGCTTCGTCGCAGAGGCGGGCGATCTTCTCGTCGCTGAAACCGAGCCAGCCGGCGGAGGTGGTGTAGGCGGGCAGGCCCTGGGTGCGCAGAACGTCGAGGCGCTGGTCGATGCCGGCGCGGCGTTCCTGGAGCAGCGCGATGGCTTCTTCGCGGGGGAGGGCGTCGGTGATGTAGTGGAAGTCTATGACGCTGGCGATGCGCTCGGGCTCCATGTCCGCCAGTAACAGCCACAGTGGCTTGTTTTCCACGCGGGCGTAGAGGTCCCAGACGGCGTTGATGAGCGCGGCGGTGGCGAGGTGAATGACACCTTTTTCCGGACCGAGCCAGCGGAATTGCGTGTCGCCGGTGAGCTCGCGGCTGAAGGCGCAGAGGTCGTCGGTAATGGAGGTGAGGGTGCGGCCCTGGACACAGCGCGACAGGTAGCGCAGCGCCTCGCAGCAGAGCTCGGTGCCGCGGCCGAGGGTGAAGGTGAGGCCGTAGCCGCGGAGACCCTGGTTGGTCTCGAGGATGCAGTAGGCGGCGGAGTAGTCGGGGTCTTTGTTGACAGCATCGGAGCCGATGCTTTCGCGCGAGGTGGGGAAGCGCAGATCGATGACGCGGACGCCGGTGATGCGGAGATCACTCAAGGGGAACGGTCCTCCTCCGACGATCAGGATACCTGGCGCGAGGTCTCTGCGCCGCTGCGGTTCAGTTTTTCGCAGCCCCCGGCTTGCGGGACGCGGGCGCGGTTAGTGTCTCAGTTTGGTTTTGACGGGCTGCTTTGTGGTTCTGGGAACTCGCCTGGAGTCCAGCCGACGTTGCCATGGTAGGTATCGGCGGACAGCGTAAACTTGCGCCCACACGCGAAACATTCAAACTCATGAACAACAAAATCTCCGGGCAATGTCGGTTCCAAAATCTCCTGCAAGGGGCAATCGGCACGTACCAGCAAGAAGGTTCCCTGCTCCACGATTTCGATGAGTTGGCGGGCAATATCCCGATACTCGAGAGGGGTATGGATATTGCGTCTTTGGGAGAATCCACTGCATTTGGGACAGGCATTTATCTGTATTAGTTTGCCAGAGCTGCGATTTTCGCAATGGATGGCGCCACCGTCGCCGGAAGGCTAACATGACTGTTTTGGCGCGGCGCGAGCGGTAGACTGAGCGCGCGGACAAAGGCGGCGATGAGATGACGGGCGAAGGGACAGCAAGCGGAAAGCTGAGCGGCCGGAGGGCCGTGATCACCGGCGGCGCCAGCGGCATTGGCCTCGCCATTGCGAAGGCGTTTGCGCGCGAAGGCGCGCCGGTACACATTCTGGATCTGAACGAGTCGGGGGCGCGCGCAGCGGCGGAGGCGATTCAGGCGGCGGGGGGCGCGGCGGAGGCCCACGCGTACGATGTGTCGGATGCTTCCAGCGTGCGGGCCGCGTTCGATGCGATCTTCACCCGCGGGCCGGTTCAGATTCTGGTGAACAATGCCGGCGTGGCGCATGTGGGGAGCGTGGCGTCGACGAATGAAGGGGACTTTGACCGGCTCATGCGCATCAACGTGCGCAGCGTATATCTGTGCACGCAGGTGGTGGTCGAGCGGATGAAGGCCCAGGGCGGCGGCGTGATCCTGAACATGGCCTCGATCGCGGCTATCGCGGGGCTGCCGGACCGCTTTGCTTACTCGACCAGCAAGGGCGCCGTGCTGGCGATGACATTTTCCGTGGCCCGCGACTATCTAAAGGACAATATCCGCTGCAACGCAATTTCGCCAGCGCGCGTACACACGCCTTTCGTCGATGGATTTGTCGCGAAAAATTATCCCGGGCGCGAGAAAGAAATGATGGAGGTCCTCGGCCAGGCGCAACCGATCGGCCGCATGGCCGAACCGGAGGAAGTGGCCAACCTGGCGGTATGGCTTTGCTCCGACGAGGCCAGCTTCATCACCGGCGGGAACTACCCGCTCGACGGCGGCTATATGAACCTGCGCGGCTAGACGCCGGATGCGCCACCCTGCGCGCGAGGAAAAATAGTCCGCAGTTCCTGCGGCGGCACCACCTCGAGCTGGTCATAGGTGCAAGCGGTGGGTTTCTTGTCGTCGCGCCAGCGGCGGAAGTGGGCCATGTGGCGGAAGCGGCCATTCTGCATGTGCTCGTAGGCGACCTCGACGACGAGGTCGGGGCGGAGCGGCTCCCAGGAGAGGTCCTTCCCCTGGCTCCAGCGGCTTTGACCGCCGGGCATGCGGTGCTCGCCGTCGCCCTCGTTTGCGCTTGAGTCGGCCCGATGCTTCCAGGGATGATGGGCGAGCGCGTTTTTACGCCAGGGCTCGAGGAACGCGACCAGCTCCTGGCGCTTTTCCCTGGTGAAGCTGGCGCAGACGCCAACGTGCTGCAGAACGCCCGCGTCATCGTAGAGGCCGAGCAGTAAGGAACCGATGGCGCTCCCGTGACTCGCCCTATACCAGCGAAATCCGGCCACGACGCAGTCGCAGTCGCGCTCGTGCTTGATCTTGAGCATGACTCGTTTATCGGGCTCGTAGATGCAGGCGAGCGGCTTGGCTACGACGCCATCCAGGCCTGCGCCCTCAAAGCGGCGAAACCATTCGAGGGCCACATTGCGATCACGGGTCGCGGGCGTCAGGTGGAGCGGGGGCTGGGCAGACGCGAGCAGTTTCTCCAGCCGGGCGCGGCGCTTTTCGAAGGGCTCCTCGCGCAGGTCGCATTTTCCTTCGCAGAGGAGGTCGAAGAAGACGATGGACGCCGGTGTTTGCTCGGCGAGCAGGCGAACGCGCGAGGCAGCGGGGTGAATGCGGAGCTGGAGCGCGTCGAAATCGAGGCGGCCATCGCGGGCGATGACGATTTCGCCGTCGAGGACGCAGCGAACGGGCAACTGCGCGCGCAGCGGATCGAGCAGTTCCGGGAAATAGCGATTCAGCGATTTTTCGTCGCGGCTCTGGAGAAGGATTTCGTGGCCGTCCCGGAAAACGAGGGTACGAAAGCCGTCCCACTTCGGCTCGAAGAGGAAGACGCCGGCCGGCGGCATCTCTTCGACGCGTTTGGCGAGCATGGGCAGAACCGGCGGATGGACGGGCAGATTCATGGCAGGCGGAGCGCGGCGCCGCACTCAGGGATGGATGCGCCAGGAGCGGCGCGGGTTATTGCACGGTCAGCGCGAATGTTGTGGTGTGGCGGGCTGGCCGGCACCGTTGTGAGTCGCCGGCGGTGAAAATGTACCGCGTATCTCGTTCCCGCCCCGCAGCAAACAAAAGCCCCGGCCGCAGCCGGGGCTCTTATGGGACGCTCAGGTTTACATCTGGGCGTATTCTGCTTCCTCTTCCTCGTCGAGCCCGTGGCGGCGCAGCAGCGTGGGCAGGTTCTGCGAGAAGGCCGAGCGTGGCATCACGATGTCGCAGCCGGCTTCCACCGCTTTGGCTTTCAGGTCGCCCTGCAGGTGGGAGAGGAAGCCGATCACCGAGGTGCCCTTCTTCAGCTTCGATTTGATCTTGGGGATGAGCGAGAGCGGCTTGGCCGCCGCGTTGTTCAGGTCGAAGACGATCAGCGAGGGCTTTTCCTCTTCCGTAGATTCGAGGATGCGGGCAACGGTCTCCGGCTCGTTCTTCACGAAGGAAACTTTGATGCCGATTTTGCGCGCCGTCTCGTTGATCTTGGCGAAGAAGAACAGGTCCTCGATGAAGAGGAGGATGCGCACCGGCGCGTCCTCGCGGACGGGCGGCGGAGGCGGCTCCCAGGCAGCAGCGTTTTCCGCGTGATGGTGGCCGTTGCCGTTGCGGAACTCGACGGTCGAGGGTGGCGCATCGGCGACATTGCCGTTGACGGTACGGTAGCTGTGGTCCATGGGACCGACAAAGACGCGCTCGCGCCGCTGCTTGTTGCGGCGCCCGCCACCGCCACCGCTTCGCTGCTGGCCGTTGCCGTTGTTCCTGAAGAAACGGGTCTGGCTGGAAGGCTGCGGCTTGGGCGGCTTCTGCTTGTGAGCCTGCGGCTGCGGCTGTGCCTGCTGATTCTGGGCGGGCTGCGGAGCCTGTCCGTTGGCCTGCCCGCCTCCCGCGCGCTTGTTCTTCCGCCTGCGCCTGCGGCGGCGGTGTGCGCCCTGTCCTTCGGACTGGTCCGAATGGGAGGCTTGAGCCTGGGCCGGATAATCGGCTGGAGGCTGAGGCTGGTTCTGCTCTGTTGTCATGCGTGCACTTCCTGGTGCAATGATCCTGGGGGTTCGGGTTCCTGTTTCCTCATCGGTGGCGCCCGGTCAGCCTGCAGCCTTCGGAAAAGCTGGTGAAGCGCCGGTCTTCCGGGAATTGGGAACGTAAATTCGTCAGCTCCGGGCCAAGCGTGTGGGATGCGACCCGACACAGGGGCCCGGAAAGGATTGGGTGCGGTGCGAGAATGTGCTGGGTTCCTCGCCTGCCGTGGGGTGGCCACCGGGGCCTCCCGCCGAAGCAGGGGGAACGCAACCGAATACCGCGCCGATCAACGGAACGTACTTGAGCTGCCGTCTAATTCTGGTTCAACCTTCACAACCGGGGGTTCTCCTCTGACGACAGACGGCGGAGAATAACTCCGGGAATGATACCTGACTCTCGAGAATGGCGGCGAGCCTCGCGAATCACCAGCGTGGCATCAGCCGCTCGATTAGGTAAAGATCATAGTACTCCCGGAGTTCGGGCCTGACAAGTATTTTGATGCGGGCAGTTTGGGGAGCGATGTACCGCGGTAACCCGCTGCGCCCCACAAAACAGAAAAGCCACCCGACAGCCGGATGGCTCTCCCGCGTGACGGCCAGTCACTGGCCTCCCTGAAGTGCCCTTCATCCAAATCGAGGAACGATGGATCAGGACGGGTCTTTCATTCCGGCCGGGGCAGAATCTTTAAAGATCAAGCTCTCATCGACCGGAATCTTGTGTCGCACATCTCCCCTTTTTCCGGGAGAATGCGTCGCTGGCACCCGGATAATGTGCAATTCTCATGCCGTTTGGATTGAGTACTGGATTCAAGCGTTTAAGCAGCTACCGGGCCTGCCGGCCATTCCGATTCCCGTAGAATGGAATCCTGGCAGTCCACAAATTCATAATTCAGAGCCTGCCACTATTTCTGGCAATGCGGGCAGAAGTGGGTGCCCCGCCCAGCGAGTACGATCTTGCGGATTGGCTTTCCGCATACCCGGCAGGGCTGGCTCTCCCGCCCGTAGACCCGGTGTTCGATCTGGAAGAAGCCCTCGGCCCCGTCGGCATCCACGTAGTCGGAAATGGACGAACCACCGGCCTGGATGGCTCGCCGCAGCACGGCCTGCAGCGCGGCGTGCAGCCGGTCGAGTTGCTGCCGGTTCAGCCGGCCCGCCAGGCGGGTTGGCCGGATCCCCGCGCGGAACAGGCTCTCGTCCGCGTAGATGTTTCCCACCCCATGCAGCAGCGACTGGTTCAGCAGAGCCGCCTTAATGGAAAGCTTGCGCCCCCGAAAGAGCGCGGCAAAGTCGGCCGGCGAGATGGTCAGCGGCTCCTGTCCGGGACCCGCGAAGGCACCCTCCTGAAATGGGTGCAGAGCGAGCCGGCCAAAGCGGCGCGGATCGACAAAGCGGAGCTCTCGCCCGGAGGCGAGCCGCAAAATCGCATGCGTGTGCGGCGGTACCGGCACAGCGGCGGCCGACACCAGCAGACGCCCGGTCATGCCCAGATGCACGATCCACTGCACCGTTGTCTTCCTGCCCGCCTTCGGCGCCAGATCGAAGACGATGTGCTTGCCCACCCGAGCCACCCGCGCGATCCGCAACCCCGTCAGCACGGCTTCCATTTCAGCGGGCGGCGTCCGGAACGGCTCCTTGTAACGGCTGAACCAGGCGGAGACGATGCTGTCGCCGCGAATGCGACGATGGACGCCGTTGGCGATGGTTTCGACTTCGGGCAGTTCGGGCATGATGCTTTTTCGAGTGTAGAGGCTGGCAGCCCGCTTGACGCAACCGACGATGCCCCGGATAGTGGAGGGTTCCCCCGAATAAGACAGCAGTCGTACTGAAGGGCGAGGTGCACCATGCGGCGCGTTGCGGCGATTGCGGCTTTGAGCATGATTCTGAGTGGGACGGGCCTGGCTCAGGAGGCCAGCGCTCCGGCTACGGACGTACCTGCTGCGCTGAAGCCTTACGTCAAAATCGATGCGCCTGTTCTGGTGCTCGAGCATGTTCGCGTCATCGACGGCACCGGCGCGCCGGCGCGCGACGACCAGGACGTGGTCATCGAGAACGGCCGAATCGATTTTGTGGGCATGTCCTCCGTAGCGCCGCCCCCGCCGCCGGGTGCGACGATTCTGGACCTGACCGGAAAAACCATCTTTCCCGGCCTGGTGGGCATGCACGAGCACCTTTTCTATCCGCTGCCCGACGGTGGTCCGGGGCTGCTGCCCCTCTATGGCGAAATGGCCGACAGCGCGCCCCGACTTTACCTGGCCGCGGGTGTCACGGCGGCGCGGACCGCCGGCAGTCTGGAGCCCTACACCGATATCTCCATCAAGCAGGACATCGACTCAGGCAAGATGCCGGGGCCGCAGCTGTTCCTCACCGGTCCTTATCTGGAAGGCGCGCCCTCCATTGGCCCGCAACTCCACACGCTCACCGGCCCGGATGACGCGGCGCGGCTGGTGGACTACTGGGCAGCCGAGGGCATGACCTCCTTTAAGGGCTACATGCACATCACGCCGGCGGAACTGAAGGCGGCCATCGATCGCGCCCACGCACATGGGCTCAAAATTACCGGCCACCTGTGCGCGGTGGGTTTTCAGGAGGCGGCCTCGCTCGGCATCGACAACCTGGAGCACGGGCTCGTGGTGGATACGGAGTTCTACTCGAACAAAAAGGAAGGCGTCTGCCCGGGTATGCAGCCTCCGCTGGCGGAGCTGGCGAAGATGGACGTCGAAGGCCCGAAAATCCAGGGCACGATTCGCGATCTGATTGCCCACCATGTCGCCGTCACGTCCACGCTGGCCATCTTCGAGAGCTTCGTGCCGAATCGGCCGCCGATGAGCGAAGAGATGCGCGCCCGGACGGCGCTCCTGCCGGATGCGTGGGGCAGCTATACCGCCACTCGCGCTGGGATTGCCGAGCACGCCGACACCTCCGTCTGGCCGCGCCTGCTGACCATGGAGATGCAGTTCGAGCGCGATTTTGTGAAGCAGGGCGGCTTGCTGATGGCGGGCTGCGATCCCACCGGCTACGGCGGCGTGCTGCCGGGCTTCGGCGACCAGCGCAATCTGGAGTTGCTGGTGGAGGCGGGCTTCACGCCGGAAGAAGCGATCCACATCGCCACCCAGAATGGCGCGCGGTGGCTGGGACAGGCTGGCCGCTTCGGTACGATTGCGCCCGCTAAAGCGGCGGACCTGGTGGTCGTCGATGGCAATCCCGCCGATCGCATCGCCGATGTGGAGAAGGTGGAGATCGTCTTCAAGGACGGTATCGGCTACGATCCGCAGAAGCTGCTCGACTCCGTGCGCGGGCTGACGGGCCTGCGATAGAGGACTGACACGGCCCTTGTGCAGCGGCGGGATTGTCTCTGCGGTAACGTCCTTGTTTCTCGGCGCGTGAGGTGATACCACAGGGACTCCCCCAGGAAACAGGAAAGAGAGGAACCGGCGTATGGGACACGGACTGATTGCCTGGATCATCATCGGCCTGATTGCGGGCTGGCTCACCGGCAAGCTGATGAAAGGGTCGGGCTACGGTTTTTTGATGGATATGGTCGTCGGCCTGGTCGGCGCGCTGATCGGGGGATTCATCTCGGCCAGCGTAGGCTTTGGCGGCGTGGGCGAGCATGGTCTGATCGTGAGCATCCTCATCGCCGTTTGTGGCGCGGTGATTCTCACCTGGATCGTGCGGCTGATCACCGGCAAACGAGGCGCGAACATCTGACGGAATCCCGCCCTTCGACCGTCCGCCAGAGTCTTTCAAAACCGCACGCTCCGTAGAAGTCGAGGGTGTGCGAGTCAGCGATAACGCGGAGCCGAGCCGGCTCCGCGTGCTCCGGCTTCAGGCGGACTTCCGTCGTGGCGCGGCATCGATACGCTCTTCGAGCAGGACCTTCACCGAGTCGCCGGCGTTCTTGCCGATCGACTGCAGAAGTTCGGCCCTGACCGGGAGCTTGTGCTGGCCGTTCCCTAACGCCATGAAGGAGCTGCGAAACGGGACGCCGTCGATGGTTCCGCGCACCTTCACGAGGCCGCGCGTTGCAAAGAACTCAACCGAATGCGGCCAGATTACATAGGTCCAGCCGCCTTTGGCGCGGCTCTTTTGCAGCTCCGCGGAAAATGCCTGATGCAGCTTCATGGGTCGGCTCTCCTGAAAAACCCATTGGTCCTGTGACGCCCGTGCGCAGCCTGGAATTCGGCAGCGGCATTCTGCGGCGCCGGTCGTCACCGCCCGACGTTGGTCCTGACTGAAATCCTCGGCCGCCTGCCGCTCGTTGCTTCAGGCCCGCGCTGTCTGTGGCCGCTGCTCCGCCGGCACACCGGCCTCGGCCGCTCCCATTTCGCGATACAGCGCCGCGCCGACCACCGTGCCCACGACCAGCTCAATCAGAGCGCCGGCCGTCGTATAGAGCGTGAGGTGATTGTTGAACAGACCGCTTGCCCACATCATGGACGCATTCGGCAGCAGCTCCATAGCAACCCACGCCGCGATGCCCGCCCAAATCGCCGTGCGCATCCCGGCACCGAAGCGGGGCCGGATCGCTGCGTAGATCCACACCGCCACCAGGCCCATCGCGATGCTGATGGCGCTGAATAACACCATCTGGGTCGCAGTGAATCCTGGACGTCCGAGCCGGCTCATATCCCGAGCCCATCGTGGCGCGAGGATCACGCCATCCACCAGATATCCGAGGATATCCACGACGATACCGCCCACAATGCCACCCAGAAGCCAGCGGCCAATGTTGATCTTGCTCATACAGCCTCCCTGGGGGATGACGCAGTGTACGCGCAACGCCCAGGCAGGTTCAATGGAAATCGGGGCAGGCCGCGGACAGCCCGCCGGGGGCGAAGAAGAATCGAAAATCCGCGGTAGAATAGGCAGATGTTGTCCCCGGTGACCCCAGTCCCGGAGAAGCTTCCGGACCTGTCCATTCCCGAGAGCCTTGCCTGGGCGCATCCCCTCGTCCAGGAGTGGTTTGTGCGCCGCTTCGGCACCCCGACCGAGCCGCAGGAAGCGGGCTGGCCGGCGATTTTGCAACAACAACCGGTACTGATTTCCGCGCCCACCGGCTCCGGCAAGACCCTGGCGGCATTTCTTATCTGCATCGACGGGCTGATCCGCAAGGCGCTCGACGGCCGCCTGGGCTGCGCAACGGAAGTGGTCTACGTCTCGCCCCTCAAGGCGCTCTCCAACGACGTGCAGAAGAACCTTGAGACGCCGCTGCGAGAAATCCAGCAGCTGGCCCTCGAGCGCGGCTATCTCTGCCCGCCGGTACGTGCGGCCGTCCGCACCGGCGACACCCCGGCGGCCGAGCGCCGCTCCATGCTGAAGACGCCGCCGCACATCCTCGTCACCACGCCGGAGTCGCTCTACATCCTGCTCACCGCGCAGCAGAGCCGCGAGCACCTGCGCCGCGTCCACACCGTCATCGTCGACGAGATTCACGCCATAGCCGACGACAAGCGCGGCTCCCACCTGGCGCTGACCCTCGAGCGTCTGGATGCGCTGGTCACCGGCGAAAACGCGCTGCTGGCTGGAGCCAGCCTGCTTTCGTATCCAAAACCGTTACGCATTGGTCTTTCCGCAACGCAAAACCCCATCGAACTGGTGGCGCAATTCCTCGGCGGCACGCGCGGCGATGAGGTTCGTATCGTCCAGGCCGGCCAGCGACGGCAACTCGACCTCGGAATTGAAGTCCCCACCGACGAACTCGGCTCGGTCGCGACCATGGCGATCTGGGAGAGCGTCTACGACCGCCTCACCCAGCTGACCCTCGAACATCGTTCCACCCTGGTCTTCGTGAACACGCGCAAGATGGCTGAGCGGCTGGCCTTCGCGCTCGGCGAACGCCTTGGCAAGGAGAACGTCGCCTGCCATCACGGTAGCCTCTCGCGCAAGCTGCGTCTCGACGCCGAGTGCCGCCTGAAGAACGGCGAGATTCGCGTGCTCATTGCCACGGCGTCGCTGGAACTCGGCATCGACATCGGCACAGTCGATCTCGTCTGCCAGATCCAGTCGCCGCGTTCGATCTCCGTCGGCATGCAGCGCGTCGGGCGGGCCGGACACTGGCGGGGAGCGATCCCCAAAGGGCGCTTCTTCGCGGTCACCCGCGACGGTCTCATGGAGCAAGCCGCACTGGTTCACGCCATGCGCGCCGGCGTCCTCGACCAGCTTGAAATCCCTCCGCAACCTTTCGACGTCCTCTTACAGCAGATGGTCGCCGCCTGCTCGGCCGAACCCTGGGAAGAACGCGCCTTGTGGAATGTTTTCCGCCGCGCCCACCCGTATCGGGATCTTTCCTGGGAAATCTTCGATCAGGCCCTCACTCTTCTTACTGACGGCATCGAGTCCAGCCGTGGACGCTACGGGGCCTACCTGCTGCGCGATCGCGTGCAGGGGCGCATCCAGGCGCGACGCGGCGCCCGCACCACGGCCATCACCAACGGCGGCGCTATCCCGGATGCGGCCGTCTTCCCCGTGATCCTGCAGCCGGAGGGGGTGCAGATCGCCACTCTCGACGAGCACTTCGCCGTGGATTCCTCGCCCGGCGATGTCGTTCAGCTCGGCAATTCCAGCTGGCGTATCCAGCGCATTGAAACCGCCGGCCGTGTTCTCGTGGAAGACGCTCACGGCGCGCCGCCCACGCTGCCCTTCTGGTTCGGCGAAGCCCCGCAGCGCACCCGCGAGCTGTCGGAATTTGTTGCCGAGTTGCGCGAAGAGATCGACCGCCGCACCCGCAATGTGCTCCCCGGATACATCAGCCAGGCCATGCCCGAAGTCGGCGCTGCCGCGGCCTTCCTGAAGGAGGAGTGCGGTCTGGACGATGCGGGCGCCGAACAACTCGTCAGCTACGTCGTCGCCGGACGCGCCGTGCTGGGCGTCGTCCCTTCTGTCACCACCATCGTTGCAGAACGCTTTTTCGACGAGGGTGGTGGGATGCAGCTCATCCTGCACGCGCCCTTCGGCGGCCGCATCAACAAGGCCTGGGGTCTCGCGCTCCGCAAGCGCTTCTGTCGCGGTTTCAACTTTGAACTGCAGGCCGCCGCGACTGACAACGGCCTGAATATCTGCCTTGCCGAGCAGCACAGCTTCCCCCTGAGCGACGTTTTTCATTTCCTGACTACCGAGACTGTCACCGAGCTGCTGGAACAGGCCTCGCTCGCGTCGCCCATCTTCAAAACCCGCTGGCGCTGGGATGCCGGGCGTAGTTTGCAACTGTTACGGTTTCAAAAGGGGAAAAAAGTCCCGCCCCAGATTCAGCGCATGCGCAGCGACGACCTTCTCGCCAGCGTCTTTCCCCAGGCGGCGGCGTGCTTCGAGAACATCGAGGGCGACATCCAGATTCCGGATCACCCCCTCGTCCAGGAAGTCATGCGCGACGTGCTGCAGGAGGCTATGGACCTCGAAGGTCTGAAGGCCGTTCTCGCCGCGATGCACTCGGGCCAGATCCGCTGCGTCGCCGTGGATACCACCACGCCCTCCGCCTTCGCGCATGAGCTGATCAACGCCAATCCGTATGCCTTCCTCGACGACGCCGGACTGGAGGAGCGGCGCGCCCGGGCCGTTCAGCTACGCGGCGTTCTCCCTGATTCCGTCCTCGGCGAGGCCGGAAGGCTGTCGCCCGAGGCTATCGCCGAAGTGCGCTCAGAGATCTGGCCCGACATTCGCGACGAGCATGAGCTGCACGACCTCCTGTGCGCTCTGGTGGTGGTTCCAATTGACATTCTGGGGCATCCGGGAGCCCGGGACTGGCCCGTTTTTCTGGACCGTCTGGGGCGGGATCGACGCGCGACCCTCGCCCGTGCTGGTGGACGGGAATATTACGTCGCAGCCGAACGGACTGAATGGTTTAGCACGTTGCGGCCCACTGTGGAATTCGCTGTGGAAATGTGCAAAATGGGTGCGGAATTGCTCGATCCCGGTGACATTCTCCGCAAAACGTGCCAGGGGTGGTTACAAATCGTGGGTCCGACCACCTCCGCGGCCCTCGCCGCGCGTCTCGGGCTCGATGCGGCCGCTGTTTGGGCGCAAATGGTGCGGCTCGAATCGACAGGAACCATCCTGCGCGGCGTCTTCGAAGGCCCGGCGGGCCAAACCGCGATTCCCGACGTCGAGGTCGAATGGTGTGAGCGCCGCATTCTCCAGCGCATCCACAAACGGACGCTCAATGCCCTACGGCAGCAAATCGAGCCGGTCACGCCTGCTGTTTACATGCGCTTTCTCCTCGACTGGCAGCACCTCGGTGAGCGCCGGCAGCTCAGCGGAGAGCAGGGAGTCCTCGACGCCCTCCGCGCGCTGGAAGGTTATGAAGCCCCCGCTGCGGAGTGGGAGCGATCTTTGCTGCCGCAGCGTGTCGCCGGGTACGACCCCCGCTGGCTCGACGCCCTGTGCCTTACCGGCGCAGTCGGCTGGGGACGCATCTCGCCGCACCCGGCCTTTGCCGATCCGGCCAGCGGCGGACCGCGGCGCGTGGTGCCGACCAGCATGGCGCCCGTGACCTTTTTCGTCCGTGAGGAGGCCCTTTGGATGGATTTGTGCCTCTCGCGGCGACAAATTCCAGAAACCGCCTTGAATGCCTGCCTCAGCGAGACGGCGAACCGCGTCCGCTCCTGTCTGGCGGATCGCGGCGCCATGTTCTCGGCTGATCTGATCCGACTGCTCGGCGCGCCCGCCGAAGACGCGCACCGCGCCCTGTGGGAGCTGGTGGCCGCAGGGCTGGTCAACGCCGACGGCTTCGACAGCCTGCGTCTCCTCATCGATCCGCGGCGCAAGCGCGCCTTCTCCGCGCCTGGACGCACAAAGAACGCCGCGCGCCACGCTTCCGGCCGCTGGGCGCTTCTCGCCGATCCTGGCAAGCAGCCCGACGTTCCTGTCTCGCGCAATTCTCAGGCCACCGCAGAAGCTGCGAGCCAGGCTGCGACCCAGGCCGCTGTGCGTCACGACGCGCAGGTTGAATCCGCCTGCCACATGTTGCTGCGCCGCTACGGCATCGTCTTCCGCGACGTGCTGGCGCGCGAAACCACCGTTCCGCCCTGGCGAGAACTGGTGGGCATGTTTCGTCGTCTGGAGGCCCGCGGGCTGGTCCGCGGCGGCCGCTTTGTTTCCGGATTTGGCGGCGAGCAATTCGCTCTGCCCGAAGCCGCTGAAAGCCTGCGCGCGAATCGCACCCGCACCCTGGCCGACATGCCGCCGCTCACGATAGCTGCGGCCGATCCCATGAACCTCGTCGGCGTCGTTATTCCCGGCGAGCGCACGCCATCGGTCGCCGGCAACACCGTCACCCTGCCGCTGGCCGAAGCAGCGCCCGAAGCCACAATCCTGGAAATGCCCGTCCCCGGCGCCTTCGCGTTTGAGCCGCCGCAGAACCTGGAAGGCGGCGCCCTTGCCTGATCCTGCCCCCAACACGAGCGCACCCGAGCGCCCGCTGATTGAAGGCGAAGACTTCTATCGCGAGGGTCCCTACGTTGTCTTCACTGAGGCGTATCACCGCAAACGTGGATCGTGCTGCGGCTCGGGATGCCGCCACTGCCCGTGGCGTGGCGAGCGGAGTCCGGCCGTCTCGCAGCAGGACTCCGACTCGGCCTGATTTCTACTGCACCTTGCCGATGTAGACGCCGTACGGGCCCAGCGCCACCGACTGCAGCGACTCCGGATCGGCGCCGCCCGGTGTCTTCAGCAGCGTGGTCGCGTGCGTTCCCTGCACGCCCTGCGCGGACAAATCCAGGCTCACCGTCTGCGGCTGCGTGGTGAAGTTGCAGGCCACCACCACCACCTCGCCGTCCGGAGCCTTGCGCATCCACGAGAGCACCTGCTGGTTATTCTGATTCAGCATGACCTCGTCGCCATCGTGCAGCGCGGCATCGTTCCCCTTCAGCGCGATGAGTTGCCGGTACCAGTGCAGGAGGGAGTCCGGCTCCTTCTCTTCCGCGGCCACATTCACAGTCTTGTAGCTGGGCGGGATCGGAAGCCAGGTCTTCGCCGCCGTCGAGAAGCCCGCGTCTTTCCCCGCATTCCACTGCATCGGCGTCCGCTCACCGTCGCGGCCCTTTACTTTGGGCCATCCGCGGATGCCGATGGGGTCCTTCACCTCCGCCTTCGTCTTCGGCGGCGTGGTCACCATGCCGATGGCGTCGCCGTAGTACATCATTGCGGTGTCGCGCGAGGCAAAGAGCATGGTCGCGAGTATGCGACCCACATCCTCTTTGTGATCGTCGGTGATATAGCGATCCCAACGCGGATTGTCGTGGTTGTCGAAGACAAACAGCGGCATGTCGCCGCCCAAATCCGTCTCTGCCTCGTTGATGCGCGCGCGGAAGCGGGCCACATCCAGGGTGGGATGACGCTCCGGCGGGAAGCCCACCTGCATATCCATGGGCAGGTCGAGCTCATCGTGGTTCGCACCGTACCACTTCTTCAGATCGTTGATGGAGCGCAGGTAGGTTTCGCCAATCAGGATCACCTTGCGCCCCCTGGTCTCGTTCGTGACCTGGCGCAGCTCGCGGATCACATCGTGCACTTCCGGCAGGTCGTCGGTCAGGTTGGACTTCACTTCCTTGTCGCCGAAGGCGTTGATGACCGGCTTGCCGTCCGGCCCCAGGATGTACTCCTCATTACGGAACTGCGGATCCTCAAACAGCGAGGTGATCGCATCGAGGCGGAAGCCCGCGACGCCCCGGTGAATCCAGAAGCGCACCACGTCGTACATGGCCTTGCGCACCTGCGGATTGCTCCAGTTCAGGTCGGGCTGCTGGACGTAGAAGCGGTGGTAGTAATACTGCTGGCGCGCCGGGTCCCACTGCCAGGCCGAGCCTCCGAAGACCGACAGCCAGTTGTTGGGCGGCTCCCGCTTGCCGTTCACCATCTTCGGATCGTGCCACATGTACCAGTCGGCTTTGGGATTGGTGCGCGACTTCGCCGACTCCTCAAACCACGGATCTCTATCCGACGTGTGGTTCAGCACCAGGTCCATGATGATGCCGATGTGCCGCTTGTCCGCTTCGCGCTCCAGCCGATCGAAGTCCGCCATGGTGCCGTACTGCGGATCGATCGCCTCATAGTCGGAGATGTCGTAGCCGAAATCCACCTGCGGCGAAGGATAGATCGGCGTCAGCCAGATGGCATTCACGCCCATCTTCTGCAGATAGTCCAGGCGCGAAGTGATGCCGTTCAGATCGCCGATGCCGTCGCCGTTGGAGTCCTGGAAGCTGCGCGGATAGATCTCATAGATCACCGCATTTTTCCACCAGTTGCGATTCGTATGGGCTGGCTCAGCTGCCTGCTGGGCCGCAAGCTGAGTCGGCGCGAGGCTGTTGAGCAACAGGGCGAGGACAAGACAGGCCAGGGCGCGGGCCGCTGCTTTCATGGTTGTTGTTCACTCCCAAAGAAATTGGACTGCGGTTAGACCGCTCTGGGTCGGCGGTTTCTGAACCAGGCAACGAAGGTACCACAACCCCGCACACCGGCGCGGCCCACCCGCCGGACGCGATACTCTGTTGCAGATGGGCAAGCTCTCGCATTTCGATGAGGCGGGCGCAGCGCGCATGGTGGACGTGAGCGGCAAACCCGCCACGCGCCGTGAAGCGCAGGCCTCCGCCTTCGTCGCGCTCTCGGCCGAGGCGCTCGCTGCGCTGCCTCACAATCCCAAAGGCAATCCCCTGGAAGTGGCGCGCATCGCCGGCATCCAGGCGGCCAAGCGCACCGCGGAACTCATCCCCATGTGCCATCCTTTGCCGCTCAGCCTGATCGACGTGCGCATGGACGTCGTCTCGGACGGGATCGCCATCCGCGCTATGGCCGCCACTACCGCGCCCACAGGCGTTGAAATGGAAGCCATGACCGCCGCGGCGGTCGCCGCCCTCACCGTCTACGACATGTGCAAGGCCGTCGACAAATCCATCACCATCCGCGAGGTGCGCCTCGAGCGCAAGACCGGGGGAAAGAGCGGCGACTACAGGCGCCAATCCTGAAGGGAATGACTGCCATCCTTCGAGTGCCTGTGCCAGTACGCGGTCCGCTGTACCCTGATCCGTGGCCATTTCTATCGTTCGTCTCGGATCTCCGCGGCAGCCCGATGAGGGTCTCCGGCTCGGCACCGTACGCCGTCCGCCGCGCGGCGTTCGCAAAGCCGATTTCGCCAAACGCGACTTCTACGATCTTTGGCTCCCGACGCTCGCACCCAGCGAGCCCTTGCTGAAACGCGTCCAGCACGCGCCGGCTGGCACGCCGGAAGAATCCAAACGCGCCTGGCGGCTTTTTGATCGCGCGTTTCGCGCCGAGATGCGGCTCCCCGATCCAGCCCACCTCCTCGATTTGCTCGCCGCGCTCTCTCACCAAACCCAGCTGGCCGTGGGCTGCTACTGCCAGGACGAGTCCCGCTGCCATCGCTCTATCCTGCGCCAGCTTCTGGCTGATCGTGGGGCAGAGATTCGAAACCCGTAACCTCCAAGCCGGCTTCTCCATGACTTCAACGACCGTCACCGCATTCGAAGACACCGCGTCCGGCGCATCTGTCCGCGGGTTTCTCCATCGGCCCGCCGCATCCTCTGAACCCGGCTCGGAAACTGGACTCGTCCTTACCCACGGCGCCGGAGCCAACTGCCAGACCCCGCTGCTCGTCGCCGTCGCCGAAGCCTTCTGCCAGCGCGGCTTCACCGTTCTGCGCTGCGACCTGCCCTTCCGACAGCTTCGTCCCCACGGACCGCCGCGCAACAGCGCCACGGAGGATCAGGCCGGCCTCCGCGCCGCGGTTCAATCCCTGCGCACGCTGGACTTGTCGCGCGTCTTCCTCGGCGGCCATTCCTACGGCGGACGCCAGGCCTCGATGCTGGCCGCTTCCGACCCAGGCCTCGTCGAAGCCCTGCTCCTGCTCTCCTACCCACTCCACCCGCCGCGCCGCCCGGAGCAGCTCCGCACGCAGCACTTTCCTCGTCTCGAAACGCCGGCCCTGTTCGTATCCGGAACCCGCGACGGCTTCGGCTCGCTCGCGGAGATGGAAGCCGCTCTGGCCCTTATTCCCGCCCGCACGCAACTCCTCCCCGTCGAAGGCGCAGGGCACGAACTGCTGAACCCGCGCAATCGGGCCACGCTGCCGTTGCTGGTCGCGCAAACCTTCTGTTCGTTCCTCTCCTCCACCACGCCGGGCTGCGATTCCCTGCCGCATCCCGTACCATGAACCCAATGCGGCCGTCCCAACCCGATCGCTCTCACTTCCTGCGCCTCGCCCGCCACCACACGCTGGTTCCGCTGTACCGCACGCTGACGGCGGACCTCGAAACGCCGGTCTCCGCCTTTTTGCGACTCGCGGCTGCCGAGCCCGAATGCTTTCTGCTCGAATCCGTCGAAGGCGGCGAACACCTCGGCCGCTACACCTACATCGGGATCCGTCCCAGCCGCCGCATCGTCTCGCACGGCGCCGACATTGAGATCACCGAGCACGGGCGCACTCGCAGGGTCACCGGCGACGTCTTCGCCCTGCTCCGTGAAGCGCTCGAAGGCCACTCCCCTGCGCGCGTTCCTGGCCTGCCGCCCTTCACCGCCGGCGCCGTTGGCTTTCTCAGCTACGACGTCGTGCGCCAGATCGAGCGCCTGCCCAGTGAGACGAAGGACGATCTTGGCCTTCCCGACGCCTGCCTGATGTTCTTCGACGAGGTGCTCGCCTTCGACCACGTCAAAAAGGAAATCCTGCTCATCGTCACCGCCGACCTGCGCCGTCATAAGCCGCAGGCTGCCTACGCCGATGCGCTCAGGCGCCTCGATCGCCTTGAACGGCGTCTCGCTCAGCCGCTGCCGAAGCTCGCTGGGAAAAAGCCCACCGGCAAGCTCCGTTTGATCGCCCGCACGAAGAAAGCAGGGTTCATGAAAGGCGTGGAGCGGGCGAAGGAGTACATCGCTGCCGGCGACATCTTCCAGGTCGTTCTCTCTCAGCGCTTCGATCTCGATCCTGGCGTCGATCCCTTCTCCGTTTACCGCGCGCTGCGCATCGTGAATCCGTCACCGTACATGTACTTTCTCCGCTTCGGGCGAAAGAAACCTGGCGCAAAGGCCGCCCGCGGTAAAGTTCCCGAGGAAACCACCCACATCGTTGGCTCCTCGCCGGAGCTGCTTGTGCGTGTCGAAGGGCGGAAGATCGAATACCGCCCCATTGCCGGAACGCGCCCGCGCGGCGCTACCGAAACCGCCGACCTTGCCGCCGAGCAGGAGATGCTCCACGACGAGAAGGAGCGCGCCGAGCATGTGATGCTGGTCGATCTGGGCCGCAACGACGTCGGCCGGGTCAGCCAATATGGCACCGTCAAGGTGACGAATCTGATGTTCGTCGAGCGCTACTCGCACGTGATGCACCTGGTCAGCAACATCGAAGGCAAGCTGCGCCCGGACTTCGGCGCCGTCGATGCGCTGCGGTCGTGCTTTCCCGCCGGCACGCTCTCCGGCGCGCCCAAGATTCGCGCCATGGAAATTATCGAAGAGCTGGAGACCACCCGCCGCGGCATCTACGGCGGGACGGTGCTCTACGCTGACTACTCCGGCAATCTGACGAGCTGCATTGCGATTCGCACCCTGCTCGTCGAAGGGAAACAGGGATTCATCCAGGCGGGCGCCGGCATCGTCGCCGACTCGGTCCCGGAAAAGGAATACGAGGAGAGTCTGAACAAGGCGAAGGCCGTGGTGCGGGCGGTGGAAAGAGCGAGAGAAGGTTAACTGCGGGTAATTAGGCGAAGTAAAGATTGGGATCAAGCGCCCCAAGTGCAGTCGATCTGCGCCCTATGAGGTCAAAGTCTTCCCGGTTACCATCGACCATTCTGTAATAATGGCCGGGCTTTACGAAGGTGACCGCCGCATAGTGCGAGTCGATGGGAATTAGCTTCACCTGGTCGGCGTTTGCCTTTTGCAGTGTGATGTATTTCCTCGAACACACTCCGGTCCAAGACCAAATTTCCACCCGCCAGCCCAACTTAATCGCTCTGTGAACTTGGGCTAAGAACCCGGTGCCAAACTCAGACATCCGACCGTCCCCGGTTGCGACCACGAGGATATCGCTCTTGGGATAGTCGATCAGCGTATTAGCGATTTTTAGATGCAGTAGCTCGTCTACTCCCTGTTCTCCGATGGACCCATCGTCCTTTTCGACCCGCTTCAAGAGGTTAGTTTCATAATGTCTCGATCTGGCGAACTCCCATAATTCCTCGCATGAGGGTGGCACCGAACCCCCTAAGACCTTTGTATGGGCATGCCGCCCCTGCTCAAGGAGGTTGAAGATGTGGGTATAGCTGATTCGAAGCGCCACCCAAGGTACCTCTTCCTCAGACTCCGAGCGCAGCTTTTGGGCTCCGCCCCATATGTTCGAGTTGTCGTAGAAGACATGGATAGCCATGCCAGGCACTATATACCCGTTGTTGATTTACTTCGCGATTCGCTCCGGCCCCATCGCCCCGCTCGTTCGGCATACATTGCTGGCTGGCGCCGTCCACACGCTCCCGTCGGCATAGGTCACCCGATCCAGCGTCACCCGCGCCACGCCGAACAGATACACATGCCGCGGCAGCGCAATGTGCTGCATCTGATCGAGCGTCTTATCCAGGTCCTGCGTGCCCGCCAGCGTCAGGCGAAGCTCCAGCGCATGCGCGTCCAGATCGTAGACGTTCGTCTTCACATTCACCTGCGCCGTAATCGAAGCGGACGTGATCGCCTTCCCGCTCTGATTGCGGAAGCGCAGATCGAGCGCGCCATCCTGCCGATTCGTCGCCGTCACCGGCAGATAGCCCGCTCCCGGGGCGACGCTAGCGCTTTCGAGATACAGTGGACAGCCGGTCTGCGCCATATGGTCGATCGTTGCCTGCATAGCGGCCCGCGCCTTTGCCTGAGCCATTTCCAGAGCGTTCTTCTGTTGCGGGGTCAGCGCTGCGCCGCTCTGCGCGGGCTCCATGGTCGCGACTCCCTGGTTCTGGAACTGATTTTGCGGCTCGTATTCCTGCCCGAAGGCAAACGGAACGGCGGCCAGCAAAAGGGCGGAGAGAAGGAGCTTCATCCCGGGAGCCTCCGACGCCGCCAGCATAGCACCGCCGGCAGCGAAAGATCTGCGAAACCGGCATGACCGCGTAAGGGCCGGCAGCGGGCGATACACTGGAATTTCGATGGTCTTTGTTCTCGACAACTACGACTCCTTCACCTTCAACCTTGTTCAGTACATGGGCGAGTTGGGGGCCGACGTCGTGGTCCGCCGCAACGACGAGTTGACGCCGGAGCAGGTGGAAGAGCTGCGGCCCGAGCGCATCGTGCTCTCGCCCGGGCCGTGCACGCCGCAGGAGGCCGGGATCTCTATCGACCTGATCCGCCACATGGCGGGCAAGGTGCCGATTCTGGGCGTTTGCCTTGGGCACCAGGCCATCGGGGCAGCCTTTGGCGGCAATGTGGTCCGCGCGCCGAAACTCATGCACGGCAAAACCAGCCCCGTCCAGCACGATGGCAAAACCATCTTCGCCGGGATCGCTTCGCCCATGACCTGCACCCGTTATCACTCCCTGATCGTCGAAGAGAAAGGCCTGCCCGCGGATCTCGAAATCTCCGCGCGGACGGCCGATGGGACGATCATGGGGCTGCGCCATCGCCGGTTTCCGGTCGAGGGCGTGCAGTTCCATCCGGAGAGCGTGCTGACCGAAGACGGGAAGGCGCTGATCCGGAACTTTCTCCAGCTGCAATGACTTTTCACCGCACCGCCAGCCTCGCTGCTCTGCTGCCGCTTGCCTGCTGCGTGGCCATCGCCCAGCAGGACCCCGCGACACCGGCCTCCCAGGTCGAGTCGATCGCGACGGTTCCGGTGGAGGGCGTGGCGCTTTCCGGATCGCTGTCGGTTGACAACGGGCGGGCTACGATCGGCAACAACGGGTCCATCACCGCCGGCGACCAGACCGCGCACGTCGCGCTGACCCGAGGCGGCAGTCTGAACGTCTGCGCCTCGACGAAGATCCATCTCTCCACCGACAACACCACGCCAGGCGGCGCGCTGATGATCGCCATCGACCGCGGCGCCATCGAGGCGCATTACACGCCGGGGCAGTATTCCGACGTGCTGCTGACGCCGGATCTCCGCATCCTCATCTCGCCGCCCGGCAAGGCGGACATCAGCCTGCGCGTCAACAACCAGGGCGACACCTGCGTCGACAACCACGGCGCGCACGCACCGTATGTGCTGGCCAGCAGCCTCTACGACGGCGGCGCGTACCGCGTGCAGCCGAACCAGCGGGTGCTCTTCGAACACGGCAGCCTTCGGAGCGTGGTCGACAACGAGCCGGAACCGTGCGGCTGTCCGCCGGACCTTCCGTTGTCGGTCGCCAGCGCGGGCGTTCACGGCAAGACACCGGCTCAACCCGGCGAAACCGTTGCCCAGGACAAGGCGGAGGCCGACAATCCGTTTCCGCTGGCGGAGAGCGAAGGGCTGAAACCGGCGCCGGCGCCGCCAACCACGCCGGTGGTTCCCTCGGGCGAAGCGCACGTGCAGGTGGATGCGCCGCTGGCCTTCAACAGCGGCCAGCCGATTCTGCCCGGCATGCCGGAACCGCCGACATCCGGCAACACGCCCTCGACGGCCAAACCGCGGCCGGTTGTCGCCGAGCCTCCGCCCGCGCCGAAGCCGCACCACCCGGGATTTTTCGGACCCATCGGGCACTTCTTCAGGCGGATGTTCGGCGGGTAAAGGCAGGCGGTTCCGGCTCCGACATGAGGGACTGGGATAAAATCGAAGGGCCGGAGTCTGTTTCTGCGCGGACCCATCGCGGTTCGCCTCCCGCGGCCCGTTTCCGCCGCTTCTCTCCGCATCCATATTTTGCAAGGAGCCTTACCCATGGCGATTCCCGCCACCCAAATGCGTCCGGGCATGATCATCAAGCACAACAACGATCTCCACCTTGTCTTCTCGGTGGAGCACCGCACGCCCGGCAACCTGCGCGCCTTTATCCAGGCCAAACTGCGGAATATCCGGACCGGCGCCATGTTCGTGGAGCGCTTCCGCTCGCCCGACCCCATCGAGCGCGTGATTGTGGACGAGATCCCCATGGAGTTTCTCTATAACGACGGCGACGACTACTACTTCATGAACATCGAGGACTACGAGCAGACCCACCTGAAGGCGGAGATGCTCGGCGACGCGGTCGAGTACCTGACGGCGAACCTGCAGATTAAGGTGTCGTTCCACGACGGCGTGGCGGTCGGGATCGAGCTGCCCCAGACGGTGGAGCTGAAGGTCGTCGAAACCGAGCCGGGTCTGAAGTCGGCGACGGCGTCGTCGGTGACCAAGCCGGCCAAGACCGAAACCGGGCTCATCGTGCAGGTGCCTCCGTTCATCAACGAGGGGGAGAAGATCCGGGTGGACACGGCCGAGGGCGCTTACCTGAGCCGGGCGTAAGGGCAGTTGCCAGTTGCCAGTCTCCAGTCTCCAGTCTCCAGAGAAGCGGTGCAGCGGAAAAAGCGATCCTTTTCGAGGGGATCCTGGAGCGATGTTGCTGATTCTGCAGGGCCACTTTGGTAACGTCCCAGCGGCGATGCCTCTCCTCCCCGAAGGGTGGGACGGACTGGGCGTAGGGACAGTTGCCAGTTGCCAGTCTCCAGTCCCCAGAGAAGCGGTGCGGCGGAAAAAGTGATCGTTTTTCGAGGGGATCCTGGAGCGATGTTGCTGATTCTGCGGGGCCACTTTGGTAACGTCCCAGCGGCGATGCCTCCGCTCCCCGAAGGGTGAGACGGACGGCGGAAGCGTCCCGCTTGCGGGTTGGCGGTTGCGCTGCAGGCACGACGATTTCTCCTGACAGAAAACCTGGGCAGAACAGAAAAGGCTGCCGGATGGGCAGCCTTCGCGGGCGAAATTTTCGTTTTTCCCCTCTATTTTTAGAATACCAAATCCAGCTGGATTTACTGCCAGATTTCCGGAGGAATTTTGGCGTGGAAGTTGTTTTGTATCAGCTGTTGTTACTTTCGTTATGCCGGCAGGGGGCTTGACAAGATTTCCACAGAAGGGCGGCGGATAGCGTAATCAGTGCCTGGCGTGGACAACATCAAGGCCGGCGTGTCCGGGCGCGAGTCCCTGAACCGCGCCGCTGGAGATTCTTTTCGGTGGCGCTTCGGTTGATTGAATAAGCCGGAAGGCTCCCCCCAATCCGGTTAGGCTTTGGTGTTGTGGAGGCCAGAGCTTCACGGGAAGGAAGGAGCCGTGATGAAGATTATAGGTTGTGACTTTCACCC
>JBAUOP010000061.1:0-42966 GCA_049579805.1 Acidobacteriaceae bacterium
GGCATCTGCGCATGAGCGTGACGGTGGTGTTGGGCATGTTTTACATGACCAAAATATGACCACAGACCGTCCGCCGTCAATAACTCCTTTGTTGTAAACGACTTTTCGACTGATGGAGTGGAATCCCTCTCTCTCCGCCAGTTCACCAGGCAATTGCTTTCACCTCAGACAAATAGCAGAGAATAAGGCGATTAGGCGCGGTGCCATTGTGCCAATGCGTCCTCCTGCGATCATTCCCGTTGTAACGTATGGACGCAGGCGGCGTTCTTCGCGCCCACCTGTCCGGACACGGTAAAGGCGAGGGCTTGGAAACCACTGCCCTCACCAATCATCGGGCCACGCTGCGATCCGTGCGCGAGCCTCTGCGCTCAACTCCGGACTGATAAGCCATCACCTGATCGGCTGGCCGGGCATCCACCAGCCTGGTCTTCTAGTTGACGGTAATGGTGATGATCTGGGTGCTTTGCGCTCCGGCGGTGTTGGTGTAAGTGGCTGTGTAAGTATTGATGCCCGTCGTCAGTGGAACAGCGTAGAGGACACGCGCGGTGGACGTGAACCCGTTCGGGCCGCTCCAACTCCAACTGCCGCCACTAACTGGATGCGGACCGAGATTCACTGTATCTCCCGGATTTACAGCGATACTCGCGACCTGCTGCCATGCCCCGCCGTTCACCTGAATCCAGGGATCGACCGGAGTGTTGACGATGATGGTGAAAGTCTGGGTGCTTTGCCCTCCGGAGGTATTGGTGTAGGTCGCCGTGTACGTATTGGTGCCCGTCGTCAGCGGGATACTATAGAGGACCCGTGAGGTCGACGAGAACCCGTTGGGCCCGGTCCAGCTCCACGATCCGCCGCTGACCGGTTGCGGTCCGAGGTTGACGGCACTACCCAGATTCACAGTTGCCGTGAACTCCTGCGTCCAGCCTCCGCCGCTTACCTGGATATAGGGGACAACCGGTGTGCTGACGGTGATGGTGAAGGCCTGGGTGCTTTGTCCTCCGAGGGTATTGGTATAGGTGGCCGTGTAGGTATTGGCGCCCGGCGAGAGCGAGATACCATAGAGGACCCGCGAGGCGGATGTGAACCCGTTGGGCCCGGCCCAGCTCCACGATCCGCCGCTGACCGGTTGCGGTCCGAGGTTGACGACGCTACCCAGATTCACAGTTACCGTGGACTCCTGCGTCCAGCCTCCGCCGCTTACCTGGATATAGGGGACAACCGGTGTGCTGACGGTGATGGTGAAGGCCTGGGTGCTTTGTCCTCCGGACGTGTTGGTGTAAGTGGCCGTGTAGGTGTTGGTGCCCGCCGTCAGCGGGATACCATAGAGGACCCGCGAGGTGGATGAGAAGCCATTCGGTCCGGCCCAGCTCCAGCTTCCTCCGCTGACCGGCTGCGGTCCCAGGTTCACGGTGGCGCCCAGATTCACGGACGCAGTGGCGATCTCCGTCCATGCTCCGCCGATCACCTGGATGTAGGGCACGATCGGGGTGGGGGTACCGCCGGTGCCGCTGAGCCCGATGCTCTGCGTGACCGCCGGGCTGGCATTCAGATTGTTGTCGGTCAGGACCGCCGATCCGGTGATTTCTCCGGTCGTTGTGGGGATGAAGTCCATCGCCAGATTGCAGTTGGCTCCGGCGGCCAGGGTACCGGCCGAAGAGGAGGTAGTGACCTCAGGGCAGGTCGTCGATCCGTCCAGGTTAAAGTTGGCGGAGATGCTGGGGTTCTCGCCGGTGCCGGGGACCGGGAAGGTCAGCGACGCATTGCCGATGTTCGACAGCGTCACGGTCTGGGGGCTGTCGCTGCTCTGCGAGCCGACCTTCGTGGTAACAAAGCTCAGGCTGGGCGGCGTGCCGAGGTTGACCTCTTCCACCATGTTATTACCAGAATTGACGACGTAGAGGTTGCCACTGTCGTCCTGCGCCACGCCAGCGGGCGCAGAAAAGCCGCTGCGCAATGTCGTCACACAGCTCGACAAGGTGCACCCCGGCGGCACCTCGATCACTGTACCGCTTCCATTATTGGCTACGTAGAGTTTGCCGCCCGCGTCCACAGCCACGCCAAAGGGATAGTCAAAGCCACCGCCCAACGTCGTCACGCAAGTGGACGAGATGCAGCCCGCGGGGATCTTCTTCACTGCGTTGTTACCGGTATCGGCAACGTAGACATTGCCACTGCCGTCTACCACCGCGACCGCGGGATCGAGGAACCCGCCGCCCAGCGTCGTCACGCAACTGGATGAAGTACAACCGGGAGGTATCTCCTTGACCGCGCTGTTTCCATTGTCGGCAACATAGAGGTTGCCGGCACCGTCTACAGCCACACTCGTAGGGCTGAGAAAGCCTCCGCCCAACGTCGTTACGCAAGAGAAGGAATTGCACCCGAGTGGTATCTGCTTCACTGCGCTATTGCCAGTGTCAGCGACATAAACGTCGCCGCTCCCATCCACCGCCACACCGTAGGGAGAGTTGAAGCCACCACCCAGCGTAGAGACACAGACGGAGGAGGTGCAGCCAGGGGGCATCTCCTTCACCGCGCGGTTGCCGGCGTCGGCGACATAGACGTTGCCACTCGCGTCCACCGCCATGCCTTCGGGTCCGGAGTAGCCTCCGCCCAGCATCGTGCTGGTCGTGTTACTCGGGAACATCAGTTGCGGCCCCTGGCCGGTGCCGTAAATGTACGCCGTCGCGAGCAAGGTGCCCGAGGTGTTCAGCAGTTCCACAGCGCCGTAGCGCATGCCGGCATATTTGGGGTTCAATTTCACGTCAACCGTGCAGGTGGACTTTGGCGCCCAGGGATGTCCGGTACCATTCGTCGTAGTGCAGGTTCCCGTTCCGGCATCGGCAAAATCCAGACCGGTCGCGCCCTGGGTGACGACCATAGGTGCCTGAATCGTGGTGTTAGCAGAGCCCTTAAAGGTGAACGTCAGAGTCTGCTTTCCGGAGGTGGAACCGACGGCGACCGTCTTGAAATTGACAGCCTGAGTGGCAATCTGTTTGACCGCGTAGTTGAAGTAATCGGAAACGAAAACCGCGCCATTGGAACCAGGCCAAACAGACACCGGGCCGTTCAGTCCGCTGCCCCAGCTCAGAATCGAATCGTAGCCACTGGCAGCCGTCAGCTCGCGCACGGAATTCGTGGAGAACTCGGAGACCCAGATGTTGCCGCCTGCGTCGAGGGCGAGATCGCCCGGCCCATAGAAACTGTAGTCGTTGAGGATATTTTCCGAGGTGTAGGGAGGGGCGATGGCCACCACATGGTCGGATTGGCTGTCGACGACATACAACGTGTCGCTGGAGTCGACCGCGATGCCGCGCGGATCCTGAACGACGGGGTTGCCACCGGTCCAGTTCACGATCGTGGTGACCTTCGGAGCCCCCATGCTAATCGAGGTGCTCGAAATTTCCAGGATTGTCTGGGCAGCGTTGTCACCCACGAAGACGTTGCCCGCGGCGTCATGGGTGATGCCCCACGGGCCTTGCCAGCCAGTGCCGACAGCCACGGCGTGGGCCGCGAAGGTACCTTCGACATTGGGCAGCTCATAGACTTGCCCTGCCAGCGTGGGATAGTTGCCAAAACCGGCAATCCAGAGGTTGCCGCTGGGGTCGACACTAATGCCTCTCAAACAAGGATCGGGCTCAGTGATCGATTTCGGGCACACAAAGCCGCCCACCGGCCGCCCCAAAGGTATGGGGGCGCTATAGGTACCTGGGGCGGTGAGTTTCAATTCACACACGGTCGGCAGCCCGCTGTTGCCGTTGCACCCGTTCGCCTTCGTGCCGTTGTCGGCGACAAACAAGTTGCCGCTGGCATCCGTGGTGATGCCCATCGGTCCTCCGAAGTCCGTCGAGTCAATCGTGCTCGTGCTGCCGCTGTAGACCGCTGTTTGGGCGTGGACCGGGGCGGCCATTCCCCACAGAACAGCGAGCATCGCCAGGACCGGCATCGTCGTCCTGGCAGGTTTCCGATCGAAAGAACGAAGGCGACTGCCAGACGAGTGCGCGTTCTGGCATCCAGGAATAGTGCTCATCGAAAACATCTCCTGTTGAGAAAACGGTGGGTTGAACCAGGCAAAATGACCAGTCGACTCGGAGCTGGCCGGCGGCCCGATTGACAGTCAGTTAATAAAAAATGCGACTGCTACTGAAAGGATTGTGGTGAACCCTTTCGCCGCTGATGGTGAATTTCACTTTTCCTGATGAGGATTCTACGGGGCCTGTCTGTGAAAGCAATCCCCAGTTGGGTTGGCGATTCGGTGACAATCGGATTACCGGCGTAAGCACCTCAGTCACCCAGGCGGCCTGTCTGAAGGTGTACGACGACCGCCGAGCCGGGTTCGGTCCCAGTACGAACAACACTTTCGCCAGCGTTTCGGGCACAGAAATCCACAGCCGCCCGCAGTTCACTGGCGAAGGAGCTGGCGATTGAGAGAACGGGGCGTGATCAGCGCTGGCTTTGATACTCGGCGATTATGTGAATCGGAGAACCGTCGCTGCGCTAGTCGATCCCTGTGATTTGGATCACCGCGCGGCTGGAATGTGACGTTCAGGATGAAACTGAGGCGGATAGACTATACAAATGAGCAGAAAAGGCGCGTTCGCAATGCTGGTGGTTGCGGTTCTGTGGGCTGCCGCGCCTGCGCTGGCCTGCCTGAACGCTAAGGGACAGCCTGCATGCTGCCAGGGCATGGCGATGGAACACAGCTGCTCTTTGGCCATGATGAGTTCCAGCGGCTGCTGCAAGGTGCAGCCCGAAGCCGCCGTTCTGCCACCCGTGCCTGCCAATCTTGCCGATCCTGCTGTCGCATTGGCGCAGGATGCGGATGCGGCTCTGCCGCGGCCTTCCGCAACCCCGCAAGGCGCTATGCTGCTCGCGTCTGAAATATCCCCGCCGCTGGGTCCCCCGGGCGCCGGTTCCATCCTTCGCGTTTAACTTCTCCTCCTCGCCTGTCCGAGGTGTGCGCCCGTTCGCGGACGCATGATCCGGTCCTGTATTTGCTCTTAACGCGAGGAAGCAATGAAAGCTCTTGCCATACTTCTCTGCATGACGGCGCTCTCTGTCCCTGCGTGTGTTTACGCGCAGGCGAAGTCCGGCGCTGACGCTCTGCCGAATTTCGAGGTGCTTCTCGGTCCTGAGACGCCGACGGAAGGCTCGGGCCCGGCTCTGACGCTGGACGAGATCGAGCGGATGGCGCTGCTGCGCAATCCGGAGATCGCCGTTGCGGCGCGCCGCGTAGCGATGGCCGAAGCCGATGTGCCGACGGCGGGCGCGCTCGACGATCCCCAGGCCATGTATCGCGGCTGGGGCGTTCCGCTGAGCCAGCCGTGGGATTATAACCAGGCGCAGAACATGTTCATGGTGACGCAGTCGCTGCCCGGTCCGGGCAAGCGCAGCCTGCGCACCAGCGTCGCGAACTCGGGTGTGACCGAGGCGAAGGACGGACTCGCGGAGACCCGCCTGCAGGTTCGCGTTGAAGTGCGCAAGGCGTTCTACAACCTCCTGGAGGCACAGGACGAGCTGCGTATTCACGATGAGCATGTGGCGATTGCGCAGCAGGCGATCCAGGCGGCACGCATCCGCTACACCGTCGGGCAGGTGCCGCAGCAGGATTTGCTCAAGGCGCAGCTGGATCTGACGCGTCTGGCGGAGCACATGATCCGCTTCGACCGTGACGCCGAGGTAGCGCGCGCGCAGTTGAACACGCTGGTGGGGCGCGCACCCGCGACGCCGCTGCGCGTCGCGGGTGGCTACGGCGTGATGGCGGAACTGCCTTCCGAGGCGAGCCTGGAGCAACTGGCGCTGCAGGTTCGACCTGACCTGATGGAGGCGGAAGCAGCCGCGGAGCAGAGCCGCCAGCAGCAGAGCCTGGCAAAGAAGGCGTATATCCCGGACTTCACCGTGTCGGCGGGTTACATGCTGATGCCGCCCAGTTCCAACATCCGCAACAACTATATGGTGGAGGGCTCGATGTCGCTGCCCTGGCTCAACCACCGGAAGCATGAGGCGGAAATCGCGACGGCTGCAGCATCGGTATCCGAACAGGAAGCCGAACTCACTGCCCTGCAGAGTGAAGCCTTCGGTCAGATCAGAGAATCGCTGGCAGAAGCGGAAGCCGCGCAGAAATTTGCCGTTCTGTATCAGAACTCGTTGCGCCCCCAGGCCGAGGCGACGCTCCACGCCGCTGTGATCGCCTACGAGAACAACCAGACCGACCTTCTCAACCTGCTCGACAGCCAGATGCAGGTGATCGATATCGATCTGGACTGGCTGCAGGCGCTGGCTGATTTCAACACGCGCATGGCGGAACTGGAACTGGCTGTCGGCGCCCCGATCGACCTGACCAGCACCACCGTTGTGCCATCGGCACAGGAGGAAAATCAGTGAACAACCGCAACTATCGAAACGCATTTGTGGCAGCTCTGGTTGTCTGTATCCTGCTGGCCGGCGGTCTTGCCTGGGCGCTGACCTACCACAACGGTGCGCCTTCGGTTCAGGATCCATCGGATCCCATCGTGGCCGAGGGACCTGCTGCCGCGCCGCCGACGTCCCTGTCTCCTGCTCCGGCGCAGAGCGGCGCAGACCCTGCGCTCGCACCGGTCCAGATTTCGCCGCAGCGTCTCCAGCAAATCGGCGTGACCACGGCGGTGGCTCAGATGAAAAACGTGAACGATCAGCTCCGGGTCCCCGGCAATGTGGACATCGACGAAGAGCGGCTTGCCTACGTGCAGACGCGCTTTCCCGGATGGATACAGAGCGTCTTTGCCAACGCCACCTGGCAGTACGTGCGCAAGGGGGAGAGGCTCTTTACCATCTACAGTCCGGACCTCGTAAGCACCGAGCAGGAATACCTGCTGGCGAAGCAGAACCAGCAGGCGTTTGCTCCGGCGACGCATGGCATGGCAGCCCAGGAAAGCGGATGGCTGGTGCAGGCCGCCGAGGAGCGCCTGCGCCAGTTTGACGTTCCGGCGGCGGAAATTGCCGCGCTGGTCCAAAGCGGCAAAGTCCAGCGCGTAATCGCCGTCGTCTCGCCCGCCTCCGGCTACATCACCGAGCGCAACGCGCTGCCCAACGCCTATGTCCAACCCGATACAAAGCTCTACACCATCGCCGATCTCTCCACGGTTTGGGTGTACGCGAATGTCTTCCAGACCGATGTGGGCCGCCTGAGGCCAGGCGATCCGGCTCGGGTAACCGTGGATTCGTATCCAGGGCGAACTTTCTACGGCCGTATCGATCAGATTCTTCCCGACGTCGATCCCACCACGCGCACTGTGCGCGTGCGGCTCGTGTTTCGCAACCCGGGTGTAGCGCTCAAGCCCGGCATGTACGTCAGCGTGGACATCGATATTGCGCTGGGAAAGCAACTGGTCATTCCCGCCTCCGGCGTACTGCAGGCAGGCGACAGGGAGATTGCTTTTGTCGACCACGGCCAGGGCAATCTCGAACCGCGCGTTGTCCGGACCGGCCCGCAGATTGACGATTCCGTCATCGTGCTCAGCGGTCTTCATGCCGGGGATCGCGTCGTCAGCTCAGCGAATTTTCTGGTGGACTCCGAAGAGCAGCTTCAGTCCCTGATGGGTTCCTTCTCATCGCTCCCGCAGCCGGGCACATCGGGATCGGGCACGCCATCGGCACAGGCACTTCAGATCGATCTCGGCACCGAGCCGTCGCCTCCGCGCAAAGGCCTCAACACGGTCCGCGTGCGCCTGACCGGTCCCGACGGCAAGCCCGTCGACGGAGCGCAGGTGACAGCGACCTTCTTTATGGCGGCGATGCCGGCGATGGGCATGGGCGCAATGCGCGTCGTCGCCCCGCTGGCAGATCAGAGCCAGGGCGTTTACACCGGACCTGTGCATCTGGATTCCGGAGGCTCGTGGCAGGTGACTGTCACGATCGCCCGTAACGGCCAGACCGTCGCCACAAAGCAGCTTAGCCTCACCACCACCGGAGGCATGTGATGATCTCTCGAATCATCGAGTGGTGCAGCCGCAATCCCTTCATCGTATTCACCGGCTCCATCCTTCTCGCGGTCGCGGGAGTATGGTCCATGCGGCGCGTGCCGCTCGACGCGCTGCCCGACATCAGCGACGTGCAGGTGATCATCCACACGTCGTGGCCGGGCGAGCCGCCCAACGTCATCGAGGACCAGGTGACGTACCCCATCGTCTCGGCCCTGCTCTCCGCACCGCACGTCAAAGGCGTGCGCGCGCAGACTATGTTTGGCGATTCCTATGTCTTTGTCGTCTTTCAGGACGGCACCGATCTGTACTGGGCACGCTCGCGCGTGACGGAATACCTCCAGCAAATCGCCGGGCAGCTTCCTCCCGGCGTGCATCCGGCGATTGGTCCCGACGCCACGGGCGCGGGCTGGGTGTACGAGTACGCGATCCTCGACCGCAGCCATACGCATTCACTCGCCGATCTGCGCGCTCTTCAGGACTGGTATCTCCGCTATCAACTCGAAACCGTTCCGGGCGTCGCCGAGGTCGCCAGCATCGGCGGATTCGTGCGCCAGTACCAGGTCAACCTCGACCCGCAGAAGCTGTTCTCGTACGGGATTTCCGCGGCCACGGTTATCGACCGCATCCGGCAGAGCACGAACGAGGTCGGCGGCGACGTACTCGATATGAACGGCGCGGAGTATATGGTGCGCGGTCTGGGATATCTCCACTCGCTGTCGGATCTTGAGAACGTTCCCGTCGCGACCAAAGACGGCACGCCGGTTCTGGTGAGAGATCTGGGCACCGTGTCCTTCGGCCCCGATGTGCGACGCGGCGCGGCCGACTGGCAGGGCGAGGGCGAAACCGTCGGCGGCATCGTCGTCATGCGATACGGCGGCAACGCACTCAGCGTGATCGACGGCGTGAAAGCGAAGCTGCGCGACCTTGCGCCCTCCCTGCCGCCCGGCGTCGAGATCGCTACCGCCTACGACCGCTCGTGGCTCATCAACCAGTCCATTCACACGCTGAAGCGCGATCTCCTTCTCGAAGCCATCATCGTCAGCTTTGTCAGCATCGCGTTTCTCTTTCACTTCCGCTCTGCGCTGGTGCCGATTCTCACTCTGCCCATCGCCCTGCTGGCGGCGTTTATCCCCATGTATTGCCTCCACATCAGCTCCAACATTATGTCGCTGGGGGGCCTGGCGCTGGCTGTCGGCGTGCTCGTCGATGCCGCAATCGTGATGGTAGAGAACGGCTACCGACACTTAACTGAGCAGAAGGTGGAGAGCGAAGGCGAACGCCGTCGCATCCTTGTGCATGCGGCTCAGCAGGTCGGGCCGGCGCTCTTTTATTCGCTCATCATCATTGTCGTATCGTTCCTGCCGGTCTTTCTGCTGGAAGCGCAGGAAGGACGCATGTTCCGGCCGCTTGCCTGGACCAAGACCCTGGCGCTGGTCTTCTCCTCGCTGCTGTCGATCACCCTCGTGCCCGCGCTCATGCCGTTCTGCCTGCGCGGCAAGCTGAACCCCGAGTCGAAAAATCCCGCTGCGCGCTACACCCAGTTGCTCTACCTGCCGGTACTGCGCTGGTGCCTGCGTCACTGGCAACTGGTCATCGTACTCAATCTGGTGTTTCTCGCGGCGACCATTCCGCTGTACTTCCGCCTCGGCAGCCAGTTCATGCCTGCCCTCTATGAAGGTTCGGCACTCTACATGCCCAGCGCGCTGCCCGGCATCTCTGTTCCTCAGGCGGTTGCGCTCATGCAGGAGCAGGACCGCATCATCCGCTCCTTTCCCGAAGTAGCCACCGTCTTCGGCACCGTCGGCCGCTCGAGCTCCGCCACCGACAACGCCCCCCTCGACATGTTCGACACCACCATCATGCTGCGGCCGCGCTCCCAGTGGCATTCCGGAATGACCTACGACAAACTCATTTCGGCGATGGACCAAAAGCTCCAGTTTCCTGGACTCACCAACACCTGGACAATGCCGGTCGAAAACCGCCTCGATATGGAGCTGACCGGCATCAAGACGCCCGTCGGCATCAGGATTCAGGGACCCAGTCTCGCCGGCATTCAGCAGATCGGCTCCCAGATGCAGGCTCTTCTTTCCGCCATGCCGGAAACAACCTCCGTTTTTGCGGAGCGGGTCTCCCAGGGCTTTTACCTGAACATCGACGTTAACCGTCCAGTAGCCGCGCGCTACGGGCTCACCGTCGCCGACGTGCAGAACGTTATTACTTCCGAAATAGGCGGAGCCGATATAGCTCAGAACGTCGAGGGCCGCGACCGATTCCCCATTGCCGTGCGCTATCAGCGCGAATTTCGCGACGATCCGGCCGCCATTGCGCAGGCGCTCATTCCCACACCGACGGGCGGGCAGATCCCCATCGGCGAAGTAGCGCGCGTCTATTTCTCCCGTGGTCCGGCGATGATTCGCGATGAGGACGGCGCGCTCACCGGCTACGTCTACCTCACGCTGAATGGCAGCAATTACGGCGGCTTCGTCGCTCGCGCGACGCGTCTGCTGGATCGGAAGCTGGTCCTGCCGGCTGGCTATTCCTGGCACTGGGCCGGTGAATATGAGTTCCAGGTGCGCGCGCGGCAGCGTCTTGAAATCATCCTGCCCGTCGTCTTCCTTGTCATCTTTCTGCTGCTCTATCTCGTCTTCAAATCCGCCGCGGAAGCGGCCGTGCTGATCTTCCCCACGCTGTACGCCATGTCCGGCGGCCTGCTGCTGCAGTGGATTCTCGGCTACAACTTCAGCGTAGCCGTCTGGGTTGGTTATATCGCCCTGTTCGGCATAGCTGTCGAAACAGGTGTGGTCATGGTGGTCTATCTGCACGAGGCGCTGGAGCGCCGCCTTGCGCGCGGCGCCCTGCTCGACGATGCCGATATCGAAGCCGCAACCATTGAAGGCGCCGTCCAGCGCCTTCGCCCCAAGCTGATGACCGTAGCTGCCGTCATCCTCAGCCTCGCGCCCATTCTCTGGGAAACCGGCATCGGCTCAGACGTGATGAAGCCCATCGCCGCCCCAATCGTAGGCGGCATGATCACCTCTACGATTCACGTCCTCATCCTGGTACCAGTGTTCTTCCTGCTGCTGAAGCGCCGGCAGCTTCGCCGCGGCCAGCTCGTCAATGTCCCGCAAGCCCCTGCGACTCTCGCACCGCCCGTTTCATAGTCCATTGATGACTCCGCAAGCGACCGCGACTCGACCGCCCGGCCCTCACTCGTTACCGTCACATTCGGCGCCTGGGGCCTGCCTCGGGAGCGCTCCGTTGGTTGACGGTTCGCAAATTCCCCGGCTATGATGCCGCCTATCGCGGCCGTTTGTTGCGCCACCCCCCTCTTCTTCTGGTCGTCAGGAAAGGTCTCCGCATGGTGCGTCTTTGGGGCATTGTGGTGCTGGGCTTTTTGTGTGCCGGTCTGGCTTCTTTCGGCAGCGGCGCGGACGCATCGCCCGTCGCCGGAGCCTGGCAGGGAAAGGTCCGCGTGTGCTGGTTCTGCCATGCGCCGTTCAATGCGGCGCGCGCGCCCTGGCCGTCCACCCTCCGGCTGATGACGCAGCCGACGATCCTTGCGGCCATCGAGACGGGGAAGATGCAGATGCAGGCCGCGGACCTTTCGCATGAGCAGCGCGTGGCCCTGGCCACGTATCTCGGTGCGACAGAGGCATCTCTGGATTCGCGACAGGCGGATGCGTGCGGCAAAGATGGGTACATCCGCGCCTACGATGCCGCAAACGGCCGCCTTCTATGGGAGTTCAACACGGCCCGGACGTTCCCAACTGTCAATGGGGTAGGCGGGCACGGCGGGTCCATCAACTATGCCGGAGCGGTGGTCGCGGGAGGCATGGTCTACGTGACCTCCGGCTATTCGACCAATGCCGGGATGCCCGGCAATGGGTTGCTGGCTTTTTCCGTCGATGGAAAGTGAAAGAGTTTGTAACTAAACAGCGCGCCGTTGCCGCAGTGGGCTCCCGCGACAGCAATCCGAAGGAGGCCGAATGGCCAGGTTTCTCATCACCATGCTTCCGGCCAACGATCTTGGTTTGCCCACGCGGATGGTTCCCATTGCGCGCGCCCTGGCCGATCGCGGCCATGAAGTGGCGGTTTTCAATCCCGCTCCGGCGCCACAAATACTGATTGCGGAAGCAGGACTGACGAGCCTGCCCATGCCGGCGACGCCGATGCCGGAGCCCGCGTTCGACCTGACGCTGGTGGCTGAGGCGTGGGACGTGGAGCATTTCTTTGGCGGCGTTTATACCAGCGAGGAATATGTCCGCCAGGCACTTCCGGTGTATCTCGACCTGGTGCGCGACTATGCCCCGGACATGGTTGTGGACTCATTTGATCCGCTGCCATGTCTCGCGGCGCGGATCCTGAAGGTGCCGCTGGCAACCGTCCTGCAGGGAAACTTTCATCCCGCGAGCCGCGGCTTCAGGTGGTGGGAGGACGAGCGGCCTGCGGGACTGCCCAGTGGCACGGCCTTCGTCAATAAAGTCGTCACGGAATACGGACTTCCGCCACTCAGCCGCTGCATCGATGTGATGGCGGGTGATCTGTCGTTGATTGTCGGTACGCCGGAGACGGACCCGGTCGACGATCATGCGAGCGTGACCTGGATTGGCCCGATGGTTTTCCAGCGCAGCGATGCGGTGCTCCCCGCGTGGATTCGGGAGCCTGGCGCGCGCAACGGGCAGGGCGGCAAGCGGCCGCTCATCTGGGTGTATTCGGGGAATCCGCGATACGCTCCCGTGGCCACCCCAATCGATTCGATCGTGGTGATTCGCGCCGCCATGGAGGCGCTGGCCGATGAACCGGTGGACGTCATACTGACGACCGGCTACCAGGAGTTACCGGAGGAGTTCGGGACGTTGCCGAAGAATTTTCACCACGCGGCCTATGTGCCGGGGCCTTTGATGGCGGAGCGTTGCGACCTGATCGTCTTTCACGGCGGGCACAGCTCGGTGATGACGTGCCTGCAGGCCGGAACGCCGGCGGTGATTATCCCAACGATCACTGAGCGCGAAAGCAACGCACGGCGTCTGGCGTCGCTGGGCGCGGGCGAAGTGGTGATGCCGGTGACCGGCGCGGATGGCGAGAAGCGCGTGAATGTAGCCGAGTTCAGCGCGAAGGTGAAGCGCGTACTGAACGAGCCCTCCTACCGTCAATCCGCCGGGCGCGTTGCCGAGTCCATGCGTGACTTCGGCGGCGCCCAGGCTGCCGCTGAGCGAATCGAAGAGTTCCTCACCGCTCAATGAGTCAGCCCACTCACCGAGGCCGATGACACCCCAAAAGTCGGCTGTGCGCCAGCTCTCCGAAAGTTGGCCCGGCAAGGGACTCATGGACCTGAGCCCGTTCATCGATATCGGCGATGGCAGCCGCCCACCGAAGGTGGCAGTTGGGGAATCCATGACTCACGATCGATTGACACGCGGTAATTTCCAGATGTATGGTATCCTGCGACTCGGCCAGAGGAAGTCGTCTCACTCTGTCTGTGAGCCTTCATCGTGGCTGGGTAACTATTGTTCCGGCACCTCACCGTTGCTGACGTAATTTGGGGGCGAAAAACGCCAGTCTGCTCCTCCGTAGCGATCCGCTTCCAACGCTGCCCCACAATTCCCCCTTCATGGAGGTCACCGTCGTGACTCGTAGTCGCCGGCCCGTCGTTGTTCCGTTTTCTGGACTTATTCGCCGCATTCTTCCTTCTTCCAGCGTGGTTGCCGCCTTTGCGATCGCAGCACTCTCCTGTGGCGCGCAGCCATCGGCGCCCCTGTCCCCGAGCCAGCTTGCCAGTGGCGTGCAATGGCGGAGCGTTGGCCCCTATACCGGCGGCCGCGTCACCGCGGTGGCCGGCATCGCCGCCGAGCCCAATGTCTTTTACATGGGGACGGCGGGCGGGGGTGTCTGGGAGACCGATGATTACGGCTATAACTGGAAGAATGTTTCCGACAAGGACTTCAAGAACGGCAATATCGGCGCTATGGCGATTGCGCCCTCCAATCCGAAGATCATCTACGTGGGCACGGGCGATTCGGCTCCCCGCAATACAGTCCTGACCGGGGAGGGGATGTATAAGTCCAGCGATGGCGGAAAGACCTGGACCTACATCGGGCTGGGCGAGACCCACATCATCAGCAGGATCCTTGTGGATCCCCAAAATCCCGATGTGGTGTACGCTGCGGCGCTGGGCCACTTGTTCGCGCCCAATCCGGAACGTGGAGTCTTCAAGAGCACCGACGGAGGCAAGACCTGGAAGAAGATTCTGTATGTCAACGACGATACCGGCGCGATCAGCCTCGCGATGGATCCCTCCAATGCCAGCGTGGTGTACGCCGCGATGTGGCAGATGTCCCGGCGACACTGGACGTTTTCCAGCGGGGGGCCAGGCAGCGGCCTCTACAAGACAACCGATGGTGGGGCAAACTGGACCAACATCTCCCATAATCAGGGCTTGCCGACCGGCATCTTCGGAAGAGTGGGCATAGCGGTGGCTCCGAGCAGTCCCAATGTTGTGTACGCGCTGATTCAGGCAGATTACAAAGGCCAGGCGGGTGGCTTATTCCGCTCCGACGATGCCGGCCAGAACTGGAAGCTGGTCAACAACAGCATGGACATCACACAGCGCGCCTTCTATTACATGGAGGTATATGTCGATCCCAAAGACCCCAACACGATCTACTTGCCCAATGTTGGTTTGTATGTATCGCACAACTCGGGCGAGAAGCTGACTCCCCTGCATCCGCCGCATGGCGATAACCACGAGTTATGGATCAATCCGAATAACCCGCAAATTTTCATCGAAGGCAACGATGGCGGCGCGACTGTTACCCTCAACGGCGGCAAGGCCTGGAGTTCCGAGGACAACCAGCCGACGGGGCAGTTCTATCACGCCAATCTCGATGATCAGTTTCCGTTCCATATTTACGGCGCGCAGCAGGATCGGAGTTCGGTGGAAGGGCCGAGCGCGGTGGCTGGCGGGGTGATTCCGCCGGTTTGGACCAACATAACGGGCGGAGAGATGAGCTGGGTGGTGCCCACTCCCGAACGTCCCTGGGTTACCTACGCCAGCGGGTATTACAGCATGGAATGGAGGGAGGATCGCAGGCTCGGCTTGAGCAGCAATGTGGGCCCCTGGCCCTCCTACAAGCTCGGCCTTGCGGGGTCCAAAATCAAGTATCGCTACGGCTGGAATCATCATCCCGTGGTGTTTGCCCCCGGCAACCCGAAGGAGATGTTGATGGGGGCGAACGTGCTGTTCGAGACCCTCGATGAAGGCATCAACTGGAAAGTAATCAGTCCGGATCTGACGCGCAACGACAAGAGCAAGCAGGCGCGGCCGGGTGGCCCGATTAGCGCGGATGTGACGGGCGAGGAGATGTTCGACACTATTTCCTCGATTGCCGTCTCGCCGCACACCGACGATATCATCTGGACAGGTTCCGATGACGGGTTGGTGCATGTAACTACCGATGCCGGCGCTCACTGGAGCCAGGTACGCCCGCCGGAGTTGCCGGAGTGGTCCACCGTCACGTGCATCGAGCCCTCGCACACCAATCCGGGCGCCGCCTACGTGTCGGCGAGCCGGTATGACTGGGATGACTTCCGGCCCTATGTCTACAAGACGGCCGATTACGGAAAGCATTGGACGGAGATCACGACCGGGCTGCCGCAGGACCAGTACATCGAGAGCGTGCGGCAGGATCCGAACGACTCCAGTCTGTTGTTCGCGGCGACCAGCGGGACGGTGTACTTCAGTCTGGACGACGGACAGCAGTGGCAGCCGTTGACGCTCAATCTGCCGGCGGTACGGGTGAGCGATTTGCAGATTCAGCCTGAGCAGCATGCCGTTGTGCTGGCCACATTCGGACGTGGTTTCTGGGTGCTGGATGACCTGCAGTTCCTCGAGCATCTGGGGGGCGCGCACGTGGCGAGTGATGCGCCTTACCTGTTCCAGCCGCAGCAGGCATGGCTGACCGCGCGATCTGGCGGTGGCTATGGCCCGCGGGGGACAGGAGGCAAGAACTTGGAAGCCGGAGCCACGGTGGTTTTCCACCTGCCGGCTGACTATAACGGCAGCACACCCGTGGCCGTGAGCTTCAGCAACACAAACGGCCAGTTAATACGCAGCTTCACGCTGCACCTGAAGCCGAAGACGAAGACCCCGCCGGAGCCGCTTTCGACTATCCCCTCGGTGGCGCGAAAGCAAATGGAAGAACGGTTGACCGCGATCGAGCCGGGCATGAATCACTTCCAGTGGGATCTGAGATACCCGGATGCTGTCGACGTGAAGGGCATCTACAGTTCATTCTTTTCGGCCGGAGTGCCCGTAGGTCCGGAAGTGCTGCCAGGTACCTACTCCGTGACGCTTACTTACGGCCAAACCACGCAGAAGCAGCCGTTCGTGGTCAAACTGGACCCCCGGTTGCAAACCACGCAGGCGGAACTGCAGCAGCGCTTCGACTTGCTGATGCGGATTCATGACACGCTGACCCTCCTCGATTCCAACCTGAACCAGGCCATCGACGCACGCGACGCGCTGCAGAAGGCGATAACCAGTAGGAGCGCGTCCGGCGATCAGGCGCAACCGGCGCTGGACCGGCTGAACCATGACATAGACGATCTGGTGGATCTTAAGATCCAGTCCGGTGAAGGCGCACTGGTGTATCCGGCTCGACTGCGCTCCTGGCTGAGCTCCATTGCGAGCCAGATCGGCATGGCACTCGTGCCGCCAACACCCGCAATGGTGCAGGTGGCGGATGGATACATCCAGGATGCGGGGTCAGGTGTCTCTCGTCTTCAAGCCGACGTTGCCGCTGCCAACGGAGTCCTTCACCACTGAGACATGCGGGCGGCCGCCGCCGCTCGCTCCGGCTCTCATGCGCAGAGGCCTGCCCCCTGTTTTACAAGGGGTCTTCCGCACAAGCCCTCGCTAAACCCCAATCAAAATCAATGGCCGGATCTCCTCGATCCGGCCATTTCAAAAAGTGTGAGTTATGGTAAAGCTGTCCCGATCCTTATGGGCGACTTCAAAATACCCCAGTCGGGTCGAGCTCTGGCGAGGTATTCCGAAGATTGAGCCTGTCAGTTGCTCCCCGTTCGAGAGTGCCTCAACAGGCCCAACCGCCAACCGTTGTCTACATGGGATGCGGGTCCGGGTTGATGGTTACGGTGATTTGCGAAGGATATTGCGCCGAGTGGTAGACGGCGTTGTGCGCCGTCACCCCGGTCGTTTCATCCCAGTTATTGCCGCCGGTGTTGAGGTTGCGATCAAAGCGCGGGAAGTTGCTGCTCGAGACTTCGATGCGCAATGAGTGCCCGGCCGGAAAGTAGTCACTGGTCTGCATTGGCTGGAAGGTGACTTTGTAAACCTCGCCTGACTTCATCCATACCAGAGGCTTATCGTAGCCGTCGCGATAACGCATGCGCTGAATGTTTTCGTCGAGGTTGTAGGCGGTTCCGTGCTCATCCACATCGATTAGCTTGACGGTAAAGTCGGTGTCTTTGGCATCGGAGGATACGTAGAGAGTGACGTTGACCGGTCCGCTGACTTCGGTACCTTCGGTGAAGGGCGCGCTGGTGTAGACGAGGATGTCATTGCGCGTCTCCATCTTTTGCTGGTTCATGGCGCCGGGTATCAGAGCGTTACCTTCGCAGCAGACATTGCCGCCGTAGGAGGGTACCGGATTCATAGGATCGTAAGTAAAGTGGTCAGAGGCAGCTTTCGCGGCAGGTGCGGGCGTCAGCACGCCGTCGCCATAGAGGCTGTTGGCCTTGCCGTTGCCGCCCAGATAGAACGTGCGCGTAGTGGAACCCTCGGGCGGCCAGGTATTCGCGGTCTCCCAGCGATTCGCTCCCATCACGTAGTATTGGACTTTAGGCATGGTCTCAAGCACGTGATTGTCTTCGCCCTTGAGGAAGTGATCGAACCAACCATAGGTGAGTTTGTCCGTGTCGAGACGCACATCTCCCATGTCGCGTTCGCCCACCACTGTGTGGTCGCCAACCGTATAGGTGCCAAGCGCCGGGATTGAAAGGTGCCGAGGGTCAGGAAGCCCGCGGTAATAACCGCAGTGACCGGTCGGCGCGATTACGGCATACTGCTCGTTGGCGATGTCGGGTCTGGCCGTTTGCCGCACAAAGTTGTAGGCGGCCAGGTTGGGCCCGATCGAAACGTCGTACCAGGACATGAACCACAATCCAGGCACGTTGATCTTCATGCTGTCGTTCCACAGGCCACCCTTGTACCAGGCCGGGTCGTTGGGCGTGCGCTGGATCATCCGCCCACCGGTGGCAACGGGCATGGGATCGGAGAAGATACCCACGGGACCGCCGACAGCCTTGATAATGTCTTTTTCCGGCAAATGGCGGAGCGCGACCGTCCAGTCGACAGGCGGGAAATGATCCGCCAGGTCAAATGCCTTGGAGGCAAGAATCAGATCCTGCTGTGAGGTGTCGGGCGGGAACATTGGCCGCACCTGGTTCTGTTCCCCATAAAGCCAATCGATGAAGAGCATCTGCACCGCGCCGCCGCGGTACCAGTTGCCCTGCTCGTAGTATGGGCCCACACGGCCGACGCCGGCGCCAAATCCCATGGGAATGAATGCCGCATCTGCTGGATTACCCATGGCCGTGACGGCCAGCTGCCACTCCGCCGTGGAAGAGCAGCCGATGGTGCCGACCTTCCCGTTAGACCATGGCTGCGCCGAGATCCAGGAGAATTCGTCGTAACCGTCCGACAACGGCGGACCCAGGATGTCGTAATTGCCCTGAGAAAAGAAGTGGCCGCGCTCGTTGATTTCAACATACGCATATCCGCGCTTGACGGCCTCGAGCTCGGCGCTCATATCGTTAGGAGCGCCCAGAGCGACGTCCCAGTAATTGAAATTGTAGGGAGTGCGAACAAAGATGGTCGGATATTTCTGCGCGTCGCCTTTGGGGTAATAGACGTCGGCCGCCATGCTCTTGCCGTCCTTCATCGGGATCATGACCTTGCGGTCGATCACCGCGATCTTCTCCAGTTGTTCCTCGGTAGACGTTCGCGCAGCAATCTCCGCCATCTGTTCGCGCGTTCGAGGCTGCATTTGCGCCCCAGCGCTTCCCGCCAGAGCTAGGAAGGAACCGCCGGCGATCAGCGCACTCACAAGTAGTCTTTGTTGCCGCATGCCCATCCTCCACAAAGTTGCCGGTTGAAAATTCGACTGGAATGCGCACGAGAGAGGCCGACACATCCGCTCATCCTGAGAGCCTCGCCCTGAAGCGCATCGGGTGCCGATGCCGGAAGTCCGTGCAGCAAGAGCGCGTCTGGCGCACGGACATCCGGTCAGCGGTCCTGCTTCAGAATTCGAAGACTCCCTTGATTTGCAGCAGTCTTGGCGAGTTATCACCGCCCAGGCCCACGCCGTAAATCGAGCTTGGCGATCCAACCCCGCTTAAAATGCGCCCGAATGTGGAATCGGCGAGGTTGAAATCGGGGACAGCAAAATTCGGATGGTTGAAGACGTTGTAAGCCTGCACGCCGACGCCGAACTTCATGTTCTCTTTCCCGGGCAGCGTCGTCATCTTCATAAATCCGAGATCGGATTCGACAAATTTGGGTCCGCGGAACTGATTGAGGGCCTGATTGCCAAACCCGGTGGATGCCGACGAGAACTCGCTCGCGTTGAGGCAGGCGGCTGTCGGGTTGTTGCATGAAGGCACTTTTCCGCCATTGAAGTTGGCGAGAACGCCGTAGGCCGGGCCGCCGTAACTGGAGGCATAATTCTGACCGGCGAGAGCCGCATCGGTTGCGCTGTCGTACACCGTGAACGGGTATCCGGAATGCAGGTACACGGTTTCCGATAACTGCCAGCCGTCGGTCAGCATCTTAGCCCGCGGAATGAACCTCGCAAACGGAACCGTCCACACATAGTTGCCGGTAAAGCCATTGCGGACGTCGAAGTTGGAATTTCCGTAGGACGCCTTCGCGTTGTATGGGTTCTCGATGTACCGCGGATTGGAGGTGCCAATGCCGTCGGTCAGGGAATGGCTGTATGTGTAATTGGCCTGCACAATCGAGCTACCGAATCGATCCGCAAACTGGACGGTCGCGCCGTTGTAGCTGGAGACGAGGTTATCTTCCATGATCGTGACCGCGCCGAATCGCGGATCGGGAGCTGTGGCTGGCAGCCCCGCGAATCCGCTGGCGAATGCGTTCGCGGATCCGTTCTGGGCCCAGCCGTGAATGGAGTGATTCCCGACGTATCCGACGGTAGTTACGGCGTTCTTCCAGAGCCCGCGCTCGACCTCGAGGCTCCACTTGGTAACCAGCGGCTCGGGCATCTGGGCGGCCGACTCCTGAAGCTGCGGAGGCGAAAATCCGGGGACCGCGGCCTGGAACTGAGCAAGCGTATAGCCCTGGGAGTATCCGGCGGAGAACGCTGTGTTGTCGTTGGCGACCTGGCTGAACAGGTTTCCGGCCTGGGTGGGCGCCAACGGGCCGCTGCTGGCAACGAAGGTGTTGTTCAGGGGGACGTTTTCCGCCTGGTTGAATGCGACATTGATGGGCACATTGTCGTAAAAGAGGCCGATGCCGCCACGCACGACTGTTGCCTTGTCGATCCCGAGCGGCTGCCACGCAAACCCAATCCGCGGCTGCCATTCCAGTCCCTGCAGGTTATAGAGCCCCTGATGCAGCCCCGTAGCCATGGCCTGGTTGTAGGGGATTGAGGCGCTGTGGCTGAGCTGCGCGAAGGGCTCGACGGTTCGCGCGAAACAATCCTTCTGGCAGACGGGGTTGGTGGCATGATCGAGGCGCAGCGAAAAGGTCAGCGTCAGCGTGTCTTTCGCTTTCCACTCATCCTGCGCGAAGAAGCCCATGTGCGCCTGCGCTATCGGTTCCTCTTTGTTCGTTGCGTAGGCCTGGGTCAGCGTGGAATAGTCGGTGCCTCCTGCGTTTACGCTGGTTTGATCGATTCCGCCGTTGAAGAATGCGTCCGCGGTATTGGCAACCAGCTGCCCGTTGGTATTCGTATAGTAGCCATTGCCGAGGTCGTAGCGGCTGAAGTCAAATCCGAACTTCAGCGAATGAGTGTGGATAACCTTGCTCAGATTGTCGGAAAAGTGATAGTCGGTGAGGTTCAGGAGAACAGGCCAGACGGAATCCAGTCCGCCAAGTGTGGTGAAGGTTCCATCCCCGAGCACCATCTGGGTAGGAAAGGCGGCCAGTGACGCCGGGAAATTCGGCGGCTCGAAGGTGATGTGGAAGTGCTCGACTGACGTATCGAACTCGTTCACCAGGCTGGGGGAGAGCGTTGACGTCCATGAAAGCTGGCCTTCCTCCACCGATTGCGGGCTGAGAGCGTTGAAAATCGGGTTGATGGGGTCAGTGTAAGAGGCCTGGGTGCCGTTGTCGTATTTGAAGTGCCCGAAAACGTGATTGCTGGCGTTCGCGTTCCAGTCGACGCGGGAAGTGATAATCCACTCCGGATTGAAGTTGCCGGCGGTGGAGCGGTAGTTGAGCGCGCAGGGCACGCCGGCGCCAAGACCGGTGAAACCGTTGCAGCCGAGCGGGTCGGAACCGTTGCCGGGTACGGCGCGGCTCGCGCCCAGCGACGTGTTGTAGAGGTTGAAGATACCATTACCGATACCGCTTGCGCCCCCGGGGCAAGTAACCGCATGGCCCGAGGCATCAGTGAGCGTGAGGCCCTGACAATAGAAAGGAATGGACGAGCTGAGGCCTTTCGCTGTCAGGTTCTCGATGGTCGCCGCTTCAAACTGCTGGCTGGGAATCAGTGCCAGCTGGCTGGTGGGCAGCAAAATCCGCACACCTTCAGTGTCAGCAAAGAAGAACAGCTTGTCGCGCACGATGGGCCCCCCAACGGAGGCGGCCCACTGGTTCGCATTCACGAACGGACGGGACGTGTCGCTCTGATTATTGAAATAATCGTTGGCGTTCAGCACGCGGCCGTTCCAGAAGTACTTCGCATTTCCGTGGAAAGCATTGGAGCCGGACTTGGTCACGATGGTGTCATTGGAGCCGGCGAGATAACCGAACTGCCCCGTGTAGGCCGTGGCCGAGATGGTGACTTCCTGCACTTCGTTCAAACCCAGCAGCAGGTTCGAGGAACCGCCATTGGTCGAGTTCCCGGCAGGATCGATGTCCTCCATTCCATTCGAGATGAGCAGATTGGAGTTGGTCGTCATGCCATACATGGACGGGAAAAGGTCGCCGGTCATCACGGCTCCGGGGGCCATTTGCAGAATCGCGTTGACATCGTTTCCCGGGACAGGAACTTGCTGTAACTGCTCCGGCTCCAGAGTCGTGGAGAGATTGGCGTTGGTGGTCTGGAGTGTCTGCGGCAGCGTAGTGACTGAAACCGTCTGAACGTTGCTTCCTACCGCGAGCCGAAAGTTGACGGTGGTAGTTTGTCCCACGTTGACAACTGCCGCCTGGGTCACCGTAGCGAAGGTCGGTGCCGTTGCCATGACGTCGTACTGAGCTGGCTGAAGAATCGTGAACTGATACGCGCCTGACGCGCCGGTTTTGGTGTGCAGCTTATCGCCTGTCTCCCTGTTGGTGACGGTGACCGCTGCACCCGGTATGACGGCTCCGCTCGTGTCTTCCACTACGCCCGCGACGGCACCGGTGACAGTGGACTGGGCTCGTGCGGTTTCAGGAAGGTTGAGAAAGATGGACGCTGAGAGGGAACAAAGGACAACAATGCAAATCCGTTTCATGGGCTCCTTCACCTGGGGACAAGGAATGGACGGACCGAATGAAAGGCGCAGGCCTGGAGATCTGAGCTCTTGATTCGGCGAACACGACAATCTGGCGAACCGGACCTTATTTCACAAGAAGCAATGTCACGTCAAGAAAAAAATGCGCGCTTGCGAATGGGTGGTCAGCCAGCTCCGCTGACGTGAACCCTGAAGTGATCGGTCCGTCCAATTCGGGAAGCGTCGAAACCCGCGGACCGGTAAGAGTTACGGCTGAATCGATTGCTGGCTCACCAACAGAGACACCGAAAAGAAAAAACACAACCGAGTCAATCCGCTGCAAAGGGCTCCTTCGGACGAGCTACATTCCAGAAGCCTCTTTGCCGGACAGGAAGAGGCCGCTGCCCGCACGGTTCGGACGGGACGGCACGGCATGATGTGGATCCAAAATCGCTGTAGTACAGATTCCGCGAACGATGCGCGATACATTAGGCGACAAGCGCAACGGTGGGCTTTAGGGGCTCGAACGCGATTGTAGGATTTATCGCATGGAATGAATTTTGGGTCAATAAAAAAGCGCATTACTGAGCCTGCGCCGAAGCCTTCGCCTGATTTCGGTTGCAGTCTGAATAGAAAATCGTCCATCCCGGAGATGGATTCCTGACGACGGCCACTTACTTCGTGGTAGCGTAGGTGGATCAAAAATGTCTGACTACGGACTGAAACTGAATTTGCGCAGTTTTCGCTTCAGCTACAAACTCCAGCCTCGACGAGGAGTTGCGGCGCTGCTGGGGGGCCTGCTGGCCGCAGGCGCCGGGAGCTGGTTCTCGTATCGCGCGTGCGCGCAGCAGACGGGAGCCGGGTCCGCGCCCGTGGTGGTACAGCCGGGCGCGCCGGGGCAGCCGAGCAGGATTTTGCCGCCGTCCACACGGGGCATCATGGCTCCTGTCATGCCGGCGGATGTGGAGTTCATGCAGGGCATGATCATGCATCACGAGCAGGCAGTCGAGATGACTGCGCTGATTCCATCGCACACGGAAAACAGAAATGTGCGAAGGCTGGGAGCAAAGATCAGCAGCTCGCAGGCGGACGAAATTCGTTTAATGCAGCGGTGGCTGGCGTTACATGGAGAACCGATTCCCGCGCCGATGCCGGGGATGCCGGATATGGACCTGTCGGGCCACCCCATGAAGCCAATGCCGGGGATGCTGACACCGGAGCAGATGGGCGCGCTGCGAAAGGCCAGGGACGCAGAGTTCGACTACCTGTTTCTGACCGGCATGATCCAGCACCATAAGGGCGCGCTGGTAATGGTGAAGGTTTTGTTCGATGCCCCCGGTGCAGGCCAGGACGCTGAGTTGTTCAACTTCGCGACCGATGTGGATAGTACGCAGCGCGCAGAAATCAGAATTATGCAGAACATGCTTGAGGAGGAACATTGAACCGAACCACCACAGGGGTGAAGAGCATTGCTTTCCGGTTGCCCGCTATTGCCGCCTTTGTTTTGTGCGGGAGCGTGGTATCGATGCGGGCGCAGACAACGGCGGCGCCGGCGCCCACATCCGCAGCACCTGCGGCGCCGGCAGCAGCCGAGCCCGATCCATTTGCAGCCGTGCCGGCCCCGCCCCTGCCCCCAGGGATGACCGGGTCCGACACGAACGATCCTCGCTATACGCTCAAGGCCGGGCTGTATGACGCCGGCGAGGCAGCCATGGGCATGAAGCATGTGGCATTCCTGAAGAAGCCGGATGCATTTCAGCTCAATGCCATGTCCCCCGACGATCCGGTGGTGCAGAGAACGCTGGTCACGCTGGGCATCGGCGCGACGATGCATATCCCGAAGTCCCTGCAGGCCGTGATCGCGCAGTTGGCGTTTGCAAACTCGGATCTCGCTTTCCAGGGAAACCATCTGTTCCAGGGAAACTTTTATGGGATCAATATTTATGACATTTCCGATCCGGCCAAAACTTCGCTGCTGACCTCCCTCGTGTGCCCGGGAGGGCAGGGCGATGTGTCAGTGTACGGAAACCTGCTGTTTATGTCGGTGGAAATGCCGAATGGGCGCCTGGACTGCGGCGCGCAGGGATTTCCGCCGGATCCTGCGCCAGCTGCGAAGGCAGCGGGGCAACCGGCAGCGAGTCACCTTCCGTCGCCGCAGAAGGAACGTTTTCGCGGCGTAAGGATCTTCGATATTTCGGACATTCGGAATCCCAGACAGGTAGCTGCGGTGCAGACCTGCCGTGGATCGCACACGCACACGCTGGTGGTGGATCCGAACGACAAGGAGAACGTCTACATCTACGTTTCGGGAACATCGTTTGTGCGGCAGCCGGAAGAGCTGGCAGGATGCTCGGACGAGTCGCCGGACAAGGATCCGAACACGGCGCTGTTCCGGATCGAGGTCATCAAGGTGCCGCTGGCGCATCCGGAGGACGCGAGGATCGTGTCGAGCCCCCGCGTATTCATGAATCCGCGGACCGGCGCGCTCAACGGACTCAATAATGGAGGCAGCCACGGCGAGGAGAAGCCGGTGGCCTCGAATCAGTGCCACGATATTACGGTCTACTCCGCGATCGGGCTGGCCGCAGGAGCCTGCTCGGGAAACGGGATCCTGCTGAACATCACTGACCCGGTGCATCCCAGGCGTGTAGATGCGGTCAACGATCCTAACTACTCGTACTGGCACTCGGCTACGTTTTCCAACGACGGGACCAAGGTGGTCTACACGGATGAGTGGGGCGGGGGTCTGGGCGCGCGGTGCCGTCCGAACGATCCAAATAAGTGGGGTGCGGATGCGATCTTTCATCTGAAGGACGACAAGCTGACCCTGGCGAGCTATTACAAGATGCCGGCGGCGCAGACCGATACGGAAAACTGCGTGGCGCATAACGGCTCGCTGATACCGGTGCCAGGGCGCGACATCGAAGTGCAGGCCTGGTACCAGGGCGGCGTTTCGGTGATGGATTTTACCGATCCGGCGCACCCGAAGGAGATTGCTTACTTCGACCGCGGGCCCATCGACGCCAAAACACTGGTGCTGGGCGGCTTCTGGTCGGCGTATTGGTACAACGGGGCGATCTACGGCTCGGAAATTGCGCGCGGGCTGGATGTGTTCGAGTTAACGCCGACGAAATTCCTGACGCAGAACGAAATCGACGCGGCGAAGACGGTGCAAGTGGCCGAGCTCAATGTGCAGAACCAGCAGAAAATCGTGTGGCCGGCTCAACTGGTGGTCGCGAAGGCGTATGTCGATCAGCTGGAGCGCTCCCAGGCTTTACCGGCGAAGCAAATTGCATCTCTGCGGAAGGCAATTCAGTCCGCGGAGAAGTCGCACCTGGCCAGGAAAAAGGTGGCCAAACTGCAAGGCATGGCTCAGTCGCTGAATGCGAGCGCTGCGACCTCCGGCAATGCCGTTGACGCCGGACGGATGCAGGCGCTGGCGGCAATTTTGATGAATCCTGTGGCATGAAGGAAAGGCACGGGATCCGGCGTCGGCTGCCTTCGCCTGATCTCCGATCTCTCGTTGAGTATTTCGGGGATTTAGGTGACAGACCGGAAGTATCGAACCCAAAATGGACTCTATGGCTCCTCAAGAGCTATAGAGTCCATTTTTGCCGCCGCGAGCATTCAATGGCTATACGTCCCCGCATGATTTTTCGAGCTAAGTTAAACCGCGATACCAGGGAACAGGCGGACGGGCTCTTCTGTGCTCTGCGGCGGCGGAGCCTGATCGACTAACAACGGGCTCTCCGGACGCAGAAGGGAAGTTCTTGCTTTCTCCTTGACAATGAAATTTCGTGGCGCCCGTTGCTTCACCCCGACCGGTGGGAGCGCAGTGGCGAGTCTCCGGCCAACTGTAACTGATCCTGATGTACAACAGTCAGGTCTGGGATATAGTTGCTGGACAGGGACCGCCGCAAATCCAGTTACATCGAGGCCGCATGCGATCAGCTACTTCTCTTGTGCTCTGTGCAATTGTCAGTGGTATTTTAGCCGTCTCTTCGCCCTTCGCGCGATCGCAGGAGCGCTCGCCGCAGGCGGAAGTGATCGCCCGACGCAACGCGATCGAGAAGGAACTGGAGTCGGTCGCGATCATCGAGCGCAAAGTTATGGTGCCGATGCGCGACGGCAAGCGTATGCAGGCCGATATTTACCGGCCGAAGGATGAATCGAAGAAATACCCCATCATTTTTGTGCGCACCCCCTATAACTTCAACTACTGGGATGTGCAGCTGGGCGCGCCGCGCGACATGTCAACGATTCTCGATGCGGTCAGGCACGGCTACGTCTACATCGAAATGAACGAGCGCGGACGCTATTTCTCAGAGGGTAACTACGACATTCTGGGCGTGCCGCTCACCGATTCCGACGATGCCTTTGACTGGATGAGCGCTCAACCGTGGACGAATGGCAAGGTGGGTCTGATCGGCTGCTCCTCGACGGCGGAATGGCAACTGGCCGTTGCCGCGCGCGGAAACAAGGCTCTGACAACCTTCATCCCGGAAAGCTTTGGCGATGGCGTCGGCCGGGTTGGACCTTACTACGAACAGGGTAACTGGTTCCGGGGAGGAGCGGTGCAGATGCGCTTTTCCCGCTGGCTTTACCTATCAGGTATCAACACCGCCGACGGACGGCCCACTTTCCCCGGCGACATGTCGCGGGAAGCGCTGGTAAAGGCAGCTAAATCCTATGATCTGGCTGCCACACCGCCTGCCATTGACTGGAGCAAGGCCTACCTCCACCTGCCGGAGAAGGAGATTCTTTCCGCGGCCGGCGCTCCGCACAGCATCTACGACTCGCCGACGCCCTCGGGGAAGCTGCCGATGATCCTGCGCACGCCGAACGAGCCGTCCTGGTACCAGGGCGGTCTTTGGAACGACAGTATGAAGATCGACATACCGGGGCTTTGGATCATGACCTGGTATGACAACAGCGTGGCTCCGAACCTGGCTGCTTACAACTACGTCCGCAGGACCGCCAGCCCGGAAGTAGCCAACGAGCAATATGCGGTGATCGCGCCCATGCCGCACTGCGAGTACAAGATGGCGACCGAACACACCATTGTCGGCCAGCGCGACGTGGGCGATGCCCGCTTTGACTACGATGCGCTGACTTTCGGCTGGTTCGATTACTTTCTCAAGGGAGAAAAGAACGGCGTACTTGAGAAGAATCCGAAGGTCCGCTACTACACCATGGGACTGAATAAGTGGCAATCGTCGAACAGCTGGCCGCCACAGGGAACGAAGCCAGTCACGCTGTACCTGACCAGCGACGGCCACGCGAACTCACTAAACGGGGATGGCGCTTTGATCGCCGCGCCGAAAAAGGAGACTGCAGCCGACACATTCGCCTACGATCCCATGAACCCGGTACCGACCCCTGGAGGAAACGCCTGCTGCATCGGCGCCGACCACCGGGCCGGCGCATTCGATGAGCGCGGCGTCGAAGCGCGTAATGACGTTCTGGTTTACTCGACCGGTCCGCTCCGCGAAGGCATGGAAATAAGCGGTCCCATTGACGTGACGCTCTATGTTTCCAGCGACCGCAAAGACACGGATTTTACGGTGAAGCTGGTGGAGGTTCAGCCCGACGGAACGGCGTGGAATATCGACGACAATATTCAGCGCGCCCGGTACCGGGAGGGCTATGACAAGCCGCCCGTCTGGATGGAGAAGGATAAGGTCTACAAACTAACCTTTCAGCCGATGCAAACGAGTAACTACTTTGCGCCGGGCCACGAGCTGCGGATCGAGATCAGCAGCAGCAACTTTCCGCTGTACGACCGCAACCTGAACACCGGCGGCGATAACGTGAGCGAATCGCAGGGGCTGGTTGCGCACAATGCTGTATATCACTCGGCGCAGTACCCTTCGGCGATTACGCTCAGCGTGCAACCACGAACTCCGTGACCTGCTGGATTTTTCGTTCGACGGGCAGAGTCAGCCGCATCCGTTTGCGGCAGGGAGGCCGAAAGAATATGATCTTCGTTCCGAACTAAATAACCATGGGAGTTCCGTGATGTACTCTGGTGCGCGAACTGTTCAGCTGTGGTCCTGCCTGGTTGCTCTCTCCCTCAGCCTTCCCGCCTTCGGCGCCGGTCAGAACCTGGAAATGAAGGTAACTGACAACGGCTATCTCAATGGCCGGGGCGTCAGCGTCATGCTTTACGACGATGCTTACAGTCCCGTCTTTTTCGACCAGAAGGACGCGGCCACGCAGATCATTCTGCACGGCCATCGCATCGCCACCAATGGCAGCGTGCGTCTTCTGCCCACTCCCGAGCAATGGGACGTGATCCCAACCATTCAATCGCACCAGGCGGACAAGCAACACGACCGGCTCACCGCGAGTCTTGCCTATCCTGCGTACCACCTGGAGTACCAGGTGGTCGTTGCCGCCGAGCCGGGGGGCGTCCGGGTGAGCGTGAACCTGGATCACCCGCTGCCTGCGACCCTCGCCGACCGCGCCGGCTTCAATCTGGAATTCCTGCCGTCCATTTATATGGATCAGGCCTATGAAGTGGATAACAAGACCTTCGGTGTGTTTCCTCGCTATCCGGAAGACCGGATCACCACGGCCCCGCCCAAACCGGGCGACCCAAAGCGCGTATGGTACGTGGAGCAGTGGCACCAGGCCGAGGGCTACACCGAGCCGCTGCCGTTTGCTACTGGCCAAAGTATGACCCTGGCCGCGACCGACCCGCTCAATCGCATCAGCATCACCTCAGACACCGGCCCGCTGCAGCTTTTCGACGGACGCGACAAGGCCCAGAATGGCTGGTTCGTGCTTCGCACGCTGATCCCCGCGGGCAAAACCCAGGACGCCGTGGTCTGGCACATCCGCCCCAACTACATTCCCGACTGGACCCGGCCGCCTGTGATCGCGCACAGCCAGGCCGGCTACGCCGCGGACTTCCCGAAAGTCGCCGTCCTCGAACTCGACCCAAACTTTCATGCGCCCGAAACCGCGAAGCTTCTGCGGCTCTCCAACGACGGTTCCTTCCAGCAGGTGTTTGAGGCTCCGATCTCGACCCCCGCGCCCTGGCTGCGCTATAACTACGCGAAGTTTGATTTTTCTTCTGTCAAACAGCCCGGCCTGTACGCAATCGAATTTGCCGGTCGGCGCAGCGATGTCTTCCCTATCGCCAAAAATGTTTATAAGGATACCTGGCAAACCACTCTGGACGGCTTTCTGGCCGTGCAGATGGACCACGTTTCCGTGCGCGATGCCTATCACGAGTGGCACGGTGTCGCACATATGGATGACGCGCGCCAGGCGCCCCCCAACACACCTCACTTCGATGGCTACAAGATGGGGCCGGATACTTATTCGACTTACAAACCCGGCGAACATATTCCTGGGTTGAACGTCGGCGGATGGTTCGACGCCGGCGATTTCGATAACGACTCCTACGGACAGTACGCGACTATCCAGAATCTGTCGCTTACTTACACCACCTTCCACCCGAAGTGGGATGAGCTCTCCGTGAACGAGAAGGCGCGGGCAGTCGAGATGCACCGGCCGGATGGCATCCCGGATGCGGTCCAGCAAGTCGAGCACGGCGTTCTGCAACAGCTCGCCCAGATCCGTGCGGTGGGGCATCCCTTCGTGGGCATCCAGTCCGCCTGGCTGACCCAATACACCTTCGTTGGCGATGCCGCCTCCCAAACCGACGAGCGGCTCTATGACCCGAAGCTCGGTGCGGATGAAATCAAAGGCGGGTTCTCCGGCAAGCCCGACGACCGCTGGGCCTGGACCGACTATTCCGAGTTCGAACAATACGGCGCCACCGCATCGCTGGCCGCCGCCTCCCGTGCGCTCAAAGGCTGGAACGATCCGCTGGCAAAGGAATGTCTCGATGCCGCCGTCAGGCTCTGGAACGACGAGAAGACCCACCCGGCTCCCAAGCCTCCCGCCTTTTTCGCGCGTTTCGGTCCGCCGGACTGGTCGGCCGCCCTCGAATTGATGATCGCCACGAACGGCGCGGAGCCGTACAAGGATCGCGTCGAGGAACTCTTTCCGACTGTCCTGCAGCACATGGGTTTTCGCGGCTGGACGGCGGTACGCGCCCTGCCTTACCTGGATCCCAGCTACAAGGCCCGCTTCAAAGCGGCGCTGCAAGCCTGGATCCCGCAGCTGAATCAGCAACTGGCCGCCACCCCTTTCGGCGTACCCCCCACACGCGGCGACTGGGGCGGATCGGAGCAGGTGGCGAACTTCGGTGTTGAGATGTATTTCCTGCACGAAGCATTTCCGGACATCGTGAGCCCCGACTATACCCTCCGCGCCGCCAACTACCTTCTCGGAACCCACCCGGTTTCCAGCGTGTCGTACATTGCGGCCATCGGGACCGCCTCCAAACTGAAGACCTATTCCAACAATCGCGGAGATAATTCCTACATTCCCGGCGGTATGATCCCGGGCTATGTCGTCATCAAGCCGGACTTCCCGGAATGCATCACCGACTTCGGGATGCTCTGGTTCGAGGACGAAACCACCGTCTCGGCCGCCAGCAGCTGGGTTCTCGTTGCCAATGCGGCCGACGCGATCGTAAGGCAGGAGACGTCGGCCAATCCGACAACCGCAAACTGACCTTCGCCCGGCCTTAGAAAATCGCAAGCTCCCGGGCCGGCCTCCTCCAGGCAGGCTGGCTATCCCGTCTGTTGGGACGGAGCACCACCCCGGTCTTCCCCGACTGGTCAATGCACAATCTGCGGTGGTAGTGTTCTCAGGTGCAAAATCCGGCATGTACCGGGTTCTGGATGCGCCTCTCCCCAAATGCCCCGGCATTCCACGAAGTATTTCAGAGAGCCCCCTTCCGCACCACCTGGTCGTGACCGCTTGCACCTGAGGTCACTCTATGGCAACGCTTACGATGGATCCCCGTATCAGCGGCGCTACCGCCGATTTCGTCTCCCAGCGTCACCAACTTTATATCGATGGCCATTTCGTCGCCGCCGCTTCCGGTAAAACTTTCCCCGTCTTCAATCCGGCCACGGGGGAAGTCATCACGGAAGTCCCTGAGGCGGAAGAGGAAGACGTGAATCGTGCCGTCCTCGCCGCCCGTCGCGCTTTCGACGAGGGCCCCTGGTCCCGCCTGTCTCCGTCCGAGCGCGGCCGCCTGCTCTGGAAACTGGGCGATGGGATCGAGCAGCATCTCGAGGAGTTCGCCGAAATCGAATCGCTCGACAACGGAAAGCCTCGGTCCGTGGCGCGCGTCGCCGACGTGCCCCTGGCCGTCGACATGTTCCGCTACATGGCTGGCTGGGCCACCAAAATTTCCGGCAAGACTCTGCCTCTTTCCGCTGGCCACGACTTTCACTCCTACACCCTGCGCGAGCCCATCGGCGTCGTGGCCCAAATCATCCCCTGGAATTTCCCGCTGCTCATGGCCGCCTGGAAGTTGGCCCCCGCTCTGGCCTGCGGCTGCACTGTGGTTCTCAAGCTAGCCGAGCAGACCCCGCTCTCCGGCCTCCGCCTCGCTCAGATCATTGAGGAGACCGGCTTCCCTCCCGGCGTCGTCAATGTGCTCACCGGCTATGGCGAAGGCGCTGGCGCGCCCCTCGCCGCCCACGATCTCGTCGACAAAGTTGCCTTCACCGGCTCCACCGAGGTCGGCAAGCTCATCGTCAAAGCTGCAGCCGGCAACCTCAAGAAGGTCACCCTCGAACTGGGGGGTAAATCGCCGGCCCTCGTTTTCCCCGATGCGCGCATCGACCAGGCCGTCTCCGGCACCGCCAGCGCTATCTTCTTCAACCATGGCCAGTGTTGCTGCGCCGGTTCGCGCTTGTACATCCACGAGAAAGTCTTCGACCAGGTCGTCGAGGGCGTCAGCAAAGTGGCCTCCGACATTAAGCTCGCCCCCGGCCTCGATCCTTCCTGCCAGATGGGCCCCCTGGTCAGCGACGAGCAATATCGCAAAGTCGTTGGCTACATCGAGTCAGGTTTGCAGGAGGGCGCGAAGATCGCCGCCGGCGGTCCCGTCTCCGGTCAGGAACGCGGCTACTTCGTGCGCCCCACCGTCCTGACCAACACCAATCCCCGCATGAAGGTGGTTCAGGAAGAGATCTTCGGCCCGGTGGTGTGCGCGGTTCCCTTTTCCGACCAGGATGTCGATCGGATTGTGAAGCGCGCCAACGACACCCTCTACGGCCTGGCCGCATCCGTCTGGACCCAGAACCTGAGCCTCGCTCACAAAGTGGCGCGCAGCATTCGCGCCGGCAGCGTCTGGGTCAACTGCCACAATGTCTTCGACGCCTCCCTGCCCTTCGGCGGATACAAACAGTCCGGCTGGGGCCGTGAAATGGGCGAAGAGGTCCTCCACAACTACACCGAGGTCAAAGCCGTCACTGTGGCCCTTTGATCCTGGAACCTCCCGGGCAGATGGGGAATCTTCCCCTCTGCCCCGGGCCGGAAACTCAGGGAGTCCTCACGGTCCCCTGTGGCATCCTGTAGTTACAGATGGTTCCGGAGCGTTCCCACCACCGCCTCTCCTTTGAGCGCACGATCGCCAGCGCGCGGCAGACGATGGTGCTCAGCGAAATCGCCAAACTGGCCATCGACAGCTTCCGCGCCTCCAAAGTGCGTTTTGCCCTCACCGCCCTGGGCATGGTGATTGGCACCGCCTCCCTCATCCTCGTCGTCGCCATCTCCGCCACCGGACGGCAATTCATCCTCGCCCAGATTCAGGGCATCGGCACCAATCTTGTCGAACTCGAGTACTCCGGCGGCGGAGCCGGCGCCATCAGCAACAATCAGACCGATTTCCTGACCTATGAGGACGAGCAGGCCATCGACGAGCGCGTTCCCGCCGTAGCTGCCTCCTCCGTCGTGCTGGACATGCACGAGGACATCAGCTTCAGCGGCATCCTCAAAGACGTCCTGGTACTCGGCGTCCAGCCCGCCTACCGCCAGGTCCGCAACCTCGTCGTTCTCGACGGCCGCTTCTTCGACGACGAGGACGAAGCCGCCGGAACCAAGGTCGCCGTCGTCACCAATCCCTTTGCCACCGCGATGTTCGGCAGTCCCGAGGAAGCAATCGGCCGCAACTTTCAGATCAAGGGCCTTCCCTTCACTATCATCGGCACCTTTAAAGAGCGCGTGGACACCTTCGGCCAGACGGAGATCGCCAATCAGACCATCCTCATCCCCTACTCCGTGGGCCGCTATTTCACTGGCACCGACAACGTGAAGCAGATGTATTTTTCGATTCGCGATCAGAACGATGTCGAGAACGCCGCCAAACAGATCGTCGCCGTCGTCCACTCCCGCCATCAGCCCAGTTCGCTGTATACGGCGCAGACCATGACCGCCCTCATCACCACCGCCGGGATCGTCGTCAATGCCCTGACCGTCATGCTGCTGCTCGTCTCCGCCGTCACGCTCGCGGTGGGCGGCGTCGGCATCATGAACATCATGCTCGCCACCGTGCGCGCCCGCACCCGCGAAATCGGCATCCGCAAAGCCCTCGGCGCCACCCGCCGCGAGATCAAGCTGCAGTTTTTGATGGAAGCTCTCTTCGTCTCTCTCTTCGGAGGCCTTCTCGGTGCATTGATCGGCCTCGCCATCCCCTGGTCGGTGCGGTTCTTTACCGCTTATCGCGTCCCCGTCTCCGGATGGTCGGCCGTCGTCGGGCTCGTCGCCTCGGCCAGCATCGGCATCATCTTCGGCACGCTGCCCGCCAATCGCGCCGCCGCCATGGACCCCATCGACTCCCTGCGCTACGAGTAGATCCGCCCTACTGGATATGCACCCCCGCGGGGATCACCGCCAGCGCCACATCCATCTGCATTTCATCCGGGAGGTGCACGTTTTTGCCTTTCGAAGTAAACGTGGCGGATGCCGCCTGGTGAATGTCGCTCTGGAGCGTCACACCCGGCACCCCATTCCGCTGCGGCTGCTGCTGCGAACCCTGGTTCGGCATGCCGGTGTCAGGGTTCGGCGCACTCCCAGCCGACTCGGCCGCGGATCCAGCCGTCGCTTCCGGCGGAGCACTGCGCACCGGCCCGTTCCCCGCCGAAGGCGCGGCCCCGCCTGCCTGCGCATTGGGCAGCTGCAGCATGTAAGCGGGCTCGGCAATCGCCAGCACGGTGGCCTTAATCGCCAGTTCTTCTCCGCTCTTCAGCTTCACCTTGTCGAATGTCACCACCACCGTCGAATCGCTCTTGTGCTCCGATGCCTGCACCTGATCCACGTGCCCTTCCAGCACCGTGTTTTTCGGCAGAGCCTGTTGCGGGAGGTTGACGTCCCTCTGGAGTTTGGCCGTCACCGGATCGCCCCGCTTCGCCTTCTTCGCGTCCAGGGTGTGCTCCAGTTCTACCAGCGCCGGAACCATCTGAATTGTGCTTTGCGATTGAGCCGAGCTTTCAGCGGCCGAATTCTGCCCCTGTGCTCCGGCAGCCGCGCCTGCGGCCACCATCAGTGCGGCACCGGCCGCCCCTGCCAGCAGTTGCCGAGTCATTATCTTCATAGAATCTCCCGCAGCGCGCGCCCCATCCCTCCCCTGACAGGACGCCGGGAGACGGAACTGGCGTTGCCCCGCCCATCTGAATCGGATCGTGGGCCCAAAGGAGAATATCACTCCCCGGACACCCCCACCAGGAACCTCGGCTATTGAATCTGCACTCCCGGGGGAATGACCACAAGTTCGAACTCCATCTGCGTGCCGCTCGATACATCCACATTCCTCCGCGTCGCCGTGAACGTCGCCGAGCTCTTCTCATGAATATCGCTGTGCAGCGTTACCCCCGGCACGCCGCTTGCATGCCCCTGCCCCTGCTCCGGCTCCCCTCCACCCGGTGGCATGTCCATCGGCGAACTCGCCGGAGCCGCCGATCCGTGCATGGCGCCGCCACCCGCTGGCGCACCGCCGCCGCCTGCCCCCATCTGTCCCCCTCCCGCCTGCCCCGGCGGCGACATCCCGGGGTTCACGGGAGCGGATACCAACTCCCAGATCGACGTCACCGTTGCTTTCAGGGGCACTTCCTTACCATCCTTCAGCTGCGCCTTGTCGAAGGTCACCACCACCGTCGAATCGCTCCTATGTTCCGAAGCCTGTACCTGATCCACGTGGCCCTCGAGGATCGTGTCCTTCGTCAGTTCCTGCCCATTGTTCAGCGTGACGTCCCCTTCCAGCTTCGCCCGGATTACCTGTCCCGGCTTCACCTTCTTCGCATTGATGGAATCCTTCAGCTCCGCCTGCGCCGCCGCCATCTGCAGCTTCGTTTGCGCCTCCGCCTTCATCGTCATGCCGCTCAACATGATGAGCACTGCCCCCGCGCTCATCGCCAGGCACTGCCGAAACTCTGCCCTCATCGCATCCTCCCTCACCTGCGGAGCAAACCCGCGGATCGGAGCTGCCCAGCACCATCCGCTTTGCCCCGGCTGCTAAACTAACATAGAAAGCCGGTTAGCCGGGCGCCGATTGGCCCTTCGCGCCGCCCCGACCACGATTTCCAAACTATAAAACCTCCGCTACCCAAACGGCCGCTCAGGGTCCCGGAACGCGGCGCCAGACATCAGGAAAATTCTTTGAGCTCGATTCGCAACATCGCCATCATCGCCCACGTCGACCACGGCAAGACCACCCTCGTCGATCAGCTTTTGCGCCAGGCCGGCACCTTCCGGGCCAACGAAACCCTCACCGAGCGCGTCATGGACTCCAACGAGCTCGAACGCGAGCGCGGCATCACCATCCTCGCCAAGAACACCGCCGTTTTCTACAAAGGCGAAAAAATCAACATCGTCGATACCCCCGGTCACGCCGACTTCGGCGGTGAAGTCGAGCGCGCCCTCAAAATGGTCGACGGCGTCATGCTCCTCGTCGACGCTTCCGAAGGCCCACTCCCTCAGACCCGCTACGTCCTCTCCAAAGCCCTCGAAGCCCGGCTGCCTCCCATCCTCGTCATCAACAAAATCGACCGCCCCGACGCCCGCGCCCAGGAAGTCCTGAACGAGGTTTACGACCTCTTCATCGATCTGGACGCGACTGAGGACCAGCTCGATTTCCCTGTCCTCTACACCAACGCCAAACTGGGCCAGGCCAGTAGTTCGCCCGACCAGCCCGGCGCCGACCTCATGCCGCTCTTCGACTCCATCCTGGCCACCATCCCCACCGGCAAAGGCGATCCCAGCGGCATCCTGCAGATCCAGGTCACCAACCTCGACTACTCCGACTACCTCGGCCGCCTCGCCATCGCCCGCGTCTTCCAGGGAACCCTGCACACCGGCGATGACGTCGCTATTTCGAAGCGCGACGGCTCCCTTCACAAAACGCGCATCACCAAGCTCTTCAGCTTCGCCGGTCTCCATCGTGTCGACATTACCGAGACCGAAATCGACGATATCGTTGCCGTTGCCGGCGTCGAAGGCATCACCATCGGCGAAACCATCACCAACGCCGAAACCCCCGAGCCCCTGCCGCCCATCATCATCGATGAGCCCACCATCGCCATGCAGTTCTCGATTAACAATTCGCCCATGGTCGGTCGCGAAGGGCAGTGGGTCACCTCGCGCAATCTGCGCGAACGCCTCGAAAAGGAGCTCCTCACCAACGTCTCCATTCGCGTTGAAGATACCGGCAGTCCCGACAGCTTCAAAATTCTCGGCCGCGGCGAGCTCCAGCTCTCCATCCTGATCGAAATGATGCGCCGAGAAGGCTTCGAGCTCATGGTAGGCCGCCCCGAGATCGTCACCAAAGAAGTCAACGGCAAGCTCATGGAGCCCGTCGAGCACCTCACCATCGATATCCCCGAAAACTTCATCGGCACCGTCATCGAGCGCCTCGGCCCGCGCCGCGGTGAGATGGTCAAGATGCACAACCACGGCTACGGCCGCGTCCGCCTCGAATTCCGCGTCCCTTCGCGCGGCCTCATCGGCCTGCGCAGCGACCTCCTCACCGAGACTCGCGGCACCATGGTCATGAATTCCCTCTTCGACGGCTACATGCCCCACCAGGGACAGATCCCGCAGCGCCCCACTGGAGCCCTGGTCGCCGACCGTCCCGGCACCACCACCGCCTATGCTCTCGAAGGCCTCGAAGATCGCGGCGTCCTCTTCACCCCACCCGGCGTCGAAGTCTACGAAGGCATGATCATCGGCGAGCACTCCCGCGACAACGACCTCGATGTTAACGTCGTCCGCGAAAAGAAGCTCACCAACATGCGCGCCTCCACCGCCGATGAAGCCATCCGCCTCGCCCCCCCTCACCTGATGAACCTGGAACAGGCCATCGAATTCATCGCCGACGATGAAATGGTCGAAGTCACGCCCAAATCCCTGCGCCTGCGCAAGAAAATCCTCCAGTCCAACCGCCGCCCGCGCAGAAACCCCACCGTGACCGCCTGATTTTCTGGCCGTCTGCGTAATGAAAAGGCCGGGCTCCTCTCCGCCCGGCCTCTCCACCTCGACACCAGAAAAACTACGCCGCCTTCTCCGCGTACGGATTCACCCGGTCCGAAATCTCCGTCAGCAAATGATCGGCATGACCCTCTTCCTTGATCGTCTTGTCCAGCAGTTCCGCATGGGCGGCTTCTCCGAGCAACTGCGCCCAGTGCCGCACTGCACCGTACGTCGCGATCTCAAAGTGCTCCACGCGCTGCCCGGCGGAGATCAGCGCCGCGTCGCGCACGGCATCGTCCGCCGCATCCTTCACCATGTCTTCCGCCGACGAGACCAGCGCGGCCGTCACCTTGCACTTGATCGGCTTCGCCTCTCCGGCAGCCTGGTTCAAAATCTGCTCAAGCCGTCTTGCCTGCTCCTTCGTCTCCTGCAAATGCGACTGGAAAGCCTGCTTCAGTTGCGTGTCGGTCGATTTCTCGATCATCGTCGGCAGCGCCTCGATAATCTGTTGCTCGGTCGACAAGAGCGTCTGCATCTGGTTGATGTAAAGCTTGCGAAGATTGTCGATATTCTCGGAAAACATCTTCATAAAAGGCTCCTGTGGGTTGGGTTCGCCGCCTTCCGGCGGTCTTTTGCAGTCCTCTTCTTTCCCCTCGTCTTTCTTCTTGCTGTGATGCGAAGCGCGGCTGGCGCGCCTTCCACCTCTGTGCTCTCTGTGTTCTCTGTGGTGGACCTGGACGCAAACAAGGCGGAGCCGCGGCCCCACCCTCTTCCCTGCTTCCTCTCGCCCAATGCCGACGGATGCCCCACGTCTGCCAGCCTTTGGCAGACGTGGGATGAGCCCCCTTTACGCCGCCATCGGTTCGTCGAACCGGATCAGGATCCTGAAGTGCCTGAGTGCGCAACAGGAAGGGCTCCCCCACTCATGAAACGGGGAGCAAAATTGCGCACACTTCTGTTTGGATGCGAGGAGGAAAAGATCAGGCCGTCCCGCAGCCCGTCACACCATGCGGGCGAATTTCTCCCGCCGCTTTTCCCATTCTGCGGTCGAGAACAGCCGCGGGCCCACCTCAATCAGCCGCGGAATCATATTGAAAATCCCCACCGGATTCCACCGCCGCCCGTCCCGCGTCCGGAATCCCTTCTCGTTCAAATCGCTGGCCACCGTAGAAAAGGGAAAATCCTGCACCAGCATCTCCATCATCTGCAGAAGTACCTGGTGTTCGGTCGGTTCCATCTCCAGCCGCTTGCAGTCCTCCGAGATCCGCAGCCCGAAAGGAATCTCCTCCTGGAAGACACCCTCGCCGGGCGTCTCGCTGTCCGGCAGCTCTCGCCGCCACTCCAGCGACACCAGTTGCCAGCCCACCGCCATCCGCTGCCGGATCACCTCTTCGCTGAAGGGCCCCGCAATCACATCGCGCATCCGCTCGAAATACGCCATAGCCACCTCCCGTTTCCGGGTCGCTTCCGGCTACCTCTGTGTTCTCTGTGGTGATGATTCCCCGGGGAAGCGAAACCGCCCTCTGCTTACAGCACGCGCGCTGCCATAACCCCGCCGTCCCGGCGTTCATCTAAACCACAGGAAATCAACATCCCACCGAAAACATCCCGGTCCCAGCCTGATGAATCCAGTCCGAAATCAATGAGGCCTGTCCGCCTCCGAACAGCCCCTACTGGTCCTCCACCTGGAGCGTTACCACCTGCTGTCCGCTCAGCACCGCATCCATCGGCAGCGCCGCCATCGGCACCGCCGACTCGCCGTTCAGCGCCATGCCCTTGTTCTCCTTCATTGGCTCCAGCGCGTTCGCCAGCGATAATGGAATCGCCGTCAGCGTCCGCCCATCCACCGCCGCCTGCGGCTCCGGCGCCAGCAACGTCACGTAGAGCTGATCGCTCGGATGCGCGCTGTTCAGTTGCGCGATCGTCGCCGCCACATCCAGAGGCTGCGCTCCGAACTGCGGCGGATGCAACAGCCGGTCCAGCGTGCCGCCATCGCTCACCAGCAGCCGCACCGGGCCCTCCGGCAGATTTGGCGGCAGCTTGACCGGGATCCGCACATTGCGCGGCTCCCCATGCCATGGCAGAACCGTCGCCTCGACCGTCACGGTGTCCCCGGGGTGCACCTCGATCCGGTTCGTGTGCGCGCTCTCAATCTCCGCCGTCAGCCGCCGCGGAATCGCCGCCACCGCCAGATCCACGCTCTCGATCGGCGTCCGCCGCGCCGCGTTGTCGTACAGCTGCTCAAACCGCTCGCCCAGCTCCAGCGCCGTCTGCAGATTCGCCGGCAATGCATCCGTCGGAGCCACCAGGCTGTTCAGCTTCACCGTCGGATACCCGCCCAGCTTCACCGACCCCTGTACCCGGTAGGTCGTCTCCGCAGAGTAGCCGTTCTCCTCCATGAGCCCCTGATACACCGCCACCATCACCGCCATCGGCGTAATCTGCGGCTGGTCGATCACCTCGAAGTGCAGCACCTCGCGATCCGCGGCCGCTTGCGCTCCCGCGCCGTCACCCGTCACGTGCAGCGTCACCGGAATCATCCGCGCCGGCTTCCCGAAGACTCCCATAATCGCCGACTCGCGATCCTCCGTGATCGATCCAATCGTCTCCGTCGTGTTGATGATCTTGAACGAGTCCAGCGGCGAGGCCAGCGTCGCCACCACATCCGCCTTCGTCATCGGCATCGACACCGGCCCAAACTGCGTGATCGGATGCCCGCACGCCAGCATCCGCTTCGGGTCCACATACGTCACCGTGCAGGTTGCCGCGATATCCAGATCGCCCCGTATCAGCACCGCGCTCACCGCCGACCCTGGCACCAGCGGCCCCGGCTGCTTTTCATCGCTCTCCGATCCGCCAATCCCCTCCACAGGCATCAGTCCCGCCGGCGCGTGTGCCTTCCAGAGTTGCAGGGCGGCGCTGTTGAACCCGCTAAACACCAGCGGCGTGTCCATGGGCTGAATCAGCCCACTGGCCAATCCCGTCGTTTGCCCCATCACTCCCAGGGCCCCGGCCGGCCCAGCCACGGCAGACGCCGGCTGCAGCGCCGCCTCGGCGATTTCCGTCCCCGGCGGCCCGCTCTGTTCCGTGACCCCCATCATCTCGCCGATCGGCGTGATCCCCGCAATCGGCTCCTTGCTGAATTGCCCAATCCGGTACGCCAGCGCACCCACCAGCCGCCCATCGATATACACCGGGCTGCCACTCATGCCCGCCACCACACCCGTATAGTCCGCCTTCGGACCTTCCAGCCGCGCCAGAATCATGTCCAGCCGCGGCCCGATCGCGTTGCGCAGGACCCCCAGGATCTCCACGCCCATCGGCTCCGGCTTTGTGCCTTCGAAGACCGTATAGGCCACGCCCTGCTGTCCCTTCCGTATCTCGCTCAGAGGAAAGAATTTTGTCACCGCCGGAGGATTCGGCGGCAGAGGCAGCACCGCTGCCGGTTCCTGCGTGGCGGTTCCCATCGCCGGCGCCGTCTGCGCCCCCATGGAAGCACACGCACCCAGTGCCAGCGCCGGCAGAAACCGGCGGATACCCTTCAGACCTTTACACACGTCCATAGACTAAGCTGCTCCTGCCCTTGCCGCCAAGGCATTGCTGGCCGGAAGATGTTTCCAGAGGTTTCACGATGAGGGATTCCCACCTGCGTTACCCGGCGATTGCCGCTGTCTCCCTGCTGCTCTTTCAGACGTTTCTGCCCACTGCCTCGTTACAGGCCCAGCAAACCTCGCCTGACCAGCAGTCCCAAAGCCAGCAGCAACAGACCCAGCAGCAGCAACAGAATCAGACCGCCCCCGAAGACGGCGGCCCCGGCAATGACAATGGCCCCATCGCCATCCCCAAAAAGACGGTCACCCCTCCACCGCCACCGCCGCCGTCCACCATCAAAAACCCTCCGGGCCTGAACGACTACTCCCTGCGCGTCGATGTTCCTGTGGTCAACGTCGATGTCGGCGTTCTCACCCAGAAGACCCACCAGTTCGTCCCCAATCTGCAGGAAGATAACTTCCGCGTTTTTGAGGACGGCGTTCCTCAGAACATCGTCGCCTTCCGCCAGGTCAAAGCCCCCATCACCGCCGTTCTGCTCGTCGAATTCGCCGCCAACAGCTTCAACTTCATTTACGACATGTGGAACGCCGCCACGGCTTTCGTCCAGCAGCTCCGCCCCAATGACTACGTCGCTGTCGTCACCTACGACATGCACACCAACATCCTCACCGACTTCACCCAGAACAAGATGCTCATCGAGCAGGCGATCCAGTCCCTCCAGATGCCCACCTGGCAGGAAACCAACATGTTCGATGCCCTCTATGAGACCCTCGACCGGCTCTCCCGCGTCCCGGGCCGCAAGTACGTCATCCTCATCGGCTCCGGCCTCGATACCTTCTCCAAAATCACCCTCGACAAGTGCCTGCAGAAAGTCAAGGAAACCCCCAACGTCACCATCTTTACCATCAGCACCGGCGACGCGGGCTATATGGGCGGCGGCTTTGCCAGCGCCCGCCAGAACAGCATCACCATCCTTCAGGCCAATAACGAGATGAACACTTTCGCCCAGATGACCGGCGGCATGCACTTCGAGCCCCGCTTCGAAGCCGAAATGCCCGACATCTTCAGCCAGATCAACGAATCGATCCGCAACCAGTACCAGATCACCTACAAGCCCTCCAATCCCAAAATGGACGGCACCTATCGCCGTATCCATGTGGAGCTCGTCGACGACGAAGGCCACCCCCTCCGCATGCAGGACGAGAAACACCATAACGTGAAATACGTGGTCATCGCCCGCGACGGCTACAAAGCCAAACAACAGGTCGAGTAGCCACCTCCGCGCGGAGGGAATCGGTCGCGCAGCGGCCGAAAAAGAACTCAAGCGGTGCCAGCACGAACTCGCGAGGATGCGGCCCTCACCCCCTGGGTCTTGTATCAAGGCACGACTTTTTTGTATCAGGGCACGACTTCCAGTCGTGCCGAAAAAACCCCAAAG
>JBAUOP010000062.1:0-7342 GCA_049579805.1 Acidobacteriaceae bacterium
TGCCCGGGTGAAAGTCACAACCTATAATCTTCATCACGGCTCCTTCCTTCCCGTGAAGCTCTGGCCTCCACAACACCAAAGCCTAACCGGATTGGGGGGAGCCTTCCGGCTTATTCAATCAACCGAAGCAAAGGCAGCGGAGGGACCTGCTTTTTCTACTCCCTATTGCCTGTTGCCTGTTCCCTATTCCCTGCCTTGATGCGGCAGAACCCGGCATAGAACCTGCTCCGCATACCCGTTCACCATCACTTTCCCCATCATCTCCACCTTCGCGCCAAACGCATGTCGGTAGTTATAGGTTGCGAGCGTTTCAGGGCCGGTGAACTCATCGAACAGAGCGACGTACGGCCGCCGCAGCAGTTCCATCCGCGAGAGCGCAAACAACGTCGAGGAATAGATATCGGCGTCGTAATGGACCAGCAGATTGTCGCGGGCCGCGATGCGGCCGTACAGTTCGTCCCAGGTATCTTTGAACCAGCCCGGGATCAGCGTAGCGCGCGGGTCCTCGACAGTCGGAATTTTTCCGCCCAGGTCAAAATAGCCGGCGTCCAGCTTCCCAAACCTGTCCGGAAGCCCATGGAAGCTGTCCAGTCCCACGAACATCGACGACGGGTTGGCGTTGTTCTCCAAAAACCAGCGAAACGAGCCAGTGGCGTCGTAGACGCCAAACTCCACATACGCGATCGGCGCCTCGCGTCCACCCGCGGCTTCGATCGCGGCCGTCCAGATGGCGGGCTTGTCGCGGTACTCGCGCAGCGTCTGGATCTCAGGGAATTCTTCCCGCAACAGCGCATACGTCATGGCGCGCTCGTAGAACCTGACGCTGAGACGCGACGACAGAGCTTTCACGATCGGCTTCACACGCCGTCTCCCCAAAAAGATCTTCCTGACTCAGCCGCCAGCAAGGGCGGCCGCGTTGCGCTGCTCATCCTGTTCAGGCTATCTTCGCATGAGCCACACCACCAGGCTCAGCACAACGCTGATCACGATGCAGGTCACCAGCGGAAAGTAGACCGTGGTGTGTTTCCCCCGCCAGACGAAGTCCCCGGGCAGATGCCCCAGCGGCAATCCCGCTTTGCCGAGCAGCAGCACCGCGACGCCGACCGCGGCAATCAGCAACCCCACCCCGATCAGCACCCGCCCCAGATCGCCCATACGCCCAGTCTAGAAGATGTCGCCCTGAGCGACCCTGACCTGTGGCGCGCCAGCCGCCCGCAGCCATGGCGACGGGCCTTGTTGGGCCTCTGAATCGTTCAGCCAATCAGGCGCAGAGCGGTCGAGCCATTCCGTACCGGGTCCGTGATCAGCCGGCGATCGAAGCTGGCCAACTTGCCGCCATGCGCGCTGGCCAGCGCCAGCAGATAGCTGTCCGTGATCTGCGCCGGCGCCAGGATCCGATCGACGTCCACGTCCGGAGAGCCGAAGAGGCTCACATCGTCCGCCCAGAACACATGCCCCGGCAGCGCCATCATGCGCTGCAGCAGTCGAGCCACAACCACCAGCGATCCGGGTGAGTTCGCGTAGCTGGGGCTGCCCATGATCCGAACCGCGGCGTTCTCCGTCATCGGGCAGGTCGCCCATCGATCCCTCTCCAGACCGCCAAACCAGCCGTGCGCGGGTTCGTGATGGATATGCGATCGGTCCATCAGCGCGATCAGAACGTTCACGTCGAGCAGATAGATCACGGCAGCTCGTCGCGCAGCGCATTGATCGTCTCCAGCGTTACCGGCTTCGCATCCGGACGCAGCGGCAGAAGCGGGACTCCGTTCCGCGTCTCGATTTCAAGATCCCGGGGCGTCAGCGCCTCCCGAGCCAGCGAGGAGATCACTTCCCCGACGCTCCTCCTCTGCAAAGCCGCCAGTCCCCTCGCAGCCGCCAGCACGTCATCGTCAATGGCTAAGGTTGTTCTCATGGCGCATCACACACCAATCATCATACATCAAACACGAGATCAGCAGGTCGGGAGGAATCCACGCCGCCGCCGCAATCAGCGCCCCACCCTGATCGGCACCCGCCCCAGAGTGCTATGCGACCACCTTCTTCGGCCGTCCGCCCAGCCGCCCGTTCTTCTTCGCGGCCTTCCGTTTCGCCGGACTTTGGGATCGCCCGCCCGCGGAGCCCAGACGCGCTGCCATCCACTTGCGCGAGCCCAGAAACCCCTCCAGCAGCCCCGGCAGATACAGATCCGCATCCAGCTTCGGGAAGTGAATCCCAAACCCTGATGGAGAAATCTCAATCGGCTCCAGCTCCGCCGGAGTCGCCTTCTCCAGCCCCTCCGCGTCCTCGGGAGCGAACATCACGGCCAGCTTTGTGGTCAGCTCGATCACGACGCGCCCCAGTCGCCGGTCATAGTGCGCCCGCACCGCGCGTGGCCGAAAAAACCTTCCAACTTCCGCACCGCGCCAGTCCACGACCTCCGGTATCTCGGCGAGATCGATATCGGCGTCCTCTTTGACCGCCGCGGCTGCAATCGGGCGCCCCTGCCGTTTGGTGAGCTTCCTCATATAACGCCCAATATAGTCTGTACTTTCAATTCGGCAACGGATCGACAGAAGGCGACGGAAAGCGTTCCGGGCCACACCAAGGTCCTGCGCAGCAGGACAGCGGAAAAGCCCCGGCCTTCAGGCCGGGGAAAAAATCCGCGCCGCAGGCGCCTTCCACACGGCCGTAGGCCGTCGGCACCATGAGGAACGAACGCAGCCGACTCGCCCACGGGGCCACACCAAAGTCCTGCGCAGCAGGACACCGGAAAAAGCCCCGGCCTTCAGGCCGGGGGAAAAAGCTGCGCCGCAGGCGCCTTCCTTGCTGCCGCAGGCTGTCGGCGCAGTGAGGAACGAACGCAGCCGACTCGCCCATGACCTAAGTACCGTGCTCCCCTCCGAGTACGCACTTCCGCACCGCTTTGTGGAAAACGTGTCAAGCCCCCGCGCGCCGTTCCTAAAGTAACAACCATTGATACAAAACCACTTCCACGCCAAAATTCCCGCGAAAACCTGGCAGTAAATCCATCCAAACCTGCCATACTGAAGGTATAGAGTGAAAAAAGAAGAAAGCCCGCCGACGCGGGCTTTTTCGTTGGCCGCGGACAGGAGAATGCAGAAGGTTCGAGCCGATCTACAAGCGAGAGGCCCGTTGGTCCGCGGAACCGCTCGCTCCCGATCCGGTGCGCCATCCGCATTCGATAACCCCTTTGCCTGCAATCAGGGATCGAAGGGCCTTCAGTAAGTATTGTGTTTTGACACACCTAACAAACGTCATGATCGATGTACCGTGTTTTGACACACTTACATATCTGCAGATTTTTTTTGCAGAGGATTCCGGGCGCCGTCGCCCGGCTCCCAGCTCCCGGCTCCCGTCGCCCGGCTCCCGGCTCCCAGCTGCCCTCTCGCGGTATCCTGCTGGCACTGCCGCAGCGGAGAAGTTATGGAGCCAGGCTCCGGAGAAGTCACTCAACTGCTGAAAGCCATGCACGGCGGAGATTCTGCAGCCGCCGAGCATCTGCTGCCGCTCGTCTACAACGAACTGCACCGGCTGGCGAAGGCGTATATGCGGCGCGAGCGCTCCGACCATACCCTGCAGGCGACCGCGCTCATCAACGAAGCCTACCTGCGGCTGGTCGGCGAGGACATCGACTGGAACAGCCGTGCCCACTTTATCGGCCTGGCCGCGCATGTCATGCGCCAGGTTTTGGTCGATTACGCCCGGGCCCACGCCGCGCAACGGCGCGCCGGCGGCTTCCAGCGGGTGGAGATGGAAGACAGCCTCGCCATCGCTCCCGAGCGCCTGGACGAGGTGGTCTGGCTGGATGAGGCGCTCCACCGGCTGGGGGCGGAGAATGCGCGCCAGGCGCAGGTGGTCGAGCTGCGCTACTTCGGAGGATTGTCGGTGGAGGAAATTGCGGCGATGATCGAGGTCTCTCCGCGGTCGGTGAAGCGCGACTGGTCCCTGGCGCGGATCTGGCTGTACCGCTATCTGCGTCCCGGCGAGCCGGTTCCGGACGAGGACGACAAACAAAAGGGAGGCGACCAAAAATAATTTTCGATTCGTTGCCCCTTTTGCCGGCCCACTGCGCGTTCTCCAGTGAAGGCGGTTGTTGAGCGCCTTCCCCAGGAGAAACCGCCATGACATCGATCATCCGCACCTTCGCTCTCGCCGCTCTCGTCGCCCTCGCGTCTATGACGCCGGCACTGTATGCCCAGCAAAGCGCCATTCGCGCCCAGGTGAATGTGCCGTTCTCGTTCGACTACGGGACGACCCACTTCGGCCGCGGGACCTACACCATCACCATGGCCGGGCCGAACGCCATGGTGGTCCGTAACCACATGACCAGCCAGGCGGCGATTGTGATGGCCCAGCTGGACGAAAGCCTCTTCGCTGCAAAGAGCAGCCAGGTCACCTTCAAAAAGTACGGGGACCGCTGGTTCCTGGAAAACGTCTCGATCGCCGGCAGCAGCACCAGCGCTTCCGTATACGAGTCCAAAGCGGAACGGCATGCAGCCAGCGAGCTGGCCTCGCGCGGCGCAGAAGCAACGCAGGTCGCTCTCGCGCTGGTCCCGGAAACGGCCTTCGGCAAGTAGATTTCGGTTCAGGTTCGACCGACAGGAGTTCCCCCCGGGGAACTCCTGTTTCCTTTTCCTGCGAAGGATTCGCTCGAGCAGGGAGGGCAATGGTACTGTTGTGCCACGTCCCCCTTGAAAGCAGCGACGAATCCTTCTCAGGAAATGCCGTATGGAGAAGCCTGGGCAAGCCGCGGAGCAGCTTTTCGGAGAAGCTCTCGAGCTGGAAGGCGAGCAGCGGCGGCCCTTTCTGGACCGCGCCTGCCAGGGCCAGCCCGCGCTGCGGAGCACGGTGGAGTCTCTGCTGCAGGAGCACGATCGCCTGGAGGGATTCCTGGGCGAATCGCCTTTCCGGGCCGACACCATCACCAAAGAACCCGGGTCGCGTGCAGGGGAGACGCGCACGCGTCCGGCAGAGCGCTCCTCAAACCGGGCTCGCAGCTCGGACCCTACCGGATTGAAGCGCCGCTCGGGCAAGGCGGCATGGGCCAGGTCTTTCGGGCGACGGATACGCGCCTCGGCCGGCCGGTTGCGATCAAAATCTGCAATGAGGAATTTATGGACCGCTTCGAACAGGAGCGGCGCTCGATCGCGGCGATCAATCATCCGCGCGTTTGCACCTTGCACGACGCCGGCCCCAACTACCTGGTGATGGAACTGGTGGAGGGCGAAACGCTGGCCGCGCGCCTGAAGCGAGGCAAGCTGCCGATCCGCGAAACGCTGCGCTTCGGGGCGCAAATCGCAGACGCCCTGGCGGTCGCGCACGCGCGGGGAATCGTGCATCGGGATCTGAAGCCGGCCAACATCATGCTGACGAAGTCCGGCGTGAAGGTGCTGGACTTTGGACTTGCCAAATCGGTGATCGACCCAGGCCTGACGGCCACCGGCAGAGTCATGGGGACGCCGGCGTATATGGCTCCGGAGCGCCTGGAAGGCAAAGAATCCGATGCGCGGGCGGATATTTACGCGCTGGGGCTGATTCTGGCGGAGATGGCCGCGCTGGAGCGCATGGTGAAGCGATGCGTGGAAGCGGACCCGGACGACCGCTGGCAATGCGCGCGCGACCTGCAGTGGGAGCTGGAGTCGACGACCGAACAGTCATTGAGAAGAACAGCCTGAAAGAAGAACAGTCTGAGGGAAGGAATATGAAGAAGAACCGTGCAGGTTGGGTGACGGCCGCTCTGGCTATCGCCATTGCAGCGAGCGGGTCGCTCTATGCACATGCGGAAAACCCGGCGACCCGATCGGCGGCCTGGCAGGCGAGGCTTGGTCAGATGCTGCCTCTTTTGGGACACCGGAACTGGATCCTGGTGGTGGATTCGGCCTATCCTCTGCAGAACTCACCGGGAATCGAGACGATTGAAACCGGCGCGCCCGAGGCAGAGGTGCTGCGGGATGTGCTGGAGGCGGTCGATCACTCCATCCATGTGCGTCCCGTGATTTTCATGGATGCCGAACTTCCCTATGTTCCCGAGCAGGATGCGCCTGGAGTGTCCCAGGCGCGAAGCGAATTGAAGGCCATCCTGGGGAAGCGGCCGGTCAGCCCGCTGCCGCATGAGCAGTTGCTGCAGAAGGTGGAGGAGATCAGCAAGAGCTACAAGGTGCTGATCCTGAAAACCAATGAGACGGTCCCGTACACTTCCGTCTTCGTGCAGCTCAACTGCCGCTACTGGAGTGACGACGCGGAGGCTCGGTTGCGCGCGGCGATGCAGCACGCGGGTGCGCGATCGCATTGAGCGGCGGCCGTTCCATCCCTCTCTCGGGACGAGGCGGTGCGGGGTGAAAGCAGGCGACGCGGCGGTTCGTCACTTCATGGCCGACGGTTGCCAGGTCGCGTTCGATGACGGCCCGAACAGTCGCAGCCGGACCGGCCGCTCGCAGATTAAGGAGCAACACGTGCCAGCTCGCCGGAGAGGCGTCTAGATTGCCCTCGACCACCGGTTCTTGTCCGTTCGCGCAGATGGCCGCCTTCACAAAGCCTGTGTCCGCGCGCAGGATGGCTTTGAGATGGACAATGCGAATGCCTGCGGCCGTAAGATCAGCGTCCAGGCGTTCGAAGAGCGGTCCGAGCACCCTCGCAGGCGAGAGCGGGGGCGAGCAGTGCAGCGTGGCCTCCGCGTTCAGCCAGGCTAAAGCGGCCTCGGCTCGGGCGTACTGCTCATAGTCGATGTCGAGGATGGTGCGCCCGCTCGATAGCTCGCCGGACAGCACTTCATCGAGCCATTCGGCCACGCCCTGGCCGGTCCTGGCGCTGATCTGTCGAGCGGCCGCAACGGTCATTGCTGGTGGCTGGCCGCCCAGGTCCGATTTCGTGAAGCAAACGAGGTCGGCTTCCTCGATCTGCCTGCGAAAGAGAAACGCGAGATTGGGGTCGGCACCGTCGCGGAGCAGATCGCTGGCTCGCTCCGGGTCCACCAGCACGGTATAGGGCGCGAGACGAATTTGTTCGTCGGCGAGCAGAGGATGCAGTGTCGTGGCGGAGATATCGGTGCAGCTCCCCACGGGTTCGGCGAACACCACATCCGGCGCATGCTTCCGCAGTTGTGCGATCACCTCCACCAGATCCGAGAATCGGCAACAGAAACATCCTCCGGTGACCTCACCCCGCTGGATGCCGTGCAGCGCCGCATATTCGGTGTCCACCAACGCCTCGCCCTGATCGGTTGATTGAATAAGCCGGAAGGCTCCCCCCAATCCGGTTAGGCTTTGGTGTTGTGGAGGCCAGAGCTTCACGGGAAGGAAGGAGCCGTGATGAAGATTATAGGTTGTGACTTTCACCCGGGCAG
>JBAUOP010000063.1:0-32640 GCA_049579805.1 Acidobacteriaceae bacterium
TGATCGTGAAGACCTGGGTGCTTTGTCCGCCCGACGGATTGGTGTAAGTGGCTGTGTAGGTATTGGTGCCTCCCGCCAGCGGGATACCGTACAGGACCCGTGCCGTGGATGAGAACCCGTTGGGTCCGGTCCAGCTCCACGTTCCGCCGCTAACTGGTTGCGGACCGAGGTTCACCATATCGGTCAGATTCACGCTCGCATTGGACTCCTGGGTCCACGCTCCGCCGTTTACCTGGATATAGGGAGTTACGGGTGTGTTGACATTGATGGTGAAGGCCTGTGTGCTTTGTCCGCCGGTTGTATTGGTGTAAGTGGCCGTGTAGGTGTTGGTACCCGCCGTCAGCGGGATACCGTAGAGGACTCGCGAGGTGGACGAGAAGCCGTTCGGCCCGGCCCAACTCCACGTTCCGCCGCTCACCGGCTGCGGCCCAAGGTTCACCGTGGCTCCCAGATTCACCGTCGCCGTGGACTCCTGCGTCCAGGCTCCGCCGCTCGCCTGGATGTAGGGCACAACCGGCGTGTTGACGGTGATGGTGAAACCCTGGGTGCTTTGCACCCCAGCGATATCGGTATAGGTGGCCGTGTAGGTATCGGTGCCCGCTGCGAGCGGAACAGAGGCGAGGACTCGTGAAGTGGAGGTGAAGCCCTTGGGTCCGGTCCAATTCCAGCTGCCGCCACTGACCGGTTGCGGACCGAGGTTCAGGGTGTCAGTCAGATTCACGGACACACTGGAGATCTCCTGCCAGGCTCCTCCGTTCACCTGAACGTAGGGCACAATCGGGGTCGATCCGGCGCCGCTAAGGCCGATGGCCTGCGTTGCGGACGGACTGGCATTCAGGTTGCTATCGGTCAGAACCACCGATCCGGAGATCTGCCCTGTCGTTGTGGGAATGAAGTCCACGGCCAGGTTGCAGCTGGCTCCGGCGGCCAGACTACCCGCCGAAGAGGAGGTAGTTATCTCGGGACAGTTCGTCGATCCGTCCAGAGTAAAGTTGGCGGAGACGCTGGGATTCTCGCCGGTCCCGGGAACGGGAAATGTCAGCGGCGCGTTGCCGATGTTCTGAACTGTCACAGTCCGCGGGCTGTCGCTGCTTTGCGAGCCCGTGTTGGTGGTGGCGAAGCTCAGGCTTGGCGGAGTTGCGCGCTCGATCTCCTTCACGGCGCTGTTGGCGTTATCCGTGAGATAGACATTCCCGTTTTCATCCAGTGCCACGTCACCGGGCCCAGACAAGCCGGTGGCGAGGGTTGTCACGCAGCTCGACGAAGCGCAGCCGGCGGGCATTTCCTTGATCGCGTTGTTGTCAAAATCGGCGACGTAGATGTCTCCACTCGTATCCACCGCTACCCCGTATGGAAGCTCGAATCCACCACCCAGCGCGGTCACGCAGCTCGACGAGGCACAGCCGGGGGGCATTTCCTTCACTGCGTTATTACTCGTATCGGCGACATAGATGTTGCCGCTCGCGTCGACTGCCACGCCGTGCGGCTTGCTGAAGCCGCCGCCCAGCTTTGCAGGAACGCAGGTGTCGATCGTGCACCCCGGGGGAATCTCCCAGACCGCGCTGTAAAAGGCGTCCGCCACATAAACATTGCCGCCCCCGTCTACCGCCAGCCCGAAGGGCGCCATCTGACCGCCGCCCATCTCGACGACGCAGCTGGTGGAAGCGCAACCCACGGGAATCTCATACAATTCTCCGTCGCTGAAGTAGACGTTGCCACTTCCGTCCACTGCGACGCCAAAGGGATTTTCGAAGGATATGTTGAAGCCGCCGGCAAGGGTCTTCACGCAGCTCGAAGAGATGCAGCCGGCGGGCATCTCCTTCATGACGTCGTTGTTGCTGTCGGCGATGTAGACGTTGCCGCTGGCATCCACGGTCACGCCAAACGGATAGCTGAAGCCACCGCCCAGTGTGCGGACGGTGGACGGGCTGAAAGCTGTCTGCGGAGCCTTCCCCGTGCCGTAGATATAGGAAATCGCAATCATGCCGCCGGAACTATTCAGCAGTTTCACCGCTCCATAGCGCGCACCGGCATATCTCGGCGCAAAAGTCACGTTCACCGTGCAGGTGTCGCCAGCCTGGTAGGGGTAGCTGGTCCCGTTGGTGTCGCAGGTGCCGCCTCCTGCATCGATGAAATCGAGGCCGGTAGCTCCCTGGGTGACCACGGAGGGCACGATGCCGGTTTCCGCCGCTGTGAACTGGAAGGTGACGGTTGCCGACTGGCTGCAGGGGGAAGGTGTGGTGGCTCCCGGCGGGCAGACGTTGGCGGCGAGATTGACCGCTGAGGGCACAGGCACCTGAAATCCGACAGCGGTGAGTATGTTGACCTCCGCACCGCCGTCATTCAGAATGGTCAGACCCCCATCCGCGCCAGGACAGCCATACGCATCCTGAATAGACTCGTTCGGCCCGCACGGAGAAACGAGAGCAAAGTCGGCGTAGTCGCCTCCATTGTCCAGCGTGTTGTAGTACTTTGGACTTCCCTCGCTGCCGTTCGCCCCGTTTGTGGCGCCTCCGTTATACGAGAAATAGGCGCCGACAGTGGTGCTGAGGGAACTATCGAGGACAAGGTTGCCAGCACTGGAATAACGGAAGAGGTCAACGGCCGAGGGAGTGCCGTTTTCCCCGGTGTCGCTACCGCAGGAATCGCTCAGCGGAGACGTTTGCGTGGTGATGCACGATGCGGTCCCCAGCACTTCGTCGGTCTCGTGTTCCACCACTGCATAGAAGTCGTACGCGTCGGACGGCTCGGTTCCCCCGAGATTGTCGTAGTAGAGAGTTACACCCGAATTAGCAACAATGATGAGGCCGTTGTAGCATCCGGAGCTGCCGAGAGTGCAGGCCCCCTCGGTGGTCGTAATACCGTACGCTCCTGCGTAACCGAGAGATGCGGCAAGGGCGCCGGTTACCCAAACGTCGTCACTGCCGTAGGGCGTGGCATCGTAGGTAGAAAGCGCGGACTGGGCCGAAGTCTGGATCGGGCTCTTGTTGGCGATGCTGCCGTAGGCGCTGGCGTATTCGCTGTAAGTAAGAAAATTGAGATAATAGATGCTCTCTCCGAGACCTGTGCTGCCCATCTCAACGTAGATGTTGGCGTTCGCATTGGTAAACGTGGCGTTGTAATAGCCAGCCACGGTCGTGTTCAGGTAAGTGCACGTGGTGGACGCCAGAGTGGGGTCGCACGTATACACGATTCCGGAGCCGGTGTTCGCCGACGTGACGGGCTGCTCCATCGTCCGCGACAGGGGTGGCCGGGACACCTGGCTTGAGCCGGGCCGGGTACTCGACGGCTGCATGATGCTCCTGTGCAGGACCGGCGAGGGCTGTACCTGTGCGTACGCCGGCGCAAACACGCCCAACAGAAGCGGCACGGCCACAAGCGACATAAGCCTGCGGGTGGCGGAAGCATTCGGGGAAAAGACAGACTTCAGAGAGGCGCAGGGCGCAGCGAGGCCGCAGTCCATATGAGATTCTCCTTGAGACTCGGTCCGCTCGACTGGAAGACGAGCAGCGACCGCACCACTTTCAGCCGCCGCGCCGGGGGGTGGCGGCAGCAATACCTCGAAAACAGGGGGAAAGAGAGCCCGGTGACTTATCCGTTCAGGCCCACTCGCCGGAACGGCCATGATGAGGTGACAGGGGCCGCAATCATGGCAGAGAGACAGGAATCGTGTCAAGCGGATTGCCTCGCGAGGAGTGGGTCTATCCTCCAGCAATTCACTTCGTACTCAGCCCCGGGTCAGTCCTTTTGTTGCAGACTGGTGACAATTCCCGAGCGACAAACCAGGAGCGGCGTCGTCTCATTGAGGGTCCAGGTAAAAACCTGAATGCTAATGGCGGCTGGGTTCCGGAACCGGAACCGCGCTAAAAGTCAGAGGACCTCTGGAAATGGGGACCCGAACAGAGGCTCCTCTGGAAATGAGGACCAAAATTGTCGTATATTCAGAACGGAACATTACGACTCTGTCATTTTTGAGGGTCTGAGGGAACGGTCGCCGGCGAGGCAGGCCGAAGGACGGGCTGGAAATCCGGCTCAGATTTTGGGCTCAAGCCAGGTTCCCAACCCAGGTTTGGAATGTGATTGGGATCACTGGACGGGGCCCGCGCTTGCCATTAAATAGGACTGAAGAGGTCGGATATGAAGAGCGGAGAGACCGGCAGCATCCGGAAATGGAAAAACCTGTGGGAGGGCCTGTGGGCGCTGGGAGCCGTGCTGGTGCTGGGTTTGATGGTGTGCCCGACGGTATGCCGAGCGCAGCCTCCTCAGGCGATGACGGGGACGGTGACGGATGTTTCCGGGGCGGTGCTGCCCGGTGCGAGAGTGACGGCGAAGCCGGCGGGCGGAGGAATTGCGGCGGAGACGACGACCGACGGGAGCGGTGAGTTCCGGTTCGCCGGGCTGGAGCCGGGGGAGTATGTGGTGACGGCGCGGGCGCCGGGGTTTGCGTTGGCCGAGAAACAGGTGATGGTGGCGGCGGAGCCGGTGACGGTGCAGATGGTGCTGCGTGTGGGCGAGGCGAGTCAGACGGTGCAGGTGAGCGCGGCGAGCGTCACGATCCAGACGAGCTCGACGGCGGCTGGGGGAACGCTGGAGGCGCAACAGATCCGGGCGATTCCGCTGAACGGACGGAGCTTTACCGATGTGCTGGCGGTGGAACCGGGGGTGGCTCCGGCGAGCTCGCAGCCGGCGAACGCGATTGTGATGAGCGGGGTGGCGAGCACACCGCCGTCGGGCGAGCTGGACGCAGGAAATCTCTCGGTAGGCGGGCAGCGGGAGACGTCGAACAGCTTTCGGGTGAACGGGGCGGACGCGCAGGAAGACGTGAACATGGGGATTGCGATTGTGCCGGTGCTGGACTCGATCGCGGAGCTGAACGTGGAGACCGGGAACTACGAGCCTGAATACGGGAGCGCGAGCGGCGGGCAGATTTCGGTGGTGACGAAGAGCGGGACGAACCGGTGGCGGGGATCGGTGTTCGAGTATCTGCGGAATACGAACCTGGACGCGCGCAACTACTTTTCGCAGGAGCGGGCGCCGTTCCACCAGAATCAGTTTGGGGCGACGGCGGGCGGACCGCTGCGGCGGGACAAGCTTTTCCTCTTTGGAGATTACCAGGGAACGCGGCTGGCGCAGGGTGTGGACACGGGGCTGATCTCGGTGCCAACGGAGGCGGAGCGGAGCGGGAATTTTTCAGGCGAGACGAGCGCGCTGACGGGGACGGTGAGCGGGCCGTATCTGGCGCAGCGGCTGACGCAGGAACTGGGCTATGCGGTGACGCAGGGCGAGCCGTATTACACGGCGGGGTGCACGAGCGGGAGCCAGTGCGTGCTGGCGAATGCGCAGATTCCGGCGGCGGTGTGGTCGGCGGCGGCGGGACATTTGCTGCAGTCCATTCCGCAACCCAACGCCGGAGCGGGGGGATTTGAAACGTCGGCGGCGGAGCAGCAGATCCGGGACGACAAGGGATCGGCGCGCCTGGACTGGGACACGAAGGCGGGAACGGTGACGGGGTATTACTTCCTCGACGACTACCGGGTGGACAATCCGTATCCAACGGGCGAGGGCGGGGCGAGCGTGCCGGGGTTCGATGCGCTGAACTATGGGCGGGCGCAGCTGCTGACGCTGAGCGACACGAAGACCTTTGGGGCGAATGCGGTGAACCAGGCGCGGATCAGTTATATGCGGAACGCTGCCAACGTGGGCGTGCCACAAGGCGGGGTGGGACCGTCGCTGGCTTCGCAGGGGTTCACGGGGATTACGGTGCTGGACCCGAAGATCGAGGGCGTGGAGAACACCATCTTCAACGACTTCACCATGGGCATCGACACGACAGCGCTGTTCCAGGCGGAGAACATTTTGGAGGGGAGCGACGATTTCTCGCGGGTAGTGGGCGCACACAACCTGAAGTTCGGAGCAGATGTGCACGAGGATCAGATCAATAATCATCCGGATGTGTATTTCAACGGGAGTTATGCGTTTACGGGGAGCGAGACGGGGCTGGACTTTGCGGATTTTTTGCTGGGCGTGGATTCGAGCTATACGCAGGGCGACGCGCAGCACTTCTATAACCGAAATTTGCTGGCAGGGGCTTACGCGCAGGATTCGTGGCGGGTGGGGCCGAGCCTGACGCTGAATTACGGGGTGCGCTGGGACCGGCTGCCCTTCTGGCGTGAGAAATACAACCAACTGCAGACGGTGGTGCCGGGCGAGCAGAGCGTGGTGTTTCCCAATGCGCCGGCGGGGATTGTGTTTCCGGGCGATCCGGGAGTGCCGCGGGGGCTGGCGCCGACCAAGTACACGAACTTTTCGCCCCGCGTAGGAGTGGCGTGGAGCCCGGCGTTTCTGGGACGGGAGAAGACGAGCATCCGGGCAAGCTGGGGGCAATTTTATACGCCGATCGAGGGGTTATCGGCGGCGATCATGAGCGCGAATCCGCCTTATGGATACACGTACACGAGCGCGATGCCTACGCTGTTCGACGATCCGTGGACGGCGGCGGCGGACGGGTCGAGTTTGCAGTCGAGCAACGGGGCGCGGTTCCCGCTGCAGACGGTGCCGCTTGGGGCATCGAAGGCGAATCCTGTGACAAGCGTGGACTGGACGCAGTTCGAGCCGTTCACGGGGATTCCGGCGGTGGCACCGGATGATGTAACGCCGTATGCCGAGGACTATCAGTTGTCCGTGGAGCGGCAACTGGGCGGGACTACGGTGCTGGAGGTGAGCTACGACGGGACGCAGGCGCATCATCTGCTGACGCTGATGGAGGCGAATCCGGGGAATCCGGCGCTGTGTCTAAGCCTGAGCCAGGTTGCGGAGGTGGCGCCGGGGTCGGCGACATGCGGGCCGTTCGGAGAGAGCGGCGTATATACCCGGGCCAACGGACAGGTGGTGCAGGGAACCCGGACGCGGTTCAGCCCCGCGTTCGGCAGCGTGACGTGGCAGAAGACGATCGGGAACTCGCACGACAACGCGCTGGAGGTCAGCCTGCGGCACCAGGGCAGCGCGCTGGGATACAGCCTGGCGTATACGTGGAGCCAGTCGATCGACGAGGGATCGAGCCTGTCGGACCCGGTGGATCCGGCGAATCCGGCGGCAAGCCGGGGGCTGTCGGCCTTCGACCTGAGGCAGAATTTCGTAGGGCACTATCACTATGCGCTGCCGGTAGCGCGGGCGCTGCGCGGGCTGGGGCATTCGCCGCTGTGGCTGGCGGATGGGTGGGAGATTTCGGGGCTGACGCGTGTGACCACCGGGTTCCCGGTCACGCTGATCAATAACAACGACACTTCTCTGCTGGGGACGCAGCCGAACGGGGTCAACAACAATGGCGTGGATCAGCTGAACTTTACGCCGGGGGTTCTGCAGCTGAACGGCAGTCCGGGGCAGGGAAATGCGTTCAACACGGGACTGTTCGGTCTGCCCTCGCTGGGGGAGTTCGGAGACGCGCGGCGGCGGTTCTTTCACGGACCGGGGTCGAACGATACGGATCTGGCGCTGAGCAAGGCGACTTCGTTGCCGGAGGGGCGCAATGTGGAACTGCGGATCGAGGCGTTCAACGTGCTCAATCACGCACAATTCTTCGGAGCGGACTCGGTGGAGGGGAACATCGGGAGCGCGGACTTTGGACGGATTGTCTCAGCGGCGCCGCCCAGGCTGCTTCAGATCAGCGCCCGGCTGCATTTCTAAAAAACCTGCCCGCAACCTTGCGGCATTCTGATTCTCACCGGTTGAGTGCTGGCACAGCGCTCACCGATGAGAGGACGACCGATATATCAGGAGTACTCCCGGAAAACGGTCAGCGGGACAGTGAAGAGCGATCCGCCCGGGGACCAACCAACACCGCTACTCGCTCAGACTACGGCCCGCCAGACCGTCTTCTCTCCTAATCGACAGTGATGGTGAAGGCCTGGGTGCTTTGCCCTCCGCTTGCATTGGTGTAGGTCGCCGTGTAGGTATTGGCGCCCGCTGCCAGCGGGATACCGTAGAGCACCCGAGATGTGGACGTGAACCCGTTCGGCCCGGCCCAACTCCAGGTGCCGCCGCTGACCGGGTGCGGACCCAGATTGACCGTGGCTCCCGCAGTCACCGTCACACTGGAGACCTCCTGCCACGCTCCGCCGTTCACCTGGATCCAGGGATCAACCGGGGTGTTGACGGTGATGGTGAAGGCCTGGGTGCTTTGCACTCCCCCCGGGTTGGTGTAAGTTGCCGTGAACGTGTTGGTGCCCCCTGCCAGCGGGATACCGTAGAGGACCCGCGACGTGGAAGAGAACTCGTTCGGTCCCGTCCAGCTCCAGGTGCCGCCGCTGACCGGTTGCGGACCGAGGTTGACGGTGTCAGTCAGATTTACCGTCGCAGCAGACTCCTGCGTCCAGGCTCCGCCGTTCACCTGAATGTACGGAGTTACGGGTGTGTTGACAGTGATGGTGAAGGCCTGGGTGCTTTGCACTTCCGCGGCATTGGTGTAAGTGGCTGTGTAGGTATTGGTGCCTCCCGCCAGCGGGATACCGTACAGGACCCGTGCCGTGGATGAGAACCCGTTGGGTCCGGTCCAGCTCCACGTTCCGCCGCTGACCGGTTGCGGGCCGAGGTTCACCGCAGCACCTGTATTCACCGTCGCCGTGGACTCCTGGGTCCACGCTCCGCCGTTCACCTGAATGTACGGAGTTACAGGCGTGCTGACGGTGATGGTAAAGGCCTGGGTGCTGTGTCCCCCGGTTGTATTGGTATAAGTGGCCGTGTAGGTGTCGGTGCCTCCGGTCAACGGGATACCGTACAGGACGCGCGAGGTGGACGAGAACCCGTTCGGCCCGCTCCAGCTCCACGTTCCGCCGCTCACCGGTTGTGGACCCAGGTTCACCGTAGTGCCCAGATTCACCGTCACAGCGGACTCCTCCGTCCACGCTCCGCCGCTCACCTGGATGTAGGGCACGATCGGGGTGTTGACGGTGATGGTGAAGGCCTGGGTGCTTTTCACTGCGGATGTATTGGTGTAAGTAGCCGTATAGGTATTAGTGCCCGCCGCCAGCGAGACAGCGTCGAGGACCCGCGAGGTGGACGAGAAGCCATTCGGCCCGGTCCAGCTCCACGTCCCGCCGCTGACCGGGTGTGGGCCCAGGTTCACCATATCTCCCTGATTCACAGTTACACTGGCGACCTCCTGCCACGCTCCTCCGTTCACCTGTAACCAGGGGTCAATCGGAGTCGCGGTAGCGCCGGAGATTACGATGCTGCTGCTGGCGCTCAGTGAGCCTGCGGCTCCTGGCGCATACAGCGTGAGCACTGCGGCGACGCTGTCGGTATCGGCAATCGTCCCGCTGTTGAGAGTCAAACCGGCGTTCGACGTATAGTCCAGATTGCCGTTCGTGATATTGCCGCTCGTTGTCTGCCCGCTTGCAACCGTATAGGTAAAGGTCAGAGAGTTCGTTCCCGATCCCGAGGAATAGCTCGCCGTCCCATTCGGCGTCGTATCGAGCGTAAGCTGCGGTGTTCCGGTCACGTTGACCGCCGTACTGAAGGTCACGACAATCGGTATCGTGGCTCCCGGACCATAGGTGCCATTCGCGGCGGTGGTGCTCACGTTGGTCACGTGGGGAGGAGTCTCGATCTCCCAGGCGCCGCGTCCATGGGTTCCCACGCCGAGAACATCCAGGCTGCGGTTGAGTTCGAGATCGAGGTTCTGGGAATTCGGCAAGCCCACTCCATAGAGGGTCCAGGCGGAATACGGACTGACCGAGGAATAGACTCCGGTATCGGTGGCAACATAAATCGTACGGCTCGGATCCGTATCGACTTGCGCCGACCAGGTGGGCAGATCGGGGAGGCTGCCGCTGATATCGGTCCAGCTGGCGCCCGCGTTAGTCGTCCTGTATACGTGCTGGCCGCCCCCGGTAAAGTTACTGGTCGCGGCAATCGCCGTGTAACCGGTGGGATCGTTGGGATCGGTGACAATCTGGTTGACGTTACACCCTGCGGAGTAGTGCCCGGTCGCTGTACAGGCGGGCAGATTGCGCTCCGTCCACACGGCCCCGTCGTCAGTGCTGACAAAGATTAAACTTCCTCCGGTGGCGGCATAAATCACCTCGGGGTTGGGTCCGTTCGCAGGAGCCAGCGCGACGGTATTGACGTTGTAGATGGAGCCGCTCACGTCGTTGTCGAATCCATTCGATCCGGGTGTGCTGATCGCGGTCCACGAACTGGCGCCGCTGGTGGTCTCATACACGCGGTCCAGGCCAATCAGCAGGTGATCCCCGTTTGTGGGATCCACAACAAACGGGGGATAGAAGTCGGAGTTGGTGTTGACAAACCCTGAGGTCGCGTCCACCCAGCTTCCCGATGCGCAACCGCTGCTGGAGCTTTGAAAAAACGCGGTAGGGCCAAAGCTGCCGACGGGATGAACCGAGTAACATTGCGATCCATTGGTCTGACTGAACTGGGCAAACCCACCGTCGCCGCCGTCGGTCTCAGCCCAGGCAATATTGTTCGTATACAACTCCGTTCCGTTGTCCTGGCTGCCGCCTACGACCGTCGTTGCCGATGTGGGATGCAAACCGATTCCCTGGAACTGGATGGTGTCCAGATTGCCGTTCAGGTCGGTCCAGCTCGGCACCGTCGCGTCGTAACGCCAGAGGCCGCCGTCGTTTCCGAGCAGCATGCGATTGCCGGAATCGAAGACGATGGCGTGGTGGTCGGTATGCGGCTGGTTGCCGCTGGGATCCACAGTAATGTCGTTCCAGGTTACGCCAAGATTGGTGGAACGAAGGATGTTGGAGCTGTAGCTCACCCCGGCGGCGTAGACCACGCCAGTCGCGTCCACATTGAGGCCGATGTCATACCAGCCCTGGGAGCCCATAAAGTTCGGTGTGCCCGAGGTCAGGTTGGTAAACGTCGGCGTCGCTGCATCGGCGTTATCCGAACGCTGAAAGTAAAGCAAGCCCCCACTATTGGTGCTGACCGTCGAGGAAACCGCAACATACAGAACGTGTTGGCCCGTTGTTTTTGCCGCCGGCGAAACCGCCAGGGCGAACCTCCCGGTGGCGGCGCCGCTCGGGCCGTTGGTGAGTTCTGCCCACGTCGTTCCGCCGTCCATGGAGCGGTAAATAGCGTTCGGTCCGTCAGCACCATAAAAGATGTCGCCAACGGCTGCATAGACGATTGTTGGGGTGTTGGGATCCACAACGACCGCCGACCAGACAAACTCAGAAGTCAGGGAGGCTGCGGCCGTAACGTTCGTCCAGGTCGTGCCGCCGTCCGTTGTCTTCCAGATACCTGTGTTCGCGAAGGCATTACCGTTTTCGCCATAGCCTCCAACGGCGGCGTACGCAGTGTTCTCGTTGGTGGGATCGACTGCGATTTGCCCAATCGTGACTCCGGCAAAGGCGCCGCTCGCAGTCTCCAGGGTCCAGGTCGAGCCGCCGTCATTCGAGACCAGGATGCCGTTGCCATGATTGCTGTCCACGGAGTTATTGGCCTCGCCGGTACCCGCATAAATCTTCAGATCGTCGGTGGGAGCGATCGCGATGGAACCCATCGCCAGCGTCGTTTGATGATCTGTTAACTCCGTCCATGTCGTACCGCCATCGGTGGTCTTCCACACACCTCCGCCCGCCGCCGCGATGAAAATGGTGTTCGAATTCGTCGGGTCCACGGCCACCCCAGCCATTCGGCCGCTGTCCGCGCCGCTGCCGGAGCCCAGCGGCGTTGGGCCGATTGCGTTCCAGGTGGACGTCGACAGAGTGGGACCCTGCTCCTGGTTCGCCAGCCCCGCTGTGGCTCCGGGAGGCACCGGCCGGCTGGACGGGGAGTTGGCGGGCAGCGGCGGGGGGGGCAGCGGATGCCCTGGATGCTGGGGCGGCTGCTGCTGCGCGAAAGCCGAGCCGTTACTGAACGCCAGAAGGGAGGCGGCCAGCAGGGCGGAGGAGACTCCACAGGAAAACCGGAACCAGCGGCGAGACACAATCATGGCAAACTCCCTGGGTACTGCCGAAAATCGACCGCAGGCCAAGCCTGTCCTATGCCCAGGCGCAGATCCGCCGATCGCAGATAGTAGTTTTCCCGCACACGGATCCGAGCCAGGCTGCCGCGCACGGGGTTCGTTGAGGCTTATATCACTGGGGAAGTAGAAGACGGCCCTGAGTCTAGCACAGCTCCTGCGAAAAATGTGAAGGTTGAAATCAATTTCGCGCTGACTCGGAGCTCTCTTCTTATCCAGCAGGAGAGCTAATTAGTGAACGAAGTATTACCAGACTGATAACTTGATTAGCCGGCAACAAATGATTGAGCTGCCGCGGCGGAGTGGTGCGAGCCACGCAGACGCTTGTCATTCACGAGATTGAGCTGTCGGCAGGGAGTCGCGGAGGAATGGGCGAAAGGAAAAGCATCGCCGCATCTCCGGATCCAGGGGAGCAACGCAGAAGTCCGAAAGGGCTCCGCCCTGGACGGAGCCCTCGTCGGGTGAACCATCCGCGAACCGTTCGGTACACCGTGGGTGTAAGCGAGACGCGGACATACCCACCGTAAGGGAACCGCTGCCCTTCGTCGAGCGCCAGACTGCGCCACCCCGCAAACTTCGGTTACTGCCACATCCCAGCAGCACCCGGCCGCGCATCTTGCCCGCGTCCTTGCCAGGCTCCCGGCACGGCCCTACACTTAGGAACCAACTCCACCAAAAGCCTCCAACCCGGGAGGGTCCGATGAAGCTCTCCGTCTTTTGCGGCGTCAGCGTCGACGGCTTTCTTGCCCGGCCTGACCATGCCCTCGATTTCCTTGACACCCCCGAACAGGGGCCCCACGGCTTCGACGAGTTCTTTTCGAGCGTCGATGTCGTCCTCATCGGCCGCCGCACCTTCGACGTCGTCCTCTCGTTCAGCGGCCCGTGGGGTTATGGACCGAAGCCGGTCTTCGTCCTCACCCACCGCCCGCCTGACTTCTCATCGCTGAAAGGGGCTGTCATCGAAGCTATTTCTGGCGAGCCGCGCGCCGTCGCCGCACAACTCGAGGCCTGCGGCTACCAGCACGTCTACGTCGATGGAGGCCTCACCATCCAGCAGTTCCTCGCCGCCGGACTCATCGACCGCCTCATCGTCACCCGCGTCCCCGTGCTCATCGGCGAAGGCATCCCGCTCTTCGGCCGGGTGCCGCACGACATCCCTCTGACGCATGTCGCCACGCACGCGTACAAAGGCGGACTGGTGCAGACGGAATATGAGATCGATCGGTCCCAGCGCACGCCGGCGAAGAAGAAGACCGCGAAAGCACCGCTGACAAGCAGAAAGGCGAAGCGTTAGAGAGGCCTGCGTCCACCCTGTAACCCGCCCCTACCAGGCCAGTTCTTCGCACCTCAGCGGCATCTCCACCGGCCGCTGGTGCACCCGCCGCAGAATCTCCCGCTGGAAGCGCGCCGCCACCGCCGTCGCCGCGCGATCCTTCGCGCGGTCCACTTCCTCGTCGTCGCACTCGGCCGGCTCGGGCGCTGCCTCCGCCTCCGGCAGAAACGCCTTCAAATAGACCGCGTCCAGCAGCGGCGCCGACGCGTCCGCCGAGGCGAACCGCCGTTCCTCTTCCCGAAACAGCACCAGCGCCAGGTCCGCCGCCCGGTGGAACGCCACCCGGTCCAGATGCGACCCGCTCGCGTTGGCGTGCCGCAGCACCCACGCCATCACCGCCATCGACACGGCGTGGGTGGAAAGGTCGTCCTCTTTGTAATGGGCCAGAGTGCAAAGATCGTTCATGGCTGCCTCGCGGTCATCGAATTTCGAACTGCCGTCTTGCAGTGAAGGATGACTGATCCCCGTCGCTGGTTCTGTAGCAAATATCACACCTGTTCGTAGCCAGGATCTGGGAACCAGGATCTGGGAGCCAGGAGCCAGGAGCCAGGAGCCGGGAGCCAGGAGCCAGGAGCCTGGAGCGGAAGCCGGGAGCCGTTAGCTTCTACCGCGCGACCCTGGAAAGATTTAGTATGGGTCGCGAATCAATCGATCTGGATTTCTGCCTGGAGGTTCGGCGTGCCCAGTCTCTCGCACTTGACCGGTTGTGTCCTGTTTCTGGCGGCCTCAGCCGCCAGCCTCGCCCAGACGTCGGCCCCGCCGCCCGTCACCTTCACCGCCGAGCAGGATCACCAGAACATGATGGATCAGCTCGGCATCGAGGCGTTGCGGCCCGGTCCCAGCGGCGACGAGAAGGCTCCCAGCCACGCCAACTATGACGAGTCGAAGGCGAACCCCTACCCTAATCTGCCCGATCCGCTCACGATGAACGACGGCCGGAAGGTCACCACCTCCGAGATGTGGTGGAAGCAGCGCCGCCCGCAGATTGTGGAGATGTATTCCAGGTATGTCTACGGCTTCGTCCCCAGGAACGTCCCGAAGGTCACCTGGACGGTGCGCGCCGTCGATCACGAGCGGATCGGCTTCACGCCGGTGATCGCGAAAGATCTGATCGGGACGGTGGACAACGCGGCGTATCCCGACATCACCGTGAAGATCCACATGACGCTGGTGACGCCGGAGAAAGCCCAGGGGCCGGTGCCCGTGCTGATGATGTTTGCCCCGGCGGATTTCCCGGCTCCGCATGAGCCGACGGAAGAGGAGTTTGCGCGGATTAACAAAGCCTGGAAAGCGCGGCTCATCCAGCAGGATCCCTCGCTGCAGGCAGTATTCGAGGCGCATCCGGCGTGGGAGCCGGTGAAGGCGACGCCCTTCCAGTTTCCGCAGCTGAATGCGGATGGAGGGCTGCCCAACACCTGGCAACTGGTGGGCGCTGGATGGGGCTTCGCGCTCCTCGATCCGGCCAGCGTGCAGGCCGACAACGGAGCGGGGCTGACGCGGGGCATCATTGGCCTGGTCAACAAGGGACAGCCGCGCACGCCGGAGCAGTGGGGCGCGCTGCGGGCGTGGGCCTGGGGCGCGGGGCGGGGCCTCGATTATCTGGAAACCGATCCGGCGGTGGATGCGAAGCAGGTGGGCATCGAGGGCGTATCGCGGTATGGGAAAGCAGCTCTGGTGACCATGGCCTTCGATCCGCGGTTTGCCATGGTGCTGGTGGGGTCGTCAGGCAAGGGCGGCGCCACACTCCTGAGGAGGAACTACGGCGAAGCCGTCGAGAACCTGGCCGATGGCGAGTATTACTGGATGGCCGGGAATTTCATGAAGTACGGCGCGTCGAAGATCAAGGTCGGGGCGAAGTTAGGCAGCATGAATCCGGGCGACATTCCGGTCGACTCGAACGAACTGATCGCCCTGTGCGCGCCGCGGCTCACTTTCATCAGTTACGGCGTGCCGGCCAAAGGCGACGCGCGCTGGCTGGACCACGAGGGCAGCTGGATGGCCACGGTGGACGCGAATCGCGTCTTCACATTCCTGGGTGCGAAGGGCCTCGGCGTTTCGGGCTTTACGGTGGGCACGGATTACCACACCGCGCCGATGCCGCCGGTGAACACCGGCCTGCTCGACGGCAAGCTGGCGTGGCGGCAGCATGACGGCGGCCACACCGATGCGCCGAACATGACGTACTTCCTGCAGTGGGTCGCAGGATGGCGTTCCGAATTGACAGGAATTTCGCGCCCGCGTTAGCGGGTCGATGCCAGGATGAACACAGATACCCGACCGGCGACGGCAACGGGTCGACTCACAGCGGATTTCCGCAAATAGGCAAACAGTTCTCGCCTCGGGCGGCATCTTAACAATCGGAAATCTGTGTTTCAGGCCGCATTGCGGCTCAACCGAACGACAACAGCGCGCGAAAATCAGCGGAGACCGGGTCTCCGCGGGCCTCAGCAGCGCAATCGGGAGATGGTTTTATGGTGAGTCATTGCGCCAATCCAAAATGCGCGAAGCCTCTGCACTATCTGCGCGAGGGGCGCATTTTTGTGTTCGACGTACAGGGAAAGGATAAGGATGCGAACGGCAAACAGTCGCGCCGGATGGAGCATTTTTGGCTGTGCGGGACGTGTTCGCAGAACATGGTGATGGAGCAAACCGTCGATGGGGTGCGGGCAGTTCCGCGCAGTCGCCGGCACCCGGAAATGGACATGGTGGTGACGCCAACCGCGTTGGCCTCCTGAAATAAGCCAGCTCACAGGGAACAGCCGGGTCGAGAGATCCGGCTGTTTTCATTTCCGCGTGGGATGGGCGGCGGTGGAGCGGCCGGCTGGATCGCCGTACAGAATCCCACGGCCGTGCGTGCCCACGTAGACGCGTCCGTAGAGGCGCGGGTCGCCGCTGATCTGCAGGATCAGCCCCCACTGATGCTGGTTGTCGTTGATGCGGACCCAGGTGCGGCCGGCGTCGTTGGAGCGAAACACTCCGGGCTGGCCCTCGACGGTGCCGGCGAGATAGAGCGTGGGATAGCTCCGGCCAGGCGCGGCTTTGCCAAAGCCGAAGGCCTCGATCTGTTGGACGCCTGGAAGGCGCGTAAACAGGACCGCGCCCGTTGCGTTGTGCGCGGCCAGAGAGTCGGCGTGCCAAAGGCCATCGAAGGCGGCGATCCAGAGGTCGCCGTTGCGGCCAGGGGTGGCGTAGAGCTGATCCTGCCCACCGCGCGGGTCGCCGCGGGGAGCGTGGCTGGGTGGCGGCGCATTCTGCAGAGTGAAGTTCTCCGCGGTAAAGTGTGCGCCGTCGTCGCTGCTAAGGAAAAGCTTCCGCTCAAAAAGCGAAAAGGCGTAGAAAGCGCGCGGGTCCCTGGGATCGCCGACGACGCGCGTCCCGGCGGACAGTCCCTGGACCAGTGTCCACGTGGCGCCGCGGTCGCGCGTCACGGAGGGCGCTGCGTGGTCCGGCGTCCAGATCCAGGCAGTGCCGTCGGCGGAAACGGCAATGCTGCCGGCCTGGCTGTTCGGCTGGGGATCGTGCGGCGTCGGGTGCCAGTTGCGGCCGGAATCGAGGCTGTAGCTGATGTTCGCGCCAGGCTTGTGCTCAGCGCTGACGCCCACGCGGACCAGGATGTTGGGGTGCAGCGCCGCGGAGGCGAGCCCGGTGGTGTTGCCGAAGCGCGGCGGCGCCGACGACCCTGCCCGCGGCGAGCGATTCAGATCCCAGTGGACGAATCCGCCATAGTCGCCGATGCCGGAGACCAGGTGCGCGACGTCGGCTGGGCTGTCGAGTGCCAGGGCTACGGTCTCTTCAATGCCAGGCACCAGAATGGACCAGTGCGTCGGCTGCCCGCGATCGACAGCCGTGAGGTCGTGGGTTTCCCATCCGCCATAGCCTGTGGTGAAGACGGCGTGATCGGGGTTGGTGGGGTCGATGGCAATATCGAAGAGCCAGTGGATGGGCGTGGCCTTCACATAGGGCGCGAGGTTGGAATCGAAGACGCCGCCGTGCGGACCGCCGAAGACCGGCTTCCAGGTAGCGCCCCCATCCGTTGAGCGGAAAATGTTTTCGCCGGCGCCGAAGTAGTGGTCATACGTGCTGGCAATCACCGTGCGCGGGTGATGCGCATCGACGGCAACCGCGGCATAGCCGAACTCCTTGCCAGGACCGGGACGCTCCGGTGTGATGTCCGTCCAGGCGCCGCTATGCGTGTCGAGCTTCCAGACGCCGCCGTTGGTCATCCGCGAGGGGCCTGGGGCGTTCCCGTAAGCGATATAGAAGGTGCCGTCGGACGCGAGGGCGGCGCGTGTCGGACGATATTGCGAGGGTGCTCCAGGGACTGGCTTCCAGGTAGCGCCCGCGTCGGACGAGACATAAAGATTTGGCCGGTTCATCAGGGAGACGCCGACATAGATCGTCCGGGTGTCAGACAAGGAGCGGCGCGCGTCGGACACGGACGGCGCGGGCGCGAACTGGACGAAGACAATACCGTCGCCGGGGGCAGGCGCAGACGTGCCCGGTTTTACGGGCGCGGCGGCTTCCGTTACGTCGGGGAAGCTGGCGACGCGGCTCCACGTGACGCCGCGGTCAATGGAGCGCCAGAGGCCGGCGTGGCGGGTACCGACATAGAGGATGCGCCCGTTGCGGGGATCGACCGCAAGGCGCTCGCCGTTGCCTCGCCCATCTTCATTCGCGCCGAACTTGAAGGGGACATGGGTGATGCGGAAGGTGCGTCCGCGGTCGGCCGAGCGCAGAATAGCGCCGTCGGGAGCGCTGGCGCTGGTGTACGTGCCGCAGGCGAGATACACGCGGTTGGGGTCGGAGGGATCGACGGCGATCGAGGCGACGCCCATCAGATTAACGTCCGTCGCGCCGATCCAGTCGAGGAGCGGAAGCCAACGCTGCGCGGCGTCGTCCCACCGATAGGCGCCGCCGATATCGGTGCGCGCGTAGCGCAGACCGGCGACCGTCGGGTGGAAAATGACGCCATCGACGAAGCCGCCGCCCACGATCTGCACGCTCTTCCAGGTGTAGTGCTGCTCGGGCGGACGCTGCGCCCGGAGCGGAAGGGTGGCGGCCGGGAACGTGATGGCGAGGACCAGCAGAGCGGCAGGGCAGCAGGGACGCAACAGGAATCCTTTCGGTGGGCCGGTGCCTGGGACAGTGTAGTGCAGAGACAAGCGGGCTTTGAGGCACCGGACGCAGCCGCGAATCTTCGGCGGACGCGCCGCGGCGATGCGGAGAGTCAGATGGGCTCAGGCGAGGTGCTGGGCGGTTCGGTGGAGAAGAGGCAAAGCCAGGAGGCGTCAAGGGCCAGCCAGCGCTGCGTGCTGAACCAGCTGGTTGGCAGCTCCGGAATGTGCAGCAGCCCATGGCCGCGGACGCAAACCAGCTCAGTGCCGTTCCAGTTCAGAAAATTGCAGGACGCCTGTCCGACGCGCGCTGGATTCGACAGCAGGCGGAGACATTCCGGGCAGCGCCGCCGCTGGTCGTGAAGTACCCACCGAAAAGCGAAGAGCAGCGTGGGAACGCCGGTGAGGAACTGGATGAGGAAAGCGGTGTTCGGGCTGAAGCTCGGTCCCCAGGTGAGACTGATCGACGAGAGCAGCACCAGCGGCGGGACGAGGGCCAGCTTGGTGGCGAGGAAAGCGGCGCGGCGCGGGAGGCTGGCGCGCGGCAGGCGCCCGCGCCGGACGGGCGCTTCGCTGAGCGAAAGCGGCAGCGTGGCGGGTAGAGCGATGCAGGCGAGAAAGAGAACCAGCAGCACGTTGGCGAGTGGCTGACCGAGCAGGTACGGCAGGCCGATGCAGATGAAGTGATAGACCACGCCGTAGCGGGTTTCCACCATATAGCGGTCGCCGTCGCGCGGCGGCGGAAAGACCGAGCCGCGAATGCGGGCGATGGCGAAGCCGCGAGCCGTAGGCGCGAGCTGGTTGAGTGCAGCGCGGTTTTCAAGCAGAACCGCATCGACGGAGCCGGGGAGACGCCAGGTTTCGGCGGGCAGAATGCCGGCGATGGGAACCGGCGCGCCGTCGATGTCTGCCATACGTCCGACAAGGCGGCGATCGCCGTGGTAGCGCGTCTGCCAGGCCGCGTGTGTGAGGAAGATCGCGGGCGCAGCCGGGTCAGACGTAGAGGCATCCGAGCCGACGCCGAGAAGCTGAAGCAGGTTCGGGCTGGCCTGGGCGACCACCAGGCGTCGCTCGGGGCCGTCGGCGAGATGGAGAGTTTTGTCCGCCACGCGATAGAAGGCGAGATCGGAGAAAAGGGACGAGGTGTTGTTGGTCCACTCACGATAATCGGAGAGGTGAATGGAGGGCGTAGCCGGATTCATGGAGCCGCTGCTGCTGATGAGGACCAGCGAATCGGGGTTGCGGTAAGGCACGGGCAGAAGGACGCGGCGAGCCCCGGGCAGAGAGAGGCACAGAAGCAGAGCGGCCAGCGTCCCGGCGGCGAGCAGAAGCAGACAGCGGGCTGGCGAGCCGGTCTGTACCAGGGAGCGCAGGCGCGGGAGCATCCGCGCGCGGAGGCTGTGGGCGCGGAGCTGGACGGCATCGTTGAGGGCGCCGGTGGCGAAGGCAACCGGCGTGGCGGACGCCGAAGATTCCGTGTCGGACATATGTCCGACATGCCAGAGCTCGCCCAGCCACTCGGCGGTCCAGTCGGCGCGCCGGCCCACGGGGACGACAAGCGCAGCGCAACGGATGAGCAGGCGAGCGAGCATGCAGGCGTCGGGCGTCGAGCTGCGGCCGCGGAGCCTCATGCGCGTTCGACCTCCGGCGTGGGGAGCATGCGCTCAAGCAGCGGATAGCGCTTCCAGGCGGCTTCGAGCGTCGCTTTGCCCGTGCGGGTGACGCGGTAATACTTGCGCGGCGGGCGTTGCTCGGCGTCGGCGATCGATTGCTGCTCCCATTTGGAGGCGATGAGGCCGTCGCGCTCCAGCCGTCGCAGGGCAGGGTAAACCGTGCCGCTGGGCAGGCCGGTCACCTCCATGACGCTGAAGCCGTAGACGTGGCCGGCGTGGATCGACTGGAGGATCATGGCGGCGGTATGGGAAAGCTTCGCCTCGGCAGCCATGACCGTGATTGTAGCACCCTATGTAGCATTCTGTTGACTTGCGCAAGTGCAGCATGCTACATAGGGTATCGAGGAGACGAAATGCTCGAGCTGCAGCGTCTGACGCGGAGCTATCGTGGGATTCCGGCCATCCGCGACGTGAGCTTCGCGGTCCGTCCGGGAGAGATTGTCGGTTTCCTCGGTCCCAACGGGGCGGGGAAGTCGACCACCGTGAAGATCATTACCGGCCTTCTGCGTCCGAACGAGGGACGGGTGCTCTTCGACGGGCGCGACATTCACGCCGACCTGCAGCAGTGGCGGGCAAGGCTCGGTTACATCCCGGAAGAGGCGCACCTGTACGCGTGGATGTCGGCGATGGAGTACCTGCAGCTGGTGGGGCGGCTGCGCGGGATGCGCGAGCGCGCCATCGAGGAGAAGGCGACGGCCATGCTGGCGCTCCTGGGCCTGGAGTCGTGGCGGCATTCGCCCATGACGGCGTATTCGAAGGGCATGCGCCAGCGGGTGCTGATGGCGGCGGCGCTGCTGCACGATCCCACCATGCTGGTCTTTGACGAGCCGCTGTCGGGGCTGGATGTGCTGTCGGCGCGGCTGTTTCGCGATCTGCTGCACGAGCTCGCCGGCCAGGGCAAGGCGGTGCTCTACATCTCGCACGTGTTGGAGATTGTGGAGCAGCTGTGCGACCGCGTTGTGGTGATCGCCGAAGGCAAAGTGCTGGCCGATGCCGCTCCGGCCGAACTCGCACAGTTGATGGAGCTGCCGAATCTGGAGAAAGTGTTTGCGCAGCTGGTGCGGCAGCAGGACACGCGGGCGGCGGCGAAGGCCATGGTCGAGGTGATGAAGATCGATGGCTAGCGCGTTGCGGGCGCGCCGGGAGGATCGCGACAAGGTGCTGTCGCTGGATGTGCTGGCGCGCGACGCGGTGGCCGAGCCGCGCGAACAGCCGACGCAGTTTCGCGTGCTGGTGCGGCACTTTCTGGAGCGGTTCTTCACCAACGAAATGGCCTCGGCGGACGGCGACGCGAAGACCAGGTTGGTGCAGGTGGCGTGCGCGCTCGGCATTCCTGGGCTGATGGTGGCGATGTATTTGTACCCGGTGTATCACCTGCCGCGCGGGCCGGTGGGGCGCTTCTGGGGTCCGCGGCCGTACTGGTCGCAGGCGGGCGACCACTACTTTTATGTGGTGTATTCGCTGGTGGCGCTGGGCCTGGTGACCATCTTCGAGTGGGACCTGCTCTTTCCGGACTTGCTGGATGTATTTGTGATGGGCCACTTGCCGGTGCGCGGCGCGCGCATGTTTGCGGCGCGCGTGACGGCGATCGCTGTTCTGCTGGGTGCGGCGCTCTTCGATGTGAATTTCCTGGCGCCGCTCGTTCTGCCCGCAGCGACCGATCCGCCCCATCTGTTTCGATTCTGGGCGGCGCATCTGGCGGCGGTGGCCGCGAGCGGAGTGTTTGGCGCGGCATTCTTTCTGGCCCTGGAGGGCGTGCTGCTGGGCGTGCTCGGCGATCGGTGGTTCCGGAAAATCTCCCTTTGGCTGCAGGGCGGATTTGTGGCGGCGCTGCTGACCCTGCTTTTCCTGTATCCCGCCATGGCGGGAAGTTTGCAGGGACTGACGGCGGGACGAGTGGCGGCCTGGGTGCCGTCATTCTGGTTTTTGGGTATCTATGAACAGGTGCTGCATGGCGCGGCAACACTGCCGCTGTTCGTGCGGATGGCGCATGTCGGCTGGGCGGCGACGTTTGCGGCAGTGGGCGTGGCCGTGGCGGCGTATCCGCTGGCATGGTGGCGGAGGACGCGCGGACTGGTGGAGGGTGCGGCGAAGAAGGAGCGGCGGAGCGTGGTGGGGACGCCGTTGCAGCGGATGATCCATGCGACCCTGGCCCGCACGCCGGCGCGCCGCGCGATCTGGCAGTTCATCGGGCAGAATCTGGTACGGGTGCCGCGCTACCGCATGGTGCTGGTGATGGTCGGCGGCATGGGAGCGGCGCTGGTGTTCGCGACCGTGACCCGGGTGAGCACGGCCCACGGGCGCATTGCGTTCGTGTTTTCACCGGAGGGACTGCGCGCGGTGGTGCCGATGGTGGCGTTTTGGACGGTTGCGGGGCTGCGCAGCACGTTTCTGGCGCCGGCAGACCAGCGCGGGCGATGGATCTTTCGCGTGACGGTGGGCAAGGCGGGACTCGCGGAGGTGGGCGCGGCGCGCCGCTGGGTGCTGCTGTGGAGCGCAACGCTCAGCCTGGCGGCCGTCGCCGTCCTTGCCGGACGGGCGGAGTTTTGGAGAGGAACTGTTCTCGGCGGACAGATCGTCGTGGCGGTGGGATGGAGCGTGGTGCTGACGGACATTTTTTTCCTGAATGTGAAGACGATTCCGTTCACCGGGGCGAAGTCGAACGCAACGACGAACTTTGCGCTGCTGCTGATCCCATACCTGGGATTCTTTCCGGCTGTCGTGCTGTTTACAGTGGGGGCGGAGCCATGGATCGAAGCCGCGTGGCAAAACGTGGCGTGGGCGGCGGCGGTATTCCTGGCGGCGCATCTGGCGTTAGGGGCGATGCACAGACAGCGAATCCGCGAGCACCTGCTGCTGGTCGATGCCGACGAGGATGAAGAGGAATTCCCGCAGCGGCTGGGGCTGCGCTACTGAGCGAACCCACCCTATGCGCCAACTGCGAGCGCACAAGGATGGGGCACCCGATTCTGTCGCTCAGTGATACTCGTCGGCGCTGGGACCGTAGATAGCGGGGACCTTCGCATCAAGGAGACGCAGATAGACGGTAAGCTGGCCGCGATGGTGGGCCAGGTGGCTGAGTGCGCCCTCGCGAATCTGGCTGTAGCGCGGGCCTTCGGTAAGGATCTGGCCCCCCATCTTCAGCCGCCAGGGCCTCATCAGGTGCTCCTCGGTCGCGCTTTGGAGAGCCTGACGGGATTTGGCGAGGCCCTCGTCGACGATGCGCAAAAGCTCCGCCCGGGAGTCGACGGCGCGCGTACGGAAGCCGGCGTCGGCGCCATCGATGTCGGTGGTGTCCTGCTCGATCATCATGGCGATCCAGCCGGGCATGCTGGCGACGAGCGAGGCGAGATAGCCCAGCTCCATCGAACGCTCGTGAGGTTTGAAAGAGTTGTGGCCTTCGGGCACGCGCTCGACGGTTTTACGGGCGGAAGCGGCTTCGCTTTCGAGCTGCTCAAGAAAGAACTTCTTCAGGTCCATGGGGAAATCCTCCGGGGAGATTTTCAATCTCACAGAGGCGAGAGTAATCATGCATATATGACAACCTGTGTCATGATTAGAAAAATATTCTGGGCCGGATAGCAGGGAGACGGAGATGAAGGCGGATCGGCTGCTGTCAGCGTTGTTGCTGTTGCAGGCGCATGGGCGGATGGCGGAGCGGGACCTGGCGGAGCGCCTGGAGGTCTCGCAGCGGACGGCGCATCGCGACATGGAGGCGCTGTGCGCGGCGGGGATTCCGCTGCTGGCGCATCGCGGGGCGCAGGGCGGTTGGGAGCTGGAGAAGGGCTGGCGGACGCGGGTGCCGGGGCTGGACGACGCGGAACTGCGTGCACTGCTGATGGCGCAGCCTGGCGCCCTGGGCGATCGGCGGCTGGCTGCCGCGGCGGAGCGGGCATTCGACAAGCTGGTGGCGTCGTTGTCGCCGGGGATGCGGCTGCAGGCGGAGGCGATGCGGGCGAGACTCTATATCGATCCCACGGGATGGCGGCCGGGGAGCGAGGACTGGTCGGCTCTGCCCGTAGTGCAGGAAGCGCTGGCGCGCGATGCGAAGCTGACCTTCACGTACACAAAGACAGACGGAATGGCGCGCCCACGAACCGTGGATCCGCTGGGACTGGTGAGCAAGCAGACGGCGTGGTATCTGGTGGCACGGACTACGGAGGGCATGCGGACATTTCGCGTATCGCGCATGCGGGAGGCAGTGGCGCTGGCGCTGACATTCGAACGGCCGAAAGGGTTCGATCTGGTGCGGTGGTGGAAGCGGAGCACCGAACAGCTACGGATGACGAAGGACCGTTTTGTGGCGACGCTGGCGCTCGCTCCGGAGGCGGTGGTGTCGATGGAGCCATGGATCGCACTGCGGCCCGTGGAGGCGCGGACGAAGCTTTCTGCGGGATGGAAGCCGTTCGCAGTGGAGTTCGACAGTGCGTACTCCGCGCGGTTTGTCACGCTGGGACTGGGGGTGGGAGCGCGGGTGCTGGCGCCCGAGGAGTTGAGGAAACAGGTGGCGGCGGAAATCGAGAAGATGAGGCGGTGGCGCTAGGCGGTGACGGCGGCGGCGACCTGTTGCAAACCGCGGGCCTCGATCTCGAATTCGCGAATTTTGTATTTCTGAATTTTGCCGCTGAGCGTCGCAGGGAATTCATCCACAAAACGAATGTGCTCGGGGATTTTGAAGTAGGCGATCTGGTCGCGGCACCACTCGCGGATTTCATCTTCAGTGGAGGACTCACCCAGGCGCAGCCGCACCCACGCGCAGACGACTTCGCCCAGGCGGGCGTTGGGAATGCCGACCACCTGCACCTCGCTGATCTTCGGGTGGGTGTAGAGGAACTCCTCGATCTCGCGCGGATAAATGTTTTCGCCGCCGCGAATGATGATGTCCCGCGAGCGGCCGGTCAGGTGGATGCAGCCGTCGTCGTGCATAATGCCGAGATCGCCGGTGTGCAGCCAGCCGTCCTTATCGATGGCGAGCGTGGTGGCCTCGGGCTCGGCGTCGTAGCCTTTCATCACGACGTAGCCGCGGGTACACACCTCGCCCTGTTGTCCGACAGGGAGCGTGGCGCCGTCGGACGTGGAGACAATCTTGATTTCGGTCTGGGGCATGGCGCGTCCGACCGTGTTTACGCGGATCTCGATGGAGTCTTCGGCGTCGGACATGGTGACAACCGGGGAGCTTTCTGTCTGACCGTAGGCGATCACCAGCTCGCCGATGTGCATTTCGCTGAGAACGCGCTTCATCAGCTCGATGGGGCACGGTGCGCCGGACATCATCCCGGTGCGCAGACTGGTGAGATCGTAGCCGGCAAAGTCGGGGAGACTCAGCTCCGCGACATACATGGCGGGTACGCCGTAGAGGGAGGTGGCGCGCTCCTGGTGGACTGCGGCGAGCGTGGCGCGGGCGTCGAAGGTCCAGTTCGGAAAAATTAGGGCCGCGCCGGTATTCAGGGCGGTCATCGTCCCGATGACGCAGCCGTAACAGTGGAAGAGTGGCACCGGCACGCAGATGCGGTCCTGCTCGGTGGCGTGGAAGCCGTGGGCGAGAAACTGCCCGTTGTTGATGACGTTGTGGTGCGTGAGCATCACCCCCTTGGGCAGGCCCGTGGTGCCGGAGGTGTACTGGATGTTGGCAACCTCGGACGAAAGGACGCGGTCCGGCAGACGCCCCGGCGCGTCGAGCAGAGCGGGCCATTCGGGCGAGTCGAAGAAGACCGTGTGCTCCAGCGTAAGCGAGAGGCCGTGGCGGGCGCGGTCGAGAATGGCGGCGTAGTCGGCGCGCTTGTCGTGCGTCCAGAGAAAAAGCGCCTTCATGCGCGAGCGGGTGAGCGTGTACTGCAGCTCGTGGGAGCGGTAAGCGGGGTTCACGTTGACCAGGGCGGCGCCGGCGCGGGCGCAACCCATATGCATCGTCACCCACTCCGCGCAGTTGGTGGACCAGAGCCCGACGCGATCGCCCTGGCGGATGCCGAGTGCGTACAGGCCGCGGGCGACGCGGTCGGCCTGGTCGCTCAGCTCGGCCCAGGTCAGGCGGCGCTGCTGCTGGCAGGAGACGACGGCGTCGCGCTCAGGGAAGAGACTGGCGGTGCGATGGAGAAGGTCGCCAATGGAAAGGTTGAGTAGCGGACGGTCGGGGCCGCGCGTGTGGCTCAGGGTGAGGCGGCCTTCGGCCATTGGGATCGGACCATCGTACACGAGGGCCAGTGTACCGGCCGAGGGCAGGCGGAGGTTGTGACGAACCGCACCAGGGGCAAAGGGCCGAGTTTAGAGTTTGGAGTCTTTTGGCTCTGGTGACGGCGAAGAGTCGGTGGGGACCGGGGAAAACAGCGCATCGAGCACGAGCAAAATGCCGCCGATGACAATGGCGGAGTCGGCGATGTTGAAGTCGGGCCAGTGGTAGTGGACGATGTGGACTTCGAGGAAGTCGGTGACCAGGCCGGTGCGGAGCCGATCCCACACATTGCCAATGGTTCCGCCGAGGATCAGAGCCAGCGCGAGGGTGGTGCCGGTGATCCGGCGTCCGATGCGGAGCAGGATGACGAGCACGACCACCGCCGCGAGCAGGGAGAAGCCGGTGAGAACCCAGTGGGTGACCTCGGGCCGCGCGGTTTCCGTGAAGAGCGAGAAGGCAGCGCCCGGGTTGCGCACGTGCGTGAGGCGGAAGACGTGATCGATGACCGGAATCGCGTCCCCTTCGGGGATGTGGCGGATGATCCACGCCTTGCTGAGGCGGTCGCAGAGAACGATCAGGCCGGTGATGGCCAGGAGCCAGGGGCGGCGGTCGCGTGCTGTCATCGGGCCGCCTCGGCGTAGCCCATCTGCGCGAGGGCGTCGGCGCAGCGGCCGCAGACGTTCTCCCAGGAGCCGACGCGTCGGACATGCTGGGGGGAGTCGTCGGGATAATAGTTCCAGCAGCGGTTACATTTTTGGCCGGCCGCGGGGAGGACGGCTGCAATCATGGCTTCGGACTTATCCCACTCAGCCGACTCGGCGAGGTGAATCGGTATGGGCTCTTCTGGGGCGGATCCTGGATTGCGAGCAGCCTTGAGGTTTGCGACAGACGCCGCCAACTCAGCGAGCAGCTCTTTCATAATCTCGTCCGGTGAGCCAGGCGAGACTTCTACTTGGGACACATTAAAGAGCTCTTTCAGGCTCGTTGCATAACTGGACAATAGGGAATAGGTATTAGTGGCTGCTTTCAGCTGGACCTTCGCTTCCAGCGCCTTGCCTATACTTCCATCTTGGCGTTCTTCTTCCAGTTCTTTCAGCACCCGACCGCGAACCAGCAGCAGCTTTCTCCAGTCCTCCAGAAGTGCGGCGTCGGCCGCTCCCAGGTCTTCCGCCTTCGGGAAAAACGCCAAATGCACGCTGGCGGGTCTGTCGGAGACCTTCGGGAGGTACTGCCAGACCTCGTCGGACGTGAAGGTGAGGATCGGCGCGACAAGTCGGACAAGGGCTTCCGCAATGCGCCAGAGGACTGTCTGCGCGGAGCGGCGTTCGACGCTTTGCGGCGCGAAGGTGTAGAGGCGGTCCTTGAGAACGTCGAGGTAGAAGGCGCTGAGATCGACGATACAGAACTCGTTGACGGCCTGGTAGGCGCGGTGGAACTGGAAGTCGCCATACCAGCCTCCGCGGCCATCGGCTCCGGAGACTTTTTCGACCAATTCGCGGGTGCGGGCCAGCATGTATCGGTCCAACGCCAACAACTCGGCGTCGGACACGGCGTCCGACGCGGGCGTAAATCCGGCCAGATTCCCCAGCAAAAACCGAAACGTGTTGCGCAGCTTGCGGTAGTTGTCCGCCAGGCGCTGCATGATGTTCTCGCTGTTGACAACGTCTTCGCGGAAATCGACGCTGGCTACCCACAGGCGGACAATTTCCGCGCCCAGACGGTCGGCGATATCCACGGGATCGACGCCGTTGCCCAGCGACTTGGACATGGCGCGGCCCTGCTCGTCCAGAGTCCATCCGGCCGTGCCCACCATCTTGAATGGGCTGGCATGCTTTTGTCCGACGCCGACCGAAGTGAGCAACGAAGTGTGAAACCAGCCGCGGTACTGGTCGCCGCCTTCGAAATAAAGGTCGGCCGGCGGTTCCAGGCCCGGTTCCACTTCGAGGACGGCGTGCCAGCTCGACCCCGAATCGAACCAGACGTCGAGAATGTCGGTTTCGCGCCGGAAATCGGAGCCGCCGCAGCGGGTGCAGTGCGCGCCGTGGGGTAGAAGCGCGTCGGCGGCGGCCGTGTGCCACACCTCCACTCCTTCCTTCTCGAACAGCGCCAGGACGCGCTGGTTCAGGACGCAGTCGACCAGAGGCTCATGACACTTTGTGCAGAGAAACACCGCGATGGGCACGCCCCAGACGCGCTGGCGCGAAATGCACCAGTCGGGGCGGGTGGCGATCATGTTGGCGATGCGCTCTTCGCCCCAGGCTGGGTCCCACTTCACGCTGTTTTTGATCTCGTCCAGCGCCCGCTTGCGAAAGGTGGTCGCCCGGCCGTCGATTTCCATCGGGTGGTCGATGTGGATGAACCACTGCTCGGTGGCCCGGAAGATCACCGGGTGGTGGCAGCGCCAGCAGTGCGGGTAACTGTGGAAGATGTCCGATCGGCCCATGAGCGCGCCGCGCGCCGCGACCAGGTCGATGATGGGCTGGTTCGCCTGGAAGACGGTTTTGCCGTCATATTCGGGCAGCCCGTCGCGGATCCTTCCGGCATTGTCCACATGGCAGGTCGGGTCCAGTCCGTAGCGCGCGCCGGTATAGAAGTCGTCGGCGCCATGAGCCGGGGCGGTGTGCACGGCGCCGGTGCCCTGATCGGCGGTGACGTAGTCGGCCAGCACGCCCAAAATGGAGCGGTCGAGGAACGGGTGCTGGAAGGTCGCGCGCTCGAGGACCGCGCCTTTGAAGTTCGCGATCGGGACCGCGGATTCGAGATTGCAGGCTTCGCGGACAGCGGCGGCGAGCGCCTGAGCAACGATGTAAACACGGCCACTGGCCTTGTCTTCCAGGGCGACGTAATCGAAGTCAGGATGAAACGCGACGGCCAGCGAGGCGGGCAGGGTCCACGGCGTGGTGGTCCAGATGATGGTGGCCACGCGCTTGCCGGCGAGCGCGGGATGAAGCGCCGCCGGGTCGCTGGTCAGGTCGTAGCGCACATAGATGCTGGGGCTGGAGTGCTGCTCGTACTCGATCTCGGCATCGGCCAGGGCGGTCTGGTCGTGGATGCACCAGTAGACCGGCTTCAGCCCGCGATACACGAAACCGTCTTCGAAGAAGCGAAAGAAGGTTTCGAGGATACGCGCCTCGTACGGGCGCGACATCGTGGTGTAGGGATCGTCCCAGCGGCCGAAGACCCCAAGTCGGACGAACTGGCTGGTTTGCAGATCGATATACGCCTGCGCGTACTCGCGGCAGTGGCGAAGGAACTCGGCTGGCGGCATGGAGAGCTTCTTCCGGCCGAGCTTTTCGTCGATTTTGATTTCGATCGGCAGCCCGTGGCAGTCGAATCCAGGCACGTAGGGCGCGTCGAAACCGGCCATGGTCTTCGACTTCACGATGAAGTCTTTAAGGCACTTATTCAGGGCGTGGCCCAGGTGGATGGGCCCGTTCACGTAAGGAGGTCCATCATGCAGAATGTAGCGGGGAGAACCCTTGCGCGCGGCGCGGATCTGCTCATAGAGCCCCGATTGCTTCCAGCCATCGAGGCGCGCCGGTTCGCTCTGCGGCAGGCTGGCCTTCATGGGGAAATCCGTGCGAGGCAGAGAGAGGGTATCTTTCAGAGCAACAGGCTTCGGGTCGCCGGAGGGCGGCGCAGAGGACATCGTTTCTCCAACTTGCAGATGGAATGGTGCAAAGTTCATTGTATCCGCTGAGACTGCAGTAACTTCCTGCAAGATGGCGCGTCTATTGGAGGAAGGAGTTGGGCAGGCGATTTTTGGGAGGGGAGCCGCATCTCAGCAAGTGCAGCACGACCCCAGGGCAAGACAGAGAGGGCGGCTGTCATTGATAATCAGGAGAAGCCGGGCGGCAACGCTCGGCGAACAGCACATGGGGAATTCCGTTTTGACGTCTCCGCATCTGGTGCCGGGTACAAATCGATCGAGCGACCCTCAGGATGATGGACCGCGCCTTGGCGGCCTTGAGGGACTGGTCGAGGAACCGATCTGGAAAACGCTGTTCGGCGGGATTGCGGATGCGCTGTTTCCGAAGAAGCTGCCGCCGCTCAAGCTCAGTTCCGTACCCATTGCGGTCCGCGATCCTCTGGCGGTCAAGCGCAGTCCGGCATCGAGCGCCCTGGCCTTCATCACGCACGTGGTGGTGATCGGCCTGATCCTGCTCTTTACCCTGGAGCAATGGCACGAGCGGGAGATCCAGAAGAAGGTGGCAGTGGTGCCGGTGGATGTGGCCCCGTACATTCCGCCCTCGCCGATGAAGGACACCATGGGTGGCGGTGGTGGCGGCGGCAACCACGAAATTGTCGAGGCCTCAAAGGGCAAGCTGCCCAAAATGGCGAAGACGCAGATTGTGCCTCCACAGATTCTGCGGCTCGATCATCCCAAGCTGGCTGTGGAGCCGACGGTCGTGATGCCGCAGCCGATTAAGCTGCCGGATGCCGCTAATATGCCGAATATCGGCATGCCGCAGTCGCCGCAGGTGGCGCTGCTCTCGCAGGGCAGCGGTGGCGGCTCGGGATTCGGCAGCGGTTCTGGGGGTGGTATCGGCTCCGGGAGCGGCGGCGGCATTGGGCCGGGCTCCGGCGGCGGATACGGCGGCGGCATTTACCATCCGGGCGGCGGTGTATCGAACCCGGTGCTGGTGTATGCGCCCGATCCCGAGTTCTCCGATGAGGCGCGCCGCGCCAAGTATCAGGGCGTTTGCGTGGTCGGCCTGATCGTCGACGCGCAGGGCAATCCGCAGCGCGTGCATGTGGTGCAGCCGCTGGGCATGGGCCTGGACGAGAAGGCCATGGAAGCGGTGCGGCAGTACAAGTTCAAGCCGGCCATGTTCCACGGACATGCGGTGCCCGTAGAGATCAACATTGAGGTGAACTTCCGGATCTATTGATCGTCTGATTCGGAAGCAGCAGGACCCTCGCCGTCAAATCGGGCGCGAGGGTCTTTTTGCGTTGGGGACCCGCCCGTCATGGCAACAGCGCTTCAGGTTCAGGCGCCAGCGCGCAGCGATTCCATGACCGCGTCATGGAAGGCAGGGCGCACCTGCCGGATGGCCTCGTTGGACCGGTCGGGCCAAGTCCGGTTAGTCAGCAGGGCGACAGCCAGGTTCTGGTCGGGATCGATCCACAGCGATGTCCCGGCGTAGCCGAGATGGCCGATGGAGCGCGGCCCGAAGAAATGGCCTGAAGACGACGGCTCGGTAGGGACGTCCCAGCCGAGTGCCCGCGACTGGCCGTCCGGCGCGTTCTGGCGCGCGGTGAAAAGATCGACCGTTTCGGGACGGACCAGCGGGCTGCCGCTCGCGGTGCGGCCCCGCTCCAGCATGAACTGCGCAAAACGCAGAAGATCCTCGACATTCGAGAACACGCCGGCGTGGCCGGCGACGCCGCCCAGCACAAAGGCATGCTCGTCCTGCACTTCGCCCTGGAGTACGCGCCCGCGGAAGGTCCGGTCGTCTTCGGTAGGCGGGATGGCAGGACAATCCTCGCGGCGCGGACGGAACCGCATGTGGGCGAGCCCCAGAGGCGCGAAGATTTCGCGCGCGCAGAAGACGTCGAGCGAGGTGCGCGTGAACAGTTCCATGACCTTGCCGAGAAGAATAAAGCCGAAGTCGGAGTATTCAGTCCGGGCGCCGGGCTGAGCTTCGAGAGGCAGCTGCAGGATCGCGCGGAGCAGGGCGTCGGGCGTGCCGTAGCTGCGGAACAGCGGAGCCCAGCCGACCATCCCGGAGCTGTGCGCGAGCAGCATGCGCAGGGTGACGCGGTCTTTCCCGCTGCCGTGCTCCATACCGACCACGAATCCCGGGAGGATGTCCCCGAGGCGCGCATCGAGGTCGAGCAGGCCGCGATCGGCCAGCAGCATGGCAGCCGCAGTGGTGGCGACCACTTTGGTGACGCTGGCGAGATCGAAAACGGTCCCTGGGAAAACCGCGGGTGACGCGGGATCGTACGTGAAACGGCCGACCGCATCGAGGGCCACGACATCTCCATTGTGAAGAACGCCCCAGGCGGCTCCGGGGAACGCTCGCTGGGCGACAGCCTTGTCCAGCACGGCGCGCGGGGCGGCGAGGAGGCCAGGCGCGTTCTGACTTGCCACGGCGGTGTCAGCCGGAGTCATGCTGACAGGGTAACCCGAAGAGGCCCTGAAAGGATGTGTCGGCCATCACGGCTGTTGGGGCGCAGTGGAAATGTCCGGTTTTGGTAGCAAATGAAATGTCCGGTTTCGATTTTTAATCTCCCGCCGCCGGGAGGGTGGGAAAGTGGGAATCGCGCAGCGATTTCCAAAGCGGCGCAGCCGCTGTCTTTTCCACCCTCCTGTTCGGTGTTTTGGTTGTTGTCAGCAGTTCTCCGATGGCCGTGTA
>JBAUOP010000064.1:0-37594 GCA_049579805.1 Acidobacteriaceae bacterium
CATTACGTGGGGGATCGGGTGGCGGACGTCCGCTAGAAGCGGACGTCCGCAGGTTACAGGTTGCAGGTTACAGGCGAACCGGGAGCTGCGGGTTAGCAGCCTGGCTGCCGGACGGGGTCGCCTTTTCCGGTGGTGGTGAGGACGACGGCGGCGGTGATGATTAAGGCTCCTCCGATCCAGGCGCCGGGGCCGAGACGATCGCCGAGGACGAAGACGCCGAGGATGGAGCCGAGAGCGGGTTCGATGTTCAGGAAGACGCCGGCGCGCGAGGCGGGAACACGATGAAGGCCCCAGTTCCAGAGGAGGGTTGCGAGTGCGGTGCAGACCAGGCCGCTGGCAGCGATCGCGCCCCATACGGTCCAGCCGAGGCCGCGCACGGGCGGCAGGCCATCCTGCAGGAGCACCCAGGGAATGAGCATGGCGGTGCCCGTTAGAAGCGTCCAACACGTGACCGAGAGGGGCGAGCGGCCGCGCAGGATGAGGCGCTGATTGAGCAGGACCCATCCCAGGGCGATGAGGAGAGAGAGTACGACGAGGAGATCGCCCCGGAGATTGCCGCCGTGGGTGCCGCCGTGCGTGGCGCTGAGGGCAATGAGGGCGATGCCGGCGGTGGATCCGGCGAGGGCGAGCCAGCCTTTCGCGTCGAGGCGCTCATGGGCGAAGAGCGTGGCGCCGGCGGCGAGCAGCACGGGCATGGTGCCGACCATGAGCGCGGCGTGGCTGACGGTGGTGAGCTTCAGGCCTTCAAACTGCACCATGAACTGCAGGGGGACGCCGAGGAAAGCGCCGATGAGGATGAGGTTCCACTCGCGGCGGGTGAAGTGCGGCATTTCGAGGATGGGAAGCAGGCCCAGGCACGCGAAGAGGAAGCGGTAGAGCACGTAATGGCCCACGTTGAGGCGGGTGAAGGCGATTTTGCCGAAGAAGAAGCCGGTGCCCCAGCAGCAGCCGGCGAGGGCGCAGGCGATGTAACCGACGCCGCGGTCGATGCGGCGGCGCTGTTCGAGCGCGGAGGGCGGACTCATGCGCTGGCGGTCGGACCGGTCTGCGGCGCTGACTCCACGAGGGTGCGCCAGGCTTCGCCGAGGAAGAGGCGGATAGCGGCGATGCCGGCGGCACCGGCCTGGATGCAGGCCGCGGCGTTCTTCTCGGTGACGCCACCGAGGGCCAGCATGGGCACGGGCTGTGCCTGCTCGACGGCAGCGCGCAGCGCGGCGATGCCCTGGCCGCGTCTCATTTCCTGGCCGGTCACCTTCTCAAATACGGGCGAGAAAAGCAGCAGGTTGGCGCCGGCGGCCTGGCGAATCTCTTCATGCGAGTGGCAGGCGGCGCTGACGACGAGCTCGCGTCCGGCACGGGCATAAGCCTGAATGGCGGCCTGCACGGCAGCGGGTCCGGTGTTGGCGTGCAGATGAACGCCGTCGGCTCCGGCATCCAGCGCCAACTGTGCGGGACCGTTGACGAGGACGCGGGTTTTGTGGGGGGCGCCTTCCGTGGCGCGCACGGCTTCGACAATCCGAGCGGCCAGCGGTTGCAGTTCGCTGAGGGGCAGGTCCTTCTCGCGGACCTGGATGAAGTCCACGCCGCCCTGGGCCCACAGGCGGGCGAACTCGATCAGGCGATCGCGCCGGGCGGATTCGTCGCCAGGCAAAAGCTTCCGACTCGTAATGGCGCAGAGGAGCATCTGACTTTTAGTGTAAGAGGGAATTCACACGGCCTGGTGGCTCAGCGTTTAAGATGAGCACGCAGCTGTTTGCTGTTGATCTCCAGGTCCTGCCAACGCATGCCGAAATACGATCTTCTTGTTATCGGATCAGGCCCTTCCGGCCAGCGGGCCGCTGTTTCCGCCGTGAAGAAGGGCAAGAACGTCGCTCTGGTAGAGATGCGCAGTGTGGTGGGCGGGGTGTGCATCAATACGGGCACGATTCCCAGCAAGACGATGCGCGAGGCGGTCCTGCATCTCTCCGGGTACAACTATCGCTCGATTTACGGCATGAACTACCGCGTGAAGGAAAAGATCACGATGGCGGATCTCGCCTTCCGGGTGCAGCACGTGATCAAGACGGAGATCGACGTGACGGAAGCGCAGCTCTCCCGCAACGGCGTGGAGATGATCAACGGGGTGGCGCGGTTTGAGGATTCACACCACGTTCACGTTGACGGGACGCGCGGGTCTAACAGCTATGAGGCGGACAACATCGTAATTGGGGTGGGGACGCGGCCGGCGGCTTCGCCGAAGGTGCCGGTGAACGGCAGGACCATCATTAACAGCGACCAGGTGCTCGATTTGCCGGACCTGCCCAAAAGCCTGATTGTGGTGGGCGGGGGCGTGATCGGGGTGGAGTACACCTGCATGTTCGCGGCACTGGGGGTGCGGGTGACGCTGATCGAAAAGCGGCCGCGCCTGCTGGAATTCGCGGATCAGGAAATTATCGAGGCGCTGAGCTATCACCTGCGCGACGCGAGGGTGACGATGCGGCTGGGTGAAGAGGTGGGCAGCGTAGAGGAGTTGCCGGACGGCGCGGTGGTGGCGAATCTGGAGAGCAAGAAGCGGGTATCGGGCGATGCTTTGCTGTATGCGGTCGGGCGGCAGGGCAACATCGACGATCTGAACCTGGCGGCGGCGGGCATCGATGCGGACAATCGCGGGCGCATTCCGGTAGACAAGGATTTCCGGACGAAGGTGCCGCATATTTTCGCGGTGGGCGACGTGATTGGCTTCCCGGCGCTGGCGTCGGTTTCGATGGAGCAGGGGCGGATCGCGGCGGCGCGGGCGTTCGGGGACGAGCACGTGATTTCGAATCCGAGTTTCTATCCGTACGGGATTTACACGATTCCGGAGATTTCGTTCATCGGGAAGACGGAGGAGCAACTGACGGAGGAGGACGTGCCGTACGAGGTGGGCGTGGCCTACTACCGGGAGATCGCACGCGGGCAGATTCGCGGCGACACGACAGGGCGGCTGAAACTGGTCTTCCACCGGGAGACGCGCCAGGTTTTGGGCGTGCACATCATTGGGGAGGGCGCCGCGGAGCTGGTGCATATTGGCCAGGCGGTGATGGCGCTGGGCGGCAATCTGGACTACTTCATCGACACGGTCTTCAACTATCCCACTCTGGCCGAGTGCTACAAAGCCGCCGCGTTCAACGGCATTAACCGGCTGGCCCGCTTCGAGGGTTAGGCGCGGAGGGAACCATGGCAAAGACGATTGGCGTCGTCATGACCACACGGGTGGTCGCGGGACTCATTGAGGACAATGTTCTGCAGGGATCGCTGCGCGAATTTCCCGAGAACCTCGACGCCACGAATGGGCTCATCGAAATTCCGGCCGACGAACTCTGCAAGATTCTCTGCGATGCGATCGCCGCGGTCACGCCGGCCGGCACAAAGATCGACGCGGCGGGCGTGGCGATGCCGGGTTACGTGCACCAGGGGGTTCTGCTGGATTCGCCGAACCTGCCGCAGCTGAAGGGTAGCCACGTCTGCGAGAACATTGCTGCGGGGATGAAGGCGCGCGGGGTCGACGTGAAGCTGAGTGTCTTCAACGACGCGGACACAGTGGCTGCGGGCATTGCCGCGACGCGCGGGCTGCTGGATCGGCAGGTGCGGGCGTGGACGATCGGCAACGGGATTGGGTTCGGGCGGTATCCGTGGACCGAAGGGCCGTGGGAGGGCGGGCACATGGTGGTGACGCTCGATCCGAAGGAGAACTACTGCGGGTGTGGCGGACGCGGGCATCTGGAAGGCATCATGGGGCATCGGGCGATGCGGTTGCGGTTTCTCGACCTGGAGCCCGACGAGGTGTTCGCGGCGGCGAAGAACGGCGACCGGCGGTGCGCGGAGTTTGTGGACCTGTGGCATCGCGCGCTGGCGGCGGCCATCGCTTCGGAGATCCACATGGAAGGAACGGGGCGGTTCTATTTCACGGGGCGCGATATCCAGCGGCTGGAGCTGCCACGGCTGAAGCAGCACCTCTACGAGATGATCAAGATGAGCCCGCTGCAGAACTACACGGTGGAGGTTCTGCCGGAGGATGCGGCGCTGGCGGTGATCGGCGCGGGGGTAGCGGCGCTGATCGAGACGCGGTGCTGAGGCATCCGCGGGATTTGTCGATTTCGCAGGGATCGTAAGTCGCGTGTTGTGAAGCGATTGAATTTTTGCCTCCGGGCTTGACTGGAGCCCGGGTCAGGAGCCAGGAGCTGGGAGCTTGGAGCCTGGAGCCTGGGGTCAGGAGCCGGGAACCGGGAGCTTGGGCAAACGGAAGGCCGCCTTTCGGCGGCCTTTTTCTTTTTTCACTCTATAAGTTCAGAATACCAGGTTCGGACGGGTTTACTGCCAGGTTTTGTACCTTTCACGGTTACGAATGATCGGGTGATTCGGAAGGGGTTGGCGGGAAAGCGGTACTTTGGCCAGGGCGAGGAGGGGCGGATTTCCACAATCGCGGGGAGAAATGCGTAATCGGGATATGGGGGAGGGGGAAAAGGTAACCTCGGTACAGATTGAATGTTCCGATCACGTACCCGTTGCATCGCCCTGCCGATCAGGGCCTGGTGTGTCCGCTGCTACACATCCAGCCGATTCGAGCCGGCGACACGGCCGTACCAGAATCCGGAATCCTTGATTGTGCGTTTTTGGTTTCGGAAGTCTGTATAGACCAAGCCGTAGCGTTCCGTGTAACCCTCCGCCCACTGGAAATTGTCGAGCAGGGTCCACGCATGGTATGCCCTGACTCGTGCCCCGTCCGCGATCGCGCGTGCCAGCTCGGCCAGCACTTGCCGGTACCACTGAATGCGCCGTGTATCCGGGATACGGCCGCTCTCATCGGGCGCGTCGAGATATCCGCAGCCACTCTCCGTAATCTCGATGATGGGATGGTTGTAATCCCTTGAGATCCGGGTTACCAGATCGTAGATACCGCGTGGCCATAGCTCCAAACCCGATTCAGTCAGAGGCCCCTCGGTGGGCATATCAGCGCGAAGCCCGGTGTAGGGGTCGCGGGCGCATCCGCTGTCGGACTCGATCTCCGTTCCGCTGAAGCCACCGCCGACGCAGCGCGGGTTGCTCGCATCGGAGACAATGCGCCGTGTGTAGAAATGAAAGCCCACCCAGTCCAGCGGCGCGTAGAGGATTTTCTCATCGCCCGGCCGAACACCCATGATCTCGTACGGAGGTTCCCCGACAAACGCATTCGGATAACGGCCTTTCATCGCGGCTTCGAGAAAGAACACGTTGTTCATGGCATGGTATCGGGCGGCGGCAGCGCGGTCTGCCTCAGAATCCGTCCTGGGGTAGGCGGGAGCCATCTCATAAGCACTCCCGATCGTCGCCTTCGCAGAGACGGCTTTGAGCGAACGGTGCGCTTCGCCCTGCGCCAGCCCCAGCGTGTGTGCGGCCCTCAGAAATTCGGGAAAACTGGTGTGGCACGGCGGAAATGCCCCAGCAGCATACCCCATAAACGCAATGGCCCAGGGCATATTGAAGGGCGCCCAAACCGTGATTCGATCGCCAAGGTGCTTTCCAAGAATCCCGGCATAGTCCGCGAAGTAGCCGGCGAGATCGCGATTCGGCCAGCCCCCTCGGTCTTCCAGGGCCTGCGGAAGGTCCCAGTGATACATCGTGCACCAGGGGCGAATTCCGGCCTCAAGCAGCGCATCGGCCAGTCGGCTGTAGTGGTCGATCCCCTTCATGTTGGGCGCTCCGACGCCCATGGGCTGAATGCGGGGCCAGGAGATGGAGAAACGATAGCTCTTCAGGTTCAGACTTTTGGCCAGCGCGATGTCCTGCGGGTAAAGGTGGTACTGGTCGCAGGCGACGTCACCCGTCACACTGCCCCGGACTTTGCCGGGCGTGTGCGTGAACCGGTCCCAGATCGATTCGCCTTTGCCGTCTTCCTTCCAGGCGCCTTCCACCTGATACGATGCCGTCGCCGCACCCCAGAGAAATCCGTCAGGGAATCGCGCACTCTGAATGGCCGGCTCCGACACGGCTCCTGGCATGGTGGATTCGGGGAGCAGGCCGGGGATTTGGGACAAAGCGGTGGAAGAAACGGCGTGAACCTCTCTCTCGGCGAATGCAGCCCCTGCAGCCGCCGTTGCAGAACGAGTCATAAATTCCCGGCGATTCATTTTCCCCCCAGGAGCCTGCTCGGGTCTGAGTGCCTGCCCTCCACGAGATTGCCGGGATCGATCCACAGATGTCCAGTGAAAGACAAGACACATTTTGATAATGTCTGGTTATGGCGCTGGAAATCGACGATTTGCGTTCCTTCCTGACGCTCTCAGAACAGCTTCACTTCCGCCGTGCCGCGGAGATCCTCCACGTTTCGCAACCGGCCCTCAGCAAACAGATCCGCCGTTTGGAAGACCGCCTGGGCGGGCAACTGTTGATCCGACGTTCACGCGGAGTGCACCTCACGTCAGCTGGCCAGGTGCTGGTACAACATGCGCGACAGATCATCGAGGACTCCGCATCCGCCGAGAGAGTCACTCGTCTTGCGCTGAAGGGGGAAGCCGGGACGTTACGGGTCGGGTTCGGAATTGCCGTGCTCGCCCGTGGTTTGCCGGACCTGATGCTGCGCTTCAGGAAGCGATTTCCCAATGTTGACTTGTCGGTGCGCAACATGTCCACCTCGGAACAGTTGCAGGCGCTCAGCGACAGAAAAATCGATGTTGGGTTTGTGCGTTTGCCGGTGCCGAGCCAGGGGATCGCAACCATCCCCATCGTGAAAGAGCGGCTCATGATCGTACTCAGCGAGCAGGCAACCTACGATACAAAGAGAGGGTTAGCGGCGTTCAGCCATGCACCCTTCATCCTGCCATGGCGCGCTGATTCGGCCAGCTTCTATGACCACGTTTTCCGTACCTGCCGAGCGGCGGGATTCGTGCCCAGGGTCGTTCAGGAAGCTGACGTATTTTTCACCGTACTGAACCTGGTGCGTGCGGGCCTGGGAGTCAGCATTGCGCCGAGCGCTGTTCAGCTGATGCGCGTGCCGCAGATCCGTTTTGCGGAAACCAGGATCCCCGAGGCGGAATGGAGCATCGGTATTGCATGGAACCGCCTGGGCACACGGTCCACACTGGTGGAGAACTTTGTTCAAATGGCCCGCAAATTCCTTTCTTCCAGAATCAAATGAATCGTCCTTCTCGCCTGCGAGCGAGATTCTTTCTCGAAAGTCGAGCCTGGATGCGCGAATGATGTTTCACCTTTCTGTATTGGTGCATTCAGGCCAACGCACTCATTGACGGGGTTCTGAGGGGCAGGTCGGCTGACGGGAAGTTTCGGTCATAGCTGGGCTGAAGCTCGTTCAGGCCTGCTGCTCGGTGGCTTCCCCTGCCGCTGGCCGGAAGAATATCTCCCGCACCTCGCCCGAAGCCCGGCAGGCGATGGCGCCCTTGCGCGCCCATTTCAACGCCCATAGCTGGGCTGAACCCGTTTCCCGATACCTGCCGCTCCTGCTCGCAACGGGTCGGGGGTATGTGCACCGATGGCAGGGTCGATGATATTTTCCCTCTTGCAGTGTTTTCCCTGGGGAACCGCGCGATCTGCGTGGGTGGCTGAATTGGTCCCTGGACAACTCAGCGGGACGCGTCGAGGGATCACGACTCCCGAAAACGTTCCTCTACGGTTGCAGGGTTAACAAAGATCAATAAGGAGCATCCTGTGTCACATCCGGATCTGGTCGCACTTTGGGAAGCGCACTGCCGCTGCGAGTTCGAGACGCGGGATGCGAATGCCACGATGGCTACGATGGTTTCGCAACCCTATGTCAACCACATCCCAACCATGACCGGCGGGGTGGGACACGAACAGTTGAAGCGCTTCTACGCCTGGCATTTCATACCGGTCAATCCGCCCGACTTAGCTCTGAGGCCGATTAGCCGGACGGTTGGTACTGAGTCGATCGTGGACGAATTCATCCTGCACTTCACGCACACTACACTGATCGACTGGCTGCTGCCGGGGGTTGCGCCGACCGGGCGCGCGGTGGAGATCCCGATGGTCGCCGTCGTCAAATTTGAAGGCGACAAGGTGGCGCACGAGCATATTTACTGGGACCAGGCCTCGGTACTAGTTCAGGTTGGCCTGCTCGACCCTCGAGGATTGCCTGTCGCAGGAGTGGAGACAGCGCACAAGGTGGCCGACAAATCGCTGCCCAGCAATGACCTGATGGAGCGCTGGCGCGAAAGTGAGGGGAGGCGAGTGTGAGCTCTCCCGTATGCAAGAATGTCGGCGTGCATCCGAAGTCCGATGGACTCCTCGAATCGTCTCTTTATGTCCAGGATGTGGCCGCTTCAGCGCGGTTCTACGGGAGGATTTTCGGTTTTCGCATGGTCAGCGACTTCGGAGAGCGCGGTTGTGCGATGCAAGCCGGTGAGCGTCAGGTCCTGTTGCTGTTCAGGAAGGGTGGCTCGCTCGGTATCCCTTCGCCGCACGATGGAGGTGGTGAACTGCATATCGCCTTCGCGATCCCGGCTTCCGAGTTGGCGCGATGGGAAACATGGCTTGGGGAGAACGGAATCGCGATCGAAGAGAAGCGCACGTGGGATTTGGGTGGCCAGAGCCTGTACTTTCGGGATCCCGACCGCCATTTGCTGGAAATTGCCTCGCCCGGCGTGTGGTCGATCTATTGAAGTTATTTGCATAGGTGAAGAACGATGCGCATGAGGGTTTTCTATTTTAAATGGGCAGACCAGACCTCTCCGGCGAGGAGGCCGGCGGAGACGCCGATAAATGTTCCGGCGACGACATCGCTGACGAAATGCCAGTCGCCTACGATCAGGAGCACGGCGCCCACGAACAGCAGTGCGGATAAGGGCAGCACACTGCTTCGATAGAGGCGCATGAAAACACCGGCGAAGGCGGCGGAGAGAACCATGTGGCCCGAGGGAAAGCTGGTGATCGCAGAGCCGCTGAGGAGATGGAAAGCGTGCGGGGCTCCGTGGATTACGGCGGCAGGATTCGGCACGCCGCAAAGAAACTTCAGGGCGCTGTCGTTGATGGAATAAGCGCAGATGGAGGTGAGGCAGGCGAGCGCGGCCGCCTCACCCAAAGGCGACAAGTGTCCCCGTGTGATGCGGATGACGATCAGCGTGAGGGCAACAGCCGCTTCGGCACTGAGGAGAACGGCACTGGTCAACCCCTTCGCCAGTTTTCCCGAGGAGCCCAGAATTCCATAGACGTGACGGGCTATCGGGACATCGAGGTATACGAACGCCACCGCCCCGACGAGCAGGCAAATCAGCAGAGACAGAAACCAGATCAGGCCAGGAAAACGTGAGGCTTTTTCTTCCGGCGGGCTTCCGCCGTGCTGCTGAGAACGAACGGCACCTTGCAGCAATCGAATGTTTCTCCCCTCCGTGGTCAACCGTTCGTCGAACGAGCACCCGGACCGCGAACCGGAGTGGCAGAACGCGCAAGTGCACCACGTGATGGTTCCATTATCTCGCGGGTTGAGGTTGCGGTTCGGGGGTCGGTTTGGCGGAACCATCTTGAATCGATGGAGCAAACGAGATCACCGGCAATTTCTGAAGTTCGATTGGCGCTGGGCCTGGAGACGGCGCGCCAGAAGTTGCAGGGAGGAGAGGGTGGTGGCGCGCAGCTCCTTCAGGCAGGTTTCGATGTCGATATCGGATGAGAGTTGGTCGCGGTCGTCACCGTCGATCTTTTCGATCACACCGGTGCGGATGGGAGCGGTGGCGCTGCCGATGCAGACGAGATCCGAGGCGTCCCAGCGCTGCTGGATGCCGGGGAGGTACTGGACGTTCTGCGCCCTGCAGGTCGAAACGAGCACGATCAGCAGCAGAGCCGGGCGCATATGGGGTTGGACACGCGGGAAGGGGGAAAAGATCCTGGCGCGGCGGGTCACTTCGCCGAGTCGCGGATCAGCACCACGTCGGCCTGGCGGTGGCCGCGGATGAGGGCGAGTTGTTTGCCGTCGGAGGAGTAGCTGAAATCGCGTACGAATTCCGATTTGAAGTCGGTGAGCTGTTTGCCCGGCGCGCCGTTCAGAGGCTGGAACCAGAGATTATCCGCCTGCCCGTCGACGAAGGGGTAAATGATCCCTGTGCCGTCGTGGCTGAACTCGATGGGGTAGCTGACATCGTAATTGGAGGGGGGCCGCTCGAAATTCAGGAGCCGCACAGGCTGGCTGAAATCCAGCGGGACCAGCGCCAGCTGCTCCTTCGTCTCACCCGGACGATTCGTAACGATGGCCGCAAGTTTTCCGTCTGGAGAAACGGCGGCTCCAGCAAAGTCCGGGTATTTTGGCAACGCTTGCGAGGCGCCGCCGTCGATCGCAACCTTATTGAGTTCGTTGTTGGCGTCGTTGTAGAGCACGTCCTTCGAGTCGGCGGAGCACACCGGCGTCTGGTCGAATTTCCCGTGCGACAGTTCCTGCACGTTGCCGCCATCCGCATCCGCGCGAAAGATGTGAGCTTCGATTTTGCTCTCGGCAGCCGCCATGAAGACGATGTGGCCATCGGGGCAGGAGCGGGCGAATCCCGGGAAGCGCGACTGCGACAGTACCAGTGGAGTCCTGGCGCCGGTGGCGGGGTTGAGAAGCGCCACCGACTGAACCGCCGACTGCAGTAGCTGACCGTCCGGGGTCCAGTCCACTCCATAGGGCGGGAATCCCTCCATGGGAAACTCCCGTGCCTGCGCGCTGCCGGCGTCCGCAGCCATCACAAACGTGTTGTTGAGAGTCTGCTGGGCAACCGTGGCAATCGTACGGCCGTCTCCGGCCACGCTCAGGTCGATATACGAGTTGGTGTCGCGGGTGACGGGAGTGACTTTGCCGGACGGATACGCAACCGTGACGATCTGGTTCTGTGTGGAGCCGAACAGCTGCGCCAGGGCCAGCAGTCCGCTGCCATCCGGCAGCCACACCGGCTTCATGAAGAACATCTGCTTCGAAATCAGGAACGGGTTGCGCTTGCCGGTTTCGGCGTCGATGGCCTCCAGACCGCCCAGCGCCCCGTTCGGGATGGAGAGGGGCACGACGATGGTCCTGCCATCCGGCGACCACGCCACGCCACTGAAATCGATTTCCTCCACGGGACCATGGGCGAGGGTCTTCTCCTCGCCATCGGCCACGGACCGGATGAGCAGCCGATACTGGCCCACGGTGGGATTGTTGCCGAGCAGGTAAGCGAATCTTTGGCCGTCCGGCGAGAAGCTGATGTTGGAGTCGATGTCGGTGACCAGTTTCTGGGGCGTGCCGCCCAGCACCGGGGCGCGGTACAGGAATTTCAAAACATTGCTGCCCGCTTCCATTCGGAGGAAATAGAGATAATTGCCGTCCGGGGAGAAGAGCAGTCCCTGGTAGATAACGGGCGCGGGCGCCACTACCTGCGTGGTGCTGTTGGTGGGAATGTTCTGGAGCCACAGGCTCTGCTGCCCGCCGTCGTTCACGACGTACAGCAGGTATTTTCCGTCGGGCGAGAGGGCCACCAGCGCCGCTTTCCCGGTCTCGGTGGCTTTGCTGACGGTGTAGTTTTGGAAAGGCGCGGGCCGGCTGCGCGCGAGCAGGGCGTAGATGCCGTAGCCTGCCGCTGCCACCAGCACGAGGGCGAGGAGCGCGCCGATTCCCAGGCCCAGCTTGTGCTGCTTTGCCGCGGCGACGACGGAGGAGCTGCTGGGGCCTTGCGCCGGAGGCGTCTGTGCCGAGGCTGACGAGGCCGGATCGGCAACCGCCGACACCTGACGGCTGGAATCCGTGTCGCGCTTGAGACGCTGCAGGTCGGTCCGCATCTCGGAGGCGTGCTGATAGCGCAGATTGCGGTCTTTTTCGAGGGCCTTGTTGACGATGTCTTCGAACCTGGGCGGGAGATCGGGATTGAGGCGGAGCGCGGGGGCGGGCGCGCGATTCAGGATGGCCTCGAAGATGGTGGCGGAGCTTTCACCGCGAAAAGGCACGGTGCCGGTGGCCATTTCGTAGAGGACGGTTCCAAACGAGAAGAGATCGGAACGGCCATCGAGGTCTTTGCCTTTGGCCTGCTCCGGAGACATGTAGGCCACAGTGCCAACCGTCGAGCCGGGGTCGGTGAGGTGGCGGTCCTCGACGGTCTGGGTCTGGGTGTTCGTGGAGGCGTGGTCCTCAGTGACTTTGGCGAGGCCGAAGTCGAGGATCTTGGCGTGACCGCGCTCGGTGACGAAGAGGTTGGCCGGCTTGATATCGCGGTGAACGATGCCCCGGGCGTGGGCGGCATCGAGGGCGTCGGCGATTTCGATGGCCAGCGACAGAACGTCTTCTGTGTCCATCGGTTTTCCGGCGATGCGGTGCTTCAACGTCAGGCCGTCGAGAAATTCCATGGCAATGAAGGTCCGGCCGTCCTGCTCGCCGATGTCGTAAATGGTGCAGATGTTGGGGTGGTTGAGGGCGGATGCGGCCTGAGCTTCGCGCTGGAAGCGGGCCAGCGCCTGGGGGTCGGCGGCGACGGCGTCGGGCAGAAACTTGAGGGCGACGAAACGACGGAGGCGGGTGTCCTCGGCTTTGTAGACGACGCCCATGCCGCCCCCACCGAGCTTCTCGATGATCTGATAGTGGGAAAAGGTGCGGCCGATCATGGGAGACGCAGCTTGCGGTCTGTCCATAGGTATGCACGAGATTATGAGCGAAAAGGGCTCGAGTCAATGAAGGGCCGCAGCGCGACTGCCTGGATTGCTGGAAGACGCGCGGGCTCCAGGGGCGTTGCCAACTCGGTGAGTGAGCTCTCTGCAGGGCAGAATCCGAAGGCTCCCCATCTGCCAGACTCTCCAGGCCGTGGAGTTTATGGTTGCTATTCACCCGAAACTTATTTACATTCTAGTTACTTTTCCAAGCGTAATCGGGAATGGTCCCTCTTGTCCCCAATCCGTCCCCAATTGCCTGAACCAATTGCCTGATCGTTGATTGAACGTTGCTGGCGCCGTCTACCAGGAATACGGCGTTCAGGAGAGCTTTCTTTTTATGAGACCCGTCGCATACTGGCTGATGGCGATCGCGCTATGTGCGCTGGCGACACCTGCTCTTTTGAATGCCGTGTCAGGGACGCGCGATCGGCGGCTCCATCCGCCGCCCGGCAGCTTCTACGAGGTCGATGGAGCCCGGATGCATCTCTATTGCACCGGGAGCGCAGCGCCAACCTTGATTCTGGAAGCCGGGCTCGGCGATGACTGGCTTCAATGGCGGAAGGTTCAGCCGGCTCTGTACCAAATTGCCCGCGTGTGCTCCTATGACCGGGCAGGGTACGGCTGGAGTGACCCGCAGCCTGGCCCGCGCGACTCGATCCACATCGCCGAGGAGCTTCATTCGCTGCTGCAGCAGGCGGGTATTTCCGGTCCCATTGTCCTGATGGGGCACTCCGCCGGGGGCTTGCACATTCGCGAGTATGCCAGCAAGTATCCAGCCGGCATCGTCGGCCTGGTGTTTGTCGATGCGAGTACTCCGACACAGATGGATGTTTTGCCTGCGGCGCTGACCGCACCCGAGGATCTGCGCTGGCCGGAGATCCAGACCGTTCTGGGCATTGAGCGGCTGCGTGGGCGGTGCGGGCAACACGAGTGGACGGGCAGAGGAACGGTGGCCTCGGACTCCGCGGAATCTGCCGCCGAGCTCAGAGCCGACGACTGCGAGCTGTCGGTGCTGAGGACCACGAGCCGCGAGGAAGAAGATTTCCGGGCTTCCTGCAACGAGGTGTCGCACACCGGGCCGTTTCCCAATCTGCCGATTCTGATCTTTTCAGAAGATCCCCAACACCGGCCGCCAGGCTGGGAGCCGGCGAGACTGTTTCCCGCCTTCGCCCGCACCTGGAACTCACTGCAGGAAGGGTTGAAGCAGCTGTCACCGCGGAGCCGAAGAATTATCGCAAGAGGAAGTTCGCATTACGTCCAGATCGATCGGCCGGAACTCATCATTGCCGAAGTGGGGCACATGATCCGGTCGATTCAGGGTACCGAGCCACCGCCCGTTTATGGCACCACAACGACGGAATAGGGGGCTGCTTTTCCAGCACGGAGCCAGGCCATGTAGCCGGACTCCGAATGATCAAACTAACTGAACACTTCCCAGGAGGTACAGAATGAAGTCAACGAGGCATATCTACAGGTTCTGCGCAATTCTCGGGTGCCTGTTACTCACGGTCGCCGTCGGCGCCCAGACATTCCGCGGCGGTATCAACGGCACGGTCACCGATTCCACGGGCGCGGTGGTTTCCGGTGCCAAAGTAACGGCTACCGAGGCCGCCACCGCTACCGTTCGCCAGACGGTTTCCTCCGGGGCGGGAGAGTTTTCGTTTAACGATCTTCCGGAGGGCGCCTACAGCATTAAGGTTGTGGCATCCGGCTTCCAGCCCGAGCAGGTTAACGGCATCCAGGTGCTTGCCGGCAAGATGTTCACGCAGGCCATCAAGCTGAGCGTTGCGCAGCAGGCTACCACGGTTCAGGTTTCCGCGGATGCTCTTTCGCTCGACACCACAACGGTCACGCAGACGACGACCATCGACAGCAAAGCGCTGCAGGATGTACCGCTCAACGGCCGCGACTTCACCCAGCTTCTCGGGACCTCCGTCGCCTTTTCCGGCTACAACAACCAGGGTTCGGTGAACGGTACCCGCAGCAACCAAATCAACTACACCATCGACGGTACGGACAACAACGATCTTTACCTGCAGGTGGACGCGGTCAACCAGGGCGGCATCAGCGGGATCGCCGGCGTCGTTTATCCGGTTGAGGCGCTGGAGGAGTATTCGCTTCAGACCAACGGCAACAGCGAATCCGGCCGCAGCCCGGGTGGCAACCTGAACGTCACGACTAAGTCCGGCACCAATGAGTTCCACGGCTCGGCTTACTACTACAACCGCAACGAGGCGCTGGCCGTACTGTCGCCGTTCGTCACTCCCGGCTCGCCGGAGCAGCCGCTGCGCAACCAGAACTTTGGCGGTTCGCTGGGCGGGCCCATCTGGCGCGACCACACCTTCTTCTTTCTCACCTACGAGGAGCAGAAGTTCGTGATTGGAGAGCCGAATACCGTCACCGAGCCCTCGCCGGCCTACCAGACGCTGGCGCTGGCGGAGTTGGCCAAATACGGCGTGCAGCCCAGCCAGGTGTCGGAGAACATCCTCAGCACGCTGTGGGATCCGAGCGAGATCGCTAGCCTTCCCGCCACACCAGGAAACTATTCCAGCTCTGCGCCTCAAGCCGGTTACAGCCATAACCTCGTCACCAAGATTGACCACAACTTCAGCGACAGGAGCCACTTTTCGGCACGCTGGTACTTCGGTCAGGGCTACGCCGATGCTCCCAGTTGTATTTTTGTCTGCTCCTATCTGCCGGAGTATTTCCAGACGGTTCCTTCGCATATCCAGAACTTCAATACCGTCTGGAATTACAGCCTCCGTCCTAACCTGACCAACCAAATTGCCGCGGGCGCCAGCTTCTTCACGCAGGCGTTTGCCGATCAGGTGCACACCCAGAATCCCCTGACACTGGCCGGGCTTAACACGGGCGCGACTCTGGCGGGCTCCCCTCAGATCGCCATCAATGGTTTCGACTCCATCGGAGTCACTCCGACCTCGGGCCGCAACGACATCTCAGGGCAGATTGCAGACACGCTCTCCTGGACGGTGGGCAAGCACCAGTTGCGCTTCGGTGTGGAGTATCGGCGCGCCTATATCGATCTCTACTACAACTGGGGCGGCCGCGGCGCGTTCAACTTCGGCACCGGCGGCGTGCTGGGGCCGTGGGCCAACGATGCCTCGGTCACCGACAGCAACGTCCTGAATCTGGCTGACTTCATGGCCGGCTACTCGTTCCAGTCCACCATGACTCTTGGCACCCAGGAGCGCTTCATTTACACCCACACCGGCACGGCTTTCACCGAGGACTCCTGGCAGCTGACGCCGAAGCTGAATCTTAACCTCGGCCTGCGTTACGACTATCAGCAGCCCTTCTACACCAACGATCCAAACCTCTCCATTTTCGATCCCAACAGCAGCAATGGTCTGGTGGTAGCCTCCTCGGGCTCGGGCACGCCGCAGTATATCTACAACAGCAACAAGCTCAACGTCTCTCCACGCTTCGGGCTCTCGTACGCGTTGAGCAATCGCACAGTCGTTCGCGCGAACTACGGCATCTACTTTGACCAGCCCGCAGGCCAGGCCTTCTTTGGCAACATCGGCATCCCCAACGGCGGTGCGGGCGGCGTCAACAACAACCCGGCTGGCAGCCAGCCTAACGAGTCGATCGTTCTCCCGGCGCCGAGCCCTCTGGGTCCCGTTTGGACGGACAGCCAGGCTACGCCTATCTTTACAGCCAGCCAGGGTCAGCCCACGGGCGGCAACGTGGTCTCCATCTACTCGGTGAGCCGCAACTTCAAAACGCCCTACGCCCAACTCTTCGGTCTGAATATCGAGCAGAGCCTGGGCAACGCGTGGCAGTTGGACGTTGGTTACGCGGGCACGGTCAGCCGTCATAACCTCGTCCTGCAGGACATCAACCAGTCGGGGCTGGGGCAGGATCAGAATGCTGCCACCGTCACGGCGAATGGTTACCAGTTCACGGCGCAGCAGGCTTCACGTCCGTACTTCAGCCAGTATCCCAACTTCGGCATCATCAACCAGATCAACTCCGCCGCATCGTCCAGTTACAACGCGCTGCAGGTTACGCTGCGCAGCAGCGACTGGCATGGGCTTGCCAGTCAGTTCGCCTACGCATGGAGCCACAACCTGGACGACTCCAGCGTCTTTAACACCATCCCGCAGAACTCGGCCGATCTGCAGGCCGACTGGGGCAACGCCAACCAGGACATCCGTAACCACTTCTCCGCCTATCTCAACTACGCGATTCCCGCCCTCGCTTACGGACCGAAGGCTTTGACGCACGGCTGGGAGGTCAACAGCATCCTTAAGTTCCAGAACGGCGAGCCAGTCAACGTCCTCACCGGCCAGGACAACAGTGGCACGGGTGAGAATGAAGACCGCGCCAGCATCACAGGTGCGGCCATCAACGGCAACCGCTCGGTGCAGCAACACTCCTTCGCGCAGTACCTCAACCCGAACAGCTTTGCCGTGCCGACCTATGGCAGCTACGGCAATCTGGGCCGCAACCAGGTCATAGGACCCGGCTTCGGAGACGTGGATATGTCACTGCTGAAAAACTTTCCTGTCTACAAGGAACGCGTCCACGCGCAGTTCCGCGTAGAGATGTTCAACGTCTTCAACCGCATTAACCTGGCGCAACCGCTGAACAATCTTGGCTACGGTTCTGCGTTTGGCTGGAGCACCTCGACCATCGGGGTTTCCTACGGCGCGCCTGGCATCGGCTCCGGCGAGCCGTACAACACGCAACTTGCGCTGAAGATCCTTTTCTAAGGCGCCTTTCAGACAAAGCTTGCGAGCCGGTCTCTCTGAGGCCGGCTCGCTTTTTTGCACCGATATCTGTACAAGAAAATGGGAGGATGGATTCGGATCGAGAAGAGTTGCCTCAGGTTTCGATCGACTCCGCGGCGTCGGCGCGCAAAGGCGAGCTCGCTTAGCGCTGCGGCATGGGGCTGGCGCGAGCCAAAGGACGGGCAGATGATTCGGAGAACATTTTTAAAGACACTGATCGCCAGCGCCGGCGCCTCCCTGTTCGATCCCAGCATAGTAACGGCAGATCCAGTAGCGAAAACGCAACTTGCTGTTCCGTCAAGACCTAAGAAAGTCGTGGTCGGAGGTGCGGGAATTACCGGCTTATGCTGTGGCTATGAGCTCATGAAGGCCGGCATCGACGTCACTATTCTTGAGGCTTCGGGAAGGTATAGCGGTCATGTGTTGACCAGCAGCGACGGGTTATCGGACGGTCTGTACGCCGATTTTGGCGCTGACCACATCACCCAACCCGGATATGAGCGACTTTTCGCGTATGCCGAGGAGTTCAACATCCCGGCGGTTCCGTATCCCAATGCCGAAGGCTCCCCGCTCCCCTGGAACAACAACGATCTCAGGATGATCGGGGGGAAGTTCTATACCAATGAGATGTTGGCTCATCGCTGTAGAACCGGCTCCGGCAGCGGCGCCCACTCCTGCCGGTCTGCTGGATATCACCAGGTCTAACTGCCTGGGCTGTCATGAGTTTAAGGCGAAGGCCATGGAGCCCTCATTTGCCGCAATCGCTGAACGATACCCGGATGACCAGGCAACGATCGATACCTTGTCCCGGAATATCCGCGGGGGATCGACAGGGGTGTTTGGGCAAGCGAGCATGCCTCCCCATACGGAGTTCACGGAAGACCAGTTGCATGCCATGGTGCTCTGGATCGTGAAAACTGCGGCCGACCCAAATGTGAATTATTACGTGGGGACGGAGGGAGCAATTCGGATGGAAGCGCCCGCGGCACCAAACCAGAAAGGCGGCATGATTCTTACGGCGAGTTACACCGTTCCCGTCCAACTCGGAAGTCCTGAACCCGCCCCGGTGGGCGAAGATACTGTAATTGTGCGCGGCAAGTGATCCTGCCGCAGCAGAAGGCAATCAGAAACATTGGGTATAGTGATCCAGATATGAGAGCGATGGAAGCAATCGAGGTCGTTGATTCACATACGGAAGGCGAGCCGACGCGGGTTGTGATTGTGGGCGGGCCGGACCTGGGCGGGAGCTCGCTGGCACAGCGGCGGGCGCGGATGGCGCAGGAGCACGACGCTTTCAGGTCGGCAGTGATGAACGAGCCGCGGGGATCGGATGTGTTGGTTGGGGCGCTCCTGGTGGCGCCGGAGGATGGGTCGTGCGCGGCGGGAGTGATCTTCTTCAATAATGTTGGCTACCTGGGGATGTGCGGGCACGGGACGATCGGGGTGGTAGCGACGCTGGAGCATCTGGGGCGGATTGGACCGGGAGAACATCGGATCGAGACGCCGGTGGGCACGGTGAGGGCGACGCTGCATGGAGCGGGCCGCGTGACGGTGGAGAATGTGGCGAGTTATCGGCACAGGAAGGGCGTGGTGGTGGAGGTTTCGGGATTCGGGCCGGTGACGGGCGACGTGGCGTGGGGTGGGAACTGGTTCTTTCTGGCGGGGGGCGCGCCGGTGCCGCTGGCGCTGGAGCATCGGGAGGCACTGACGGAGTATGCGTGGGCGATCCGGCAGGCGCTGGGGGCGCAGGGGATCACGGGCGCGGGGGGGCAGGAGATCGATCACGTGGAGGTGTTTGCGGAGGCCGAGCCGGAAGCGAAATTGGGAGCGGGGAGCCGGAATTTTGTGCTGTGTCCTGGGAAAGCGTACGACCGCTCGCCGTGCGGGACGGGGACCAGCGCGAAGATGGCGTGTCTGGCGGCGGATGGGAAGCTCAAACCGGGCGAAGTGTGGCGGCAGGAAGGAATCCTGGGGACAGTGTTCGAGGGGTCGTACCGGCTGGGCGAGGGCGGCGCGGTGATTCCGAGCGTCACGGGACGGGCGTTTATTACTGCGGAGAACCGTTTGCTGCTGGATCCGGAAGACCCGTTTGGGGCGGGCATTCCGTCATGAGCGTTGGTGCCGATGTGGTGGTGGTGGGCGCGGGGATCGTGGGCGCGGCGTGCGCTCGGGCCTGTGCACGGCGCGGACTGCGGACGGTGGTGGTGGATGCGGCGGGAATTGGCGGCGGGGCGACCGCGGCGGGAATGGGGCACATCGTCGTGATGGACGACTCGCCGGCGCAGCTGGCGCTGACGGCGTATTCGCAGCGGCTGTGGCGGGAGCTGGCGGAGGATTTGCCTGTCGAGGCGGAGTTCGACGTGTGCGGGACGCTGTGGGTGGCGGCCGATGACGAAGAGATGGCCGAAGTGCGGCGGAAGCAGGCGGTGTACGCGTCGGCGGGACTTGTGACGGAGGTTCTGGATGGGCCGGCACTGGCCGAGGCGGAGCCGCAGTTGCGGCCGGGTCTGGCCGGGGCGCTGCAGGTGGGGAGCGATGCGGTGCTGTATCCGCCCTGTGCGGCGGCGTTTTTGATGCGCGAGGCGCAGCGTGCGGGGGCGGAGGTGCGGTTGGGCCGGCGCGTGGTATCTGCGGCACAGGGGCGCGTGCGGCTGGAGGACGGGACGGAGCTGACGGCGGAAAAGATTGTGGTGGCGGCGGGTGCGGATGCGGCGCGGCTGCTGCCGGGGCTGCCGGTGCGGAAGCGGCGCGGGCATCTGGTAATTACGGAGCGGTATTCGGGATGGGTGCGGCACCAGCTGGTGGAGCTGGGGTATCTGAAGAGCGCGCATTCCGTGACGACGGATTCGGTGGCGTTCAACGTGCAGCCGCGACGGACGGGCCAGTTGCTGATCGGGTCGTCGCGGGAGTATGGGGCGGAGACGGCGGAGGTGAATCGGACGCTGCTGGCGGCGATGATCGCACGGGCGAAGAGCTATTTGCCGGGGATTGGCGGGCTGGAGGCGATTCGGGTATGGACGGGATTTCGGGCGGCGACGCCGGATAAGCTGCCGCTGATCGGAGCCTGGCCCGGGGATCACACTGTGTGGCTGGCGACGGGGCACGAAGGGTTGGGGATTACGACGTCGTTAGGGACGGCGGAGGTGCTGGTGGCGGGAATGCTGGGCGAGCGGTCGGAGATTCCGGGAGAGCCGTATGCGCCGGGCCGGTTCGCGGGGATGGCTGCGGAGGTGGCGCATGCCTGAGCGCTCGGTGTCGCTGATGGTGAACGGTGCGACGGTGACGGTGGCTGCGGGGACGACGGTGGCGGCCGCGGTGATGATGGCGGGAGCGGCGACGCGGACGTCGGTGACGGGAGAACCGCGTGGGCCGCTGTGTGGGATGGGGATCTGCTTTGAGTGCCGGGTCATGATTGATGGCGCCGCGCACCAGCGGAGCTGCCAGATTGTCTGCGCGCCGGGGATGGATGTGCGGACGGCATGAGAGAACATTTCGACATTTTGGTGGTGGGCGCGGGTCCTGCGGGACTGGCTGCGGCGGTGACGGCGGCGGAGTGCGGGCAGCGAGTGGGCCTGGTGGATGACAATCCCGCGGCGGGTGGGCAGATCTGGCGCAGCGGGGCAGCACTGCCCAGGGCGGCGCGGATGTGGATGGCGCGGCTGGAAGCTTCAAGTGTGGTGCGGCTGCAGGGGTGGCGGGTGTTCGACGCGGCCGGTCCCACGGTGCTGCTGGCGGAACGAAATGCGGGCGGCGAGGTTGCGGAGTTGCATGCGGGGAGGGTGATTCTGGCGACGGGCGCGCGGGAGCGGTTTTTGCCGTTTCCTGGATGGACGCTGCCGAATGTGACGGGCGTGGGTGGACTGGATGCGCTGGTGCGCGGCGGACTTGCGATCGCGGGGAAGCGCGTGGTGGTGGCGGGAACGGGACCGCTGCTGCTGGCGGTCGCGGCGCATCTGGCGGAGCGCGGGGCGCGGATTGCAGCCGTGTGCGAGCAGGCTCCGCTGGGGCGACTGGCGCGTTTTGGTCTGCAGGTGGAGCCGGGAAAGCTGTGGCAGGGGGCGCGGTATCGAACAGCGATGGGAACGCGGCTGCTGACCGGGTGTTGGGTGACGGCGGCGCATGGTGAGGAGCGGGTGAGAAGCGTGACGCTGCGGCAGGGGAGGAAGCAGTGGGAGGCTGGCTGCGATTTTCTGGCTTGCGGTTTTCATTTGGTGCCGAATACGGAGCTGGCGGCACTCCTGGGATGCCCGGTCGAAGAGGGATTTGTCACAACGGATGAACAGATGCGGACGCTGGTGGAAGGCGTGTATTGCGCGGGCGAGCCGACGGGGATTGGCGGAGTGGAATTGTCGCAGCTGGAGGGACAAATTGCGGCGCTGGCGGCGTGCGGGCGTGCGGACGAGGCGCGAAAGCTGGCAGGGGCGCGGCGGCGCAGGCTGGGATTTGTGCGAAATCTGGCGGCGGTATGCCGGCTGGATCCGGAGTTGCGCGGGCTGGCGACGGACGAGACGATCGTTTGCCGCTGTGAGGATGTGCGTCTGCGCGCGCTGCGCGGGCGGGCCAACTGGAGGGAGGCGAAGCTGCAGACGCGGTGCGGGATGGGTCCTTGCCAGGGGCGTGTGTGTGGGGCGGCGACGGAGTTTCTGTTCGGATGGCCGGCGGATTCGGTGCGGCCGCCGGTGTTTCCGGCACGGGTGGGGAGCCTGGCGGTTGCCGGGTCTATGGACAAAGGAACTGAAGCGGTGACGAATTAGAAAAAACGAGGGAGAGCGTATGAAGTGGAGCGGTGTGATGCCGGCGATCACGACGTGTTTTGACGAGAAGCTGGCGATCGATCACGCGTTTATGACGCGGCACGTCGGGTGGCTGCTGGAGAACGGTTGCACGGGGATCGTCGCGCTGGGATCGCTGGGCGAGGCGGCGACGCTGACATTGGGTGAGAAGGAAGCGATGCTGCGCAACGTGGTTTCTGCTGCAAAGGGCGCGCCGGTGGTGGGAGCGATTTCTGCTTTGTCGACGGAGGAGGCGGTGTCGCTGGCGAAGGCGGCGGAGCAGGCGGGATGTTCCGGGCTGATGGTGCTGCCGCCGTATGTATATCGCGGCGATGCGCGCGAGATGCAGGCGCATGTGGCGGCGGTGTTTGGGGCGACGCCGCTGGGGTGCATGCTCTACAACAATCCGGTTGCGTATGGGACGGATTTTCTGCCGGGAGCCATCGCGGCGCTGGCGGAGGAGCATGAGAACCTGGCGGCGGTGAAGGAGTCTAGTACGGATGTGCGGCGGGTGACGGCGATCCGCACGCTGACGGGCGAGCGGCTGCGGATTTTTGTCGGCGTGGACGATGCGATTGTGGAGGGCATTGCGGCGGGCGCGGTGGGCTGGGTGGCGGGGCTGGTGAATGCGTTTCCGGCGGAGTCGGTGGCGCTGTTTGAGGCGGCGCGGGCGGGCCGGTGGGACGAGGCGTTCGCGCTGTACCGCTGGTTTCTGCCGCTGCTGCGGATGGACACAGTGCCGAAGTTCGTGCAGCTGATCAAGCAGGTGCAGCAGGAGACGGGAACGGGGAGTGCGCGGGTGCGTCCGCCACGAATGGAGGTAGTGGGAACGGAACTGGAGGAAGTGCGGCGGGTGGTGGCCGAGGCACTGAAGAACAGATTACAGGTCACAGGTTCCAGGTTGCAGGGAACGCCCATCAGCCGATGAGCGCGGGGGCGCGCGGCGCGGTCTTCCCCGGGTTGTTTCCGACGTTCTTCTCGTGGAGCAGCTGGAGGACGCGGCGGTAGAGGCGGTCGCGGACCTCGAAGCGGTCGGAAGCGCGGGTGACGTAGCGCAGCTGGAGATCGATGCTGCCGCCGGAGGGTCGCAAGGTCACGACGGGGGAGGCGCTGAGGCGGCTGAGAGTGGTGGACCGGGCACTGTGTTTCCATTCCTGCTCGGCGAGGCGGGCGTTCTCCTCGGTTTCTTCGCAGGCGGCGGTTTCGATGCTTTTGGCAATGGCGTTCATATCGTCGCTGGCCGGGACGCTGACGGTGATCTCGTCCCAGAGCCACTGTCCTTCGCTGGAGAAGTTGAAGAGCTGTCCGCGGATGGCATAGCTGTTGAGGAAGGTCACGGTGCGGCCGGTAGGATCGCCGGTCTGGGCTAGACCCGTGGTTTCGAGGAGGGTTGTGCTCATGAGGCCGAAATCGATGACCTCGCCGCAGACTCCGTTGATCTCCACGCGGTCGCCGACGCGGATACCGTTTTTGCCGACGAGCATAAACCAGCCGATGAAGGCGAGGATGTAGTCCTGGAGGGCGATCGTGAGGGCGGCGGTGGCGAGGCCGATCATGGTGGCGGTCTGCTGAGGCGGACCGACGAGAACCATGACAATGAGGACGAGGCCGATGACCTGCATACCGACTTCGAAGATGGTGCGGAGGGTTTGGGTCTGGCGGCGGTCGAGCGCGGGGTGGGCGAGGAGGCGGCGGATGAGGGCGTCGCCGAGGATCATGGCGAGGACGATGAGGAGAATGATTTCCAGCGACTGCAGGATGAGATGGAGGACGATGCGGTGCTGGAGGAGAACCTGGTCGCTCCATTTGGAGTAGACGGTGGCCAGTTGCTGATCGGTCTGGATGCGGTCGTCGTCAATGGAGAGGATCTGACGCTGGGTGGTGCGGTCCTGGATCTGAGAGAGCGTAGCGGCAGCGGGATTGGAGGCGGCCGCGTTGGCGCTGGATTCCAGGGAATTGTGCTCGGCGGTGAGGGTGAGGGCGTCGTTTTGCGCTGCGGCGAGCGCCTGCTGGAGCGAGGTGTAGCGGGAGCGCTGACTGAACCATGAATTGAGCCGCCCGATGAGGGTGCCCTGGCGTTTGAGGGTGAGGATGGCGGTCTGGCTGTCGCCGTTCTGCTGGGCCTTCTCGTACTGGCTCATGGAGGCTTGGTGAGCGGCGAGCTCGTTCTGAATGACGATGCTGGTGTTGCCGGTGGCGCGGTCGAGATCGCCCTGGGCGTCGGTGAGCTGGTCGGAGTCGAGGCCGAGCTGGGCCTGGGCAACCTGGAGGGAGTCGGCGCCGGAGGCGACTGTCTTTGCGGTGGGCGCGGGCGCCGCTGCTTTGGCTTTGAGGTGATTGACCAGGGTCTGGTCCTGGGCGACTTCCTGCTGGAGTTGGGTCACGCGGTGGGAGAGGACAAGCGCCTGGCCGGTGAGGGTCCGGTGGCGGCTCTGGAGCTCAGCGGAGCGGAGTGCGGCAGCGAAGGCCTGGTCGACTTCGTGATCGGCGAGGCGTTCGGCTTCACGTGCGTATTCGTGTTCCTCGGAGCTGACGGCGAGTGAGGCGAGGGTCTGTGCGGTTTGCCAGGGAGCGAGGTCGACAGGGGAGTGCGCGGAGCCGCGGCGGGCGCGGAGGAAAGCGAGGTTCGCGACAGCATCGCGGGTGCTCCACGAGAAAACAAAGCAGAGGACGAGCCCGGCGATGAGAGCAAGGAGGATCAGGAGACGGGTATGGGTGAAGATGCGGCCGCGAGGCGCACGGGGCGCAGAGATATTGGTGGAGGCGCTCATGGGGATGGGTACAGGGTACAGGGTACAGGGGCTGGGCGGACAGTTTACGGGTTACAGGTTACAGAGGTGAGTTTAGTGTGCGTGCTGGCCGATCGTCACGAGGATATAGGCGATCGCGCCGGCCATGATCGGGATGGCGAGGACGGGAACGATCAAGCGGAACAGGCGCAGGCGGGCGGGCAGAAGCGCGAACAGGAGGATGGTCGCGGTGATTTCCGCCGTGGCGAGCCCAGACACCCAGAGATGGGCAAGGCGCTTCGCGTGGGTTAGCAGAGCCTGCTGGCTGGAGAGTCCGGAGCCGCCGCTGACCACCGCACTCCAGACCGCATACTTGATGAGGCAGATCGCGGTCAGGAACACAAGGGGCAGCAGAGCGATCCAGCCGCCGATTTTGACTGCCAGACTGCGGGTCACGGCTGTTTGCCGCTTTGCTGGGCGCTGATCCAGTCGGTCACGCGCTGGTCGAGGACATCGAGGGGGAGCGGGCCGGAGTCGATGATCTCGTCGTCGAAGGTGCGGAGATCGAATTTTGAGCCGAGGGCCTGCCGGGCGCGGTCGCGGAGAGCGAGGATCTCCATGGCCCCGAGTTTGTAGCCGAGGGCCTGGGCGGGCCAGGCGATGTAGCGGTCGACTTCGGCGTTGATGGTGGCGTCATCGAGGCCGCTGTGCTGATGGAAGTAGTCGACCATCTGCTGACGGGTCCAGTGCTCGGAATGGACGCCGGTATCGACGACGAGGCGGATGGCGCGGAACTCGTCGGACTCGAGGCGGCCGAAGTCAGAGTAAGGGTCCTGGTAGAAGCCGATGTCTTTGCCGAGGTGTTCGGCGTAGAGGCCCCAGCCTTCGGTGTAGGCCGTGTAGTGGAGGTAGCGGCGGAAGGCGGGCAGATCGGTGAGCTCCTGGGCGATGGAAATCTGCAGGTGATGGCCGGGCAGGCCTTCGTGATAGGCGATGGACTCGACGGTGGCGAGGGAGCGGTGCTGGTAATCGTACGTGTTGACGAAGACGGTGCCGGGGCGGGAGCCGTCGGCGGTGCCTTCTTCGTAGTAGGCGGGGGCCTGGTCTTTGGCCATGTATGCGGGAACGGCTTCGACCACTAAGGGTGCTTTGGGCAGGCGGGTGAAGAGCTCGGGAAGCTTCGGGCGCATGCCATTGATGTAGCCGCGGAAGGCGTCGAGGAGCTGGCCGGCGGAGGTGGGGTGGAGTTTGGGGTTGGCGGCGATGGCCTGGCGGAGAGCCTCGATGCTCGGGTAGCCGAGCTTCTTCGCGATGACGAGCTCCTGGGCTTCGTCCTCCTGGACCTGATCGAGCCCGATTTGGTGAATCTGCGAGGCGGGGATGTCGGTGGTGGTGCTCTGCTGGATGCGGAAGGCGTAGTAGGCGGCGCCGTCGGGGAGCGACCAGACGCCGGGATCGGTGCGGCCCGCGGGGATATAGACGGCCTGGAGAAATTTGGCGAAGCGCTGGTAGGCAGGGTCGACCTGGTGGGTGATGGCGGCGAGCACCCGGTCGTGGATGCGGGTTTGGTCGGCGGCGGAGATCGTGGCGGGGAATTTTTTGAGCGGTCGCGCGAAGGGGCTGTCCTCGGGCTTTTGTGCGGCGATGGCGTTGACCTGGACGAGGACTTTTTCGAGGAGGTACTTCGGCGGTACGCGGTGATCGTCGACGCCGGTGAGCATGTTGTCGGTGATCTGGCGGAAGGCGGTGGGGACCTTGTTGAGGCGGGCGATGTAGTCGTCGTAGTCCTTCACGCTGGTGAAGCTGAGACGGGCGGCGAGCTGGGGCAGCGAGAGTTGGAGGCCGCTGAACTGGTTGACCGGCATCTCCCAGGGCTTGAAACGGGATTCTTCCTGCTGCTCGATGAGTTCGCGGACGAGGAGGTCTTTGCTGAGGATTTCCTGGTCGGAGAGGCCGGTGGTATCGATCTGGCCGAGGCGGGTGAGGAAGGCGCGGCCGCTGGCGAGTTGCTGGTTATAAGCGTCGACGGAGTAATCGGTGAGCTGGTCGTTGAAGCGCTTGTCGCCGATGGTGGAGGCAAATTCGGGGGCGTGGCTGAGACGATCTTCCCAGTATTCGGCGAAGAGTTCGTTGAGGGCCTTGCGGCGGGCGGTGACGTCGGAGTTGGTGGTTTGCGTGGGCGCGGGCGGAGGAGCGACGGAGCGCAGGGCAGAGGCGGAGCCGGCCAGGGCCAGCCCAAGAATGACGGAAATTGTGAGGGACTTCATGATGGGACGTTGCTGACAGGATACAGGGGCGTTTACCACAGAGGGCACAGAGAGCCCAGAGGGGGCCGCGGTGAGTGTCAGGCGGCGGGGAGTTGCCTGCCGGGGACGCGACGCGAGTAGAGTGGGGACGTGTTCAGATCCGCTTCTCTCCTGCTTTCCTTTTGCGTGGGCCTTGCGGCAGCCGTGCAGGGCCAGACAAAGCCGGTCGAGGTGCATTGGGGTACTGTGGTGGCGGTTTCACGCTCGACGCCGACGCTTCAGGTGGTCGTCAATCCGCAGTTGCTGGCCGGCTCCCGTCTGCATGTCTCCACCTTTCAGGCTCTGCATGCGCTTGGGGCTGACTATGTTCGCTACGTGCCGTGGTTTCCCTATCCGCGCTTAGTTGTTGCGGAGCTGAAGGCGCCGGCGAACGGTCACACGTCATGGGATTTCTCCCATATCGACCCGGTGGTCGAGGATTTCATGAAAGCGACTGCGGGACACTCAGTCGTCCTGAACTTCAGCACGATCCCGGCCTGGATGTTCAAAACGGCGCGTCCGGTGACCTATCCCGAAGATCCCAATCAGGTCGACTGGGACTACACGCAGGGGACCGAGCTGCGCGATCCATCCATGAAAGAGGTGAGCGATTACTTTGCGCGGCTGATTGGCTGGTATACCCAGGGAGGGTTCAGGGACGAATTCGGCAAATGGCATGCGTCGGATCACCACTACAAGATCGCGTACTGGGAAGTTCTGAACGAGGTCGACGCCGAGCACCGCTGGACTCCGGAGTCGTACACCCGGTTTTACGACGCGGTGTCGGCGGCCATGTTGAAAGTCGATCCACAGCTGAAGTTTGTGGCGCTTGCGCTGGCCGACCCCAGCCATCACCCTGAGATGTTCGAGTATTTTCTGAATCCGGCTCATCACATCGGTGGAAAGCTTCCGGACTTTATCAGCTATCACTTTTATGCGACTCCGCGGAGTGGGGAGACGCCGGAGACCTGGCAATACACGTTCTTCGATCAGGAAGAGGGATTCCTGAACACGGTGCGGTATGTGGAGGAGATTCGCAAACGTCTTTCACCCGCGACGAAGACCGATCTCGACGAACTGGGCGTGATTCTCCCCACCGACAACCAGCCGGGCGATGGTACGGCGATCCCAGGTGCGTACTGGAACCTGGCCTCAGCTCTCTATGCCGACCTGTATGTTCATCTGGCGAGAATGGGAATCGATGTCGTCGGGGAGTCGCAGCTGGTTGGTTATCCGACGCAGTATCCGAGCGTTTCCATGATGGATTATGTGACGGCGAGGCCGAACGCGCGCTTCTGGACGCTGAAGCTATTGAAGGACAACTTCGGTCCCGGCGACCGGCTGGTGGAGACGGAAGAAGTGAGCGACGATGTGACGCTGCAGGCATTTGAAACCCATCGAGGCAGGTCCATTCTTGCCATTAACAAGCGGCTGAAGAGCGAAACGTTTCGGCTCCCGGCCGGGTTTAGAGGGGTGCGGATCGAGTATGTGGCTCCTTCGACTGGGGAAAATCCTCCGGCAACCCGGGTGCTGAGCGGGGACACGGTGGATCTGGAGCCGAATGAAGTGGCGGTGATTTCGGAAGGCAGGGATTAGGGCGGTGAGCGCCCAGCCGCTTGAGATCTTTTTCGGCCGCTTCGCGACCGATCCCTCCGCCCCTGGAATTTCTTGATGCGGGCAGCTCGTTTCGCTACGGGGGTCCCTCGGCTGCGCGCCGGGAAGCTGCTTTCACCGCTGGACGGATCTTTCCCGGCGTTTCGCTCGGAACGACATTCGTTTTAGTTGAGGATTTAGGCGAGAATCCCCAGCTTCTTTGCGGTTTTCTCGAGGGTGGTGAGGGCTTGGTCGAGCTGCTCTCTGGTGTGCTCGCTGGTCATGATGGTGCGGATGCGGGCTTTGCCTTCGGGGACCGTCGGGAAGGCGATGCCCGTGCCCAGCACCCCCGCATCGAAGAGGGCGCGGGAGAAGTCCATGGTGAGGCGGCCGTCGCCGATGATGATGGGCGTAATCGGCGTTTCGCTGGCCGGGGTGTTGACGCCGCCGATGTTGAATCCCAGGCGGCCGAGCTCGCCTTTGAAGTAGCGGGTGTTTTCCCAGAGGCGCTCGATGCGCTCGGGTTCGGATTCCAGAAGGTCAAACGCCGCGATGCAGGTGGCGGTGACGGACGGCGGATGCGAGGTGGAGAAGAGGAACGGCCGGGCGCGGTGGTAGAGGTAATCGATGAGGTCTTTGGAGCCGCAGACGTAGCCGCCGAGAGAGCCGATGGCCTTGGAGAGCGTGCCGACCTGGACGTCGACGCGCCCGTGGCAGTGGAAATGATCGACGGTGCCGCGGCCATTGCGGCCCAGCACGCCGGAGGCGTGGGCGTCGTCGACCATCATGATGGCGCCGTATTTTTCGGCGAGGTCAGAGAGCTTGTCGACGGGGCCGATGTCGCCGTCCATGGAGAAGACGCCGTCGGTGATGAGGAGTTTGTGGCCGGGCTCATTCTGAATTTCTTTCAGGAGCTCTTCGGCGTGGGCGACGTCTTTGTGGCGGAAGACCTTGATTTTGGCGCGGGAGAGGCGGGCGCCATCGATGATGGAGGCGTGGTTGAGCTCGTCGGAGACGATGAAGTCTTCTTTGCCAAGAATGGCGGAGACCGTGCCGGCATTGGCGGCGAATCCGCTCTGGAAGACGACGCAGGCTTCGACGTTTTTGAAGCGGGCGATTTTTTCTTCCAGCTCCATGTGAATCTTCATGGTGCCGGCGATGGTGCGCACGGCGCCGGAGCCGACGCCGTAGTCCTTAATGGCCTGGATGGCGGCTTCGCGCAGCTTCGGGTGGTTGCAGAGGCCGAGATAATTGTTGGAGGCAAGATTGATGACGCGTTTGCCGTCGTAGGTGCAGACCGGGGCCTGCTCGTCGTCAAGGACGCGGAGGCGGAAATGAGTGCCCTTTTTCTTCAGTTCGTCGAGTTGGCCGGTGAGGTACTGGAGCTGGGGGCGGGCGGAGAGCGAAGTGGCCATAACGGTATGCCTCAATGAATGCAGATGCGCAACCTACGATCCTAACTCCGATGGAGCGGGAATGCAGGGGGCGGCGGGTTCCGGAGGGTGGGCGGCTCGGATACAATAGGCTATCCAGCGCAGGCAACCAGCTGTGGGCACCAGGGCGGAGAAATGCCGGGTGCGGCGAGGGCGGGCGCGGGTGTTTTCTCTAGAGAGTTCCTCACGAATGAATCTGCTGTTCCGGAAATGCAATGCAAATTGGCCGCTGCGGGGGCTGGCCGTCGTCCCGGGTTTGCTCACCCTCTTATTTCTCGGCGCAATCGGATGGACTGCAGAGGCGCAGGTCGCCACGCGGACCCAGGTGTCGGCGGAAACCAGTGGTGGCGGTGTGCTGTCGCTCACCGCGACGGTGGCCGATTTCGGCGGCGCGGCGGTCTCCGAGGGCTCGGTGAGCTTTGAAACGGCGAAGGGATCGCTGGGGTCGGTCTTCGTGCAGGACGGCGAGGCGACGCTGCACCTGACCAATCCTCCAACGTGGGCCAGAAGCGTGACGGCGGTGTATCACGGCGATGCGGCGTTTGCGGCTTCGTCGGCGAGCACGCCGGTGAGCACGGACGCGGCGAGCACGCTGCCAGGGTTCACGGTGACGGCGAGCCCGTCGTCGCTGAGCCTGACGCCAGGGCAGTTTGGCACGATCAACCTGACGGTGACCTCGCAGAACGGCTTTGCGGAAGCGGTGAACCTCTCGTGCTCGGGTCTGCCGGGGCAGTCGACGTGCACGTTCAATCCCGCGGTGGTAACGCCGCCGGCGAATGGATCGATTCAGAGCGCGCTGCAGATCACGACCCTGGCAACCTCAGGGGCGACCAGGAAGGAACCGGGGCCGCGGGGTGGGGCGCGGACGGTATGGGCGCTGGTGTTGCCCGGAATGCTGGCGCTGGCGGGTGTGGGCGCAGTGCGGCGGAAGCACTGGATGGCGCTGCGTGTGCTGGGACTGGTGATGCTGCTGGGTGCAGGCATGCTGGGTCTGAGCGCCTGCAACTCACGGTACAGTTATGAGCACTACAAGCCGTCGCCAAACTATGGCACGCCTGCGGGGGCCTACACGGTACTGATCTCGGCGTATTCGACCAACGGGACGGCCATCACTAATGCGACGTCGTCGGACTCGAGCTGTTCGGGTGCAGTGTGCGTGGCGCTGACGGTGCAGTAGGGCAGGCAACAGGCAATAGGCAACAGGGAATAGAGAGTTGAAGGCTCGGGCGCTTGCTCGGGCCTTTTGTTTTTTGGGGCGGCCGGCGGAGAAGTCAGCGGGTGAGGCGGCAGACCTGGATGGCGAGGTTGCGGTACGGGCACGGGAGGGTGGTGGGCGCGGCGGGCGGCAGCAGGAGCCAGGTGGCGCCGAGGGGCCGGAGATCGGCGATGCGTTCGGCGTCGGACATCTGATCGATCGACATTTCGGCGTTGCGCTGGAGCGCCCAGCGCGGGGCCAGCGAGGGGATGACGGCAGCGACGCCCGCGTCCTTGTCGTCGGCGAGCTGATCGCGTTCGCTCTGCGCGCGGAAGCCCTGCTCGTCTTCGCCGGGACGGTAGACGAGGCCGGGATTGAAGGCGAAGACGGCGTTGCGCGGGGTGTGGGTGCGGATCCAGATAAAGGCCTGAACGTACGGGTTGACGGGGACGAGGCCAGGACATTCAACGCGGCGGCCGCCGGGCCATTCGACGCGCTGGACGAAGAACATTCCGGAGAAGAGGAGGACGAGGAGGGTCGCGGGGATCCAGCGGGATCGCTGCGCGAGACGAGCGAGCAGGCCGCCGCAGAGGATGACGCCGACGCAGTAGATCAGGTGAAAGCTGCGGAGGACCTGAAGGGGAACAAGGAGGTAAGGTCCGGCGGGCGGAACGAAGCAGGCGGCGATGAGGACTGCCGTGGTTCCGAGAAGGATCGACGTGAGGCAGAGTGCGCCGGTGGAGGTGCGGGCGCCGAGCCGGCGGAAGGCCAGGGCGAAGAGCGCAAGGGGGAGCAGGAGTCCGAGGACTTCGTACCAGCGCCAGCGGGCGAAGAAGAGGAAGGAACGAGGCGCGAGGGAGACGGCCTGGCGGTAAGCGGGATCGACGGAGCCGCTGTGGGCGAGGGCGAAGACGGTTCCGGCAAACAGGAAGGCGGCGGTGCAGAGAACGAGGGCGGTGCGGATGCTGCCGGAGGCGACCAGGGCGAGCAGCAGGACGAAGGCTGCCGTGTAGACGCCCATCAGCGGGTGCACGGCGATCGTGACGGCCATGAGGAGGAGGGCGCGGGGCCAGCGGCGATCGAGTGTGGCGGTGACCGCCAGCAGGCTGAGGGGCGTGGAGAAGGATCGGGCGGTAACGTAGGGATCCATGAGGACGAGAGCGGTTCCGGCAACCGGCAATGCGCAGCAGGCGGCCGCCAGGACGGTGGCAAAGATCCGAGCGGAACGGGAGGGAAAGAGGCGCGCCGCGAGGCGTTCCGCGGCCAGGAGGAAGAGCCAGATCGAAAGGAGATGGGTGGCGAGGAGGATCCACGCGAGGGGCAGCCGGGTGAGGCGGACGATGCCAGCGAGGACCCAGGGGAAGACGGAGCGATGCGTGAAGGCAGCGACGAAGACGGCGTTCCGCGGGTAGAGCGCGGGGTCCAGGATGTGGCGGACGCCCGCTGTGTAGATTCCGGCGTCTCCGGCGAAGGGGTGGTAGCCGTGGGTGAGCAGGACGAGGGGCGTGAGCAGGAGCGGCAGGATGCGGAGGAGCAGAGGGTCGGCGACGGACGAGGCCACGATGCCGGGGGCGGCTGAATGCGGGCGGGAGGCGGTAACCATCAGAGGTTTGACTCTACGAGCTCGACGGCCTGAGCGGAAATCGCGGGGTCGTCACCGAAGCCGGGGAGCCAGTGGACATCGGGCTCGCGTCGGAACCAGGTGAGTTGGCGTTTAGCGTAATTGCGGTGGCCCTGGGCCGTGGCGGCGAGGGCCTCGGCCTCGGTCATCTGGCCGCGGAGAACGGCGCGGGCCTGGCGGTAACCGAGGGAGTCAAAGGCACGGGGAGCATCGCCGTAGCGGGCGAGGAGGGCGCGGGTTTCATCGATGAGGCCCCGGGCGAACATGTCGCGGGCGCGGGCGTTGAGTCGTTCATAGAGCGCGGCGCGGGGCGGATCGAGGCCGATGCGGAGGATGCGGTAGCCAGTGAGAGGATCGCGGCCAGCCTGCCAGGCCTGGGTGAGAGGCTGGCGCCCGGTGAGGCAGACTTCGAGGGCGCGGATGAGCTTCGGTTGGTCGTTGGCGTGGATGCGCGCGGCGGACGCGGGATCGAGCCGGCTGAGGAGACGATGCAGCCAGGCCGGGCCGTGGCGGCGTGCGCTCTCGGCGAGGCGGTGGCGGAGGTCTTCGGAGCGCCGCGGGCCGGGGAAGAGGCCGTCGAGGAGAGCGCGGAGATAGAGGCCGGTCCCACCGGTCACGATGGGGAGACGGCCACGGGCGGTGATCTCCGCCAGGGCGTTGCGGGCGAGACGGCTGTAGTCCCCGGCGGTGCAGAAGCGGTCGGGAGGGAGGATGTCGATGAGGTGGTGGTGGACCTGGCGGCGCTCGTCGAGGGAAGGTTTGGCGGTGCCGATTTCCATGTCGCGATAGACGGCAACGGAGTCGCAGCTGACGATTTCTGCGGGGAAGCGGCGGGCGAGAGCGAGCGAGAGGGCCGTTTTGCCGCTGCCGGTGGGACCGAGCAGAGCGACGAGAAGAGGCTCCATAGAGACAGAGCGTAGCAAAGCGGAGCTGGGGCCGGGAGCCCCGCTTGCCGAATGGATCGCCTCGCGGGTGAGCCTTAGCGGTTGGCGAGGCCGCGGGCGTGATGGATGGGCAGGGTACGGATTTCGGTGGTGACGGAGGGCTTTTTCGCGGTGAAGGTTTTTGGGAGGGCCGGCGGAAGGGTACGGCGGGATTCGAAGGGCAGGTCGCCGCGGGCGGGGAGGACGGGGTGTGTTTCAGGTTCGGGGTTGTACTCTTTTCGGCCACCGATGGCGGCGACCATGGCGGGTGCGGCGACCATAGCGACAAAGGCGAAGGCAAGAATCAAATCATGCATGAAAAAGGGCCTCAGAGCGGGATTTCGTGCCTCCGCGCTTGTTACTGCGGTCAGTATGCAGCGCGGGGCAACTCCATCTCTATAGCACTTGAAGGGAAGGCGACTCTGTGACGGCGTGCCCCGTTAGGGGGTTACTCTCAAACCGATGTACCGGAACGGCTGTACCGGAACGGAGGTACCGGGGTTTGGGCTTTGCAGTGGGGCAAGGATCGCGGCGACCGAATTTTCGATTGTTTTTGGATGTCAACGTTTTTGTAAGCTGCTTCCTTTCTGTCTGTTGCACGGGAGGCAGGGGGCGTCTGCTCGGCAGTTGATTCATTCGGGATCACTTAGCAGGGGACTCCTCCGTTTGGCGTGGCCTGGAGCTGAGCCAGGAGGGCTTCTGCCTGTTGCCGGAGGGCTGGCGAGAGGGTTTGCATCCGGTCGAGCTGGCGGCGGCGGTCTTCGATGTCCTGGAGGAGGAGGCCGGCGGAGCGGGGCGAGATGTTGCGGTTGCCGAGGGCGGTGAGGATCATGTCGACGACCTCCTGGAGTTCTTCGGGATCGTTGGCTTCTCGAATCCAGGCGTGATAGCCGCGCCAGCCGATGCTCATTTCGTGGCGGGTCATGGGGCGGGGCTCGGCTTCGAGGCGGTTGAGGGAGTGGGTTGGCTGGCGGCGTTGGAGGTGGTGCGGCTGGTGGTGGCGGCAGTAGTCGGAATGCCGGTTGGCGAAGCAGCGGCAGCGCTGGCCGTTGTCGAGCAGGTAATGACAGGTACTCACGAAGCCTCCAGAACTGAAAAAGCCCCGCTTTTTGGCGAGGCTTCTGTCGGATCTATTTCTAACCATTATCAGGATGCAGGACTGGAGAGCTTTGGGCAAGCGGAAAGTGAAGGCTGGACGGTACGAAGGTAAGGGGCGGGAGGATCTGAGGGATCATTGCTCCGGGAATGTTCTAATCTAGAACACTTTTGCTGCCCCAACCCGGTACCCTCTCCGCGTGAGCAAGCGCCCCAAGCGGCTGAACATCGTGGGTGAGAAGGTCGCTGAGGCTCGTGCCGCCGCGAAGCCGGTGCTTACTCAGGACGCGCTGTCCGGAAAGCTTGCACGCCTTGGTGTTCAGCTTGATCGCGCTGCGATAGCAAAAATCGAAAACAATCTGCGCCGCGTTGCTGATTATGAGGTCAAGGCGCTTGCTGAGGCATTGGGAGTGAACGTGGCGTGGCTCCTTGGAGAGATGAGGTGACCGACGCCACCTCGCAGCTACGCACCGCGACACGGCGGGCTAAGTCTGATGTCGCAAATAAACTCGTGAGCATGTTCCTCCACGAGTTGAGCCGACGGATTTCTCAAAGATCCAGACTCCGAGTTGACAGTGAGGAATATGGCGAGATCGTGCGTCGCTATTTTGATAACCGTTGCCCATATTGCGGTCTCCCGCTCGAAAATACCGGGTGCGTCGTTGAGCATCTTGACGGAATGAATCGCTATCGAGTCGGCCTGCACATTCCGGGCAACGTGCTGGTTGCGTGCAGAAGATGTAACAGCGAGAAGCGGCGCGATGACTCGCTCCGGACTTTAGCTCTCTCTACATCCGGGTGGGCTTCGTTTCTGTCGCACGATGGAGAGCGCTGTACCGGGTCCTGTCGCACCTGCAGATACTGGGGCGAGATTTGGCCGAATCCGTCTGAGAGGACGACCCAACTAGCTGAACGTGTCGCCAAGATTCGGGCGTTTAGGGGTGAATTTCCAGAATCTGAGCGGATCAATGCCTCGCTTGCAACAGCTCTGCCGTCTCTGCTAGCGAAGCTGTATACGGACTGCCAGTCCTTTGCCGAGCGCGAGATTCGGAGTCTCTTAGAACGGTTTGCTGAGATCGACGCTGATCGGGAACGATCTCCTGACGTTGCGCCAAGCTAAATCCCTCTACCGCTCCACAGTCCCGACATGATCCTGCCAGGCGATAGGCCCAACGTCGTCTTCGGCGCAGGAACGGATCTGATCGATGCTCCAATCGGAGATGTCGCGGGTTTCGTCGATGAGGACGCCCAACGACTGCTCCAAACTTAGCAAGGCATCCCAAAAGGCGTGCTGGAGATCGGCAGATCTCTGCAGGAGGGTCTCAGCCTCCGTCCTCCGCTGCCTTGTCAATCTCCTCATTTTGGCTTTGGCCACTGCCCCTCCTCTTCGTGTGTTGGAGCCATCATCATTTCACGATGTTGGAAGAGCTACGGGAACAATACAGTGGTTCCGGCTAGTCTCGTTGTCCCATTTTTGGACGCTGGCTTCTCTGCTAACCACGGCTCGACGCGGGGAGCGTGTCGATGATCTGGGACGGAAGAGCGCAGGGGCCAAAAGCCCGGTTGCATTGTGGTGATTTGCGGCACGACTGAAGTCGGGCCCTGATACGAAACCTCAGAGGGTGAAGCCTGATCTGCCGACTCAGCAGCGGTACCGCTTGGGTTCTTTTTCGGCCGCTGCGCGACCGATTCCCTCCGCGCGCAGTGTTGTCGTGACGCGGGCACTCCGCTTCGCTACGGGGGTCCCCGTTCGACTCTCCGGCTGGCGCCGACTCGCCCAGGGCAGGCTATTCGGCTGCGCGCCAGGACGCTGCTTTCACCGCTGGAGAGATCTTTCCCGGCGCTTCGCTCCGGATGACGACGTTATTTTGGGTTTCCGCGACAGGCCGGGCTACCGTCCTGTGACTCTTTTCAGGATCAGGCGGGCGAGGTTCACGCTGTCCGCGACGGCGGTGAGAAGCCGGGGGGAGGATGTGCTGATGTCGTCGCGGGCCAATCGCACCGCCGCAATGATCGACGCGGCGATGACCAGGGTGGAGGCGAAGCGGTCTCGGTGCCGCTCTTCGTTTTCCCAGGCGATCTGGCGTTTCATTTCGCCCATGAGGACAGTATAGGGAAGAAAAGGCGAATATGTTCCACAGGGCAGGAAGGGCGACAACGCTTGAGCACCTTTTCGGCCGCTGCGCGCAGGGGCTAAAGCCCGGTTTTTTGGCGATCTTTACGGCACGACTGGAAGTCGTGCCCTGATACAAAAAAGTCGTGCTCTGATACAAAGCCTCAAGAGCTGAGACCTGTATCTGCCGCTTTCGTGCCGGCACCGCTTGAGTTCTTTTTTCGGCCGCTGCGCGACCGATTCCCTCCGCGCGCAGATTTGTTGTGGCGTGTGCCGCTCGTTTCGCTACGGGGGTCCCTCGGCTGCGCGCCGGGAGGCAGCGTTCAGCGCTGGGGGGATCTTTCCCGGCGCTTCGCTCGGGATGACTGAGTTGTTTAAGGCGTTGCGGCACGACTGAGACGTCGTGCCCTGATACAACGCCCGGGGCTAAAGCCCGAGTTCCTTTGCGACGCTGGTTCCCCGGGCTGAAGCC